>JBAYIE010000037.1:0-14634 GCA_041665785.1 Bacteroidia bacterium | reverse complement strand
TATTCAATACTGCATTTTTGTCCAATCTGAATGGATCGGATGATAAATAAACCAATTGAATTTGTTCGTTACCGGTTTGCTCTTTGCGCGATTGCTCCTGCTCTACTTCCTTTACCTGCTTTTGCATGTAACATTTCCCTTCACATTTTATTTCGGGTTTATCTTTATTAACGCAAAACAACGCCGTTATGCTCTCCTGATTCCATTTAAACCAGGACACAAAGATTACCGTTCCGCTAAAATGCAGCGTCATGATGATCAGGAGAAAACTGATGAACAATTGTTTCATGTTCTTATTTCAGCTACAAAGTTAAACTGAATCAAAGGTTAACAATATGACAGAAATTTGTTTTTATCTGATTTTAACAAAACTTTCAGAGGAATTAAGGATAAAAAGATGGTAAAAAAACCTTTCTACCTTTCTATTGTTATACCGGATTCTGGCAGAAATAAACCTCACTCCATTAAATAGTAATTCGATGAGAAGCACATCGGCTTCATCCAATTAATTTATAAACAAACTGGCTTTAAACGATCTTTAATTTCATCAACAAGATCCATTTAGAAAGGATGAAAACAATTTACAATGCCACCATTTTTGCAATTTCGCGTCAATGGAATAGATTTGACTACCACATGTCTACCGATCCGAATGATTCTTCCATGACGCGCGCTTATATAGTAGTATTGCTTATGCTGCTGGTTGAGATTGTATTGTTTTATGCATTAACCCAACAGTTTGCATGAGTATACAAGATTGGATAGTTTTACTGCTCACCTTGTTTTCTGTGATCGCATACGGCGTTTACAAAAGCCGGCATGAGCCCAGTCTCGATTCTTATATCAAAAGCAATAACTCCATGGGTGGCTTGCTCATTCTGTTATCAGTAATGGGTACGCAGGCAAGTGCCATCACTTTTCTTTCGGCACCCGGACAAGCCTATACCGATGGGATGCGCTTTGTTCAGTATTACTTTGGATTGCCTTTAGCCATGGTGGTTTTGTGCATCACCTTTGTGCCCATGTTTCACAAACTCAAAGTGTTTACTGCATATGAATTTCTGGAACAACGCTTCGACCACAAAACGCGCACCTTTACGGCTCTTTTATTTTTGATTTCGCGGGGCTTATCTACAGGAATCAGTATTTACGCACCATCTATCATTTTATCGTCGTTGATGGGCTGGAATATTTATATCACCAATCTGGTGATGGGTGGTTTGTTGATTGTGTACACTATGGCTGGTGGTGCAAGAGCTGTGGCTTATACACAGATGCAGCAGCTGATGATTGTTTTTGCCGGCATGTTTCTGGCCGCCTGGATGATGGTGGATATGTTGCCCGAAGGAATTGGTTTTAAAGATGCGCTGAAGATCTCAGGCAAAATGGGAAAACTCAATATTATCGAAACCCGTCTGGATGTGACCGATCCCAGCTGGTGGAAAGATAAATACAATATCTGGAGCGGTTTGATCGGTGGTTTCTTTTTAGCGCTTTCGTATTTTGGAACCGACCAAAGTCAGGTGGGTCGCTACCTTACAGCGCGCAACATCCGCGAAAGCAGAGTAGGTTTGCTAATGAACGGGATCGTAAAAGTACCGATGCAATTTTTTATTCTGTTGATCGGAGCCATTCTGTTTACCTTTTATTTATTGGTTGGATCTCCACTGTTCTTCAATCAAAAACAACTCGATAAGGTGCAACAAAGTGCTTACGGAATGGAACTGGATCAACTGAACCATGCCAACGACTCGTTAAATATCCTCAGCAGGGAACGTTCTATATCTTTAGCCAACTTCATTCATTCATCGGAAGAATCGGAAAGCATCACACAGGATTTAAAAGACCTGCAGGTGCAGAAAAACAACCTGCGTACCGAGGCTATTCGACTCATGAAAGTGGCAGATAAAACAGCCGATACCAACGACACGAATTATATCTTTCTGTATTTTGTTGTGCATCATCTGCCGAAAGGATTGATCGGTTTATTGATTGCTGTAATTTTTCTGGCCGCCTGGGGAAGTATAGCCGCAGCGCTGCACTCTTTAGCCTCCTCTACTGTGGTTGATTTATACAAACGCAGTTGGGTACCCGATATGAGCGAGATGCATTATTACCGCACATCGCGCTGGATGATTCTGGGGTGGGGAATTTTTTGTATCGCCACTGCCATGTTCGCCTCTAAACTGGGTAGTCTCATTGAAGCAGTAAATATTTTGGGATCCTTATTTTATGGTACCATTCTCGGAATATTCGTTGTAGCCTTTTATATGAAAACCATTCGCGGCCATGCTGTTTTTTATGCAGCCATTGTCAGCGAATTATGTGTGATTGCTCTTTACATCGCCGATGTGGTCTCCTTCCTGTGGCTCAATGCCGTTGGATGTTTGCTGGTAATGGGTTTGGCGTTTTTGTTGAACAACATACGAAAGAACCATTCCCAATAAACCCGTAATGAATCGGGTTGTTATTTGTTGATGAATTTCGGATGAATCAGGTTTTCAATCGAAAAAATTTCATCCCATTTTTCCTGCGTAATCAATTTGCGCTCAACCACCACAATATCGTGCACGCTCTTTCCGGTTTGCAAAGCCTCACCGGCAATGTTGGCTGTTACTTCATATCCAAACATCGGACTCAGTTGGGTAACAATACCAATGCTGTTCATCACCATTTCGCGTGCATGATCGGCATTGGCCGTAATGCCCTTTATACACTTATCAACTAAGGTATCAATTGCATTTCCCAAATATTCAAACGAAGTAAACAACGAAAAGGCAATGATGGGTTCCATCACATTCAATTGCAATTGTCCTGCCTCGGCGGCCATCGTAACCGTTAAATCCTGACCAATTACATAATAACAGGTTTGATTTACCACTTCAGGAATCACCGGATTTACCTTACCCGGCATAATTGAACTTCCGGGCTGACGCGGAGGTAAATTGATTTCGTTGAAACCGGTACGCGGACCTGAACTCAGTAAGCGCAGATCGTTGCAGATTTTGGAGATTTTTATAGCGTTGCGCTTGAGTGTTCCCATGATCAGCACATAAGCTCCCGTATCGCCTGTGGCCTCAATCAGATCGGGTGCAAGTGTTACCGGAACACCACTTTCTTTGGCCAGGTATTTTACACATAATTCAGCATAACCTTCCGGTGCATTAACACGCGTACCGATAGCTGTGGCTCCCATATTGACTTCCAGCACCAATTGTTGAGCTTCGCGTAATCGATTTACATCTTCCTCCATGGTTGTGGCAAAAGCATGAAACTCTTGTCCCAGCGTCATGGGTACAGCATCCTGTAATTGGGTTCGTCCCATTTTCAAAACCCGGTCGAATTCTTTTCCTTTCTCAGCAAATGCTTTTTCCAGCTTCTTCAGGTGTGTGATGTATTCATCCATTTTGGCATACAAGGCTATGCGAAATGCCGTAGGGTAAGCATCGTTGGTGGATTGAGAACAATTGACATGGTTATTGGGATGCAGGTGATCGTATTCCCCTTTTTTAAAACCTAGGTATTCCAAACCGTAATTGGCAATTACCTCATTGGCGTTCATATTGCACGAGGTACCGGCTCCACCCTGAATCAGATCGCTTACAAACTGATCAGCACATTTGAGATCAATCAGCTGATCGCAACCGAAACTGATAGCCTCCGCCAGTTTAGCATCCAACACACCGCAATCGCGATTGGCCAGTGCTGCAGCCTTTTTAACGTAACCGAGGGCACGTATAAAATGTGGTTCGTTTGAAATAGGTATGCCCGTTATATTAAAATTCTCTTTTGCCCGGTAGGTTTGAATCCCATAATACAATTCGTTGGGAATCTCCAGTTCACCAAGAAAATCATGTTCTTTGCGTGTCGCCATAAGTATTCAATAATCGTTATACAAGGTTAATGGATTTTTGACCGATTTGTACTAATCCTCATCAGGAATGAATGGTCAAAACAGTTTAAAACATGCGAACTGCATATCCAATATCGAATATTGAGACTTTCACCAAACAAATACTTTTAATTTGGGCGAATCCCCGCCTGCCAAAACTACTGGAGCGGTTCATGCTTTGCTTCTTAAATAAATCATGGTCCGCTCCCTTGTTTTGTATGGCGGGGTCGGGTCATTCACTTCAATCCCTGAAGTAATCGGGTACGATTAACTTCAGGGGATTTCCGTTACTGCCCCTTTCGCGGGGCAATCGTCTGATCAACTTTTTCAGAATAATCAAGGCTTAAACTAATTCCCTTTGGGATAGTTGCAGCTAGTCAATTAATACAATTGTAACAGGAGATAAATTTGATGCCATTTTAACTGACGAAATCCTGGAAGTAATCATTCAGATAAGTTAAACCGCTATATTTGACAGCGTATCCGTTCGTATTTTTTTACCCATGCAAAGAAAAGAATTTCTTCGGTTGCTTTCCTTTCTGCCATTAACAGGTACTGCCATGAATTTGAATACCCTTCACACACTCACTGATTCCCTGCCGGCTTCGGAATTAATGCCCGCTTTGTTTATCGGACATGGCAGCCCGACCAATGCCATCGAAGAAAATGAATTTGTAAAAGGATGGCATACCATTGCTCAACGCATTCCCAAACCACAAGCTATTTTATGTATCTCGGCACATTGGGAAACAAAGGGAACCCAGGTTACAGCAATGCGCTCTCCAAAAACCATTCATGATTTTGGAGGATTTCCACGCGAAATGTATGAACTGCAATACAAGGCTCCCGGAGATCCGGCACTTGCATTGAAAGTAAAAAATGAAGTGCATAAAACGGTGGTAGAACTGGATGAAAAATGGGGACTGGACCACGGAACCTGGGTACCCTTGATGAAAATGTATCCTGATGCACAAATCCCGGTTATTCAGCTTAGTCTGGATTATACCCAGGGGGCACAATACCATTACGATCTGGCCAAAGAACTGGCAGGCCTTCGGAGAAAAGGCGTATTGATCATAGGCAGCGGAAATATGGTTCACAATCTGGGCATGATGCAGTTTCCGGGTAAAACTTTTGATCTGAATACAGAATACGGTTTCGACTGGGCACACGAAATGAATACAATTTTTAAGCAGAAAATTACAGCACATGATCATGCTGCACTCATTCAATACCGCAACTTAAGCAAAGCCGCACCATTGGCTATTCCTACTACCGAACATTATTTTCCCCTGCTCAGCATTTTAGCTGTGCAACAAAAAAGCGACCGCCTTCAGTTCTTTAACGATAAAGCGATTGGCGGATCTTTAACGATGACTTCTGTATTGCTGGAGTCTTAAGTTAAACTGTATCGGTACCAACATACATTGGCTTTTCAGATTTACTGATCCGCAGGTAACGGTTTATTGACAGGATTGCGCAATCGTTTGCTGTTGAAAACTTGCCATTGTTCTTCTGTCAATACTTCCTTCAACGCATCCATTTGTTGTTTGCGGATTTTATACAGCATGGCTTTGTCGTAATCGGTCATATTAGGCGAATTAGCCAGTTGATCCTGAAATTCTTTTTCGTATTGCAGATTAATTCGTCCTACCTGCTTAACCTGATCCGGATTCAGTTTTAGCTCACGTTTCATACGCAGTGTATTCTCACGCGCCTGATCTTCGGCATTTACCTTTTCGTTAAACTGCGGTCGGAATCCTTCGTCGTACACACCTGCATTCCCCTGAATCTGTGCTTGTGCAAACATTGATATGATCATCAATCCTAAGCATACAATAACCGCTTTAAATTGGCTCAACCCTTGCCAGATTCGTCCCATAACAATTCGTTTTCTTTTACGATACGGTTGTTGAGTATATGTTCTTCCACGATCTTCTCTACATCTTCCAGCTGCACATGTCCGTAATACGTTCCATCGGGATAAATTACCACGGTTGGTCCCAGTTTACAGGCATCCAGACAACCGGCACGGTTTGCCCGCACCTTTCCTTTAAGCCCTTTTTCGTTTAATACCTCCCTGAAACGTTCTATCAATTGCAATCCCCTTGCCTCGCCGCAACATGATTTGCCTTCGGCTTTTTGATTGGCGCAAATAAAAATGTGTTTTTCGTATCGCATAATTTTTCTTGTTTCAAATATACGTATAGACGCGATAAATCGCGTGATTTAGGAGACGCGATGAATCGCGTCTGTACGTAAAAGCATCAAAAGGTGCCTTAATTTTTCAACGCCTGTTCCGGCAGGTTCACGAATGATATGTAAATTTTCGCGTGGTCTTACGTCAGGATTACCTGGATCAATCAGATAAACCGGTGTTTCATACGGCACGTGATTTACCAAACCGGCTGCCGGATATACCTGCAACGAGGTTCCGATAACGGCAAAAATATCGGCATCCTCAACCCATGCTGAGGCCAGATCCATCATGGGAACCTGTTCTCCGAACCATACAATAAACGGGCGCAATTGTGACCCCAGTTCGCATTGGTCGCCCATTTTCAACTCAGATCCTTCAATCGGATAAATCAAACGGGGGTTGGCGGTGCTTTGAGCCCTTGTTATTTCTCCATGCAAATGCAATACCCGCGACGAACCAGCCCTTTCGTGCAGATTATCCACATTTTGGGTAATGATCCAAACGTCCAGTTCTACTTCCAATTGAGCTAAAATCCGGTGTGCATGATTCGGCTCAGCTTCGAGTACCCCTTTCCGGCGCAAATTGTAAAATTCCAGCACCAATTGCGGATTGCGCTGCCAGGCTTCATGTGTGGCCACATCGTATACATTATACCCTTCCCACAAGCCTCCACTGTCGCGAAAGGTCTTTAATCCGCTTTCGGCACTAATTCCTGCGCCGGTCAATACAACCAGTTTCCTCTTTTTCACGTCTTAATTAATACTTAAATCCCTGAAGCATGGGATTGTAATGGTTAAACCCTTCCCCATTTCTCGCAGATTGGGTTAAATTTGTATAGGTAAGTTGAATACGGTAAAAATACATATTATTCTCTGTTTGTGTTTTGGTTGGCTATTTTCTGTTCAACCGGCCGGAGCCTATGTGAATCCGGTAGATGAACTCAGCAAAAATCCTGTTAAGCTGATTGAAAACAAGGGGCAGTGGGATGAACCGATTCTGTTCAAAGCGAATATTCCCGGAGGAACCTTATTTATCACAGCAAATGCACTTACGTATGCGTTGGTTGATGAGAGTGCAGTTTTTGCTGCTTATCATGACCGTAAATACGGTACTGTAATCCGATCTCATACTTACCGCATGCAACTGGAAGGATCGAACATGAAACCGGAGATTGCCAAATATCAGCGTTCTGCTGAATACTACAATTACTTTATTGGAAACAACTCCGCCCGTTGGAAATCGGAATGCTATGCCTGGGGCAAAGTGGTTCTGAAAAATATTTACGATGGTATCGACCTTGAAATTCTGGCGCTGAACAAGCGCATCAAGCTCAATTTTATAGTCAAAGCATTTGCTAATCCCAATCAAATCCGGTTGGTGTATGAGGGTATGGATAAACTGAACCTCGACCGTGAAGAATTGACCATCGAAACTTCAGTAGTCAATATCCGCGAAAGTCAACCCGTTTCCTTTCAGCCCGATATCTCTTCCAAGAATCGAATTGCAACGTCTTACCAATTGCAAAACAATACGGTATCGTTTAACGTAGCGGCTTACGATCATACATATCCCCTGATTATAGATCCGGAGATTATTTTCGGAACCTACAGCGGATCCATTGCCGACAATTGGGGGTATACAGCCACTTTTGATACTAGTGGGAATGCATTTTCGGGTGGAACCGTTCACGACAACGATTGGTATCCTGTAACAACCGGAGCTGCTCAAACAGTATGGGCCGGGGGCCAGGGCGGTGCATATGCGCGTGATGCCGGCATTTTGAAATACTCTCCCGATGGAAAAAATCTTTTGTATTGTACCTATTTGGGTGGCTCCAGCAACGAAGGACCACATAGCATGGTTTGTGATGTTGCCGGTAATTTGTATGTCATGGGTGCCACCTGGTCAACGAATTTTCCGGTTACTGCAGGAGCATATAGTCAAAGCAACAAAGGGGAATCGGATATTTACGTCAGCAAAATATCTGCCGATGGTAAAACTTTAATGGCTTCTACCTATATCGGCGGCAGCAAAAGTGACGGCTTGAATGGAACAACCGGAGCGGTACCTTCAGGACAGTTTTATGATCCCCTTACCAATCCCCTGACCTATAATTACGGTGACTATTTTCGGGGAGAAATAATTCTGGATGCAATTGGAACAGTGTATGTAGTTAGCTCAACCTATTCCAAATCCAACGAAGGCTTTCCATTGATCAGTGCATTCCAGGCCACACACGGAGGATTGCAGGATGGTTGTATCATTAAACTCAATTCCGGTTTATCGGATATTCTGTTTTCATCGTATATCGGAGGTTCAGGTTTTGATGCAGCTTTTGGAATTGCTCTCGATAATTTCAACACACTCTATGTGTGCGGAGGTACTACCAGTCCGGCCATTGGTCCGGCCAGCGGAGAATTTGCCCATCATGGAAATGTAGATGCCTATGTTGCTAGAATTACCAATACGGGAGTGCTGATTAAAACAATTTGTTATGGAACCAACAAATACGATCAGGCTTACCTGATCCAAATGGACAATAATTACAATGTATTTATAACAGGTCAAACCGAAGGGAATCTTCCCAGCAAAGGGAATGTAACTACCAATAATTTTACGCGGCATTATATCACTTCTTTCAACCGGGGACTCGACAGTGTCAGGGTATCAGCCAATTTTGGAGTTATGGGTCAAGGCTTCCCCAGCCTTTCGCCTTCAGCCTTTTTGGTGGATATATGCAACAGGGTATATTTCTCGGGTTGGGGCGGACGCGTAAACTCTCAAAACTTCAACGTTAACTTATTTACAACAGATAATTTATTTGTAACCAACGATGCATTCGATAAAACAACCGATGGTTCCGATTTCTATTTAATTGTTTTTTCACCAAACCTGGCCACAGTAGAATATGCAACTTTTCTTGGAAGTCCAAACAGCAACGATCACGTAGATGGAGGTACCAGCCGTTTCGATAAAGAAGGTCGGGTGTATCAAAGCGTATGCGGAGGTTGTGGTGGCGATTCCAATTTCCCAACCACCCCGGGAGCACATAGCCGGGTGAATAATAGTAGCAATTGCAACAATGCCTTGTTCAAAATGGATTTGAAAACCAGTGGTTCACCTCCTGTAATCAAAGACACCTTAATTGTAGGTGGCAAAACCATTGTAGATACCATCCTGTATGCATTTCCCAAAGACACCTTTCATTTTTCCCTGGATATAAAAGATCCGGGCAACCTGAATATTGTCAGCAGTTTTAATGGAAATTTGTTAGCACAGTTTCCCAATTTTGCCAACGTTACCAAAACTGTTTTATCTGCCTCAACCCACCGCATTCGCGTCATCTGGCCGGTTTTGTGTACCAATGCCGGCGACACAGTTACCCTGAATATAGTCACCACCAACGACAATTGTCCGAATCCGCTGACTAGCATTGCACGTGTTCGTATTGTGGTAAAACCACTCCCATTTATTCTTGCACCCTATCCTGAATGTGTTAAACATATCAACGATTCGGTTGTCAAATTAAAATGGAACCTGGATCCCGTCTCTACCAAAAATCTTAAATCCTATCACATTTTCAGAAAAGTAGAATCGGGTAGTTTCACTTTATTCAGACAGTTGAATCAAGCTGATACCACCCTCTACGATTCAACAGCCGTGAATCATTTGGTTACAAATTATTGCTACTATTTTGTAACCCGCGATGATTGCGATGCACTTTCGGCACCATCGCGCATGATTTGTTCCAATTACCTTGAGGACACTGCCACCAGTCAGGGTTTTTATTTCAATGCCGATACTATTGTTTACATGAATGCCTTTGATACCCTGACTTTCAGGGATTCTATTTTATCGGCATCGCCTCTGGATTCAGTAAATCTGGCCTTCTCCGGAACCTTGCTTTCAACCGGACGGGTAATCGATTTGCAAAAAATAACCCAACCCGGTAAGGGCGCTTATTCTTTTACCTTTCATGCTGCTTGCAGCGATATCTCCATTACAGATACCCTTGAATTCCGGATTTTTGCTTTCGATAATCAATGTCCTACACCTCGTTCTGTAACCGCAATAGTTCAGGTAGTCATTTTCCCGCCACCGTTAAACTCAACTCCTTCTATACGCTGCATTCGCAAACCGGGTGGCGATGAGTTGGTGATCAACTGGGGGCAGATTCCTACTACCAAGTATTTTTCACATTATACCCTGATTCGTAAATCCCCGTCAGGTGCAATTTCAAAAGTGATGGATCTTTATGGTGATTCCATTTTTAGTTTAACTACATCTTTACCCAACCACGAGACGGAAAATTATTGTTTCGCCATTTTCCCGGTCAATGTTTGCGGCACCAATGGCGATACCAGCGAATTCCAGTGTACCATACGAAAAGAAACCGATTTCCCGCCCAATATTCCCATTTACACTGTAACCGTAGAAGACAATAAGCACTTGCTGATTCGCTGGAAAAAATCGGTAGAAGACAATTTTTCAAGTTTCAATATCTATCGCTCACATTTAGACGGCAGTCAGGAAACGCGTATCCGAACTGCATTCACCGATTCAGTTTTGGTTGATGAGGAAGTGGATGTGATGAAACAAAGTTATTGTTATAAAATCAGGCAGGTTAATTCCTGCGCGATTGAAAACAAAGCCAGCGGCGATGAAGCTTGTTCAATGGTACTGAAGGGCCAATCCAGTCCGTTTGAACATGATCTTGCCTGGAACCCGTATATTTATTGGACCAGCGGAACCCAAAATTATTTTATTTACCGCACTCAACCGGATCTGATGGTAGAACAAATTGCTTCCATTAGCCCTGCCAATCCACTCTTTACCGATGATAAGCTCAATATCGAAAACGGTTTATATTTCTATTCTGTACAGGCTGTTGAAGAAACCGGAGGCTATGGTTATTACAGCAATTCCAATACCATTGAGCTGATTCAAAAGCCGATTGTATATACTCCGAACGTATTTACGCCCAATAACGATCAGTTGAACGATCAATGGGTTCCTCATCCTGTGTTTGTGAAAGAATATAACCTGAAACTCTTTAACCGCTGGGGTCAACTGGTCTTCGAAACCAACGATAAACACGAAACCTTTAATGCGCAGTTTCTGAAAGATCCGGCTTCCTTAGATGCTTATGTTTACCTGATTACCTATACCGGATGGGATAAAAGTACGCATACGCAAACCGGTAATGTGACGGTTTTACGATAAATTGTTTTGGATTCAGTCAAAACCTTAAATTTGTCGCAGTTATTATTGCAACATGGCAGTTTATAAATTCAAACTCACTTTTGAAGATTACGAAGACATCATCCGTGTCATCGAAATTAAATCAACGCAGAACTTTTTAGAACTGCACAAAGCCATTCTGGCTTCTATTTCGTTCGACGAAAAACAGATGGCTTCCTTTTACATGAGTAACGATACCTGGAAAAAAGGCCAGGAAATTACGCTCGAAGACATGAGCGATGAAGAAGAGGATTCTTCCAAACGCATTCCTGTCATGCGCAAATCACCTTTGCACGATTATATTGACGATCCGCATCAGAAGATTATATATGTTTATGATTTTCTGGAAATGTGGACCATGCATCTTGAATTGTCCGGCATCGACATGAAAGACAATCCTGCCATTAAATATCCGGTGTGTACCAAATCGGTTGGATTAGCTCCAAAACAATACGACAAAGTACAACGCTTTGGATTGGTGGAAGACTCTGAATTCGATGAAATCACCAAGAATTACCTGGCCGTTACCGAAGAAGTTCCCGGCGAAATCAGCGATGATGAAGCGGATGAATTTGGGTTATTCGACGATCCGAATGCATCTCCGGGTGAAGAGGAATAATTTTTAAACCGGAATATATATGAAGCACTTGTTGCTCATGCGCCATGCCAAATCCAGTCAGGATCTTGACGGAATTACCGACTTTGAAAGACCGCTGAACGAGCGTGGACTGAAAGATGCTCCCGAAATGGGAAAGCGTATTCTGAAGTCGAAATTTAAACCCGATTTAATTGTTTCAAGTAATGCACGCAGAGCACTGGATACCGCCAAACTGGTTGCAAAACAAATAAAAATAGATGCAGCTGAAATTCAGCGCGAAACTGACTTATACGAAGCCGGTCTTTCAGATATCCTCCATATTATCCGCCATTTAGACGATAGCAAAAGTCAAATTATCCTGATTGGACACAACCCCTCTTTTACAGGTATGGTTGGCTATTTAAGCAATTCGTTTATCGAACATTTACCCACTTCGGGGATAGCACTTATAGAGTTTCCTGTACTGAGCTGGAAACAAATTACACAAGGGGCCGGTACCATGACCTGGCATGATTTTCCGAAAAATCATTTAAGCAGAATTCAATAGACGCAGAATATTTTTTTCTAACAACATTGTTTAGCGAAGGGAATTCTGCTTAGTCCTTTTCCTGAATTTGCATCCTATTACATGATCATTCACCATACCTGCAGCTTGCATGTAAGCATAACAAATGGTAGTACCCACAAAGGTAAATCCTCTTCGTTTCAGATCTTTGCTCATGGCATCGCTTTCGACACTGCTTGAAGGAATATGGCTCATCGCAGCTGGTTTGCAGTCGATGATTTTTCCTTTGGTAAATTGCCAGATATACGCATCAAATGATCCGAATTCTTTTTGAACCTGAATAAAAGCTTTCGCATTTTTTACCGCTCCTTGTACTTTTAACCGGTTGCGAATGATGCCTTCATTCAGGAGCAACTGTTCAATTTTTTTAGGTGTAAACCGGGCTACTTTCTGTACATCAAATCCGGCAAATGCTTTACGAAAATGTTCGCGACGATGCAAAATGGTTTTCCAGCTCAATCCGGCCTGAAAACCATCCAGTATGATGTATTCAAAATGAAGCTGATCATCGTGAACAGGCACTCCCCATTCGTGATCGTGATAATGCAACATGCGTTCGTCGTTGCCCGGCCAGGCACAGCGTATATCTTTTTTCATCGGTAAATAAATTGCATCATATAAACATCGAGCAGTCGATCAAATTTTCTGCCCACTTCTTTCAATACTCCAACATGCTCAAAACCGGCCAATTCGTGCATATGAATGCTGGCATCGTTTCCGGAAGTGATACGGGACAAAACGCAATGAAGTCCTCCTTTTCGGCCATACTCCATAACTTCCTGCAACAGCAATTTTCCGATACCCTTCCCGCGAAAATCACGATGCACATAAATAGAAATTTCGGCAGTATCATCGTATGCACATTTGTCGCTCCAGCGACTCAAACTCGCCCACCCAACAACCTGATCCTTTTCAGTGGCAACGATCACAGGGTATTTTTCACCGTGTTGTTCAAACCAGTGTAAACGATCTTCAACATTCTTTTCTTCTGTATCAAATGTTGCAGTGGTATTCACCAAAGCATCGTTGTATATCGCTGTAATATCAGGGATATCGGTTACAGTAGCGCTGCGGATTTTCATACATGCAGTTTTATCAAATTTAAGCAATGATCCTGAGTTTCGAACAGGCATAAAAAATTTGTGGATATCTGTTCCTGCTCTATTTCTTATCTTCATTTCCATGAAAAAATTGTGGATACTCCTTTGGATATGCATCGGTTTACCTTTTCCAATTCTTGCTCAGGAAAACGATGAACCGAAAGATACGTCACAACCTGCTCCCGGTGTTTTGATTGTGCCTTTTCAGGGAATGATGTATTTCAGCGATGCCGATCAGGACATTGCCCGTTCGTCTAAAATGAATGAACGGCAGGTAGGTGCTGAATTAACCAACAAGATGGAGCTGAATATTTATCATCAACTGCTTGCGCATTTCAACGCCATCAGTTTAAAAAGGTCGACCAGTTTAAACGGAGAAGAGGATTTGCGTCGCATTTATGCGGCTACACGATACACCTTATACTCCCGTTCACCCGATCAAACCAAAGTGGCTCCCGATGATGGTCCGCAAGATGCCGAAGCCGATGCACTGGTTAAGACCTGGAACAAAAAAACCAAAGAACAACGCTTTTGGGTAAACGATACTGCGGTAATGCTGGGAAGCATTCAATCGGATGAAGTATTTAAATACCTGTATAAAAAACACCACGCAAAATATATCCTCTTCCTCACGCAATTTGAAATCAATACCAACAATAAGAACTCCATTGAATGGACTACTCAAAAATACAAGCACACCTATACCTTGCATTACAATTTATACCATCAAAGCGGTCGCTTATTACGTGCAGAAACCTTGATCTTACAAGGAGATAATGAGAACCGACTGGAGTTGATCAGTCAAAAAGTATTACCGATTCTGGCGCAAAAACTAGATGAGATTATGATTGAAGTGGAGAGATAGTTTATGGTTAATAGTTATTAGTTATTAGTTATTGAGTGAGAGTTCTCTGGTTAGGTAATTCGTACTTCGTAATTTGTACTTTGTAATTCGTAATTATGTAATTGTGTCCACCTCCGTCAAGGCTACGGTGGATGATATAATTGTGTATATTGGAAGAAGCATCTTTGTTCCTG
>JBAYIE010000036.1:0-16894 GCA_041665785.1 Bacteroidia bacterium | reverse complement strand
TAACTTTAAGTTTGAACGCTCCATCGTACTGTTTCCGTATACCTTTTGGCATAATTTTTGGGGTTAAAAACCTCTCTTAGCATACCCCATTTTTCTGTCCGATTTTGCGGGACCATTATAGAAGGCATCTTATTGTTAAAAGTTTTAGAACGATTGGAACTTAAAGCAGATAAATTTTTATACGCCACGAAAAAGGATTGGTTTGAGGATTGGAAGATAAACGAAAAATCAAAAAAAGATTCCGATATAATTATTAAAGATGTAGAGTCGCTAACAGATTTTGTTGATAAACTTAAGAATCCGGAAAAACAGGGCCCCTATAAGCTAGGAACTTTTAGAACCGAGATGTATCGATACACCCATGATTATAAGCCAATGGAAAACGCAGATGAAATTCTGATCATTCACCACAGTAATTAACAACAAAAAAGCCAAAATTCTCAAGCCGTGCCTTCACTATGAGGACAAAGGAATTTCGCAATTTTGGTATACCTGTTGGCTGGCTAAGTGGGTCTAGTACCCTTGGCCGATCCCATCCTGCCGTTTCTTGCCGTGAGGCACAATAGTGGCGTTTCCTGTTTAATTTTATGTTGGATTTAAATTTTCTGCTGGCGAATTTGGTTTTTCAATCGGTCACTTAATGGAACATGAAGTGCTGAAATAATATTTCCATGCTTCGGTATGGAAATACCGTGTAAGTTTCTGTTAGCATCCTCAAAAAGCATACTAACAATGTCAGGATCCTTCATGCCTTGTCTGAATAATGCTTTAAATTGTGGAACGCATATCCTCTGCTCAGAATTTACGCGGCCAGTAACACGTATTTCCTTAATTGTGACGGGATCTGCACCTTCAATGTACACTAAAGGCTGATCATGCGTTGTGATGATCTGATCAACCACAAATGGCGTACCAATGGGTGGCTTCACAATTGTTTCATCCTGAATAATCTTATTTAAAGAATAGTCTTTTATATTCTTCAAGAATAAATCAAGAGTTGGACATTTCTTGAGTATGTGTCCATCTCGGCCAATAAACTGCTTGCTTTTTTTTATTTTTTCTACCAAATCCTCACTGAGGCTTTCTTTCGGATTAATTACGAGCTGAATGTTGCCTATCCAGTAGTAGACGTTATTAATAAACTGGTTATTCTCAGCACCAAAAGTCATTTTAATGTGATCACCATCTAGGTCACCTTCAAATGTTTTAAATTCATACAAGTTCACTCCATGATAATTCGCCTTATTTACAGCTCCTGCCGTATAGCCAGTAGCAGATACAATCGCCTTATGTGTAATTTCAGGCATATCCTGAAGCTTCCGGATCAACCCATCAACAATGTCTGATGAGAGAGGTCTCAACTTTTTTGCTTTTATGAAGGCCTTAACTTCAATGCCCTTGTATACTGTAATCACTCCACTCTTGTCTTTCACAGTTATATCTACGTCTCTTTTCCCATTCTTTGCAACATCATAAACCATGTCACCTAGCATAACATCAACCAAGGCCCCTTCAATATTTCGTGAAAGCAGCCCAACCAAATAATGTACATCTATAGGTGTTAACATGCTTGCTCTGAGAATAATAGAACCCTAATCAAACTGCCCGTATTGGCTGACTGGTCGGGTCTAGTACCTTTTGGTCAGTTTTTACCTGTTCTGGCTCTTTTTGAAAACGCTCACGATTTTAATACTTCGTTTTATTATGCCGTCTATCGCCTTCAATGCTATTGGCTTTTTGATGATCTCTCTCTTGAAAACTGGTTTTGAATAAAATTTCAGAACAAAATCGTTGATTTTACCGGACTTCAAAAATTCACCAAGTGTTTTATGCGGATTTTTGTGCTCATATCCTTTGTACCCTTCTGCACGTACTTTTATACTCAACTTTCCTATTTTAGCATAATGTTCTGCATATATTTTTTCATCGTTTAAATTGATTGCATTAGGACTTCCCAAAGCCAAAAGAAAATCATACATCTCTTTTATGGCATTTTCCAATTGAATGGTAATTAATTGCTCGTTGTAGGTAAGAGGCATAATGATTTAACTAGAATAAAGTTCTTGGGAAGAAATTGATGTCTTGAAAATTCCGTTATCATCCGTTGTGATATAAACATTATATCCAAGGTCAGTTTTAGTTACGAACATGGATTCTTCTGAAATTGGCAAATTTCCTTCAAACACTTTCCAAGTTTGGGCATTATCTTTGCTGATTAAAAGCTTTGTATAATATCCTTGAAAATCAGCGATTTCAATATCAGCGACCGCGAAAATTACATCCTCAAGGTAATCCCTTCCTACCTTATTTTTTATCTCTGATTTGTCATAACATTCTGAAGATTTGATATAATTATTTTTAGAATAAACAAAAATATGTGTTGGTATTACTCCTAATTTGCTGAGTGAATCATTGAGTATCCATTGGCCACTTCCTAATTCTAAGCATGGTAGTATTAATAATTTATCGGATCTGCCTACAAAATTACCTGGATTAATGTAAATGTGAGATATGCCGCTTTGTGAATACGACGTTACTGCTCCATAACGTAGGTTAAAGCCATGGGCATTTATTTTTTCTTTCTCAATATCTCCTTCACAGCCTTTAAAGTTATAAAGGCAGAAATAAACCGTCCTATTTGTTTGAAGCCATGTAAAATCAGAATTCTGTGGCAAAAGAGCAAGAATTTCTTCTTTCTCTTTTAGAAAATCTATCTTTGTGGCATTAACAGTATCTTCTCGCGAACCGGTGTCTACAATAAATTTACTTATAATTTTGCTTTCTCCTCCGTTGCGTTTATTAATTTCGTCTTGATTTTTATAAAGATCTTCATAGAATGAGTTAATTTCTGTTCGAGTTTTTTCTGAAGGCTTATTTAAAAATCCAATTCCTGTACTTATAGAATAAATTATAGGGCTACCTATTTCCCTTGTTAGATCTGCATAATCATCTAAAAGAATATAAATTTTTTCAAATGGTGATTCTGAAGAGTGTAGTTTTAACGCGAAATCTTTTATCCTTATTCCGCGCAAACTCCAATTGTTTCCTCCGTCCAGCGTCTCAAACAAGTCGCCTGCCGTACTCAAAGCGAAAACCGCTTTAATATTGGTGGTGGCGAGGAGTATTTTTTGGATATCAGGAGTCGGATTACCAAAACCATTATTCATAGCAGTCCAACTTTCACCTTTATCTATACTCTTAAAAATTCCTGTATCTGTTCCGGCATACAGAATCGATTGATTGTTTGTGTCAGCGGCAATCGTATTTACGGAAAGGGTAGTTAATCCCGTATTGGATTGTTTCCAAACTATCGTTGTATTAGTTGTATCTTTTTTGGAATATGTAAGCGATATAACCGCCACCAATATCAACAAGCCTACCAAGATAGCTAGCCCTAAAAGTCTTTTTTTGTTCAATTTCTGTAGAATAATTTTGTTCATAAATCTAAAGCATTACATTAATTTATTAATCCATCGACGTTAATGTCAAACACTGACTTTTGTTTTTTCCTATCCATAGGGAGGAAGGAATTTCGCGATTTTGGTGTACGTTCTGGCTGGGGATGAGGGATTCGAACCCCCGATGCCGCCTCCAGAGGGCGGTGCCTTACCACTTGGCGAATCCCCAACGCACGATCATGATACCACAATCATTGCTGTAAGCCATTTTTCGACTGTAAAAGTGTGCACGTGCACACTTGAGAACAATTTTCTGGACAGTATGTCAATTTTCATTTTGTGCTCGAATTTGCAGTCGAGCAAAACGATCTTACCCAAAGAAAGCTGTTTCATCAAGTCCACTCGCATATCTTTTTGCATTTGCATTACGTTTTTGTTACGATCACCCCTCCTTTAACAAAGTACATATGAGTAAATTTCCCCCTGAACAAATATTGAATTTTGATGACAAAGAATTGGTTGATAAGATTATTAATGATGAAGCTTTTGGACAATCCCTTAGCGACCTCACATTAGAAGTCTATCAAGACGACACTTTAGCTGATGTTAGAGCGGCTCTGATGGGAGAAGCCATTAGTGGGGCAAGTGTTGATTGTGAATGGAAAACAGAGTGGAACGAAGGAGACAGAGATCAACATCGAGAAAAAACCTATCCACTAGCGTTTGGCAAAGAAGTAGTCGATATCAGAGTAAGAGTCTTGGCAAAAGTCCGTTGCGCCATAAAAAGAGCTATTCCTGATACTGCAAGTTTATATTTCGTTGGTGGAACCGGCAAAGAACGCCTTCAAGCCATATTAACAAATACACACGATGGCGACCTTGCCTATAAATTCAAAAATGAAGATCTAGCTTTAGGAGGCTTATTAGCAGGAGAAGGCACTGTTCGTGCAATTCGCAGTTGGAACCCGAATTTTAGCCCTGAATTACAAGTAAAACTTGTGAAAGATTATACCCTGGACCCGTTTGATCAAGATGCTCATATAGTTGGAATTCTTGCCGAAGATGGCAAACTTTCACTCCAAGCATGGAATGAACTTTTAAAGAGAAATGACAGAGTCTCACAGCAAGCAATCATGCAAACCAAAGACCAACGTCCGGAAGTATTACAATTGATTCAGCAAATCCCCTGAGCCTTCCGCTTCTGTACCTCCACCCCCTAAATCCGCAACCCACCTTTTTCAGCCTCGTCCAAAATTATCTTTTCGACGTCGGCCACGCAACGATCAATCTGGTTTTCCAGGCTTTTTGCGCGGTAATCATACATGTGCGCAATCGCCAGCTCCTTGCTGGCACTTTCCATGCGGCGCGCCAGTTCCTCTGCGGGTAATTGGCCTCTGTGGGCAATTCTTTTCTGAAGCTCCTCCATATTCTCGGCCTCCAAAAAAATCGACACTAAATTTTCCGCAGGAATAACGGCTTTAATCGACAAAAACCCCTGCATATCAACCTCACGCACTACCACACGACCGGCTTCCAGCGCATCCATAATTGGTTTTTTGAGCGTTCCATAATAATTATCCTGATGAACCGTTGCCACCTCTAAAAAGTCACCGGCGGCTTTGGCCTGCAGAAAAGCTTCCTTGCTTATAAAATGGTAAACCTCGCCATCCTTTTCACCTGGACGAATCTGACGGGTTGTTTCCGAAATCGGATAAACAAACTGCGAATATTGCTTTTTTAGAGCACTGATCACCGTGCCTTTTCCAACCCCGGAAGGGCCGGAAATCAGCACCAGTTTGCCTTTATAAGATGGATTTATTGGCTTTGCCATAAGCTAAACGGACTTTAAATATGGAATTCGCTCCACTACTGTTTATAAGCTCAGCGCCGGGAAACCCGGACGCTTCGCACTCGGCCCATGGCCTCATAAAAATAGGCACTTCATGCGTGAACGTCCGCATTCTATCAAAATATTCAAAAAAGATAAGGGGGTGAGGGCGTTTTCCTGTGAATTTGGCTCTATGTGGATTGTAAAACCTATGAAAAAATGTTATAATTTAAAGATTTCCCGATCCTTAAAAACTAGAAAGTCATCGCAAAAGTAGCGAAAAGAAGTGGCTGAAAATAAAGTGCGCAATCTTTCGCAGCAACACTTAACACGCAGCACAGTTGACCGCACGGACTCTCAGAACCTTCTTCTCCCTACTTTTCGATGCAGACATCCGACTAATGTCTCACCAAAAAGTAGCCTCCTGTAGGCGATTCAAATCGATTCACCGCCGGAAGGTAAAAATCAAAAACAAACTTACCAAAAACAAATCTTCTTCTCGCTTAATTGCCGGGAGAAAATCAAAAACACAAAAATACAAAAAAGACGATGGTGAAAATCGTCACAAAATAAAACACCAAAGAATGGTAGGGAGAAAGCTTTTCGGCACACCGAAAGGCGGTACCAGGAAACATGTCGGGCTCCTGTTACAAGACTTTCTGGTCTACTTTATGCAAGTAAGGTGAGATCAGGGAGACAGAGAGCGTCATCTTTAAACTTAAGGTGACGCTCTTTTTCTATGTGGATTTAGGGACACAGTTCAAAATTGATCTGTGCGCGCGCACAACTGCGGGCAACCTTTGAGGTTGAGGTTAGAATGGCAAATCGTCGATTGCAACTTCTTCCGCAGGAGCAGCCTGAGATTCGGAAACCTCGGAAACTTCGGAATTAGCCTGAGGTTCTGCTGATTTTACTGATCCGGATTTACGGAAACCGCCACTAAAAGCTGGAGCTTCGCCGCCTTCACCTGTACCGGCACCTTTACGATCAAGCATGATTACGTTGTCGGCAACAATTTCTGTACGATAACGCTTTACGCCATCTTCACCTTCCCAATCACGAGTCTGGATGCGGCCTTCTACATAAACCTTGCTCCCCTTTTTCATAAATTGACCAACGATTTCAGCCAATTTTCTCCATGCTGTAATATTGTGAAACTCTGTTTTATCCTGTTTTTGACCACTTGAATCAGTCCAGCTAAAATTTGTCGCGATCGAAAAAGTCGCAACAGTTTGACCACCGGGAATTTGACGAAGTTCAGGATCACGCGTCAAATTTCCAATCAACTGAGCCCGATTTAATGACATTGCCATAGTTTATCGAATTAAAAATTAAAAATCAGGGCCACTATATAAAGACGCCATTTTTAAAACAAGCTCATGGTCATACTTAAGGTTGACGCACTCCGCAATTAATATCAGGAATGATTTTTAGCAGAGATTTATTGATCTGGATCTGCTCATATCGCCCAAAGAAATAGCCAAAACCAAAGGCAATCATTACTGAAATAACGACCATCAAAAGCCAAAGCCAAAAGGTTTTTGCCCCAACCGGACGCGGCAAAAGATGCGAAACCCCATGCTGCTGACCGCCATTTTGCAAATTTGTGAAATTAGTATTCTGCATTGCTTTTTAAATAAAAAGTGTAATGATATAGCTCATGAATAAATACGCTTTTATCTTAGGCCGAAAACATCTGCTCTCAATCGCGGAACTCGCTCAATTTCTAAAAGAGGAAAATATTTTAGAGACGAATAACGAGGCGCTGATTGCCAAGTTAGATCCGAAATTTTCAACGGAAGCGAAAGCCGATTCTGCCCCTTCCGCCACTCCTTCGGCATCCCCTTCCGAATCCCCTTTCGATTTTCAGGCAATCCTAAACCGCCTGGGCGGGACCATTAAAATTGCCGAAATCTTTGAGGAAATCCCCTCTTCTCAAAAGGACACTATCGCTCATGCTTTAGCCAACCATATTCAGGAAAAGTTTGAAGGTGTTACATCGAAAATAATTTATGGAATAAGTGCCTACAATCTAAAGCAAAGACATGACCAATTCTTAAGGAGAACATTAAAAAAAGTTAAAATCCAATTGGTTGATGCTGGCTTTAAAAGCCGTTTCATCAACAAAAACTTCACCAATCCCGAAAACGCCGCTCTTAAAGGAGAAAAAATCCTGCAGGAAGGCGTTGAACTTGTAGTAATTGAAGGCCGCACCCAATTTTACCTTGCCGAAACCAAAGCACTCCAAGATTTTGAAGGCTACAGCAAGCGCGATTACGACCGTCCCGCGCGCGACCCCAGACTTGGAATGTTGCCACCAAAATTGTGCCAGATCATGCTGAATTTAAGTGGAGTTAGCTCTGATCCATCTCAAAACCAGACCCCGCCAAAAACCATCTACGATCCCTTCTGCGGAATTGGAACAGTGCTGACCGAAGCCCTTAATATGGGTTTTAATGTCATCGGTTCCGATATTGAACCTGTCGTCATCGAAAAATCGCAAACTAATATTGAATACGTTAAACAGCTGCAAAGTGGACCAAACCGCGCACAATTCCCTTCTGCCAGCCTTTTCGTTCAAGACGCAACACAACTAATCGCCAGAGACCTTCCCGCAAAAATCGACGCCATTGTTACCGAGTCTTATCTGGGCCCGCCGGTGAGCAAGATGCCAATCCCCGAGAATGTAGAAAAAACCTTCGACAATATTAAGGCCCTTATTTTTGGCTTTTTGAAGGCAGTCGGCAAAATCATCAAACCAGGAACGCCAATTGTGATCAGTGTGCCGGTTTATCGTGATCACCAGAAATTCCATTTTATTGAAGGCCTGTCTGAAATAATCCCACGCCTTGGCTATGACACGGAACCGCTGATTCCTGATCAACTGGCCCAAAGAGAAGGATTACGCATGTTCCAGCGCCCAACCCTGGTTTACGACCGCCCCGACCAAATCGTCGGCCGCGAAATCTGGAAATTGGTCAAAAAATAAATTCGCATTGAAAAAACTTTTCGGCTTAGCTATAGTAGCTCGTGCTTCCCAAAAAGAAGCTTTTAAAATACACGCTTTCGCGACACATGAAAGCTATTGAAAATCAGGCATTCCCCTGTAGCTCAGTGGTAGAGCAACCGGCTGTGAACACACTAAAAAATTACACGCAGCTTTCTGGTTAAAGCCAGATTGAAACTCGTTGGGATAACGGTGAAAGCTAAATTCGCGCAAGCGAACATGCCAATACCGTGGGAACCTCGCACAGTGCGAGGAGCGCCGTAGAGACTAGATACCAACGCACCTAAAATCGTCATTCCAACCCTTTGGCGACATGGTGAAGATATAGTCCACGCTTTATGGAAACATAAGGATAAGTGTAACCGGTAGGTCATTGGTTCGAGCCCAATCGGGGGAGCCATAAAATTATTAAAGCCTTTATTTTAAGGGCTTTTTTGATATATAATTTAAAAAATTATTCTTTTGTATGCCAGATAAAAGAACTTACAAAGAAAGAGCCGAATATATAACTCTAAAGATCAGCCGATCAAAACATTGAATATTCTTTTGAATCTTCAACTCTCAACAGTTTTAATATTTCTCTGGGTGAAGGACGACGCACTACCCTTAATACACAAGCTGGATTATAATTAAAATAGGTAAATTGGTTATGTTCAGGAGCTAATTCCAAAATCCCCATACTTATAAAATCAGAGCTACTTATATTCATATAAGAAAAAGATTTGGAGAAAATCAATCCACCATCCTTAACAAAATTTATTGCTTGCAGTAAAGCAAAAGCAAAATCATTGCAATCATTTACAATGCGATTCATAGGATGATAAGTCAGTGCTCCATACGAACAGGTAAATAAATCAAATCGTTTCATATTACCACCTTCTTTTTTGGGCTTAATTTCAGCAATGTTGACTTCTGCAATTTTCGATCGACTGCTATTTGGCTCATGAATTGTTATACCAATACTTTCATTTTCATCAACTGCATCAAGAACAAACATTTGCTCAGTCGCACGCCCTTCACCGCAGCCAGCATCTATTACAGAAACCGCAGCCAACCCTGTTTTATTTCTATAAAGATCAATAATATTTGATAGAGCACCTTTTTTAAGGTTAAAAGCAACTTCATAAGCTCCAAGACCTCTAGCTTGCATATATTCTTTTTTTGGGCCTCCTTTAATCGTACGTCTAATTTTTTCTCCAGTTTCTCTATGAAGCGCAAATACTTTTGCATCAGTTTCCCTCACCGGATCAAGAAGCGAATATGGATCATTCCTCCAATCAGCTGGTTCAAAAAACCTTTGTGCGACTTCGGGTAGTTTAACTAATGCACGCATGAACATTCAGAATTAGATATCCCGGACAAAAACAGGAAGCTTATGATACAATTTATTGGTCAATAAGTCAAGCCAGAAGTTCCGCCTTCGATGAATATCATGAACTTAGTTAACATTCATTAAGTACTTCGCTGCCCTAATATATTCCAGAACAGCATCAATCCCTGTGGAGCCAAAAAACTATCAAAGCCTTTATTTTAGAGGCTTTTTTAAACTTTTCTTATCATCGCTCTTTAAACGTCTTTCCAGCTTTTTTACATCCTCGTCCGGAGGCAATTCTTCGGGTTTAATACCACGTTCAAGCAAAACGCCCCTAACGCTCCGGTTATTTTTAATATGCTCGTTTGAAATTTGCTTTTCTGTCTGCAGGTCTTTATCTTTCGCATTAAAAACAGTTATTTCCGCCGCAAAATCTTTTGCTTTAATAGTAATTGTTGGAAGAAAATCTGCCAAAGGCTTAGACCTGGAAACTCCAAGTTTTTTCTTCATTGCACTCGTATTATATCCTCCAAACAAAGCAGCATCTCCCTTACTTCTGATAATGGCAAAATTTTTGTCATCACCGGTCTTTTCAAAAATAAGCTCCGAAAGTTCTTTCTCGGAAAAAGTCAGCTTTTGTCTGGCCGACAATCTTTCGTAGTCCTTTATCCTCTGCTCAATCACCTCAAGCTTTCTAGTCTGAACGGCAAAATAGTTTTGAGCAAAAGCAATTTGCTCTTTCCTTGGATCACCATTTTGAGCGATGAGATAGCAGGCATATCTGGTAAGCATAATGTCAAGCACGTCAGTTTCGGCTCCAGAACCAATAGAAACCTTTTTCCCGACGTCGGCAAAATGGTCAGAAATATTGTGCTTTGATATTTCACATGCCGTCTTTGCTTTAGAGATAACATTCAAAAAATTATCCCATTTTTCATATCCAAGTAATTGCTGTAAGTCCCTTGCAAACCAAAACTCCACGCCCTGCTCGGTTTGATGAGCGTGAGATTCAAAATTTTCCGTAAGCGATTGGATAAGTTCTTTTTTCATAATTCAAGAAATTAAAAATAAGTCATTTGATTATTCATCATTACCACACAAACATTAAATAATCTTAAAAAAATTCTTAAATATCTAAAATGCAGCCATTACGCAGCTTTCTGCACCGTAGCCGCATTATGCAGCATTACCTCACTTTTATCATTTGGATCATATTTCACAGCAAACACGTCCCCCGGACGAGGCAGGTTAACTCTGGAAAATAAAGATTCAGTTTTCGCTTCAAACGATTGACCATCTTTAGGTTTAATCTGAAGAGAAAGTCGCAAATTAAAATAAATGCCATTAACGGTGACACCGGTATCCTCCACTTTTGTGACGACCGCCTGAGCGTCCTTCCCATTAAGCAATAATTGTCTTTGTTTTTTTGAAGGACGATTATAAGTGGCAAAAAACACGATGAAAGGAACTACCATTAATACAATAAAGATTGGGAAGATGATCAACCAATTTGATGTTATGCCAACAAGCAATGGTCCGCCCAAAAACATGAGCAACGGAACATAGATAAAATATAAAATTATAAATAAGATAATTTTTTTCGCCATAGTTTTAGAATAAAATATAAAGGATAAAAAACATTCGCATAATACACTACATCGATTTTCCCTAATCATACTTCCCCTGGCGGGAAAAACAAGCAGCGAAAGACTAAAATCTTGACCAATACCCAATAGTTACGATACAACGATTTCGTAACCACTTGAATTTATCAAATGTCAGCACCACGTTCAACAATTTCATTCCAGGAACAGAAGAAAGAAGAAGAATTTATCTTAAATGAACTGGCTCATTATGAAGCCACTGGAGAAACTTATTCATTCAATGAAACCATCAGAAACACACGAAACACCTCCAACCCCACTCTCCAACCCGGGATTTCTTAACAGCAGTGCCGAAAAAGCTCTCAGATATTTGCTGGCTGACGCGGGAATAACGATGGCTAATGGCAAATCAGCCGACAGTTCCGTTGAATCCGCCGACGTTTTTGGCCGATCCACCGACTCCAGCGACAGTCTTGACGCGTCCGTCCAATCCCCCGCCCCCGACATTATAATCCGCGACCCTTCATTCTATCGCAACGTTTTGTTAAGAGGCTCCATGGGCCTTGGGGACTCTTATATTGAAGAAAAATGGGACAGTCCGGCAATCGACGAAGTTATCATAAAAATTCTGGAATCCGGCATTTATCAAAAACTCGCCCCCGTTTACGACATTGTTGGCAGAGTTAGAAGACGAATAGCAAATTTGCAGGATAAAGAAGGCTCCAAAAAAGTTATTAAAGAACACTATGACTTGCCTACTGCATTTTATGAGGCATTTTTAGATCCGAATTTTCAATATACCTGCGCGCGTTTTGAAGAAACGAACAATCTTGATGAAGCTCAAATAATCAAAATGCATAACATTTGCAAAAAACTTCACCTAAAACCCGGATATAAAGTTTTAGATGTAGGCGGCGGATGGGGCGGATTAGCGCGATTTATGGCAGATGAATACGGTGCAAAACCAACTGTCGTTACATTGTCTTCCAAGCAGGCGGAACACATCAGACAAAAACACGGTGGAAAAGTGGAAGTATTTGAAGGAGATTACAGAGATATGCCCGCCAGCTTTAAAAAAAGCTTTGATGCCATAAGTGCAGTTGGCGTGCTGGAACATGTTGGACATAAAAACTATCAAGAATTTATGCGCATTTTACATGCAAATTTAAAAAAAGGCGGTCGCGTTTTGGTTCATTCACTTTACACTCCTCACAACGAAGTAGCCCAAAATCCCTGGGTCAATAAACATATTTTCCCAAATGGAGAATTGGCGCCACGCCAAGAAATCGAATCTGCAATCTTGGAACATTTCAAACCAACCGATGATCCAAATTATGCTGGGTTTGAAGACCTTTCAGCACATTATCCTCCAACGTTACACGCCTGGAAAAACCGCTTAAACCAATCAAAAAAAAGCCGGCAAAGTCCAAATATCCGACAAAGAATACAGAAAATGGGAATTTTATTTTATGCTATACGCAGGAGCCATCAAAGCCGGCCACGTCAAAATCGGCCAATTTCTGTATGAAAAATAAACCACCGCTCACCATTTATTGTAGATTCAAAGATACTTTGCTACAATCTTTTCAGCATTATCGAGCAGAAGCCTAACCGGTTAATGTCATATGCAACAAATAAAAAAACTTTTCAAGCCCGAATTTTGCAGCGTGATCGCGTTGCAGAGAATACTTTTAGAATAGAGCTGAAAATAACCGAAGGCCAATTTTCATTTCAGGCCGGACAATATATCTGGTTAAAACTTGATAATTTGCTTTACCCCGATCCGCGGGGCAACAGAAGAGCTTTTTCCATAGCTTCAAGCCCTAAAGAAGACACAATCGTTATCATTTTCAGAGGTGAAAAAAGCGGCTTTAAAAAAACATTACTTAAAATGCCTTTAAAATCTTCAGTCGAAATTATCGGCCCATTTGGCTTTTTTATCGCCCCATTGCTGCCAAAAGCAAAAAACCACATTTTTGTGACTGGAGGCGTTGGAGTGGCACCATTTTTAAGCGTTATCCGCAATAGTTTAAATATCAAAAACGCTCCAAAAATTCATTTAATTTATAGCGAATCTGCAAAAAATCACCTTATTCCGGAAGTATTGAAACTGCAGAAAAAAGTTAAAAATCACAAATTTCTAAAAATCTCCATAAACATCGGACCACTTGATGAGAATTTCATTAAAAAAAATGTAAAAATCGACAAAAATTCTTTCTGGTATTTCACCGGGCCAGCAGGCATGATCAACAAAATATCCTCAGTGGTTTCAGCAATTGGCATACCAAAAAACCGGATGATGTTCGAGGAAAATTATCCCGAGTTTGCGTCCGAAAAAATGCTCGACTCACTGGAGCTGGAAAATAATCAACCCAAAGAAACAAACATCTACAAACTCGCCGCTGATGATTCGCTTATTCATACGGTTATTACCGACATCAACGGCCGCATCTTATATGCCAACCAGGCTTGCGCGCGCATCACCGGCTATAGCATTCAGGAAATTTTGGGAAATACACCCCGTCTTTGGGGAGGCCTGATGAACCAATCGTTTTATGAAAAATTGTGGCAGACAATCAAGACCAAAAGAAAGCCATTTGCAAGCAAAATAACCAACAGGAAGAAAAACGGGGAACAATATATCGCCCAATTATCAATCGCTCCAATTATTGAAGCCAACGGCAAATTGACAGGCTTTATTGTGAGTGAAATAGATATTACCAACTTGGAGGAAATTGATCAGGTTAAATCAGAATTTATCTCATTTACTTCACATCAACTCAAAAGTCCACTTACCGTTATTAACTGGTATTCCGAGCTACTTTTGGCGAGTGACGCCGGCAAGTTAAATCAGAAACAAAAAAAATATCTGGAACAGATTTATCATAGCAGTCAGCGCATGGTAGAGCTGATAAGCTCACTTTTAAATGTTTCACGTTTAGAGCTTGGAACATTCACGATACAGCAGAAATCCACAAATATCAGCAATATTTCTAAAACAATTGTTAAGGAAATGCAGCCGCTAATTAAAAAGAAGAAAATCGTGCTCAAAGAAAAATACGCTCCAAATCTGCCAAAAGTGAATATTGACCAAAAATTTGCCGGCATGATTTTTCAAAATCTTATTTCCAATGCCATAAAATACACACCGGAAAAAGGCAAAGTGGAAGTCAAAATCAAGCTATCTAAAAAAGGTAAAGTTATGAATGGTGAAAAAAACACCACTGACTCAATTTTTATATCGGTTGCCGATTACGGCTGCGGGATCCCCAAAGCACAACAAAAGCAGATCTTCACCAAATTATTCCGCGCAGATAACGCCAAAAAGCAAGATAAAGAAGGAACGGGCCTGGGCCTCTACATAGTCAAATCAATCATGGAACACACCGGCGGCAGAATTTGGTTTGAATCAACGGAAAACAAAGGCACGACTTTCTTTATGCTGCTACCTCTTAGCGACACCCAAAAGAAAAAATAAGCAACAAAAAGCCCCCCTCAAGATCCTCTTTTGGGGGCTTTTTGTATTCATAAATAACAATATATAAGCGCCTATAAAGTACCTTCAGCCACTTGCTGCACATCCTTTATGCTTTGCACATCAATATAAATTGCCCCCTGTGTCATTTCACCCCACACTTGAGGACCCCATACATTAATAATTATCTCTTTGGCAAACAATACATTACCTTTCGATAAGCCTTCAATCTTAATTGTGTGAGGACAGGAAGCCGCATGAGGATCAGGAAAACACTCCAAAGGTGTTGGCTGTTCAGGAGGAAACTTAGCCTTAAGAGGATTAGGATTAAAAGCGTTAGGATAAATGTGCCAAGTCTTGATTCCATCATGATTGGCCCATGCATAGACAGGTGATACCCAATTAAAGTCTGGATTTGGAGGAGAAGTTACCGTATTGATAGGATCAGGATTTTTAACAGCATCATAATCCACATAATATTTAACAGTGTCTATCCCAACAACATCCAAATTTACCCGGAAAACTAATTCTTTATTAGCATCAACATCAATGCTCCCAATGACTCCGGGTCCCTTAACTTTAGGAGCCACCATATTAGGTATGGCTACCGTTAAATGAGGAGGCAGTTCTTTTTTGACAGGATGTTTCACAGTAAATGCAATTTTCTTTTCGGCATGATGCCCTACATTGTCATATGCTATAACCCGTAGCGAATATGTACCATCAACTAGAGCGGTCAGATCCACGTTATAGGTATAAGTAAGTTGATTAACAGGGTTTATTTTTTGTGTACTAACCATTTTTTCATTAACATAAACTTCCACATGATCTAAAGCCAAATCGCCTTGATAAATAAGAGTAGCAACCGTAAATTTATCGCCAAGTTGAGCCTGTCCACTAGGTAAAGGATTAGTTATAATATTAACCACAGGTGGCTTTCTTAAATCTGCAACAACATTTGGTGACGAATTTGTTGCTACCGGATTAGGCGTTAAAGTATTAGGTTTTGCCGTGCCCACGGTAGATCTGGGTGGCTTACCTCCTGGAAGAACTCCCCCAAAATTTCCCTGTAATGATGATGAACCCCTTAATTGCATTGCCACCAGGGCAACAACGCCAAGTACCACGACTCCACCAAGGATATAATAAAGGTTTTTGTTTTTTGTTTTCATTTTGAATGATTTATAAAATACATCATGTTATTTTAACACATAATGTAAATTAAATCAAGCGCGCGTTTCAGCGCTTTCAGATCAAAGCTAAAGCTTGCGTCCCTGAATTACTCTTATCAAAAAAACCACAACAGCTATAATAAGCAGAATATGGATATATCCACCCAGTGTATAGGAACTCACCAATCCAAGCACCCATAACACCAAAAGAATTACGAAAATTGTCCAAAGCATAAATGAGGTTTATTAAAGAGATATGCTTCAATGTAGTCCTTTGAGTTTTTATTAGCAAATCAATGGAAATTCACGACAAAAAAAAGAGCCCCGCCAAGGCGGGGCTCTTTTTGTACCCAACTAAAACCTTTCTCTGTCCCATAAGATTTTTTAAGACTGCCCACAAAGTTTTAGCACAAAAGATTAAATTGTACCGGACTTTATAATCGAATTTCTACCCTGGCGACCACAACTTGCGTCATGGCGACCCGTGAATAATCAATATTGTTTAAATATAAATCGTAGAAAAGACTTTCTTTTTACGTATCTATAATCAATGATCTTTACTTGAACAATGTTGCCATCATTCTTGTTCAATCACAGAATATCTTCTTCCTTATAACCTTGCGATAATAAGGATCGTTGATACCCTTACAAAACCGACCAATCAAAATTCAATTCTTTTTTAATCATCCTTCAAGACTACTCGAGAATGAAATAAAAAAGGAGCGAATCCCTTACAAGCGTCCTTGATAATCTCTTTCGAAACCACCAAAGCGAGAAAGCACGAAGCTTTGCTTTAATATAAGGTTTTCCTATGGAACCTACCCATTATTCATGAGGAGGAACGTTTTAGGAAGGGCTGAAAAGCCAACTAATTTGGTTTCTCAACTCTTCCTAAAATCTTTTGCTGGTTTTCAAAGAACTAATCAACCTTTCATATAATTGTACGCCAAATAGCGGTAGGTGTCAAGAAAAATCTCACCCCTTTCCAAGATTTCGAGAGTGCGAGACGGATTTGATATTGAGGGAAAGAGAAAAAACAGGTTTTAAGCCACAACAAAAAGAGGGATGATGAAAGATGACTAAATCATCACCATTCCC
>JBAYIE010000035.1:0-17832 GCA_041665785.1 Bacteroidia bacterium | reverse complement strand
CAGCAGAGGACTAATGCGAGAAATAGGTCTACAAACCTTCGGACTTGCTTAGTTCACCTCTGCTGTTTACTTTCTTAAAATAAAATAAGTATTAGTTACGATACAAACCTAAAGGCGGACTTGCAGTCCGTGAGCTGTTCAATTCCCCCAAAAATTAATCTTGCCCGTTCTCGCGGACTTTCAGTCCGTGAGCTATTCTATTCCTTGTTATCGCACACTTTCAGTCCGTGAGTTGCTCAATGCTCACAAAAATTAATGCATATGTGTGCCAAACTTCCCGACATGCGAAAAGAAGAATTCTTATCTTCGTCCTGTGCGAAATCCCATTACCGATCCCGAAGAAGATAATCTGAACAATACCGAACGCGAGTTCGAAAAAGTATTGCGTCCAAAAACTTTTGAAGATTTTACCGGACAGGAAAAAATCATTGAAAACCTGCGCGTATTTGTGCAGGCTGCCCGTCAGCGTAAAGAAGCCCTCGACCATGTATTGTTGCACGGTCCTCCGGGACTGGGCAAAACCACCTTGTCGTATATTATTGCCAACGAACTGGGATCAAATATCAAAACCACATCGGGGCCGGTATTGGAAAAGCCGGGCGACCTGGCCGGATTGCTCACCAACCTCGAATCGGGCGATGTATTGTTTATCGACGAAATCCACCGCCTGAGTCCGGTGATTGAAGAGTTTCTGTATTCGGCTATGGAAGATTACCGCATCGATATCATGATCGACTCGGGACCCAATGCCCGCAGCATACAATTGGAAATAAATCCATTCACCCTTATTGGCGCAACTACCCGTTCGGGTCTGCTTACTTCGCCCTTACGTGCACGTTTTGGCATCAATGCCCGTTTGGAATATTACGACCAAAAGCTGATGCACAAAATCATTGAGCGCTCGTCGGATATTATTCAAACCCGCATCGAACCCAAAGCCGCATCCGAGATAGCCCGCCGCAGCCGTGGAACACCACGGATCGGCAACGCCCTCTTGCGCCGTACCCGCGATTTTGCACAAATCAAAGGCGACGGTACCATTACGCTCGATATAGCCCAATATGCACTTGCAGCGTTGAATGTAGATGCCGAAGGACTCGACGAAATGGACAATAAGATCTTGCGCACCATTATCGAAAAATTCAAAGGCGGACCGGTAGGCATTACCACCATAGCCACCGCCATTGGCGAAGAACACGGAACCATCGAAGAAGTGTACGAACCCTACCTGATTCAGGAAGGCTTTTTGATGCGTACCCCCAGAGGTCGTGAAGCTACGGAGAAGGCGTTTAAGCATTTTGGGATTTTGCCGAATTACAGGAATCAGCTTTTGTAACAAGGTTAATTGGTTATTAAGTTACTATGTTATTAGGTTCCTCCTAAAGGGCTTTGATCTATTACTGGAATAGAGTGGATAAATCTATATTCGACAGTACAATGATGAATTAGAAAAAATCAATCCAGTAATCAACTAAGCGCGAATATTATCTGCATATTATTAGCGTGAAGTAGACTGACAAGTCGTAATAAGAACAAATTTAGCGCCAAGATATTTTTGGATGGAAAGTGATAAGTTCGTGTATAAGTAAGTTAGCAGTAATAGTCAAACATACTTCAATAAACAAAATGGAAGTAAATGAAATAGAGTTCACAAAACTCAGACACGCTTACATAATGTTTAAGAAATTCCTCGAATCAGAGTCTCTTGAGAAAGTAAAATCTCTCGAAACAAGTGTTGAGGGCGACCTCGGACTAGTTGGTGACGACAATTATGAATTACTAACAAAGTTTGTTATGAGGTTTGAACTAAATCACGGAGACTTTGACTATGATAAGCATTTCTTATCTGAAGGAGAGTTATTCAACGCAGAAATTGCTCTATTAAATCTTTCGACATTGTCCGTAAGGCTACCTCTTAAGACAATAGAGTTATTAACCCTCAATAATCTCAAGCTTAACAAACCTAATTTCCATAAGGCAAACAGAGATGTTTCTGACTTAACTTTTAAAGATCTTTTGACCTGGTATATTGAGAAAGAATATCAATCGAGAGATAGTCTAAAATATAAAATAAGGTTTACACAGAACACTTAAGGAATAAACGTCTCGGGAATCCTTCTACTGTTAACAGCGCACTAGCTCAATTGCCGGTTAATCGCTGTGTTCGAGATTTATTTTACGCTTTTATCATTATATTAGCTTGACAGTTTATCGTTCCGCAAACGGCAACTAAGCAAGTGCGCGAAACGTTTATCTGATAGATTAACCTCAATTTAAATCCCTCCAAACAGCGTCTATCCTTAACCCAACGGTTACAGCCCCCCCGTGAATTCTACAACATTTCCCTCAAATCGCGTAATACCTCAGCGCTTTGTTTGGTTGAGTTTTGTGGTGCGCAATACGTTAGAGCATTGCGCACTACGAACATGAAAATAAAACCCTTTATCCTGATTGCCTCATTGTCCGCATTCTTATTTATCACAGTGATGCCTGCCTGTAAGAAAGGCGATGACGATCCTGTAGTTTCGGTATTTTCGCGCAAAGACCGATTTACCAACTCATGGACCCTGAACAAGTACGAAAAAAACGGAGTATCTCAAGACCTGAACGGAACGGTGTATACCTATGTAGTTTATAACAACGGAACACTTACCCAAACCGTGGAGGGCTCCGTTTTCGGATTCCCGACCCGGAAAGTTTCCAGTGGTACATGGGTATTTCTCAACGATGATGAAGACGTTAAAATAACCATTGAAGGCGATGCTGTAATATACAATATTCAACGCCTGGCTTCGAAAGAACTGTGGATCAAGAAAACCGTTAACAGCGATATATACCTGTATTATTTTACGGGTTTATAAGCTGCATAACGCTACCCGATCACCTTGGGTTGTCCCCGCAACCTGTCTGGATCAAATAAGCGCACTCCTTGCCTAACCGGAGTTTCCGGCGGTGAGGGTTGCGTTTTTTAATAGATAATTAAACATCCCGTTCACGCAGACTTGCAGTCTGTGTGTTCCAACTCTTTCTCTTTCAGTTACACTTTCTCTTTCAATCTGGAACGTTGTCCTAAGTGTTCAGGTGATACGTGTTTATGATTTAACCATTCGAGATAAAAACTGAATACCGAAATAATATGCTCCAACCACACGTTATTTGGATAAATAATCCACATGGCTCACAACGCTCCAGTTCCTCATCAAAGTCAAATATCCGGAAACGTAGCATTGGCTGTTACACGTGTCTTGAGTTTTTATCCGGTGATAGGTACGGTGCTTGTATTATCGGGTGGTCTATTAAAATTTAAACTTCTGGTCTGGCTTGCAATTGCCTCCTTCGTGTTTGTCCTGTACATGGGTTCATGCACATGGCTCATATTTACAATTTATTTAACCAGAAAGAAGCGAATCAGCAAAAAGGAAATTCTTTTACAAATTCTGACTGCTGCAACCGGAATCCTTCTGGCTTATTATACGATCGAATTCGATATTCTGGATTCGGGGGCGAAGTATATAGACTGAGTTTATATTTCAAGAATCAACAGGAAGCAATTAGTACTTAATTGATGCCGTAAATTCGTATTTTTACATGTGGTGCAAATGTGGCAACTCTTTAACACTTACTACCCATCTAATCAACACACCCATGATCCCAAAAATTCTAACAAATAGCTTATTCGTTTTGATCACTTTTGCCTTTCTGTCCTTTGATTTGCCCAGGGGTTGGTTCAAAGCCGGAAGTGCGTCGGATTGTTACGAAATGGGAATAGACCCGGGCGCAGGACCGAATGGAAAAAATGTGGCAAGCATAAAATCCATCAAAAAAACCAAAGGCTTTGGTACCCTCATGCAAAGTTGCCTGGCCGATACTTTCCGCGGGAAAAAAATCAGGATGTCGGGTTATGTAAAGGCTTTGAATGTAAAAGGTTGGGCCGGACTTTGGTTGCGCATCGACAAGGAAAACGATTACACGGAGACTCTGGGTTTCGACAATATGAGCAACCGCCCTATTCGAAAAACCAGCGACTGGACGAGGTACGAAATCGTTCTGAAAGTTCCTGAAAAAGCCCACAGCCTGGCTTACGGCGCATTGCTGGCAGGGAAAGGCCAGATCTGGTTCAATGATCTGCAATTTGAAATTGTACACGATTCAGTTCCCACAACCGGCAATGATTGTAAGGTTTGCTCCAAAGTATTAACCGAACCGGGGAATTTGAATTTTGAAAAATGAGAGTAAAACTATGTGTTGAGGTGTTTATGTGATATGCGTTTATGAGCTATGAGTTCGTGTGCCATGTGTTTAGGTGTTAAAAAAATGATTACACCGTTCACACGGACTTTCAGTCCCTGTGTTCCTACCACTCCCCCCCTCATTCTAATTCCCCATAATTTTTTTCCGATGATGGTTACCCCATTTTTTTAAAGAATCAATTACCGGATCGAGTGAATTGCCATGCGCAGTAATGGCATATTCAACGGTGGGTGGAAAGGTATCGTACACAGTGCGGGTAATGAGTTGGTTCATCTCCAGTTCCTTCAATTCTTTCGAAAGCATTTTATCTGTAATGCCGTTGACGTCTTTGGAAATTTCTTTAAACCGTTTGTTGCTGTAACGCAACGAAACCAGAATAGGAAGCTTCCATCTACCGTTTAATACTTCGAGGGCATCCTTAACCGAGAGGATGCATTTTTCACAGTCGTTCATTTTTTGATTCATGTTTTCTGTGTAGCTATCCTAAAGGATAGTGCTATCTATTGGGATAGTGCTATACAATGGATAGCAAACTTAGCGATGTTTGAACCATTAAACAACACATCAAAAAAATGAAACCAAAAAAAATGAACGTAGAAATCTGGAGCGACGTAACCTGTACCCATTGTTATACAGCCAAACGAAAGTTTGAACAGGCACTCAACCGGTTTAAAGACAAAGACAAAATCACCATTACCTGGAGAAGCTTTGAACTGGCTCCAGGTTTTAAAACAAATCCAGATAGCCGACTTCCGGATTTTCTGGCCAAACTGCAAGGGATCTCCATCGAACAAAGCATGCATATGGTGAACCAACTCACTCAATCTGTAAAAGAAATCGGGCTGGAGTATCATTTAGAAAAAACAATTCCGGCCAATTCGTTTCATGCACACCGGCTTTCTCATTTGGCAAAGGATAATCAGTTACAGGAACACGCCGAAGAACGGTTGTTCAGGGCCTACTTTACCGAGGGTAAAAATATTGACGACTTTCCTACCCTGATTGAATTGGGTAGCGAAATCGAACTGGATGCAATCGAAGTGCGATCCATGCTTGAAAGCAACCGGTATGAAACCGAGGTGCAACATGATCTGGAAGCAGCTGCTAAAGCCGGAATCCGAAGCATTCCTCACTTTGTGTTCAATGGACAAATCCATTCCTCAGGCGCTCAGGAAAATCAGGTGTATCTGGATCTGTTGGAAAGATCATTCGCGCAATGGCAATCGGAAAACCCGCCAACTCCTGAAGAAAACGTTGCTGGTCTGTCTTGCAAAATCGGAGAGATATGTGATTAGATAAATGTGTTTAGGAGCTATGTGTTTAGGTGGTTAGGTGCTATGTGTTTGTGAGATAAGAAGGGAAAATTGCTTAAATAGTTCGTCATGAACACCTATCTCCTCTCACTTCTCCTAAACACCTCAACACATCTCTCTTATCTCTTATCTTTTATCTCTTCCCCTAAATCACCACCCGCCAATAAATCTTCTGCCCGTATTTGCCCCAGTCTTTCAGTGCTTCGTCTACTTCCTTGAAGAGTCCGGTTCGGTTCATAGGCACTGATTTTTTGAAGGGTTTGATAACGAATTCTTTTTCGTCGATCAATTGCGTTTCAACTTTGGTAGCGAAAATGGTAAAATAGATTTTAGGGATCACCACGCCGAGGATCATGCCGGGCAAACCGGTAAAGGATTCGGGCCCGGAACTGACCGGTATTTCGTCGGTATAAAACGCGATAATGTACAAAGAATCCATGATGATGGTGGTGGCTTTGCGGCAAAGGTGACCGGCTATTTCGCGGTATTCGCCCGTGAGTTTCCAGGTATAGACCGGAATACTATCTTCAATATGGTAATTGCGGTCGTATACCGCCTTTTCGGCTTGCATGCGCTTTTGTGCCAAATCCATCAGCACGGCATTGTTCCACGATACGCGCCAAAACTGATTGGCAGCAGTCGGGTTTTCTTCTTCCTGCGTGAGCAGGTAAACGGATTTGTGTGTATTGAACGTAAGCTGAAAAAGATCGGTGCGGTATTTAGGCATACGCTTTTTCATCTGCTCCATCCACGGACCACTTTCTTCTTCAAATTGTTTGAACATATTCTCTTTCCGCTCAAACGTAATCTTTCCGCTCAGCTTCAATTGCTGGGCGTTTGCAGCCATCGAAAGTGTCAAACAAAAAACAAACAGGATAGGATTAATCTTCATCTTGTTCAACAGGTCCTTTGGTAAAATTCCATTTAAGGGTAACTAAAACATATTGCTTCAATACAGTGTAAATGCGTTCATTCACATAGTTGCTGCTTACGTTTCGATCGAAGCCCAGATTCTGGTTCAATAAATCGGAAACGTATACGCCTGCTATCAGGGATTCGCTTTTGAGAAACTTTTTATAAATACCTGCGTTGAGAATAGTCGTATTCACATTGCGGTCGAAATCACTGGTCTTCTGCCGGATATTGATGGATGCGCTGGCATTGATGCTGAATTTGTAGGGCAGGAACAATTCGGTATGCAGACTATAGCTCTGCACCCAATACTCGGTTTTCACATCCGGACGCAAAGTAGAAGTGCCCTGGTTATAGCTCCAATCGGCGTTGAGTGAAATATCAATTTTCTTTTCTATTTCATAGGAAACATTCTGTCCAAAACTCAAATCCCTTGTCCGGTTTATATTCCGCATTCCATTGATAAAATTCACATTGGTGCGGATGTAAGGATTGACATTGGTACCAAAGCGTAAGTGCAATTTCTTGATGGCGAAATAATAATTGGCATAACCCCAGAATGAGTTGTTGCCATTTACGTTTACTGTTTTATGAACCTTACGTCCGTACCCATCCAGTTGATCAAAAGAGGCAAAGTCGTTGTTGGTGAAGGTATACCCGAAATTGGTATAGAAACTCTGGCCGGAGATGGGTTTATATGTATTGTAGAAGAAATTGAAACTATTGCTGAAGCTTTGTTCCAGATCCGGGTTCCCCACATATACATCCAACGGATTGCTGTTGTCTTGTATGGGTTGAATTTGTTGAATACTGGGTTGTCGGGTATAACCATTGTAACCAAAATTCAGGTTGCTGGTTGATTTGATGCGGTAATTGAAACTGGCCGCCGGAAAAAGGTTTAAAAAATAACGGCTCTGGTTGAGGATAAGGCTGCCGTTGACTCCCTCCTGTTTTAGATCAGTATACGAAACACGTCCCCCGGCACTCATATTAAGTTTTTTCTTTACATACCGCAGTGCCAGTCCACCTTTGTTGACCAATACGGTATAATTGAGATCGTTGCTCAAACTGTCTACAAAGGTATTGTACTCACCATTGCTCTTGGCCAGAGTAGTGCGTGAGGAAGTACTCAGCGTAGTGGTTAAATCGTAATCGGTAACCACAAACAACACTTTCGACAAAGGTTCGGTATACGTGAATTTTGCACCGTAGGTATCATTTTTCGAAGAGGATGTTTTCTTTTGATCGATTGCGGTTGTGCTGATTATGGTTCGTGATGAATCGTAAAGGTCGACCACTGATTGCACAAACCCATCACTGTTTACGCTCGATTGATTGAAGGTGATCTGCACCATGAGGCTGCGGCCCGTAGTCCTGAATTTGAGATTATAATTAAAGGAATTGTTGAAGGAGTATTGGTTGGAAGTATTGGAGTTGGTACGGATATTATTAAATACCAGTTCGTTGTTTTCGTTCAGGTTTTGAGAATTGGTAAGCGCCAGACTGAACAATTCGCCTGACTTCAAAGCTGATTTCACTTTGATGGTGGTAAAGGAATCCAGTTTCCATTCGTAAGAACCACTGAAAGCATTTTGCCAGCGATGTGTTCTCACATCTTTCAATTGATTGATATAATATACGGTATCGGGTAAAATGTATTTCGAAAAATTATTGTCGAAACCGGTGGTGGTCAAATCTTTTTTATTGGCATTGAACGAATAAATATGCCGATCGTCCATCACCTTGTCGGAATAAAAAACACCGGTATACCAGGTTTTAGGAACGCCAATACCGTCGAAACTCATGTTGTCGTAATTGCCGTAAGAATACATAAAACCGGTTCCTTCGTCGTATTCGTAATTGTTGTCGTTTCCCCCGCCGTACTTATTTGCATCGTCCCAACTCATGCGCGTTTTGTTGGTATTGCTCATGGCTCCGTAGGCCGACAATTTGCGTTTGTTTTTAAACAGGTTAGCCATGGCATCGTGTTCAAATCGTTGTTGGGTTCCCACGCCTGCACTGGCTTTTCCGAAATACCCTTTTTTTGCATCTTCCTTCAGTTGCAGGTTGATGGTTTTTTCTTTGACCCCATCGTCAATTCCGCTGAATGCTGCCTGATCGCTTTTCTTATCAAATACCTGTACTTTCTCTACATTGTCGGCACGCAGGTTGCGGGTGGCAATGGTTGGATCATCGCCAAAGAATTCTTCACCATCTACTAAAACTTTTTTTACTTCCTGGCCTTGTGCAGTGATTTTTCCATCGCGGTCGACCTGGATCCCGGGTAATTTCTTGAGCAGGTCTTCTACGTTTGCGTTTTTATTGCTCAGGAAACTGTCGACCAGAAACTCGGTGGTGTCGCCTTTGATGCGAATGGCTGCACGTTCGCGAATGATCACCTCACGAAGAAGATTTGATTTCGAAACCAGGAAAATATTTCCCAGGTTTTTCTCTTCGCCCTCCTTTAAAATGAATTTGTCTTCATAATCGGCATAGCTTGGGCGAGTCAATTGAAGCACATAGGTATCGGCCGGCAGCTCGTTGAAAGCAAAGACATCGGATTCGTCGACCCACAAATGACGGACCATGATGGAATCCCTGGCACGAAGCAAAACTGCACTCGAAAAGGCCATAGGACGATAATTCACAGAATCTTTAACAGAACCGGAAACGCGTGCTGTTTGTGCCTGTAGATGGAATACAGGCAAGCTGATTAGAAACAAAATAAACAGAAGCGTACGTTTCATAACATCATGCTGAGGAAATGCAAGTATAACGTGAATGTCATTTTTTTCTTACATATCGTTGTTTTTTCCCGTAGAGACGCGATTCATCGCGTCTCTCTTAAGGACAAATCTTTAGGACAAAAGAGAACCTTTATGGATAGTCATCAAGGTTTCGGAAGGTTATGTGGTGAGACGCGATGAATCGCGTCTATACGTCTTTGCGGGGAATCCATATCTTTGCCATTAATATGGGTAAAAAAGTCAGAGTTAAGTTTCATGGAAAAGAGAAAAGCCGTTTTCAGGCAGTATTGCGCGAACGCGTGAATGCGCATTTTCTAACACAGCAGATTTCACAGCATGCTAATTTTGCTATGGTGCTGAAGAGCGCGATTTTGCTGTGTGCCTATATCGTACCTTTTATATTGATTTTAGCCTGGGCGCCATCATTAAGCGTTTCGCTGTTGTTGTGGACTCTGATGGGTATCGGAGTTGCCGGAATCGGAATGTCGGTGATGCACGATGCCAATCACGGAGCCTACTCAAAATACCCTGCAGTGAATTTTATTATGGGGCATACGCTGAATATCATTGGAGGATCGGTATTGAACTGGAAGCTGCAGCATAATATTCTGCATCATACGTATACCAATATTGCCTTTCTGGATGATGATATCGAAGACCGTTTGGTTTTGCGTTTCTCTCCGCATTCACGCCTCAAAAAATTTCATGCTTATCAATGGCTGTACGCTACCGTTTTCTATGGCTTTCTAACTTTTTACTGGGCATTGTTCAAAGATTTTGTACAATATTTCAGCTTTATTAAAACAGGAGTAAATGCTTTTTCACCGAAAGAAAACCGGATCAACCTGTTCAAGATCATCGGCATCAAAATCGTTTACTTCACGTATATTTTTGTGATCCCGGTTTTTGTATTGGGATTCTCTTTCTTACCACTGGTACTAGGATTCCTGCTCATGCATTTTGTGGCCGGCATGATCCTGACCATCGTGTTTCAACTGGCACACACGGTTGAGGGAACTTCACATCCTCTGCCCGATGAAAACGGAGTGATCGAAAACGATTGGGCCATACATCAGATGAATACCACCATGAATTTTGCGATGCACAACAAACTTATCACCTGGTATGTGGGTGGATTGAATTATCAGGTAGAACATCATTTATTCCCGGGCATTTGCCATGTGCATTATCCGGCCATTGCTCCCATTGTAGAACAAACGGCTAAAGAATTCGATATTCCTTATTTAGTAAATCCAACCCTGGGCGATGCACTTTCGGCTCATTACAGGGTGATGTACCGGTATGGACGCGAAGAAAGTCCTACTTCGCTGGCGCTGAAGGCAACTGCTTAGCTTTTTCGAGAGCGGCTACTAAACCTTCCACACGCGTACCACCGGCTGTAGCGTAAAAAGGTTGACCTCCACCACCTCCACCAATTTCTTTGGCCAATTCTTTGATGATTTGACCGGCATTCCATTTATTTTCAGTCACCAGGTTATCGCTGATAATGATGCTGAGCATGGGTTTGCCTTGCAGCACACAACCCAATACGCAATATAAATTTTCGATATCCTGCTTAAGCTGGAATGATAAATTTTTCAACTGATCGGCATTGGGAATATCCACTTGCGCAATCAGTACATTTACATCACCTGTTTTTAGAACAGTTGACTTCAAAGCGATCTTTAGTGCCGAGGTTTTTTCGGATTCAAACAACTCGAGTTTCTTCTGCAATTCCTGTTTCTCGGCCAGCAGTTGTTCCATCGACTTCAACACATCTTTGGTTGTAAGCATGGTTTTGAGTTTGTGCAAAATATCCCATTGCGACTGCATGGCTTCTTCAGCGGCATCGGCGGTAATGGCTTCGATGCGTCGTACTCCGGCTGCTACGGCGCCTTCCGACACTATTTTAAATAAACCGATTTGTCCGGTTGCTTTTACATGTGTTCCGCCACACAATTCGCGCGAGTATTTTTCATCAAACGTGATCACCCTAACCGTTTCACCGTATTTCTCTCCAAACAACATCATCGCACCCAATTGCCTTGCTTCTTCAATAGGTACCTGGCGTCTTTCATCCAGTAATATATTTTCCCGGATCTTTTGATTCACGATCTGTTCTACCTGTTTGATCTCTTCTTCCGTCATTGCCGAAAAATGCGCGAAATCGAAACGCAGGTATTCGTTATTAACCAGAGATCCTTTTTGTTGAACATGCGTTCCCAACACACTGCGCAAAGCCGCATGCAATAAGTGAGTTGCACTGTGGTTGTTTTCTGTGAGTTGGCGTTTATACGCATCCACTTCAGCATTAAAAGTAGCCTGCACATTTTCGGGCAGGCGGTTGGTGAAATGAATGATCAGGTTGTTTTCTTTTTTGGTATCGGTGATTTCAATTGTTTCGTTGGCATTGAACAATTTACCCGTATCGCCAATTTGTCCGCCTCCTTCGGGATAAAAAGGAGTGCGGTCGAATACCAGTTGATAATTGTCTTTGCCTTTGGCTTTCACTTTCCGGTACTTGCTGATTTTCACCTCAGCTTCGGTTTGTACATAGCCTAAAAATTCGGTAGGGTTTTCTTCTCCGATTACTACCCAATCGTCGGTAGTGAGTTCGGTTGCTTTGCGCGATCGGGCTTTTTGTTTTTGCAGTTCGCTTTCAAAACCGGCCTCGTCAATTCCAAATCCATTTTCAGCAGCTACCAATTTTGTTAAATCAGGAGGGAAACCGTAGGTATCATATAATTCAAACACAATTGGACCAGCAATAACTTTATCTGCGGTTTGTTTTAATCCAGCAATCCGGTCAATCCCTTTCTCGAGTGTTCTTAAAAAACTTTGTTCTTCTTCGCGAATAACCTTCACCACAAAATCCCTTTGTGCGTTCAATTCAGGGAACACATTTTTGAAACTCTCGGCAATTATTCCGGCTAATTTGCAAAGGAAAGGTTCTTTGAGATTGAGGAACTGATACTGATAACGTACGGCTCTGCGCAAAATACGACGAATCACATACCCGGCTCCGTTATTCGAAGGCAATTGTCCGTCGGCAATGGCAAAGCTGATTGCGCGAATATGGTCAGCCATTACACGCATGGCAATATCGGTTTTGCTGTCGCCAAATCCGTATGCAATACCTGCATGTTGTTCTATAAATTGTATGGTAGGAACAAAAACATCGGTATCGTAATTCGACGATTTACCTTCAATGGCGCGCACCAGTCGTTCGAAACCCATACCGGTATCAACGTGTTGGGCTGGTAACTTTTCTAAGGAACTGTCGGCTTTTCGGTTGAATTCCATGAATACGTTGTTCCAGATCTCAATCACTTGGGGATGATCGTTGTTCACCAGGGTTTTACCATCAACTGCTTTGCGCTCAACATCTGTACGCAGGTCGATATGAATCTCGGAGCATGGTCCGCAGGGACCGGTATCGCCCATTTCCCAGAAATTATCCTTTTTATTTCCGTTCAGAATGCGCGCAGTATCAATCCATTTGGCCCAGTTGTCGTATGCTTCCTGATCAAACGCCAGTCCTTCTTTGGCATCGCCTTCAAACACAGTTACATATAAACGATCCTTTGGCAGTTTATAGACTTCTGTTAATAATTCCCATGCCCAGGCAATGGCTTCCTCTTTGAAATAATCGCCAAAGCTCCAGTTTCCAAGCATTTCGAACATGGTATGGTGGTAAGTATCCACGCCTACTTCTTCCAGATCGTTGTGCTTGCCGCTTACGCGCAAACATTTTTGCGTATCCACAACACGCTTGTATTTAGGCGTTTCGTTGCCCAGAAACCAATCTTTAAACTGATTCATACCGGCATTGGTAAACATGAGCGTAGGGTCGTTCTTTACCACAATGGGTGCGGACGAAACCCGTGTATGTCCTTTACCTTCAAAAAATTTCAGGAATGTTTCCCGTACTTCAGCTGCCGTCATTATTCGTCTTTCTTCTTTTTTAAATAAACCTTAATTTCGCCGTTTGTTAGAGTAATAAAATCAGTTCTCAAAAAATCAATTTAATTAATTCCACGCACTTTAGCGGATGGCAAAAATAAAATACTTTTATAATCCTCACAGCCTTGATTTCGAAAAGGTGACCACAAGTGTGCGGGGATTGGTATTGCGGGTATTCGGATTTTTGTCGGCTTCGGTAGTTTCAGGATCCTTTCTGTTATTACTTGCTTACAATTATATCGACTCTCCCAAAGAAAAAGTACTTCGGCGCGAGATGGAAGATTACCAATCGCAAACGCAGCGTTTAAACCAACGGATTGATCGCATGAGTAAGCAACTGAGAGAGTTACAGGAAAAGGATCTTTCCATTTACCGCGCCATATTTGAAGCCGATCCGCCCAATTTCAAGAAAGCTGTGCATCCGGCTGATAATGTTGCCGCATTGAATACATTCAGTCACACACAAGCGATCCACGACCTGAATGTGAAGGTGGAAATATTAAGCAGTGAATTGCAAAATCAAAATCGCTCTTTTGATCAATTGCGGATTCTGGCTGCCCGCAAAAATGAATTCCTGGCTTCTATTCCGGCTATTCAACCTATAACCAACCGCCAATTGAAACATATGGCTTCGGGTTTTGGATATCGCCTGCATCCTATTTACAAGACCTATAAAATGCATGCCGGTATTGATTTTACGGCTCCCACCGGTACTCCTATTTATGCAACCGGCAATGGCAAAGTGTTGTTGGTAGAGCTCGGACATCGCGGATACGGAAACCATGTAGTGGTGAATCATGGTTTTGGGTATCAGAGTTTATACGGGCATATGTCGCGGGTAAAGGTGAGGCCGGGTCAACAGATCCGTCGCGGTGAGTTGCTTGGCTTTGTGGGCAATACCGGCTTATCGTCGGCACCGCATTTGCATTACGAAATTATTCGCGGGGGTAAAAAAATCAACCCGATCAATTATTTCTTCAACGACCTCACGGAAGCCGATTACGTAGCGATGCGCGAGATGGCGGAACGGCCGGCACAATCATTCGATTAATTCTTTCTTCCGTACAGAAGCGATTCATCGCGTCTCCTATTCTTTCGCGATTCATCGCGTCTCTTACTCATTCGCGATTCATCGCAAATACTTATAACCCATTCGCCCCAAACCTTTCTTTATATTTCTTTACTTATTGAATACATAGACTCAATGAATTATTTAATCCTTTTTGGTTGAAATCATAGACGCAATGAATTGCGTCTCTACCATAAACCAATAACAATTATCTTCGCCCCTATGGAAGAAATTCCCAAAACTTTATACACCATTGGCGAAGTGGCCGAAATGATTGGTGAAGCACCATCGCTCATCCGGTTTTGGGAAAAAGAATTTCCTCGATTGAAGCCCTTGAAATCGGAAAAAGGCACGCGCAAATACACACAGTCCGATTTGCAAATGTTGAAACTGATCCACCATTTGGTGAAACGCAAAGGCATGACATTGGAAGGCGCACGGCAATACCTCAAAAAACAACACGATACCGATCAACAGGCTGAATTGCTGGAGAAACTGGAAAATGTGAAGCGGTTTTTGGTTGAGTTGAAACAGGGTTTGAAATAATGTCACTCATCCAAAGTGATTTGACCTAAGCATTCTGATGCATTAAATAACACTTCGTTTAGTTATCCATTTATATGGTTAATTCACTACAATTCCCGAATCTTGCACCTCAACCTTAAAACACCTCCATATGTCAGCGAACGAAATCGTAAAAACCTCGCATATCAATTTCAGTATCAACCTCGATAAGGACAATTTGCCCCTCAACATTCAATGGGAAGCGGATGATGCAGATGTTGACGGAAAACAGGAAGCCAAATCGGTGATCCTTGCCTTGTGGGACGGACAACAACAAAATGCCCTGCGCATCGACCTTTGGACCAAAGACATGAATGTGGATGAAATGAACCTGTTTCTTTTTCAAACCATAGCCACTTTGGCCGATACGTTTGAACGTGCCACCGACAACAAGGAAGTAGCAGAAGAGATTCGCGATTTCTCGCATGCCCTGGGTCATAAGCTCAATGTATTCGGTCCCGATCACAAACATTGATCTCATTTGGTTTCAACCGATTCTTCTGCTTTTCATATCCTTCCCTCCCTTGTGTACAATAGCCGGCTATAAAGTTTGCTATCTGTAACGTATATTTGCCGCCCTTATATGATTTCAATCAATAACATATCCTTTGAATTTGGAGGCCGATACCTCTATAAAAACGCAAGTTGGCATATCAAACCGGGCGAACGCATTGGCTTAATTGGTATGAATGGAACCGGGAAGTCGACCCTGTTGCGTGTAATCAACGGCGAATACCAGGTAAGCGAGGGCAGCATTTCAAAACCCCGGGGATTAACCATCGGATTTTTAAACCAGGATCAGCTTTCGTTTGAAACCACCGAAACTATCCTGAATGTGGCGTTGGGTGCTTTCGAGCGCGCTCTGCAACTGGAAAAGGAGATTGAAGAAGTATTGCACAAAATGGAAACCGATCATTCGGATGCCATTATTAATTTACTCAGCGATAAACAACACGAGTTTGAACAACTCGATGGCTATAATCTGCATCACAAGACAGAGAAAGTATTGGAAGGACTGGGCTTTACTACCGAACAACTTTCTCAGCCTTACAGCAAATTCTCGGGTGGATGGCGTATGCGAGTATTGCTGGCCAAAATGCTGTTGCAGAATCCCAACCTGCTGATGTTGGATGAGCCTACGAATCACTTGGATTTACCAACGATTGAGTGGCTCGAAGAATATTTGCGCAATTACGATGGTACTGTAATCGTGGTTTCTCACGATCGTCAGTTTCTCGACCGCATGGTAACCAAAATTGTGGAGGTGGCCATGCAAAAGCTGACCGAATTTCCGGGTAATTATTCGAATTACCTGGTAGTAAAAGCCGATCGTTCAGACCTGATGCAACGTCAGTTCGACAATCAGCAACAGTTTATCAAACAACAGGAACAATTCATCAACCGGTTTAAGGCCAAAGCCTCGAAAGCCACAGCGGCACAAAGTCGCGTGAAGATGCTGGAAAAACTCGACCGCATCGAAGCTCCTGAAGAAGACAACCGCGAAATCAATATCCAGTTTCGCATTGCCCAGCAATCGGGAAAAGTGGTAACCGACCTCAAGCATGTTTCCAAATCCTTTCCGGATGTAAACATTGTAAAGAATGCCGAACGACACATTTTGAAGGGCGATAAAATTGCCCTGATTGGTGCCAACGGAAAAGGTAAATCCACCATGTTGCGGATGATTGCCGGAACTGAACCTTACGAAGGACAAATCATACGTGGTCACAATGTAAACATGGCCTTTTACGCCCAGCACCAACTCGAATCGCTCAATATTGAAAACGAGATTTTAGAAGAAATGCGCCAGAATGCCGGTGAACGTACCGAGAATGAATTGCGCAATTTGCTGGGATGTTTTCTGTTTGCAGGTGATGAAGTTTTTAAGAAAATCAAGGTCCTGTCGGGGGGCGAAAAAGCACGCGTGGCTTTGGCTAAAACCTTGCTGGAGGAAGCTAATTTTCTGCTGCTGGATGAGCCCACAAATCACCTGGATATACGCTCCATCAATATCCTGATACAATCATTGCAGCAATACGAAGGAACGTTTCTGGTTGTTAGTCACGATCGTCACTTTGTATCCAGTGTGGCCAATAAAATCTGGTGGATAGAAGATCAGGAACTGAAAGAATATCCCGGTACCTACGCTGAATATGAATACTGGCATAAAAAACAGGAAGAAGAAAAATCAAAAGCTACACAGAAATCCAAAGCCGAAAAGGTGGTGCCCGTAAAAACAGAAGCTAAGAAAACTGCAGATAAAGAGAAAAAGGTATCCAACAACCATGTGCTGAACCTGCAAAAGAAATTTGATCAACTGGAAGCCGATATGGCCCTTCTGAAAGCCGAAATTGCCCAAAATGAACTGGATTTCGGAAACCCGGCCATCAGCAACAATTCCGCCAAATTGCAGACCCTGCGTCATTCATACGACCACAACAAAGCACGTTTGCAACAACTGGAAAATGAATACGAACAGATTTTTGAGGCGCTTACCGCTGCTCAATAATCCCCTGTTTATACACGAATAATCCCTAATTTGCGTTCCTATGGAGCGTATGATTAAATCCCTGACCTTTGGAATATGTATCGGACTCAACCTGTTGCGTGTTTCCGCGCAAACCGAACTGGTGTACGATAATTTCATCTACGACCCTCAGGTAAAATCGGTTATTTTTTCGAAAGCCAATGTAGACGACCGTTATCCGGTTATTACCTTAAATTCAAGTGAACAACTGTCCCTGGGATTTGATATGCTGGGAAAGAACAACGAGTTTTTTCAATACACGGTAGTTCACTGCGATGCACATTGGAACCCCACTCCCATGCAGCAAACCGAATATATACGGGGTTTAACCCTCGACAATATCAACGATTGGAAATTTTCGACCAATACCTACGTGCGCTATGTGCATTACAATTTGATTCTGCCCAACGAAAACATGGGATTGACCATTGCCGGAAATTACCTGCTGAAAGTATTCCGCAATTTCGACGAAACGGATCTGGTGCT
>JBAYIE010000034.1:0-17999 GCA_041665785.1 Bacteroidia bacterium | reverse complement strand
TATCATGGCAGGCAACCTGACCAATATCAACGCCTCCACAGCGAATGCATCAGCAGTACGTACAAAAATCATGGCCAACGGATGCGATACGTTTGTATCCGCCAATGGAATATTGAAGAATGCGTTCGATTACAACAATCCGGACTTTATGCCTGCTGCCGGTTCACCTGCACTTTCAGGATCATCTTTCACCAGTGCTTCCCGCATCAGTAATCCGTTTTTCAGTCAAACACCATTCCGTGGTGCACTGGGTGGAAATCCCGATAGTAACTGGACCGATTGCTGGTCGCGTTTCAATCCGCAATCCGAGTCATACGAATCTGCACCATTAAATTATCCGGGTGCATTGGCTGAATTCAGCGCTGCAACTCCGGTTGGACGTTCAGTTACGTTCTCCAACAACTCTTCTTTCGGAAATAAATTCTTCTGGGATTTTGGAGTAAGCAGCAGCAATACAGATACATCGGTTGAAGCCAATCCAACATTTATTTTCCCGGCCAACGGAACATTCCAGGTAACATTAACTGTTAAGAGTCCGTGTGGTTCATCATCTCTTACCAAACCGGTTGTGATCAATGATCTTTCTTCGAAACCGGTTGCTAATTTCAGTTATGTACAAAGCAGTACAACAGGTTCAAGGGAATTTACCTTTACCAACCTGACCGATGAAAAAGGATTTACCACCAGCTATACATGGGATTTTGGAGTTACAAGTTCTGCAACAGATACCACTTCAACAAAAGATCCGGTGTTTACATTTCCTGCTAGTGGATCGTATCAGGTGCGTTTGATCGCCAATGGTCAGTTTGGATCTGATACCTTAATTAAAACATTATTGGTTTCTCCAACTGCAGTAACTGAAATCGAATCTAAGCTGAACGATGTTGTAGTGTATCCTAACCCTGCCGAGAATCAGTTGTTTGTAGCATTTGAACTAAGTCAAAAAGAAATGATTACCGTAACCTTGTTTGATATCAGTGGAAGGTTAGTATTTGCTGAGGAAGCAACGGCTTATCAAGCCGGAAAAACCATTCTCCCGATTGCCATTCAAGCATTAAACAATGGAATGTATTTCCTGAATTTAAGCGGTAATGATATACACAAAACCACTCGCGTGGTGATTTCGAGATAACGGCTACACACTACCGTTATTACTATTTACCCTGAAGTAAGCATAAGTTTACTTCAGGGTTTTTTATGAAATGAATAATCTATGTATGAATCGCGCATTCGGAAATGCGCTGCATCTTCCTTGTAAGGTGAATATCCTTAAACAAATATCCAATGCTTTCCCGCGAAGGCCTGAAGGCGCATCGCGATGGATCAAGAACTTCCAGACGCAATGAATTGCGTCTCTACCATTAACCGTACGGGCATTACATGTAATGCCTCATCGTCTTAAACAATAACCAAATAACAATTAACCATTAACCATTAACCATTAACGAATAACTGCGCGCGAAGGCCTGAAGGCACATCGCCATGGACAAACCATAAGTTGAATCTTAAAAATTATATTTCTGCCATCCCAATATCATCCGCCGAAGCCTTGGCGTAGGTGGACATAATTACGAATTACAAATTACGAAGTACAAAGTAGCTAAACAGCGAACCTTTACTCAATAACCAATAACCAATAACCAATAACTATTAACTAATAACTAAATAACAATTAACCATTAACTAAAACACGCCCAAGAAGGCTTTCGAAAATGGCCCTTCCATCAGTATTATACAATTCTTTATCGATGGCGCGCTCAGGATGTGGCATCATGCCAAATACATTGCGGTTGATATTGCAAATACCGGCAATGTTTTCAAGCGAACCATTGGGATTGGATTCTGGAGTTGCGTTGCCCTCTTCATCACAGTAGGAAAATAATATCTGATCGTTTTGTTTAAGCAGCGTCAAGGTAGATTCATCGCAATAGAAACGGCCTTCGCCGTGAGCAACCGGAATTTTTAATGCTTTACCTTTTACCAGATTTGATGTAACGAGTGAGTTGGTTGTTTCCGCTTTGATAAAAACATTTTTGCAATTGAACTTTTGGTTGTCGTTGTGCAACAAAGCGCCGGGTAATAAATGCGATTCGCATAAAACCTGAAAACCATTGCATACGCCCATTACTTTTCCTCCCTGTGAGGCAAATTCGATTACATTTTGCATAATGGGTGAAAAACGGGCAATGGCTCCACTTCTCAGGTAATCGCCAAAGCTGAAACCTCCCGGTAGAAAAATAAGGTCACAAGCCTGTAAGTCGTGATCCTTGTGAAAAAGTTCAACAGTTTCGCAGCCAAACTGATTTTGAAAAGCATAAACTGCGTCTTTATCGCAATTGGATCCGGGAAAAATTACTACGCCAACTTTCATAGATGGATGATTGAGGCACAAAGGTAAGTGATGCGGAGCAACTATAAAAAAAAGATAGAAAAGAGGAGGAATCAGGCCAGGGTTTTATGTCCTGTCAATTCAAGGGCTGCTTTATAAATGGCATTGGCATCAAAGCCGCATTCCACATACAATTCTGGCTGTTCACCATGTTCGATAACGGCGTCGGGCATACCTAACATATGAACTTCGGCTTCATAATGATGTTCCGACATATACTCAAGTATAGCACTTCCAAAACCACCAACAATGGTACCGTCTTCAACGGTTAGAATTTTTTTGTATTGCCCAAAAACTTCATGCAATAAGGCTTCATCAAGCGGTTTCACAAAGCGCATATCAAAATGCCCGATCTGTTGACCTTCCAGTTGAAGTTTCGAAATAGCTGTTTGCGCCATATTTCCCGGATGACCAATGGTGAGTATGGCCAGTTCATCTCCATCGCTTAATTTACGTCCGGTGCCAATTTTTATTTCCTGCAAAGGAGTTCTCCATTCCGGCATCACACCGTTTCCACGTGGGTAGCGAATCGAGAATGGCCCTGCGTTCTTATCCAGTGATGCTGTATACATCAGGTTGCGCAATTCTTCTTCGTTCATTGGAGCGCTAACCACCATATTTGGAACGCAACGCATGAAAGGAATATCGAGTGCACCATGATGTGTCGGTCCATCGGCACCGGCAAGTCCGGCGCGATCCAGGCAAAAAACCACATGCAGGTTTTGCAAAGCTACATCATGCACCACCTGATCGTAAGCACGCTGCATAAAAGAGGAATAAATATTGCAAAAGGGAACTAAACCTTGCGTAGCTAATCCGGCACTGAACGTAACGGCATGTTGTTCAGCAATACCCACATCAAACGAACGTGTCGGGTAGGCTTTCATCATGATATTCATGGATGAGCCCGAAGGCATAGCCGGTGTAATGCCAACGATTTTTGCATTTTTATCAGCCAGTTCTACCAGGGTATGTCCAAATACATCCTGGTATTTTGGGGGTTGAGGCTTATCGGGTACGGATTTGAAAATCTCGCCGGTTACCTTATCAAACAAGCCGGGCGCATGCCATTTGGTTTGATCTTTTTCGGCCGGGGCATATCCTTTTCCTTTCACGGTAAGTACATGCAGCAATTTTGGTCCTGGTATTTTTTTCAAATCTGCCAGAACCTTAACCAGGTGGTCGATATCATGACCATCGATGGGACCGAAATACCGGAAGCGCAGGCTCTCAAACATATTGCTGTCTTTGAGCAAACCGCTTTTCATGGTATCCATGATCTTACCAAGAATTTCCTGCGAAATATGTCCAACCTTATGCAAACGGTTGAGTCCGTTCCACACATCGTTTTTAATTTTATTGTAGGTGGGGGATGTGGTAATATCGGTCAGGTATTCTTTGAGTGCACCCACATTGGGGTCGATGCTCATGCAATTATCATTCAGAACAACAAGCAGATTTGAATCTTCAACTCCCGCATGATTCAGTCCTTCAAATGCAAGACCCGCAGTCATGGCTCCATCGCCGATCACTGCAATATGCTGACGATCGGTTTCGCCCTTGATACGCGAAGCTACAGCCATTCCCAATGCAGCAGATATAGAGGTAGATGAATGGCCCACACCAAAAGTATCGTATTCGCTTTCACTGCGTTTCGGAAAACCTGAAATGCCTTTGTAAACGCGGTTGGTATGAAACACATCTTTCCGTCCGGTCAATATTTTATGCCCGTAAGCCTGATGTCCCACATCCCAAACCAATTGATCGTAGGGCGTATTGAAAACATAATGGAGGGCGACGCTCAATTCTACAACTCCCAGACTGGCTCCGAAATGCCCGCCATAAACCGAAACCATATCGATGATGTACTGCCGCAGATCGTTACATACAGCTGTTAAATCCTCTTCCCTGAGTTTGCGTAAATCGGCTGGAAATTGAATGTGTTTGAGGTAAGGGCCTTCTTTGATGTCTTTCATATCTTTCACGGATCTCCCCGATTTTAGCTCAGTAAAGTCAGGTCTTTCTTAAAAACGGTAAAAATAAGGAATTGGTTTCAATCCGTGAAAATAAACATCAGATACGTGCTTCACTGGTCATTAAGTCGTCCCTGGGCGGAATGCTTAATACTGGAATCGACGAATGATTCACCATTTGTTGAGCGAATTTGCCCAAAAAGAAGGAACCCATTTGCAATTCCTGTTCGGTCATAATGATGATAAGGTCAGCTTTGATGCTGAGTGAATACTCTATGGAGTTGTTCGTGATATTTCCTCCGAGTTTTTTATCCGACTCAACGGCAACGCCCGAATCGGTAATAGCGGTTACAGCCTGACGCATGTATGAATTGATTTTGTATTCGGCTTCTTTGTCTTTATCACTGGAAACACCAAATACATAAATGGTAGAGCCAAATTTTTTCGCAAGACTGATAGCTGCCGGAACTTTTTGCCGCGATTCAAAGGATGTATCGATGGGTAAAACAATTTTCCGGAACATATTCACAGCAGAATCTTCTTTCATCGTTAAAACCGGGCACGAAGCCTGGTTGACAACTTTATAGGCATTGCTACCCATCCAGAATTCCTGAAACCCGCTAACACCATGGGTTCCCATGATGATGAGATCGGTGTCCGTTTCTTTTGAAGCATGTATAATTTCTTTGTGTACCGTTCCGCTCTTATGCATATAATGGTAATCCATTCCTGATGCATGTTCATTCAGTAAGTTGCGCAATCCCTGTTCATCAACACCGGTTTCTGAAATATGCACTGTGCTCAGATGCGACTGATACATTTTAGCATACATGACAGCCGTTTTAAAGGCAACGATGGATTGAGGAGACCCGTCTACCGGTACAAGTATCCTCGGGAATGATAGATTCATACTACTTGGCTTTGGAGTACAAGATAAAAAGAAATTGCCGAATAAAAAACCGTTGGATATTTGTAGTTACAGCTAAAGTAACGGATTAAGGCTGTTCTGTTGTTTTACGCCTGGCATATATCAACTCATCTTCATACAATCCCCATTTAAAAAATCCCTTGGGTATGGTGGCTTCCAGTTTGAATCCGGCTTTCTCCAATACGCGCTGAGAGGCTTTATTGGTGCCGAAAGGTCGCGCAAATACACGTTCAATGGACGTTTCATGAAATATGAATAAGGTCATTTTTAAAACAGATTCTGTTAAAATACCCATACCCCAATAGGGTTCTCCCAGCCAATAACCCAATTCGGCATTTTTCTGCCATATATCAGTCATTGGATGGTAACCGATGCCGCCAACGGCATTCCCATCAATGGAAATGGCCCATAGACGGTCAGGATTTTGAACGGCTATTTGAAGAAAAGTTAAGCCACCTTCAGCAGTATATGGATGCGGAAATCCATTGGTCATGTAGCGGGCAATATTGCTATTGTTGGCCATTTGTACCAGATTATCGAGATCATCCAATTGCCAGGGTCTTAAGATGAATGAGGTCGATGGTGTAGAAAGTTGAAAAGGTGGATTCATCTTAGGCAAATTAAGAAAAATCCGAAAGAGTTAAAAAAGAGGGTAAACACAATCTGAATAACGAAACGTACCGAAATTATTTTCCCTTGCCTGTTTTCTTTTTTTCTTTTTTCCCCGACTCTAATTGTCGCAAGTACAAATCAAAGGTTGAAGATCCGGAAATGAAACGCGTATTGAATTGGGTCAAAAATTTTCGTATGGGTTGCAGCTTTCCTAATCGAACTTCACAATAATGCATCCGGCCTTCACAACGAATTTCGATTAAGCCGCATTCAGTCAAAACTTTTATATGTTTTGAAATGGCCGGCCTGCTAATGCTGAAATGTTTTGCAATAGCATTTAAATGCATGGATTCCTTTGACAACAAGAAAAGAATTTCTCTCCGTGTTGGATCAGCAATGGCGTGAAAAACAGATTCGTTTGACATACTGGATGCTTAAAATTAATTATATGTAACCAAATGGTTACAATTGAAAGAGAGTAGGTTAACGCAACAAAAACAGGGCATTCGGTGAAATGGAATTATTGATTTATGGCATATTTAATGCTGAATATAAAATAAAACGCAATCAGTAGGGCAGCAATTCCGGTACCAAAAAACAGTACGGGTGCACCCCAGAAATACCAGATCAATCCGGCAAGGGAACTCGATAATAATCCGGCAATGCTTTGAAATGCCGTATATGTTCCAATAGCCGTGGCAGTTTGATTTCCCGGTATTGCATTCGAAATCCAGGCTTTGGATACACCTTCAGTACATGCGGCATAAGCACCATAAATAAAAAACAGCACCGCAAAACCTAGTGCTTCAGTGGTTTGACTCATGCCTGCATATACCAAAGCAAAAATAAACAAGCCTCCTACCAGTACTTTTTTTAACCCGAGTTTATCTGCAAGCAGTCCCGCAGGATATGCCAACGCAGCATAAACCAGGTTGTAAAAGATATACAAACCGATAACGATGGTATCATTCATTCCCGATTCTTTGGCTTTCAGCAACAGAAAAACATCAGAACTGTTAACGAGGGCAAAACAAAGTAACCCAATCGTTAATTTACGATAGGCAACCGGGCTCTCTTTCCAGTATCTCAGAAACGTTAAAAAGCGAATGGGTATGGTTTGTTTTTTGATGTCCTTTTTCTTTTCCCGAATCATCAATGTAAAACTTACGGCAAGCATTCCGGGAATAAAAGCGATCAAAAACAGCAACGTATAATTGCCGGGATAGATTGCCAAAAATAACAGGGCAATCAATGGTCCGCCTACAGCTCCAAGCGTATCCATCGCCCGGTGAAAACCGAAAACCTGTCCTTTAGTAGCTACTGTAGATTCATCAGAAAGCACGGCGTCTCTGGCTCCGGTGCGCACTCCTTTGCCCAGACGGTCGATGCATCGCACCAAAAAAATCCAGACCGGAAAAGTAAAAGTGGCCATCAGTGGTTTGGAAACAGCACTCAATAAATAACCCATCCGTACAAAAGGCATCCGTCTTCCGGTTTGATCAGACAATTGTCCGAAATAGCCTTTACTCAATCCGGCCAATGCCTCTGCAAGTCCTTCCAGAATGCCTATCATCACAACCGTAAATCCAATTTCGCGCAAGTAAATCGGCATCACCGGATAGAGCATTTCACTGGCCAGGTCGGTAAACAAACTGATCAACGACAAGATCCAAACGGTTCGGGTTAATGTTCGGGACATCGCGTATTATTAATGCAGATTTTTTCCTCCACAAGGTAAAGCTAACATAAGATTAAAGGCAAGGATATTAGTGAATCCTAACCGAAACAGTTGCTGATTGTTGATGGTGCTGCCAAATGCAAGTTGCATAAAAAAAGCGGCAAATGAGCCGCTTTTTTAGTTAGCTATTTTTCATTACGCTACCGATGCCCGAATGATATTCAAAGCTCCACCGGCTTTAAACCACTCGATTTGTTGCTCGTTGTAGGTATGGTTGGTCAGTATTTCATCCTGTGTTCCATCGGCATGATTCAATACCAGGGTAAGCGGGGTATTGGGTGCAAATGTGGTCAGGCCCTTAATGTCGATAGAATCGTCTTCCTGAATTTTATCGTAATCTTCTTTTCGTGCGAAAGTCAAAGCCAGCATGCCTTGTTTTTTCAAATTGGTTTCGTGAATTCGCGCAAAAGATTTAACCAATACCGCCCTAACACCCAAATGGCGGGGTTCCATGGCAGCATGTTCGCGCGACGATCCTTCTCCGTAGTTTTCGTCACCCACTACAACACTTCCAAGTTGCCGTGCTTTATACTCACGTTGAACTTTTGGAACACTTTGGTATTCACCTGTCAATTGATTTTTAACTGAATCGGTTTTTTCGTTGAAGAAATTCACCGCACCAATCAGCATATTGTTCGAGATATTATCCAGATGTCCGCGGTACTTCAACCACGGGCCGGCCATAGAAATATGATCGGTAGTACATTTGCCTTTGGCTTTGATGAGCAGTTTTAATCCAAACAAATCGGTTCCTTCCCAGGCCGCAAAAGGATCAAGCAATTGCAATCGGTCAGAGACAGGTGAAACAGCAACCTGAATCTGACTACCGTCTTTGGCAGGTGCTACAAATCCGGCATCTTCAACAGCAAAGCCTTTGGAAGGCAATTCATCACCTGCAGGCGGATCTAGTTTTACGGATTCTCCTTTGTTGTTGATCAGTGAATCGGTAAGTGGATTAAAGCCCAGGTCTCCCGCAATGGCAATGGCTGCCACCATCTCCGGTGAAGCAACAAAGGCATAGGTATTTGGATTTCCGTCGGCACGCTTGGCAAAGTTGCGGTTGAATGAATGCACGATGGTATTTTTTTCTGCTTTTTCAGCGCCCACCCGATCCCACATTCCAATACAAGGTCCACAGGCATTTGTAAAAATGGTGGCGTTTAATTCGGTAAATGTTTTTAATAAACCATCGCGTTCTGCAGTATATCGTACCTGTTCAGAACCGGGGTTAATCCCGAATTCGGCTTTGGTTACCAATCCTTTTGCTACTGCTTGTTGTGCTATCGAAGCAGCGCGACTCAAATCTTCGTATGATGAATTTGTGCATGAACCGATCAATCCCCATTCAACGCGCAATGGCCAGTTATTTTTAGCAGCTTCGGCTTTCATCTGCGAAACCGGTGTTGCTAAATCCGGAGTGAAAGGTCCGTTCAGATGCGGTTCCAGTTCCGATAAATTAATTTCAATGACCTGATCGAAATAATCAGCCGGGTTGGCATATACTTCTGCATCGGCTGTCAGATGTTGTTTGATTCCGTTGGCCAGATCTGCAACATCGGCTCTTCCTGTAGCACGAAGGTAACGTTCCATGCTTTCATCGTAACCGAAAGTAGAAGTGGTAGCACCGATTTCAGCTCCCATATTGCAAATGGTACCTTTACCGGTGCAGCTCATGCTGGTAGCACCTTCGCCAAAATATTCAACGATGCATCCGGTTCCACCTTTTACGGTTAGGATACCGGCTACTTTTAAGATCACATCTTTGGGTGCGGTCCAACCGTTGAGTTTACCGGTTAGTTTAACACCAATAAGTTTTGGGAATTTAAGTTCCCATGGCAATCCGGCCATTACATCGCAGGCATCAGCCCCACCTACACCAATGGCTATCATTCCCAATCCGCCTGCATTTACTGTATGCGAATCGGTTCCAATCATCATGCCTCCGGGGAATGCATAATTTTCCAATACCACCTGATGAATGATGCCGGCGCCTGGTTTCCAGAATCCGATTCCGTATTTATTGGAAACGGATGCAAGGAAATCAAATACTTCCCTGCTGTCTTTATTCGCTACCTCAAGGTCGTTTTTTGCACCCATTTTTGCTGTAATGAGATGGTCGCAATGCACCGTTGAAGGAACAGCAACAGTGGGCCGTCCGGCTTGCATAAATTGCAGCAAAGCCATTTGCGCAGTAGCATCCTGCATCGCCACGCGATCCGGTCCAAAGTCGACATAATCTTTACCACGGGCAAATGCTTTGGATGCATTGCCTTCGGTAAGGTGACTGTACAATATTTTTTCAGTGAGGGTAAGGGGTTTGTTAACCACCTTGCGGGCTGCTGTAATGCGTTGGTCCATGCGCGCATATACCGCCTTAATCATGTCTAAATCAAAAGTCATATATAATTAACAAATAAGTGAAGGAACAGTTTATAGAAGCGGGCGCAATTTAGCCATTTGCTGCATCAAAACCAGCCGAAACCTGAATAAATGTATGATGTTTTACTGTCTTTTTGTATGTTGCAATTAAACCTCCTTATGCTATGGAAATAATAAAGGATCCAGCTGCCGAACAAACCCCGAACAAGCTAAGCTTTAAAGCAGATGGCTGGGAATTTCTGGGAATTTTAATCCTGAATTGGATTTTAACTTCGGTCACTTTTTTTGTGTATTACCCCTGGGCACGGGTGGCTCGTTTGAAATTTATTTATCAATCAGCCCGGTTGAATGATACTCCTTTTGTGTTCAGCGGAACCGGGAATGAATTGTTTAAAGGGTTTATCAAAGTGCTACTTCTTTTCGGAACAATGTTCGGTACCTCCATATGGATTAGTTATACCCATGTGGAGTGGTCCTTTATACTGGGCTATGCCTATGCCGTAATTTTATTGTTTTTGATTCCATTGGCTATGCACAGTGCCTTGCGTTACCGTCTGGCCCGAACATCCTGGCGTGGTGTGTTTTTTGGATACCGTGGTGAGCGACAACAGTTGATGCTGGAATTTGTGATGGGTTATGTGCTGGTATTTTTAACCGGAGGTTTGTATACCGCATGGTTTGTCGACGGATTACGCCGGTATATCATAGGAAATATTCGATTTGGAAACCTCCGTTTTGGTTTCGACGGAACCGGTGGAAAATTATTTTTTATTTATGCGAAGGGAATCTTTTTTGGCGTGTTAACATTGGGCATTTATTATTTCTGGTACATGAAAGAATGGATGAATTATTTTGCCGAACATACCTTTATTGAGCAAGGTGATAAACGCTTTTACCTGAAACCGCATTATACCGGAGGTGCCTATTTTGGATTAATGATTGTGAATGTACTGATGCTGATTTTTACCTTTGGACTGGCAACTCCTTTTGTCATTATCCGCACTGCTACTTTTGTTTTAACTCATCTGGAAGTACCACAGGAGCTCAATTTGGATCATATTGCACAAACGGAAGATGAATTTGCCGATGCCACCGGTGAAGATGTGATCGATTTTCTGGATCTGGGGATTATTTAATACATGCAGAAAATACAAATCCATTAAATGAAATAGAACTGTCGGCTTAACAGAAGTGCCTTTTATATTTTGAGTTATAAATTTTGGGGCTGTCCCCTGAAATAAGCGCACATGATATTTTTCTCTTTAAGGAGCATCTCACGCGCTTTACTTCAGGGGTCGGGTTTTACGCTGTATCCCTGAAGGTTAGCTTGCGCATCCTTCAGGGGATGCCGCTTCAACCCCTCAGCCTCCTGCCGGAATGCTCCATAGAATGTTTGATTTAATAATTTTGCCAACTGTTTTTGTATTGGAATAAATAGCCTGTTGAAATGATACATGCCATTTATTGAATCAATTTTTTTTGCTACTTCTGGGAATAAAAAAGAAGTGAATTGAGTTATATGAGTGCTAAGCTTCTCAATTTGCAATTATGCAGTCAGCTCCATCCTAACAGAAAAAATCAATCCATTTATTGAATATATTTGATCGCTCTACTTGTACAATTAAATGAACCTGATCTATAAAGCACGTTATTACAACGGAAAATCGTCCACGCCTTATACGGTCGATATTTTAATTAAGGAGGATGGGATTCAAATTCAGTATGAATCCGATGCAAGAGAAAAAACATCGGTAGTATGGGAGAAACATTCCATACATGAATTAGAGTACTCGTCTGCTTTAATTACCTTACGCAGTGGCAAAACTTTCCCGTATGAACAGTTGGAGATCACGGATCCAAAGGCAATTCAAACCTATACCCGTTTGTTTAAAGTTGCTTTTCATAAAAGGGTGTTACGTGGAAACGGAGCGCTTTGGCTGGGCATAATACTGGTATCGTTTACAGCATTGTTGTTGCTGGGCTATTTCGTACTACTGCCCTGGGCGGCAGATTGGGGCGCGAGTAAAATTCCAAAAGACTACGAGATCGAATTGGGCAAGGAACTGTATAAAAGTGTGTTGGAAGGTGAGAATATAGATTCAGGTAAAACGAAAGCCATCAACCAGTTTTTTAAAGAGTTGGGCACAGAACAGGATTATCCGATTCAGATAACTGTTGTTAAAAAAGATATCGCCAACGCGTTTGCCTTGCCGGGAGGCGGAATTGTGGTGTATTCCCATATCCTCGACAGCATGCAATCGTATGAAGAGCTGGCTGCATTGCTGGCGCACGAATTTTCGCATGTACAATTAAAACATGCTACACGTAATATTTTCCAATCGCTTTCGGGCAGGTTGTTGTTATCCGTATTTATCGGAGATTTAGGTGGGGTAAGTGCTGTTATTTTACAGCAGGCTGATAACCTCCGGAGTCTGGGATACAGCAGAAAATTCGAAAAAGAAGCCGATGAAAACGGTTTACGGATTCTGGCTCAGAACAGTATCGATGCAGAAGGTATGGTGCGTTTGTTTGAACAACTGGGCAAGGAGGAGGTAATTGAGCTGAACGAAATGTTGAGCACACATCCCGATATTGAAAACCGAATTGAAGGGGTTAGGGCTTTTAAAAAGGAAAATCCGTATGTGCATACGGATCATCCCAAATTAAATTCGTTGTTTGAAACCTTAAAAGGCAGAAATGATTCCTGGGAATAATCCGGCCTGATAATTTTTTCTTAGAAATTTACCTGTGCCTGAAGACGGAGAAATTCTCCACTCTGCAGATTATTTTGCAGAGTATGGTCCTCAAACCTGCGCTCCGAAATGGTATACATCGCAACCAGTTCAAATTGTTTAATGGGTTGCCATTCCATTCCGATTTCCACTTCGTTGACACGGTAACTACGCGCATCACGTTCATGCTTTTTACCTCCCTGATAGGTATGCATCCGTGTAAAAGGAATGAATAAATGTTTGCCGGCATGAAGCTGATAGTTCAACAGCAAATACCCTCCTTTTAAATTTTTGGTTTCAATGGTACCGGTATTTTTATTGTATTCCGGTCCTTTACCCACATTGTATTCCAATTGAATTCCGAATGGTTTAGGATACAGGATAAAACTCGCTGCAACACGTTGATCGTCGTAGTTTAAGTCTTTGTTGGCGGTCTTTACTCCTGTAGATAGATTTGCTTTGGGTAGTACATATTTACCGGTATATCCCTGTACACCTGCCTCGATGATTTGTGAACCCACCTGAAACGGATAAGTGATGCGTGCCACCTGATGCAATTCGTCATTCAATTCAGGTGTATTTGCTGTTTGTCCGTTATATACACCATAAGCAAAAACGCCATAATCACCTGAACCTTTTAATCCTGAACTCACCAGTTCAGAGAATAGTTTACGCGTTTTTTTCGGTGCCCAGTAAAAGAATACACCCATATCGCGTTCGTTGGCAACAGCACTGTTCAAGGCATCGTGACGATCCAATGGAAGCCGGTTCTGACTCGACTGCATATTTTCAAAGCCAAAAGGTACCTTGCTTTGACCGAAGCGAAAACGAAATTCATTGGATTCATCCAGACCTACGTCAAAATAAGCATCGCGTATTTGTCCAAAATGCAGTTTATCACTTGCAGCACTGCTGGCAAAGTCGGGTTGAACATAAAAGTAAACCTGTTTGTTTACCTGTCCGTAAATAATCACACGCATTCGGCGCATAAAGATTCCACCGTTTTTCCCAATCGATTTATCGCACTGTTCGCAGTTGATATTGGGATTGGTTTCCAGTAAACGATTGTAACGTATTTGCGAATAACCACGAATGGCAAATTTATCGTACCATTTCGTTGCAGCTTTTGTTTCTACAGCGGGTTTAAATTCAGAATGAGCAACTTTTAAACTGTCGGTTTGTGCCATCAATGTATGAGAGGCAAAAATCATAAAAAGCAGTAATGTTAAGTTTCTGAATAGCGATTGTTTCTTGTTCATCTGTTGCATCGAATTGTCCGTTGATTGTTATTCAATTATTAATTGGACGCAAAATTGGGCCTATCATGTTACCGCAACATATTCTCAATGTTAAGTTAATATTAATTCAGCCGTAACTGGCTAAAACAGGGACTTTGGGTAGGTCTATTGCAAAATGGAATTTGCTGAATTCCGCTTGAAGAAGGCCAATATTTGATTTTAATCAGGAAATCAGGCGAATTCCTTCAGGCTCCAGCTTGATTTTCTTTTCGCGGTATAGGTTACCGATGGTCATTTTAAATGTTTTTTTGCTCATGCCGAATTCTTTATAAATGGTGTCGGCGGGTGATTTATCGTGAAAGGGTAAAAAACCATTTTGAGCAGCCAGTTTATTCAAAATTACACTTGCTTCATCTTCTACTCGAGTATGTCCTGGTTTGCCGATCATCACATCAATCTTATGATCTTCCTTTATTTTTTTGATGAATCCCGTGACTTTGTCGCCTACAAATAAGTCTTTAAATACTTCGTTGTAATGCAGTAAGCCCAGGTGTTTTCCATTGATGATACATTGGTAACCAAGCGGAGTATCTTTATAAACAATAAGGTTTACCACTTCTTTTTCTATTACAGTCAGCACCTCATTGTTGAGTTCACCTTCCAGAGTTTCCTTACACAATACTTTACCGCTGGCTTCATCCAGCAACAACTTCACCAGGCAATAATCTCCAACCTGTAAATCATCCTCGTGGAAGGAGCGGGGCAGGAACAAATCTTTGGGCAATCCCCAATCGAGAAAAGCACCTGCAGGGGTCATGTCAATTACCTTCAGTGTGGCCAGTTCACCTACTACGGCTTTGGGTTTGGTGGTAGTAGCCATGAGATTATTTTTGCTGTCGTGGTATACAAATACCTCCAGGGTGTCACCGGCTTTTTTCTCCCGGGGCACCTCTCGTTTTAGAATTGCAATTCCTTCGTTGAGTAATACCTGTTCGGATTGAAATTCCTGTATGGTGAGGGTATGGTAACTGCCGGGTGTGATCATGCGGTGAGGATAAGGTACAAAGATAAGGGAGGATATGGTTATTGGTGAATTGTAAGTATGTAATTGTGTAAGTATGTAATTGTGTCCACCTTCGCTAAAGCTACGGTGGATGATATTGGGATGGCAGAAATATATTTTTTAAGATTCAACTTCTGGTTTGTCCATGGCGATGCGCCTTCTGGCCTTCGCAGGTAGTAGAAATTAGTTATTGGTTAATGGTTATTGGTTCGAGAACTTTTCCTTCAAAAGAAGTTGCAGCGCATCTCCGAATGCGCGATTCATGTTTAGTTAATGGTTATTGGGTTAATGGTTATTGAGGAAGAGTTCGCTGGTCAGCTACTTCGTACTTCGTAATTTGTACTTCGTAATTGGTTAATGGTTATTGAGTAAAAGTCCGCTGGTTAGCTACTTCGCACTTCGTACTTCGTCATTCGTAATTTCCCCTTGAAAGGCTTCTCTGTCGATCACCGCAATGCGTTTCATCTCCGCTACTTCGATGCTGATAAAATCGTATTCTTCGGTAACTTTTCCGGTGAGCAGGTAACAACCTCCTCCGGTGAAGGGATATTTTTTTGCACTGGGCGGAAAATGCACCGTATCGATCCAGTGTCCTTCGCGGTCGATAAAAGTTCCAAAGAACATGCTTTCGCCGGTGGAAGTAATGGTGCGTTTGCGGGTGATGAGGTAAGCCAGTACGCTTATTGTTTTCCCGATGTTTTGTTTCAACTCACGGGCCATACTGGTAGGGGGCACTTTTTCGCGCAGCAACTCAAAGGGCGAACAGGCAAGGGGAAATCCGAAGAGTGAAATTTCCTCAAACGCCTCATCCACGGTAGAGTGGAGCAGGGTGGGCAATTGATAGGTTTTGGCTGTTGGACGAAACAGCGACTTTTGTTGTTCGGGTTGAGCAGTGGGTTGCAACAAACCGTGCATTTGCCACAACAGTTCCTTGCGGTTGCGGTTGTCGAAATCGAAACAACCTGCACGAATCAGCAAACGCATTTGTTCAACAGACAAAGCTATGCGTTGCATAAAATCGGTGAGTCCTGCGAAGGGTCCGCGTGTGTCGCGTTCGTGCATAATGCGTTCCATGCTTTCCTGTTCGAGTTCGCTGATCATGGCCAATCCGAGAAAAATGGTTTTGTCTTGTATGGTACAAATGGCCTGACTGTTGTTGATGCAGGGCGGGCGCATCGTGGCTCCGTGCATGCGTGCTTCGTGCACATACAATTCGCGCGGATAGTATCCGCCACCGTTGTTGAGCGTGGCCACCAGATACTCCAGCGGGAAATGAGCCTTGAGAAACAAAGCCTGATAACTCTCTACGGCATAACTGGCCGAATGTCCTTTCGAAAAAGCAAAGTGGGCAAAACTCTCAATCTGATTCCAGATGGTAGTGATCAATGCGATGCTGTATCCTTTGGCTTCGCAGTTGCTGAAAAAGTGTTCACGCACGCGGCTGAATTCGTTGCGTTGTTTGAACTTCCACGACATCCCGCGACGCAAATAGTCGGCTTCAGCCAGCGAGATTCCGGCAAAGAGATGCGCCACCTTGATCACATCTTCCTGGTAAACCATCACGCCGTAAGTTTCTTCCAGAATGGCATAGAGCTCGGGAATGGCTTGTTGTGCCTGTTCGCGCAAATGTGGATTGCGGAATCGTAAAATGTATTCGCGCATCATGCCGCTTTTGGCTACACCCGGACGAATAATGGAACTTGCTGCAACCAGTCGCAGGTAATCGTCGGCCTGCAATTTGGCAAGCAACATACGCATGGCCGGCGATTCCACGTAAAAACACCCGATGGTATTTCCTTTGCGCAGCAACACTTTTACCGCTTCATCGGATTTAAAACGTGCAGTATCGTGAATGTCGATTTCGGTTTGTCGGTTTTCCTGCACCAGGGTGAGGGCATCTTTTATTTTTCCCAATCCGCGCTGACTCAGGATATCAAATTTGTACAAGCCGATATCTTCTGCTTCGAGCATGCTGAACTGCGTGGTGGGAAATCCTTTGGGCGGCATAAAGGTGGCTGAGTATGCGGTTATGGGTTCTTCCGAAATCAGGATCCCGCTGGAGTGAATGCTGAGGTGACTCGGAAAATTGCTGATGCGTTCGCTGTAACGCAATACCAGGCGACTCAATGCATCGGTGGGTGCAGCGCCTCCCCGTTTCTGCAACACTTCAATTTCGCCTTGCGGCAACCCGAAAACCTTACCCAGCTCGCGTATGGCGGCATCGTGTTTGAAGGTATTGTAGGCACCCAGCAAAGCAGTGCGTTGCGTACCGAAACGGTTGAAAATATAATCGGTGATATCGTCGCGGTCGCGCCACGAAAAATCGATATCGAAATCGGGCGCATTGCTGCGGTGAATATTGATGAAACGTTCGAAATACAAATCGAGTTCGATGGGATCCACATCGGTGATACGCAGCAGGTAAGCGAGTATGCTGTTGGCACCGCTTCCACGTCCCACATAATAATAATTCTTATGCCGGGCATAGCGCACAATGTCGTGGTTGATTAAAAAGTAAGATGCAAATTTTAGTTCTCCGATCACTTCCAGTTCTTTTTCGATGCGCCGGTTGATTTCAGGCGTGGGGTTTGGAAAACGGTAAGGGATACCGGCATAACAGGCACTGCGCAGGAGTTCCATGTCTTCGGCATATCCGCCGGTATAAAATTTCAGATTCTTGTTCGATAGTTTTCCGTATTCAAACCCGATGCAGCAATCGTCCAGAATGCGTTGTGTATTGGCTGCGATAAAAGGATAGGCAGCATACGCCGCTTCGAGTGTTGGACGCGGCAACAATTGTTCGTCGCCACGCGCTTGTTTGCTCAGAGGCAATTTACTCAGCAACATATTGGTATCGATGGCGCGCAACAAACGATGCGTGTTGTGATGCAGGGCCGAAAGAAAACTGACCTCGTGCAGCACCACGAGTTTATGTGTAAGATTTCGG
>JBAYIE010000033.1:0-19775 GCA_041665785.1 Bacteroidia bacterium | reverse complement strand
CAAAGCAACCTTGGCCTTGAATTCCGCGCTGAATTTGCGCCGTGTTTGTTTTGTCATTGGGTTTAGTAAAATTAAGTCTATTTTTAACTAAACCTTTGGTCCTAGATTCCGGGAGTATTACAGTCTAACAAGAAATAAAATACTTTGTATAGGATATTTTTCATGCTTTGCATGCACCTAATAACTCAATAACGATTAACCATTAACTTCACCTTCACCGTGTTTGTCCGCTGACCAATTTCCACCCATTTTCGCGTTTGATCACTACGCCGGTTTCAACCAACGTATATTGCAGAGCTTTTCCGGATGTATCAGTCATGGTAGATTGAAGTTGAGCCGTATAGGTAGCAATTCTTTTGCTCAAGGGAACAACGCGCAATGTATCGTAAGTACTTTCAATGGATTTAAACAAGGGTGCATTTTGTTTTAATATTTTTGAGACGCTGTCGTAATCAATGGGGCCCGAAAATCCCGGTGGAACCCAAAAGAAATCGGAAGAAGAATCGAGGTAGGCAAATTCGGCCGTGAGTCCTGAATCAGCAACTGCCTCTTGATAATCGTGCAGCATCTGCGTCACTTCATTTACGATGCGTTTCCTGTCCTCATCCGAAAAGGGTTTGGAACGTTCACACGATAAAGTAAGCAGAAGCGTAACAAGGACGATGAGTTTCATTTTCATATTAGCTGTTCATTTTTATGTTGATCAGTTCAGCGAGATCCATCAATAAGGATGCATCTTTTATCTCCATGCGGATTCCCCGCCCTTCAGCGTATGGTTTGGCGTTTTTAAGTTCCGTTTTAATGAAGGGAGCAATGGACGTGGACATAATGGTATCGTATGCTTTGGCACCGAAAACAAAGGCCACTTTAAAGAATTTATCCCGTGGCAACAAATAAATAAGCACCCTTTTTGCATCGCTGATGCGGTAACTCCATCCGTACTTTTCTCCAGCAAAATTCCAGGCGCAAACTGCATCGGGTTTAAATTTCAATGCGGTTTTTTCAAGCTTCTTCCAGGAAGAATATGTTTCTCCCAACGCCTTTTTCAATTCGGCCTGTGTGGGTTCTGTATCTTTATCTAGGAATATACTGCGCACGCTTTAAAGCGTAAATCTAAAGAAAGAATTGCGAATTACGCAGGGGCATTACCGTACAGACGCGATTCATCGCGTCTCTGATGAATCTTCAATGAATCGCGTTCAATATTAAGATGCGATGAATGCGTTCCATGATAAGATGCGATGAATGCGTTCCATGATAAGACGCGATGAATGCGTTCAATGATAATACGCGATGAATGCGTTCCATGATAATACGCGATGAACGCGTTCAATGATAATACGCGATGAACGCGTTCAATAATTAGACGCGATGATTTGTAATAAAAAATTGGATGCGATGAATCGTAAAAATAATGAGACGCGATAAATCGCGTCTCTACCGTTTTCCCGCCTCCATGCACCACAACAATTCATCTATAAAGGATTTGGCCCGTTTTTCTGCACCTTCTTTATCGGCCGGTACACCTTGTTCGTCAAACGAATCAGCAATTTTAGGCACGGGATACATGGCCGAAACGGTCCAGGCTTTTAATTTCCAAAGGGAATATTGCAGGGATGGAAATTCATTCATGCCGGCAAAATTGCCCGACGAAACGGTAGAGATGGCCACGGGTTTGCGGATCCATTCGTCGGTCAGGAGGTCGATGGCGTTTTTTAAGGCAGCCGGATATCCTCCGTTGTATTCAGGTGTTACAATGATCACACCATCGGCATCGTTTACTTTTTCGGCAAATTCTTTGGCCGATGGGGATGGATTTTTTTGGTATTTCAAGCGTTCATCAAAAACCGGAAACTGGTATAACATCAAATCCAGCAATTCAACCTGTGCCAACTTGTTATCTTCAATAAACTTTTTGAAGAAAATGGCTACGCGGTGGCTTTTGCGCCCGGTCCGCACACTCGACGAAATGATCACTATTTTCATGAGGGGTCTGATTTCTTTTTAAGTGTATTTAACATTTCCTGCGTTACCGGATCGGAGGTAATTCCATAACCATCGATCAGGATGCCTTTTAAACCGTAACGGTCGGATGAGATGGCGTAAATGATGCTTTGTTCATCTGGATTGGTATCTCCTTCAAAACGGAAATACTTATCGACAACAAATTCGTTGTGAAAGATCCGGAACCTTCTTTCGCGGCATTCAATGCAATTTTGCAGCAGGTTAAAATCTTCGGTATAACCCTGACCGCGTAAGCCGTTGATAGCATCTATCAGATTCGAGTAATTTTCCATACAGCTAAATTTTACAAGAGTGAATAAGATCGGGTCCGGTTTTTTAATGGCAGATCCGCTGATAATTTTAGCAGTAGCTATTAAGATATAACGTTAATGAACAGATTTTGTTTGAAGGGGAATTACTTTTGTATTGGTATGAATGCAAGTATTTCATTCTTTTAACATTTTCCCGCTCCAAACGCTTCCATTGGTTAAGTATACTTTGATCCAATACAGCCCCGGATTCAACTCGTAAATGGGAATGCTCGATTCTTTGTGCGTGCCAATTTCAGATTTTAATAGTTGTCCGTAAATGGTCAGCATTTCAATAGTTGAAACAGGTACATCAGATTTAATATGCAGTATTTCACGGGCAGGATTGGGGAAGATCAGCACAGCATTATGGAAGTCTTCTGTTTCCTGCACATTTAGCGTATTACATTCCAATTGATTGAGATACTCCCAGATCTTATCGTTCATCAAAAAGGGAACAGGTAAACCATCGGGCGAATTGCCCATGCGCACCCACACCATATTTTTAGAAGGCACTATATTCAGAAACTGTCCGTCTTTGCCCATCGCCACATACATATCGGCCGGAGCATGCGGATTGAGATAGCCGGGAAACAACAATTGAGATCCCGGAACCCGGTATCCCGATTTGCCATTCAACCACCACAAATAACCATACGAAGGGTTAATCGCTTGTGAGGTATTCACCATTTGATTGAAGTAAGCAGTATCGGTCAACAATTGATTTCCATTCCAATTCCCCCGGTTGAGCATCAACAAGCCAAATCGTGCCATGCTGCGTGCATCGCTGAAAAATACATTGTTGTAACCAAGCGTCACAAACAAGCCCGACATACCCGTTGGTGTTTTTAATTTTTGCGTGGTATAGGCATTGAGTGTGGCTCCGGTGGCGTTTTCAATTACACTATCAAGTAAGGTATAAGGTGCATTGTGGTAAGCCCAGCGCGTTCCCGCATCGGCTTTATAGAGCAGACAGGAGTCGTGGGTGCAATACGGATCCGGCACCGCATCATCCAAACCGGAGGTCATGGTGAGTTGATGCCGGATCGTAATTTTTTCTTCCTCCGGCGGGTTGCAGGAGGTCCATCCATTGCCCAGGTATTTGGCTGTGGTATCGGCAATGGATAAATAATTTTCCTGTTGGGCCATACCCACCATAAACGCCGTAATGGTTTTACCGGCCGATGCCCATTGCCAGGCAGATGTTTGTGTATGCGTACCGAAATATTTTTCAAGCATAATTTTTCCGTCCTTGAGCAATACAAATGCCTTGGTATTGTTGGAATCCAGATAGGCAAAGAGGCTGTCGATTTGGGTCTGACACCAATTTAAGGATTGAGGCGAAAGGGTATCCCAGGTGCTGTTGGAGGAGGGAGGGAAGTAGAGGGACTGAGCAGGGAGAGGGAGAGCAAGAGCAAGAGGGAGAGGGAGAAGGAGTATACGGATGAAGAAGGGTTTCATAGGAGTAAATTTAGCTGTTATATTCCGGAAATTAATTCCATTTTTTGGTCATTTATTGCACATATAAATATATGATTTACAAATAGGAAAGATTGCCTTTCGAATGATTCTATTTTGGGCGAACCCCAAGCTGTCAAAACTAAGGGAGCGGTTTATGTTATGTTGCTAAAGTACGTTTCTGTTCCGGCATAGAATAAGAACAGGTGAACACCCAAAACTGCCAGCCATGAAGTCAGAATGCGAACTGCCAGCTGATGCCTGGCCTTGCTGAATAAAATCAGGGCCAGAAAAAAGGAGATGCTTATACCGGCGAGGTAGAACATAGGATAATGTTTAAGCTAATTTATTTCAAAAAGATGAAATTATCATTGGTGCTCAGTCAAGATGAATAAACCGAGAATCGTATTCCATCACGTTTATTAGCATACTTTTCATACTTATCCCCGAATTCTAAACTCAAAATTATTCTCAACAATGCAGGATATGCAAACCAGAATTTGTTTTTGAGTCGGTCTTCCATGTATTCCTTCCCATATTCAGAAATGTAATGATTAATATGAAAATCATCCATTTCAGAAGCATCAATTTCGAGAACAGCATCGCGATGTTTTGAAATTAAATCAAGGAGTGATTTTTTGGTATTGATTCCAAAATCCATTAGTTCCTTAAGTTCTTCGGAATAGTTCGATTCATGAAAATCATTTTGTTTTGGCAATGTCTGCGACAAAACTTCGTAAATATCAGATTGATTTAGAATGTCCAAGATCATATGGTAAAATGTTAAAATACTTTTTTAGAAATGGCCTGGTTTGCTTTGACACTAATGTACTAAGGCATAGACCGTGTGTGCCTTTACCTATCAAAAATCAATTGTATAATTTAATTCAACAGCATCCCGAGGAGTATCACTTCCATTAATTCCTTTGATTGCAAATGGTGAAATGTTTTTACATGCATGTATTTCTGAATATAGCTTTAATTTATTATAGGAAGTTCCAGCAGCAACTGCTTTCAGTTTCGAATTAAACCCTTTTGAAACAGGTCCAATTATTGTTTCAGATTGCACATTTTGATTAATCACGATTGTGACATCCTGGCCTTTTTCGTTTTTTAGAGTGAGATTAAGTTTACCGCCTGAATAAATGGTAGAGCTGGCAACAATATACTTCACGTAGTATTCGTCGGGTACTGATTGAGCAGAATTATTTTGAGAAGATGAGTCATCTTTATTACAACTGAAATTGATAAGTCCGAAAGCTAAAATGAAACTCCAGACAATTCCTATACTGTCAAAATTGCTCTTGCATTCGGAATGCTTCTGAGGAACATCTTTGATATTTTTCATTGGTCTAAAATTTGCCATTAAAATTGGTAAAAGCAAATTCTTGTTATTTTAATTATTGTCTACTCGGAATCTTCGTATTAATTGTAATAGAGCTTATTTGCTGCGAGCTTGAGTATCTCTACATTTTTGACACTTTAACTCCTTTTCTCTTTTCAATTTTTACTACTTCTCCTTTGTCATTATACTTAATCTTTATGCCGGCTTTTACATCAAAAAACTCTTTCAATTTTCCATTCTCATAAAACTTTCTACTTTGAAGGAAATTACTCTGTGCGTCTGATAGCTGGTCGGTCTGATTTACTTTAGTGTAAGTTTCATCATTTATTAGATTAATGTGGTATTCATTCTTTCCAGATATAAAAATCGATTTCAAATTATTTCCAGCTCCCCATTTCCTATGAATATAACAATTACCAAATTGTTCATAATCTGAGTATTTAGAGCCGTCTCTATTTAAAATTCTTTGTTCAGTAATTTGATCCGCACTTTTAAAAATACGTTTCTCCCAGAGTTGTCCATCTAAGAATGTCCATTCCTGGCTAAAGGTGCTATCATTGTTACGAGGTATTTTAAAATATCTATCAATCGTCGAGGCATAATAGTAGGTACTGTCAAATTGGTTCGATAACGAATAATAACGCCACAACCCAACTTTAAAGGTGGTGTCATTTAAGATAAAATATCCTTTGGCAAAGGACCATAAACTGTCATTATAATAATTACCTACAGTTGTCAGAATACCATTTGGATTGTAACAGTAAAAGGGTCCACTTATTGAACCATTTGTTATGTAAAACCGGAAATGTGGGATTTGTGTGTTTTTATCCCAATAGACTATTTTTTCACCGTCAGCTAACTCTGACCGAATTAAGTAAAGTGAATCTATTTCTTTAGAAAATTCTTGCCTTTCATAGCTAGCCATCAAGTTGTCCAGCTCAGGATTGCGTGTTGAGGTTCTGTAGTCATGGTTATATTGTCCCCAAGTTATATTGATGATAAACGTGAATATGAATGTCAGTTGTAGTCTTTTCATAAAATACTTGTCAACGTTCCCACGAATGCCGTTGGTGGCGATTGAGGAGAATTTAATTGTCAAGCTAAGATAAGAAAAATGTGTAAACGATAACTACAACTTAACTTGTTAACATTTACCGATAGACGCGTGTTAGTGATTGTATTTTTATATGCCAGATATTTTATGATAAATTTCTCCTGTGTCAGATGCGTGTCTTCTCTTGATAAAAATCATTTCGTTTAATCTCACTCGTCCATCTAATACCATCATTAAGTCTTGTCCGTCCATAAGTATCATTGATTTTACGACCGAGCTGCCAGTTTCCGTACAATCAGCAGAATAACCGTCAAGTGAAATAAAGAGACCTAAAGTGTTTTTGAGCTTACCGGATATTTTACCACCAAATTTATATAGGTCACCTGCATTTACCTGTGCCTTTTGCCATTTAGCTTCCAAAATATAATCGTCATTGTCAAACGTAAACGAACCGTCTATTTGTTCACCAGTAATTTTGAATGAAGCTTTTGGGAACAAGTCGAAAAGATGAAATAATTCATTCAGTAATTTCTCCAACTTAAAACCTCTTTGTTGTGCGTTATCACCAGATGCAATAGTGAAGAATTGATTCTTTAGTTCATCAAGTTTTTCAGCAAAAGATATCGTCTGCTTTACCTTCTCAATATTCTCAAATCTCTTTTCTGCTGCTTTGTTGAGTTCCTGCATTGTGTCAAAATAGCCTTTCGTTTGAGCTCTAAGTTTTGCAACAGATTCCATTGCTCGCTTTGTTAAGTCTCCTTTTTCGTCCCAATATTTTAAGTGGCTAAAATCATTAATGTTAGAGGTTTCTTGAAGCAATTTTAAGAGATCATTTTGATATAGGTCTTGCCGTGCCGCCATTCTGTCAATTAGTTGTGATACGCTTTCATATTTTGGATTTTCTTGCCAGTCAATAGTTGAAACAATGTATGGATTTTCCATTGTTAACTCAATAAATTGTCGCAACTCTTTTTTTCGCCAATAAACATTTGCGAGAGCATCTTTCAATGCAATAAGTGCTTGCGTGGATATTTTCTGAACTTTCATTTTGTCGCTTTCTATGTCTTTAGAAATTCATCTAGTTTGTCTGCGAAATCTTTAGCACTGGTTACTCGAATTGATTTTAGTTTTATATTCATATTTTTTTGGTTAAAGTTCTCAATCTCTTTAGAGACAAGTGCTGTGAGATCGGTATTGTAGATTAACCAAGCCTCACCTTTTTTGTCTTGCAGGAAATAGGTCAGCTGATGAAACGTATTAAGTCCAACCTTGCTCCTTGTAAGAAATTTCACTTCAACGAAATATTTTTTATTATTATAATCAAACTCAAAATCTATACCTCTGTTTGGTTCTTCAGTGAGTAATTTAATGCCGCTTCGTTTTTGAAGAATGTCTTCAATTTTCTTTTCAAATTCAATCGCGTAGTTAGTAGCCTCCTTGGGAGGAATGATGTCCTGAATTTCGTTTTTGATTTCTTCTTCCTTGTCCTTGTCTAATTGGTATTTCATGAAGAAACTAATTAGTCCTACGATTACAGCGAGGATCGAACCTAAAATGGAAAGCCACTCTACCCATATAAATCCATTGTCCTCGGCTTTTTGCTTGTCGGTTGTCGTGGAAGTCTCTTTGGGAAGCTGCTGTTTAACTTCTTCTATTTTTTGAATAAGGGATCTTCGCTTTATCAATGGCAAATACCTATCTTCCATAAATGATTCCTCGGCTTTGGTCAATATGTCGGTCAGTGATAACGGAAATTTTTCGCCAAGGGAGATTTCTTTGGCATGAACGAGTGATGTCAATTCTGCGGTGTTAAATGTTGAGTCGCTGAAAACAAGCTCCTTTACTGACTGTTGAATTTCGCTTTGAGCATTTTTTAGCTGTTCATTTTGAGATTCTCTCAAATATGATGGAACATAGTACACACCAAAATAAAGTGTCAGAAAAACCCCTAAAATGCTAAATACATTTCCAAGATTTCTTACAAGCCAATCCCAAATTGTTTTAACTACTCTCATATAAATGTCTTGTCGGTTGATGTTTACTCTGTCGTGAAATTTTATCCCCTAACAGTTTGACGCTTGGCGAAGAAGCGGATTTCGAAGCACTAAACTGTCTGCTAGCTCTGAACTTGATACGAAGCACAAAACTTCATTTAACCAATGAGTCCGCTTTTTTGCCAAACACCTGTTATGTGTAGTTATTATGGACATATTTCCAATTTGTATTCATTTTTAATTGCAGTCGCTTGATAAAAACTCACGGCTTGTCCTTTAAAGATATCTTTTATGTTATTTTTATTTTCGTCTGAGCAATTCAGTCCAAATATTATTCCTTTCAGTTGGTTATCTAAATACCTTGGATTGTCGGTTTTCAAAGCCTCTTTGGGCAACATCATTCTCCATTCCTTTTCATAAGCCCAATCTGTTGATTTGGTCATTAAAAATGGAGCAATTTTATCTTTGTCATATTCAAGGTGATTATATGATTCGGGTAATTTTTCTGCATAGCGAACTCTTATAATTCCAGAATGGTCTGGAGGAAGTTTACTCGAATTGTATTGAAGGTCCTCTTTATTAAGATCCAGATATTGAATTGTGTCGAATTCAATTGTTTCGAACATTAAACAAATTCCTTTGTGCGAATCTGCATAATGACTCCACATCAAAATATTATCTGGCACTTCTGAAAAGCAACTTAATCTTATGTTCAGTAAACTGTGTCTATGTATTTCCTTATAGTATGACCCAGAATTTTCTACTTTAATTTTTCTTTCAGCTTTGTATGCTTTCAATTCATCAGTCGTAATTCCCATTCTTTGTCTGTACGATTCCCATTGTTCATCCGTTCCGTCAATGATTAGGTTTATTCTACAGTCGAAAGGGTCGTTATATTCGTTCGGACATTTAAAGTGAATCGTCCTTTCTTTTAACTCTTTAATTGTCCATTCGTCTAATGGCCGATACTTATATAAGTTTAAAGTTTGCTTCATTAAATCTGTTGTCGGTACTGGTTATAATTACACATAACTAAAATATAGCCTCACTTTTCACTCTTATATGTTCTTGATTTTGTAATATGTTATTGTTACTCATGGAATTATTCTCAATCAGACATTTGTTGCTCTCCAATTGGTAAATAGACGCAATAATTTATTTACATAAGAATCACCCCACCTTCCACTCATCCCCCCGCCACAGCGCCCGAATGCATACCAGGTGCGAAAAGAGCACCACCGGCACCACAAAGCCCGGAAGCCAGAGATAAGGGAAATACAAAACAGCGCGGTTGGGTTGGTCGAAGGCCTGTTGCTGCAAATCAAAAGGAGCAGAGAGGGCGGCATTGATCACAATATTGAGGAGTAAAGCAAGGCACATAAAATTCCAGATCAGAATACCGCGGCGGTCGAGGTAATGGTGTTTGTATCCGTACCAGGCAATGAGGGGAGCTGTGATGCCCGAAAGGATATCGAGGTTGCGACCGGTAAAGGTCATGAGCTCGGGTACGAGGCCGTGCAGGAATAAAAAATAGAGGGTGAGCTCAACCGGCACGCGTACCACATGCAGCCAGGTGAGCCAGCTTTTGTCGAGGGAATCGAGCCAGCGCCGTCCGGTAGGCAGGGTGAATGCAAGCACAATCAACAACATAGGTGGAATTACCACCAGCGCAAAACGGGGAGGCAGGCCATCGGTCATTTCGTAAAAGCCCGACCAGGCCGCCAGGCCCTGCACTACCAGCCACAGCACACTCAATCCGATCAACAGGTTGGAGCGTGTAGCGAGGTAAAAGTATACAAGTGTTGCAAGTACCGTAGCAATAAAAAACAAGGCAAGCAAGACAGGGAGTTGAGCTTCCATATTGTTGTGTTTAGGCTGAGAATCAGATGCAAGCTATGAAAAAAGGAAAACATTCTGGAGAGTAATTTTTATTGGGGAGTCATTTCTCGATACGTCCGTGAAGCGCAGTTCGCTATGGAGGTATAGTCTACTTTCAGGTTTTTCTTATCCGAGGTTATTTTCTCTACCAACCCGGACACTCGAAATGACGGAGAGAGTCTGCTCATTCAAGGCTTTTCACTTATTACGATAAGTTCCCCCGTCATTTCGAGTGTCCGACTATAGGAGGACGTATCGAGAAATGACACCAATAAATTTAAAGCGATAATGTTTCCCTTTATACAAAAATTGCTGTTGAGCATTCCGGCAGGAGGCTGAGGGATAGAAACGGAAAGCCCGCAGCGTAGCGAGGACTTGCAGTGAATAGCCCGGCCCCTGAAGTGGAGCGCGCAAAATATTAATCAATTATACGTATGTCCGTCGCGACTACTTCAGGGGGCAGCCCCAAATAAAAACCCACCTGTTCACCGAGATTCAGCATTTAGAGCAAAATAAAAAATTGGCCTATCCAAACAAGTAATTAACCCTTAAATGCCCTTGCTCCGGTTCAAATTTTACCTCATTGGGCAATTATTTACAGCGGTTTAGCCAGATTTCCACAACCTGCGCTTCATTCTGTGGATTACCCTATTCGCTTTCGCCCTAATTTGCCGGTTGATTTTCGACAAAAGGAGTATGGCAGCAAAGACAAGCGCAGTAGTGTATAACGAAGAAAGCATCCGGTCGCTCGACTGGAAAGAACATATTCGTTTGCGACCGGGTATGTATATTGGGAAACTGGGTGATGGCTCGTCGCCCGACGATGGAATTTATGTGCTGCTGAAAGAGATTCTCGATAACTGTATTGACGAACATGTGATGGGACACGGAAAAACCATCGATATCAAGATCACCGACAATATGGTTTTTGTGCGCGATTACGGTCGCGGAATTCCATTGGGTAAGGTGGTCGACGTAGTTTCTAAAATCAACACAGGCGGTAAATACGATAGCAAAGCCTTTCAAAAATCGGTTGGTTTAAACGGAGTTGGTTCAAAAGCAGTGAATGCCTTATCGTCGTACTTTAAGGTGCAGGCCTACCGCGACAGCAAAACGGTTTCGGCCGAATTCAACAAAGGCGCTCTTGAAAAAGAAAGCAAGCAATTGCAAACCCTGGAGCCGGATGGTACAGGCGTAACCTTTATTCCGGATGAACAGATTTTTAAGAATTACCACTTCATTCCGGAGTATATCGAAAACATGTTGTGGAATTATGCCTACCTCAATTCGGGCTTAACCATTCACTACAACGACAAGAAATTTTATTCGAAAGACGGTTTGCTGGATTTGCTCAAACGCAAAACCAACGAAGAAAATATTCGCTACCCGATTATTCATCTGATTGGCGAAGACATTGAAGTGGCCATCACGCACGAGAACCAATACGGAGAAGAATATTATTCGTTTGTAAACGGACAACATACCACCCAAGGCGGTACACACCTGCTTGCGTTTCGCGATGCCTATGCCAAAACCATTCGCGATTTTTACAAGAAAGAATTCGATTTGGCCGATATGCGCGCCAGTATTGTAGCTGCGGTGAGTGTGCGCGTGCAGGAACCGATTTTTGAATCGCAAACCAAAACCAAACTGGGTTCGCAAAATATGGGACCCGATGGGCCTACCGTGAAAGCGCATGCCATGGAGTTCTTGAAAAAGGCCCTCGACGATTATTTGCACAAACATCCGCAAACGGCGGAAGCCTTGTTGCGCCGTATCAACCAAAGCGAGCGCGAACGCAAGGAAATGGCGGGCATCAAAAAACTGGCCAACGAACGTGCAAAGAAAGCATCGTTGCACAACAAAAAATTACGCGATTGCCGTGTGCATTATGAGGACGAAAAACACGAACGCCGTTACGACAGCACCCTCTTTATTACCGAAGGGGACTCGGCCAGCGGAAGCATTACCAAGAGCCGCGATGTAGAAACACAAGCCGTGTTCAGCTTACGGGGAAAGCCGCTCAACAGTTATGGACTTACCAAAAAAGTAGTTTACGAAAACGAGGAGTTTAACCTGTTGCAGCATGCGCTGAATATTGAAGAAGGCATGGAAGGCTTGCGTTATAACCGTATCGTAATTGCTACCGATGCCGATGTGGACGGGATGCATATTCGTTTGTTGATCCTGACGTTCTTCCTGCAATTTTTTCCGGATCTGGCCAAGAACGGACATATCTATATTTTGGAAACACCTTTGTTCAGGGTGCGCAACAAGCAACAAACCATTTATTGTTATTCGGGCGAAGAGAAGCAACGAGCGGTACATAAACTGGGCGGAAAGCCTGAAATCACACGCTTTAAAGGATTGGGAGAAATTTCGCCGGAAGAGTTTGGGATGTTTATCGGGGATGATATTCGCCTGCAACCGGTATTCCTGAACCAGGATACACCCATCCCGAAATTGCTCGAATATTTTATGGGAAAGAACACCATCGATCGTCAGAATTTTATTATCGAACATCTGAAGATTGAGAAAGATATTATTGAACAAGAACTGGAAGAACAGGCGGAAGCCGTATAAATGAAGAGTAAGAAGATCCATGAGCGACGAATCATCAAAAAATCACAGCATGCATAATGTTACCCCCGTCACCGGTTTATATGAAACCTGGTTTCTGGATTACGCGTCGTACGTAATTCTGGAACGGGCAGTACCGGCGGTAAACGACGGTTTGAAACCCGTGCAACGACGCATTATGCACGCCATGAAGGAAATGGACGATGGGCGTTTTAACAAAGCAGCCAATATCATCGGACAAACCATGCAGTACCATCCGCATGGCGATGCAGCCATTGGCGATGCCATGGTAGGACTCGGACAAAAAGATCTCCTGATTGAAACCCAGGGTAACTGGGGCGATGTGCGTACCGGCGATTCGGCAGCAGCACCGCGTTATATTGAAGCACGTCTGTCGAAGTTTGCACTGGAAGTAGCCTTTAACGGACAAACCACTACGTGGCAATTGTCGTACGACGGACGTAAAAAAGAGCCGGTTACCTTACCGATGAAATTTCCGTTGTTGCTGGCTCAGGGCGTGGAAGGTATAGCGGTGGGACTGGCTACTAAAATATTGCCGCATAATTTTTGCGAACTGATTCGTGCAGCCATCGATTGTACCAAAGGTCGTACGTTTGAATTGTATCCTGATTTTGCCACAGGTGGCATGATCGATATTACCGGGTACAACAAAGGCGCCAAAGGCAGCAAAGTACGGGTGCGTGCGCGCATTGAAGAGTACGATAAAAAGACCTTGCTCATCAAAGATATTCCTTATGGCACAACCACCACTTCGGTTATTGATTCGATCATTAAAGCCAACGACAACGGCAAGATCAAGATCAAAAAGGTGATCGACAATACGGCCAAAGACGTAGAGATTGAAGTGCAACTGGCGCCGGGTGTTTCACCCGATATTACCATTGATGCCCTGTATGCATTTACCGATTGCGAGGTTTCCATTTCACCCAATGCCTGTGTAATCATTGAAGAGAAGCCGATTTTTACCGATATTAATGAGTTGTTGCGTCAATCGGTTGAGTTCACGCGTGTATTGCTCAACCGCGAGCTCGAAATCAAAAAATCCGAGTTGCAGGAACAATATTTTTTCAGTTCGCTGGAGAAATTATTTATCCGCGAAGAGATGTATATCGATTTCAAAAAGTATTCCGATAAAACAAAACTCTTTGAATACCTCGACGAACGGTTTAAGAAATTCCGCAAGCAACTGATCCGTGAAATCACCCACGAAGATTACGAGAAACTGACCCGCATTCCGATGATCCGCATCACGCGCTTTGATTCGATGAAAGCCGATGAGCTGATGAAGCGTATCGATGAGGAATTGAAAACGGTGCAGGCCGATCTCGATAACCTGAAGGCATACCAGATCAAGTATTACGAAAACCTGTTGAAGAAATACGGCAAGGGCCGCGAACGCAAAACGGAGATTCGCGTGTTTGATACCATTCAGGCCAATACCGTGGCCATTGCCAACAAGAAATTGTATGTAAACCGTGCCGAAGGATTTATTGGTACGGGCAATGCTATGAAGGAAGACGAGTATATCTGCGATTGTTCGGATATCGACGATATCATCGTGTTTCGCCGCGACGGTAAAATGGTGGTGAGCCGGGTGCAGGATAAATTCTTTGCCGGCAAAGACATTCTGCATGCCGATGTGTTCCGCAAAAACGACGAGCGGCGCATTTACAACATGATTTACCTCGATGGGAAAACAAAAACCTCGTATGCCAAACGTTTTCCGGTGTTGGGAATCACGCGCGATAAGGAATATGATCTGACCACAGGTTCGATCAACAGCAAGGTAATTTACTTTACGGCCAACCCCAACAGTGAAGCCGAAGTAGTGGAAGTTACCCTGAGTCCGTTGTCGCATGCCCGCAAGCTGAGTTTCGATTTCAATTTTGCCGAACTGGCCATCAAGGGTCGTCAGGTATTGGGAAATATTGTTTCCAAATATTTGATCAAGTCGATCAAGCTGAAGTCGAAAGGTGCATCTACGCTGGGTGGCCGCAAGATCTGGTATGACGAAGTGTTAGGACGTCTGAATGTGGATGTTCGCGGAAAATATCTGGGCGAATTCGATACCCACGATCAGATTCTGGTGATAGGACGGGATGGCAATTATGAATTGACCAACTTCGATTTATCTAACCATTACGAACCCGATCAGGTATTGCATATCGGGAAGTTTAAACCGAAACGTCCGGTGAGTTTGATTTACTATAACGACAAAGAGAAGGCATTTCTGGTAAAACGTTTCCTGATTGAAACCCTCACGCAAAACAAGAAGTTCCTGTGCATTCCTGAAAGTCCGAAGAACCGCGTGGTTATGGCAACCGACCAGACTTCGCCGGTAGTGATCATGGAAAAAGGGGGAGGACGCAAAAAAGAAATGAACAGCGAGGAAAGCATCAACCTCGAAGAATTTATAGAAGTAAAAGGGTGGAAGACCATAGGAAATATTATTGCCGGCAAAGAATTTGTGAGCGTGGTTTTATTGCCTCCCGATCCCGGAACCGATATGGAAGATGAAGTAAAAGAAGACCTCAACCGCCCAGAACCGGCTCAGCAAACACTTCTTGTTAATGAAGATCTGCTGCGCGAAGAAGAAGAAAAGGTAAAACGCCTGCTTTCCGATGATGATTCATTTACCTCAAAATCAAAAACCAAAACCCCGGGTAAAGGCAAGGGCAAAGAACCGGAACAACCGAAGTTGTTTTAGGGGAAGGTTATTGTTATTTGTTATTGAGAAAAAGTTCTCTGGCGAGTTACTTCGTATTTCGTAATTGTGAAATTATGTAATTGTGTAAATATGTCTCCCTCCGCTACAGTTTCGGAGAATGATATAATTGGGCACACTTAAAAGTCTTCAGCGCGATTCACTTATATTATTCCTTCTCCCATTTGATTTTTATTTGAAAAGCATTTGCATCAAATAATGGGACTTTTTTTATAAGGGTTTCTATTGAATTCCATCGATACATAAAGCTGGCATTGGTCCAATATTGCGCGGGGATGTTTTTTCGGGTTTCCATAAGTATGGAAATATTTTTATCTGATTCTTTATCCTTGATATAAGCATATTGTCCGTTCGCAGATAATTCGTATTCCAGATACGGATTCAGAACTTCAACGATGATGCTGAAAAAGCCGGAGTCGGGCAGATGCACAGCTTGATCGAAAGATAAATCCACCAGAGAATACCGGTTGCTATCTGTAAGTTGAGCGATATGTTCTGCTAAAAGTAAGTCGGAACTTTTGTTTTTATGGTTTTTGTCACGGCTGGCAATGATGGAAATTCTAAGCGTTACCGGTGCATTTTTAATATCCCCAACTGCTAAGTATATGCCTTTAATAATGCGAAACTTGCTTTGAATTGGGAAACTGACTTTTATTCCACCGTTAAACGCCAACGCCCACGAGGTTTGGTACTTGAAGGCTTTTTTTGATTTGAAAACAAGATTACCCGATCGATTCACATGTTTGGAGAGCGCCTGGTATTCCTGAAGCTGAATGAATTTATCATTCAGCGTGATGTTTAAAAGGGTATCTGATACAAATACAGTTATTACTTCAAAACTTACATGTTCAATGGTTAGAGAATCGTTTTTAATTAACGGTATATTGAATCTTCCAAGAGAATCGGTCATCGTCCCGATATTTTGTGAGTGGTAATAAACACTGGCATAAGCAATGGGAGTTCCGTCAGATTTACTGTGAACGCTTCCTCTTAACATTTGCGCGTTTAAAAGTAGAGGGCAAATGCTAGAGAGTATTCCAAACAGAAAGTTAAACCGGTTTGCCATCTTCCGAAATTATGTTGGGATATTACGAATAAATTCGTCAATAAATATTGTGTCAGGAATAGTTTTTGTTGCTTGATTAAGTTGGTATTTCCTAGGCAGTAAAATTGTCCTTTGTTAAGCACTAAACTTCTGGTTAGCTACTTCGTACTTCGTAATTTGTAATTCGTAATTGTGTAATTATGTAATTGTGTTTTCAGCGTAGAGACATTTTTGTTATTTAGTAAATGTTCTCTGGTCAGCTACTTCGCACTTCGTTAATGGTTATTGGTTAATAGTTATTAGAAGTTTCCTAAACAGTAAAATCGTCCATTGTTTTGCACTTTATTTCTGGTCAGCCACTTCGAACTTCTTAATTCGTACTTCGTAATACTCATAAAGGTTATTGTTTGTTTCCGGCATAACCATTAATTTCTCATCATTCAAAATATTGCAACTATGACCGCTACAACCGAAGACTATCTTGCCCCGCATTATGTACAACGCAGCAACTGGCTTCGGGCGGCGGTGTTAGGTGCGAACGACGGTATTTTATCTACTGCCAGTTTAGCCATTGGTATTGCGGCTGCCAGCGATACACGCGAACCGATCATTTTAGCAACCGTAGCCGGATTGGTAGCCGGAGCTTTGTCGATGGCCGCCGGAGAATATGTGTCGGTGAGTTCGCAAACCGATGTAGAGAAAGCCGACATTGCTCGCGAACAACAAGAGTTGGATGATATGCCGGAATTGGAATTGCAGCGATTAACCGAAATTTATATTAAGCGTGGACTTAAACCTGAAACCGCATTAACGGTTGCAAAAGAAATGACCGCGTACGATGCCTTAGGCGCTCACCTGCGCGACGAACTCGGACTCAATGAAATTACGCAGGCTAAACCTATACAGGCGGCGTTGGCATCGGGTGCCTCGTTTACCTTTGGTGGCGCATTGCCTTTGCTGGTTACCTTGTTTCTGCCGTTGAAATCCATGGAATATTCGCTCTATGGATTCGCCATCTTGTTTCTCATCCTGCTCGGTGCACTTGCTGCTAAAACAGGCGGATCCAATATTGGAAAAGCCATCCTGCGCATTACTTTCTGGGGAACCGCTGCCATGGGAATGAGTGCGGTGGTGGGGTATATTTTTGGAATTAAGCTAGGATAAAGTTATTCGTTAATTGTTAATGGTTATTGGTTGCGTGCAAAGATTGAAGATTATCCTATCATAGTATATTGTTTCTGGCTTGACGCTTTGTAATTCGTAATTGTGAGCTATGTAATTATGCCCACCTCCGCTAGAGCTACGGCGGATGAAATAATTATGTATTCCAGGTAGAAACATCCTGGTTTTGAGAAATGCTTCTCCGGTCAGCTACTTCTTACTTCGTTAATAGTTATTAGTTAATTGTTATTAGATGTTCCCACATCAGGAAAATAATCCATTCAAAGGAAGCTGCAGCGCATCATTCGAAATTCAGTAATTATGTAATTGTGTCCGACTCAGCCTATGCTTCAGTGGATGATATAATTTTGTGTTCCAGGAAGCAAAATATTTGTCATTGAGATAAAGCTCTTTGGTCAGCTACTTCTTACTTCGTAATCCGTACTTCGTACTTCATTTGAGTTTTTCCAAAACCCCTTTCCGTTTCACAATATTCTTGTAATCCCATTGAATAGCTTTTGATTTCTTGAGCCAGCGTTTCAGCGCAGCGGCATTGATTTGTTCTGCTGATGTGTAGCGGGCTTCGGCAGCTTTAAAACTTCCTTCGGGCAACAAATCGGCTTCGTCGAACGATTGTCCGCTCCAGAATAATAACCGTACGCTGTTTTTTAATTTGCTGTAACCCACAATCGGATTTCCATCCAGAAACCAAACCGGATGTCCATGCCAAACTTTGTTTTCTGCACCTTTGAGGTTTTGTGTAATGATGGTATACAATGCATCACAGATGGCACGATCTTCGGTACTCAGAGCATTGTGATAAGATTGAATTGACGATTCCATAGAGGTAATGGTAGGATTTAGAAAGAGGTTAATAAAAGCGCTATAACTGCTCGGTATATTTTTTGAAATTGTTCAAAATCGCTTGCCAGCCACCCCGTTGCATTTCTAAAGGGTTTTCATTTTCGGCATCGAAAACGATTGTTACAGCGGTTTCATTTCCGCTTCCGGTAAATGCAATATCAACCTTCCTGCCATCGCCAAGCGTAAATACCAATTTTTCTTCCGGTATCACTTCATCGTAAATGGATTCAAAATCAAACCCGAAACTTCCGTCTTTGGCTTCCATACGGGCAGTGTATTTTCCGCCAACACGGAGGTCGTTGGATGCGGTTGGACAACACCAATCGTCAGAGGCAAAATTCCAGTTTACAATATGTGTAGAGTTGGTATAAGCATCCCAAACCTTTTTTCTGTCCGCAGCAATCGCAGCATTAATGGTTATTTTTTCGTACATGTGGTAAATTTTTGGTTGAACCAAAATAGGAAATATTTCAGATTCAACAAATGGTACAGACGCGTTTCATCGCGTCTGAATAAATAACGCGATAAATCGCATCCGAAAAGGAGACGCGATGAAACGCGTCTGTACCATTTCCTAACGGCTTAGCTTAATCACCTTTGTGGTGTATATTCCATTTCTGGTCTCAATTCTCAGATAATAAAGTCCGCCCAGCAAGGTGTTTAGTTTGCTGGTTTTTTTGTCGTCTGTAGATCCCTTCATGATAATGCGGCCCTGTTCATCTATCAATGTATAAACAAAGGGGCCATCAATTTTTTCAAAACGCAATTCATCGCTGAAAGGGTTTGGATAAACCAATGGTTCAAGCATTTCTATAGCTTCCATTCCAGTTATATCAATAAGATCGCCGTAGCTTCCCATATATTCAACAGAGCAGTCGTTGTACACATTAAATTTCCAGAAACGACGGTTAATGCATCCGGCCGGACAGTCGCCCCAGCCCAGCGAATAGATCAGTTCAACGTGATCGTTGTAAATGGAGTCGATGATATAATTTCCGTCGCCAATGGCAAATTCAGGCTCGGTATGACTCACACCCTGGATTTTTTCAAATGCCTTTGCCAGGGCCCGGGTATTATAAAAACTATCGGATTTAAAAAAGACCCAATGGTTAACTTCTGATCCAAATCTTCGGAAATAGGAGTTAACCATAAGCCCATAAGGAATCAGCAAACTATCGACTTCCGGTGTGCCGGTCGGTATATTGCCCATCCCCAATTGTTGCATCCAGGGTAAAGTGGAATCGGCAATAATGCTGAAGCTGATCAATGATGGACTGCGCGAGGTATGAATATCAAACTGATGAATCACTGAATCGCGGGCCGGAAGACTGACTGCAT
>JBAYIE010000032.1:0-21153 GCA_041665785.1 Bacteroidia bacterium | reverse complement strand
GTATTGAAGTGTCCGTCAACCGGAATATGCACATGCATATCGATCAGTCCTGGTATGAGCCATTTCCCTTTCCCGTCTATGATTTCAGCCGAATCGGGTACTGCTCCATTGATTGAAATGATATGATTACCTCGAATAAGCACAGTAGCATTTTCAATCACTTTATTTTCCGCTGTCATTGGAATGATGTTCACATGCCGGATTACCCAAACTCTCTGCTGCTGCGCCTCAGGCTTTACCTGATCCCTGATCGCATCCACTCTACCACCCCGAAAGGCGGTTACCATGATAAAGATAAGCAGGTATAAATTCTTCAATGTATAGAACTGATTATTTAGGAAAGTCAATTGTTCCTGTTGAACAAGGGTTTTGAAAACAAATCATTCATCCGTGTTTGAATCGAAAATACATTTTTTTCAGATAGTGTAAAAGCACAGGTCGATTCTTATAAAAATCCTTGTCGCTGCAAGTAAATGGAATGGATCTGAATGCAATGTCGAACACACAATTTGACATTCAACAACAATCATCCTGTCAATTATACAACTACTGCTGCAAATCGTGTAATTCATTCCTGCCATTTATTCATGACGTTTGTTGTGCGCGTTTTCAACTACCGGAATAGGTTTAAATAACAACAAAATGGGAAATCACATACTCAAAATTGAATCAATTGATCACGTAACACACGACGTGCTGCGCATCATAACCAATAAACCGGAAGGTATAGACTTCACCCCCGGTCAGGCTGCCAATATTGCCATCAACAAAAGTGGCTGGCTGAAGGAAGAAAGGCCGTTTACCTTTACAAATTTACCAACCGGCGATGCGTTGGAGTTTACCATAAAAACGTATCCGGAACAAGATGGCGTTACCAACGAAATGCTGCAGTTAAAGCAAGCCGACGAAATTGTGCTGCATGAAGTATTTGGTGCCATTGCCTATAAAGGTGAAGGCGTATTTATAGCAGGAGGAGCCGGTGTTACCCCCTTTATTTCCATTTTCAGAGACCTGAAATCGAAAAATGAAATCGGAAAAAACATGCTTGTATTTGCCAATAAAACGAAAGCAGACATCATACTGGAAGACGAATTCAGAGATTTACTCGGCGATGCCTTTGTAAACATACTGTCGGATGAACAGCTTGCAGGATATCATCACGGAAGAGTAACGGAAGAACTGCTTAAAACCATTGTGAAAGACTTTAGTCAACAATTCTATATCTGCGGTCCACCTCCCATGATCAAAGATGTAGAGGCTCAACTGATCCATTTGGGAGCAGATCCTGATCATATTACCAAAGAAATATTTTAAACCATTATGGAAACAGCTACCAAAGGTTACAATTTAACCACCACAGTAAACCACTTCAACTTATCGTACGATGATTTGGGAGAGAAAAACGTACCGGTCATTTTCTTGCACGGGTATCCATTCAACAAATCGATGTGGAAAGCCCAACTCGAATATTTAAAATCGTCGAACCGCGTAATTGCCTGTGATATCCGGGGATTCGGAAAATCTACCGATGAAGAATCAGCCCTGAGTATGGATTTGTTTGCCGACGACCTGATACAATTCATGGACAAACTAAAGATTGAAAAAGCCATCATATGCGGTCTCTCCATGGGAGGATTTATTACGCTCAATGCAAATCACCGCTATCCAAATCGCTTTAAGGCGTTGATACTATGCGATACGCAATGCATTGCCGACACACCCGAAGTGAAAGAGAAACGGTTTAAAACCATAGAAGATATAAATACAAATGGCGTGAATGAATTCAACGAAGGTTTTTTACAAAGCGTTTTCTGCAAAGATTCATTAAACACAAAAAAGGCATTGGTAGAAGATTTAAGGAAAGTGGTATTTGCCAACTCTCCCCATATTATCACAGCGGGTTTAACTGCATTAGCCGGACGTACCGACACCTGTGCAACACTCGGTGCAATACAAATACCTACCATGATCATTTGCGGCAGAGAAGATACCGTTACCCCATTGATTCAGTCGGAATATATGTATGCCACAATAACCAATTCGATACTGCATGTAATTGAAAAAGCAGGACATGTATCCAATCTGGAACAACCAGAAATCTTCAACAAAAAGCTGTCACAGTTTCTGAATGACTTGAATGCTTCCAATTCAGATGTGGAGCAGGTGAGTCAAAGAAGTTTGACCTGATCCCCGACTTCACCTTTCTTCATGCAGATCCGTTGAAATCTTTATTCTCAGGCGGCTACGGCCGTTTTCCGCTTCAGAATCAATGCACTGATTAGTGTAATAATAATGCCAACCGGAAGTATTTCCATATACGTGAATGCGGCAAATACGAGTGGATTGTGTTTGTAGTTGTAGCTGTTTGTTTCAATTCCTTTAATCGCCTCATCGAGTGCAGCTCCTGTCATGCCGCTATCCCGCAATTGCTTTACCTGCATATCCGAGTACTTATCGATAAAATCGGGCATAAAGAAATGGAATTCCACCCCCCAGGTAATTACATACATGGTGGATGCAATCAAGCTGATCCATAAGCCGAGCAAAAATCCTTTCCCAAAGGTGATGGTTCCTCCATTCTGCTTGTCGCGGAAATTTTTAATGCCCACAAAAATAAAGAAGAAGGCTACTGCCATGGCGCTGAAGCCAATTACCATACTGGTGCCGCTGCCTTCCATATCGCCACTGCTGCACGACATTACCGCCATAGAAATGGCCATAAAAGTACTGATGATTGCTCCGGAGATTACTCCGAATACTAAACTGTTTCTTTTCATAATGTGTATTTTTAAATATTAAACATGAAGCAAATGAACAAAGGCCCGCATCAAAATCCTTCACACTTTCGGGTGAATTTGGTACTAGTCTTTCAATTTCATACTAAAGCATGAGCCGATCTAACGAATGATACTCAATTGTTTAGCCTTTTCCACAGCCATCGTCCTTCTTTTTACATCCAGTTTCATAAAAATATTCGACGAATGTGTTTTAACCGTATTCAAGCTGATGAACAATTTTGCTGCAATCTCCTCATTGCTCAATCCTTTCCCCATTAAGTTTAGCACTTCCATTTCACGCCGGCTAATTCCCAGCCTTGCAATTTCATCCTGATTGATCTCCGTTGGAATCCCCCTTTCAATAAAAATCTCCTTCTCTACAATGCGTGTCTCTACTCTGGGATTAACCAGTTTAAGTGCTATCCAGATTCCCAGCACGGTAAACACGATTGCAATGGCACCAATAAACAAATCAAGACGGTAATTAAACACAATGAAATGAGCCTCGAGCATCTTGAGCAGAAACAAAACCAAAGCCATGGAGATGCCATAGGTTATATATTCCTTTCGTTTGGAATTGAACAAGGTTGTAAATTTCATTTCGGTTGTTTCAGGTGCAAATTATAAAAATCTGTGATTTAACCCTTCTTAACAATGGACTGAAATTATGAATAAGAAAATCTACTGTTGTTGGCAATACAAGATATATCAGAGATTCAAATGCAATATCAAGCTTATTAAATGCAGTTGTTGGCCGGTATTTTAGCTAAAACCTAAACGTTCCTGCCACTTGTATCCTTCTTTTTGATTATCTTGAATATCGAATCAACTTGCATTTTTATCTTGTGCAAAATGATCCTGGCTAATACTTTCAAATGAACGCATACAGGGTAGCAATTGCAGGAGTATGAATTTCCTGCACAAAAAGGTTATACGATGCATCATCCTGTTTACGGGATTTACACTGCATCTCCAGGCGCAGGTGCCTGATTCTGCTTATACAAACATGCTGCGTATACATAAGCCCAATATGGTGGCAGCGCATCCGCTGGGCTTGTTGCTTTACCGGATCAATCATCGGTTTAACAGCGAACCAGTTTCGAACACAACTGTTCAGATCGATCTGGGGAGCGCTAATATCTGGTTACCGGAGGTACGCGGGTATTTACCCCAAGATCCACAAGCTGTAGATCACCTTAGCTCTTTTCCCTGGCATCAGCGTGATTCTGTTTTTCAGGGCATGCCCCGCAATTACGATTCGATGGTTTTTCGCGCTGATGGAGTGATTAAAACGATTCAGTTGCAGGCTCATTTTCGAATCAGCCGTAAACTGGAGTTGAGTGTTGGCATGCGAAACTTTTTGCTAACCGGTGGCAGCGACCCTACGACCCTGCTCACCGGAGATGGCTTCATCGAATCTTTCCACGAGCATGTGGCCGGAGGTACAGATCCTTTCGCACGTAAACAATACGGATTGAATCAGGCTGAAATTTATTATCAGGGTCCGGATGGCACTCCGGTACATTTTCAGAAGGGTAATTTTGTTGTTGCCGGAATCACAACAGATCTTATTTATTATCCAGACTTCAATCTGTTTAAACAACACTGTATTTATTTACAAACGGGAATGCACCTGGGACTCAATACTACCGCATATAACCGGGGAATTGATGCAGGAATATCGGTTGGAGTTTTCAAACAATATCCTGTTGGTAAGGCAAACACATTAAGCGTAGCTGTAGCCGTAAGTTTAATGCGGCAACACCTCTTTGATTTGAATGCAACAGCCGATTTTATAGAAGGTAAAAATCTTCCGACCACTGAATGGTTATTCAGCTACCGGAAAACATTAAACCGATATCGTTTCTGGGAACTGGGATTGGATTTTTATTATCTGGGTCCTTATAATCCATTATCCTCTTTTGATCAAATCACGCCGGTTGGAAACCGCTTGAGTTCACATTGGCATATGGCACTTACCCATTTGTACCGGAGCAGTCAGAACTGGTCTGTATTTTTTGCATTTGGTAAAAAATGGACATGGATGGTTTATATCAACGAAGACTTTAAAGTGAATAACGCACCTGATATCCAAACCGGCCTTGCGTTAGAGATCCCTCTGAAACTATAAATAATATTACCATATTCTTTGGAAGAACTTGTTCAATTCAAATGTATTTACCCTTAAACTTCAATCGTACCGGTTTGAACTTTTCCGGCACGTTTGTAATAAGCAATAATTACACCTTTTGTGGTAACTGCACTTTTCGTGAGTGTAAATGCAGCCGGAATGGTACCGGAATCAAATAACTTTTTGCCCTTACCCAATGTGAGGGGATGAATTTTAAGTTTGATTTCGTCTACCAAATCATGTTTAAGTAGCAACTGAACCAGCTTACTGCTCCCCCAAACCTGAATGTCGCGACCGTTTGACTTTTTTAGTTTCCTGATGGCTGCCAGGCTGTTTATAAAGACAGCATTCTCCCAATCCGATTTTTTCCTGGTATTGGAATACACATATTTTGTTCCTGTATTGATCCCGGGCCAAAAGTCGGCATGTTGGGGCCAGTACCCCTCCCAGATCTCAAACGTTTTTCTCCCCAGCAGATAATCTGCCGGTTCTTTAAGTTCCTTTTGCACCGCTTTGTTATAGGCCTCGTCGCCGTATGGTGCAGTCCATCCTCCAAACCGGAAACCTTCTGATTTATCTTCATTGGTTCCTCCGGGGGCTTGCATGACCCCATCCAGGGTAATCATGGATAAGACAACTATTTTTCTCATTGGTAGTTCAATTCATTAATAGTATGTATTAAGAACACATTTTGACTCTTCATAACAAAAATAGGATTGTTAAGTAAAAAGAAGGCTAACTGTCTCCACCTTAAAATTAAATCCGAAGTCACATTTCGGCTGACAAGCTATAATCTGAATGAATATGCATCGGGTTTTGATTTAGCATACCTGAAAGCGTATCAAATATTTCAGGCTTATGTGCTTTTAGTAACTCCGGAACCTCAAAAAAATATTCCACACAAACAGAAAAGAATTCCTCCTTGCTGGTAAATGCATATTCTCTTAAAATATTGGGTACATCCCTTTCTGCAAGTTTCATTTCTTCCAATGCTTTCTGATCCATTTTACCATTTAAGTATATGGTTTTCCAACCCGGGTATTCGGTATGTTGTAATTCCAATCTTAAGGCATGCGCCATTTCATGCAGCCCTAGATTAAATTTGTCGTTATGAACCAGGTATCCCTCCTGAAAGTCATGCCAGGAGAAAGAAACAAATCCTGCACCGGATGTAAGGCCTTTCAAATAACTTTCAAAGTACCGCGAATAAAAAGACTCAGGATAGAGGATAAACTTCTTGAATCGTTTGAAATGAAAACGCCTGAGCCCGAATGTAAGTTGTATTTTTGAAAACAGAACACAGACTTTCATCTCATCCGTAATTTCAAGCCCATGATGACCAGCAAACTCTGATTGTTCCAACACTTTGCATAACCGGGCCAGAAATTTATTTTTGGCCTTGGGTGAAAGGTTTCTATAATACCGGTACTTCTCGTGCAATAAGGTTTCAATAGCAGATTGGTCATCCCTGTGTTTTCTGCGCACATTATACCGGTCATTATAGTTACCTGTAATGCCGAATTTTACCCATCCATACCATCTTCCTCCATACAATATGATGGTAATTGAACACAATATTGGTATCCACATACAAAATCAGGTTTGATCGGGGAACAAGATAGAATTAAGCTTTTGAATTACTTCTGCCACTCATTACTATTTCTAAAATGCGAATGAAAGATGCAAATCGTATGCAGAAACAAAATTACTTCACCTAATCACAGCTTTAAGGTGCGTCCGGAATCTCCGGCTCTACCAGCTTTTTCAATTTCTCCAGTGATTCCTGCCAACCCAGGTAACACATTTCAACTGGAATTGCGGCCGGAATATTTTCCTGAAGAATTTTCATCTCTGTACCTGCCGAAACCTTTTTAAGCCAAACCGAAGTGGTCATAACTCCGGGTAAATTCGGGTCGTCAAAAGTGTCGGTGTATTTTATAAATTCATTTGGCTTCAACTCCAGATAGTCTCCTCCAAAGGAATGGCTGTTGCCGGTCGTAAAATTTATAAACGACATTTTAAAACTGCCGCCTGTTTTCACGTCCATCTTGTGCACAACACAGAGAAATCCGTAAGGTGGAAGCCACGCAGCCATTGCATTTGCATCGGTAAAGGCGCGGTATACTTTTTCGGGAGATGCAGTCAGCACTCTGTGCAAGGTTACATTATTGTCTGTCATATAAGGAATGATTTAGTGGTGGTAAATAATTGAAAACAAAAATACTAATTCCGTGCATACCGGTATGCTGAATTGTCTATGGCATTAATTTATTGTTTGCTCTTATCCTTTGCACAATTCAGTTTATTTAACCTGATGAATAACTCTTTGAGGGAAAGGTATTTCAATTCCTTCCAGATCAAAGGCAAATTTAATTCTTTTACGGAGCTCACCTGTTACTTCCCATTGCTTAAGAGGTTGCGTTTCTCCCAAAATTTTAATTACAATGGAGGAATCGGCAAAATCATCAATGCGTAAGAATTGTGGTGGTTTTATAATGTATTCTTGCCATAAGGGATCATTGGCCAATTCATTTCCCACCAGATTTACAACACGAATTACATGGTCGAGTTTTGAGTTATATGAAATTCCTAAATTTAAATTGATCCGTGCAAAATCTTTTGAAAGATTGGCTACCCGTTTGATCTCCCCGTGGGGAATATGATGAACCGTTCCATCCAAATCCCTTAAAGTTGTCATGCGCAAACTGATATCCTCTACCAATCCACCGGTACCGTCGAAATTAACCACATCGCCTACACGATACTGATTTTCAAGAATGATAAAAAAACCTGAAATAATATCCCGGATAAGGTATTGCCCTCCGAACCCAACAGCCAGCCCGATTATTCCTGCACCGGCCAAAATGGGTCCGATTGGAATACCGATTTCCTGTAAAATCATCAGCATCGCCAAAAGCAGAATGATTATTTTCACTGTCCATGAGAAAATGCGTATTAGCGTGTTTTCTCTCATCTCCTCTGCTTGCCTCGACAAATACTTATCAGAAACAACCACAACTTTTACAATTTTTTCTATGGATCTTTTGGTCAGTCTGTTTAAAATATAAGCGACTAAAGCAATCAGAATAATTTTGATACCATGCGATAAAAGCCAAGGAATGATAAGTTCTCCCCAATTCAATATAGTTTCATTCATTTTAGAGTGTGTTTAAGATTGATATGATAATACCCTTGAAATTTCCCTTTCGGCCTTCAAACAAGAAATAAAACGTTCCAACTCGTACAATTGTTGCCAATTTCAGATAGGATAACTGAAGCAGAACAAATTACCGGTGCTTTATACTAACGGAAGAATCCAATTCTCATTTTGATATGATACTTTTAATATCCTGCTATTTTTAACTTCATTTTGAATAGAAATCTGTTTTCAATGCTCGATTCAACTTGTCCTACTTTAACAAAACCAAACTTTTCATAAAAGCCTTCTGCCTTTGGCTCCGCCTCCAAAACTATGTATTTTATGTTCGCTGCCTTCATTCTTTCAATAAAATCAACAATCAATAGCCTTCCTAATCCACTTCCAATATAATCCGGAAATAAAAATAAATTGTCGAGCTCAACTGTTCCTTCATCGGGTTCAAAAAAAGAATAGTAACCTATAGTCGCAGTATCAATGCATAATTTGTAAACACTGTTCTTTTCAATATAGTCAGATGTTATGGTCAAAATGTCTGACCACTTTTCCATTTGTTCATCCGAATAGCCCCAGTAGGCTTTTGCTTTTTTTGTTATATCCGTTAAAATCAAATGGTCAGAACTTATTGCTCTCTTAATAGTCATTGCCTCAATGTTTCGTTTAACTCTTAATTTTCATTCAAAGCCAACTAGTTCGAATGAATCGCAATTCCAAAGCGAATAGCTTCTTCAAGCACATTCACTTGTATATTCTTTAAAGCTTTGAATTTGATGCAATACCCGGTTACGCTGGCCTTTCCAATCTTACCTCCATATGTTTTGGACAGATACGTTTTATCGTCAATACCAAGGATGTAGACAGAAATACCGCTAGTGTTGGCACTGATCCCAACCTGATAAAACTCTCTGGATTTTCCGTCAGCATATTTTATGGTTTGCATTCCATAACCAATATTGGGATTCGTTACCACTTTACCTTTCTCGTCTTTGCCATCTAAGTACCATAACTTACCCTTCGGAAACAGCTGAAGTATGCGTTGGTGCAATGCTTGCAGATCCGTACGTTTTGGTTCAGGTTGACTGTTGATATACGTTTTGATTTGGTCTTCTGTGCTCATCATGTTATACAATGGTTATGCGCATGAGTTAAACGATCAGTCCACTGTGTAATTCAGTTCTACTACTCCGTTGTTTAACGGATGAGTACTTAATAACTTTAGGCTTATTTTTTCTTTTATGTCAACAAACAAAGGAATTCCTTTTCCAAGAATAATCGGATTCACAAAGAGCCAATAGCCGTCAATTAAGTTCTGCTGCATTAGTGCATGCGTTGCTGTTGGGCTCCCAAAGAGCAGGATCTCATTGCCATCCTGCTGTTTAATTGAATTAATGCGGTCTGCAAGATTATCGTTAATGATTGTTGTATTGGTCAGACACGCTTCCTTCAATGTTTTAGACAAGACAACTTTATGCACTTGCTTATACCATTTTGCATGATCCCTGTCGTGTTTCGTTGCTGTTGGTTTATCACCTGCGGTAGGCCAATAACCTTCCATCATCTCATACGTTACCCTTCCATACAGGGCAGTATCGCCTAAGCTGATTCTCCGGCCTACATATTCAAAGAGTTCTTCATCCACCTTCACCCAGTCCAATTCGCCATTCGGCCCGGCTACAAAACCGTCGAGGGATATGTGCATAAAGGATATTATTTTTCTCATATGGTTTAATTTTTAATACTAACACGATTGATATGCGTCCTCACTCAAAAAGTGTCCTGATACGCGAATTTTCAAAAGCCTTGATACTGCCATCCGAAATTTCCACATCCTGGCAGTGCTCTTCCTGATTCCCGTAAGAAACCTATTCCTTAATATTAACGCTGTATCTATTTTAATTCCATGTCATAAGCCACTTCCAACTGTGAAGAAATGTCGGTATGATGATGAACCAATCTCCACTCCCCATCTTCCAAATGAAAAATATTGGTGGCTCTGTGACTTACTTTAACCGGTTTACCATCAGGACCTATATTCTCACCTTCTTCCACACAACTCGTATATCCTAAATTGGTTTCGGCATATACTTTTAAGTCTTTGCTGCTAATGCTTCCGCCTAACTTAAGGGCAGCAACCTTCTGAAATTCTTCTTTCACCTCTTTCCAACCGGTAAGACAACCTCCAAAGGGTCCCATATATGTTATGGTTTCAGAATGTGACCAAAGCTTGTTGAGGGGCTCCACATCACCCTTAAACAGGTCATTTAGCCCTGCATACAATTGATCATTGGCACGTTGAAGGTCAGCCATATTTGAAGTAGAGTTCGTTTGCATTACTTTATCATTCATATTTTGAGTTTTGTTATTTGTTGAATCACATGCTGAAATGATCATTGCAACCGCAACCATTATAATGGGAAAAGGTAGTTTTTTCTTCATTTGTGTACCTTGTTTTAGGTAAATCAATTGGTTAAGAATTAATTGTCGGACTAATATAAATAAAAATGGACATCAAATTTCAAAACTATCCTGTGATCCTTTTCTCTCTTGTACTTTATACTATAATTTTATGTAAGTCCCGTGCCTAAACTTCCATGTTGCAATTCAGGTATAAAATCCCAAACCGATGCTTTGTTTATAGCTCAACTCAAGGCTGTATATTCACTTCCGGCAATCTTCATTTGATTATGCCATTCGGCTCTAATATCTCCATTATGCTCCGCTGCGATAGTGTAAAGGCACTAATGTCAATTCATTGTGCATGTACCCTTTGCTTGTCGGTTAACCATATATTAGATTAATCCAATCTCTTTCAATGCTGCTTGTTCGTCACCTGTTATGTAAGAAAAGATTTTAGATTCATTTTTCTTTGTTTGGGTAAAATAGAAATTTTCAAATTCTATACTGCCTTTTGAATTATCCCTTTTGACGAAACTGGATTTCCAACGAACTTTGGTCATTTCGTGTAAATTGTCCAAAGTTATTGTCTCCAACGAAACAATGTCCATTGTTTTTACGCCAATGTTCTTATAAAATGCGTACCCTTGCGAGATTGCAGCTTTAAACTCTTCGTTGTTGTAACCACAAGCAATCGCCATTGGGCTTGCTGCTATAAAGCAATTCGAGAATGAATTTACAGTCCCTTCAATGTCGGGTGTGGCATCATTTAGTGCATTGTTGAACCTGACAGCATAAAGGTTAAAAAAATCTTTCAGATGTTCAATTCTATTGTCCATAGTTTTCGGATAAAATTAATTGCCATTCGACCAGGTATAGGCGCAGTGCAGGTTGTGGAGGAACGTCGGCTCATGCAGTTTCTCTTTTTGAAGCATAAAAACTCAGTTCCATTATATGTTTATACCCTGTTAGCGGTTCTTCGCAATTTCATTTGCCGGTTCATAGTAAAGCACAATTGCACCACTACCAAAGGTTTTCGTTTTCGTGAGCTTAAGAAAAGTTCTGTCGTTCATGTTTTCAAGCAATGGCAGCCCTCCTCCTGCAACAACAGGGTGAACCATGAGTTGTAACTCATCAATCAGGTTTAGCTTCATGAGCTGTATTATTAAACTACGGCTGCCAATAAAAATGTCATTACCTGATTCTTGTTTAAGTGCTGAAACTTCCTTGTCAATCGATTGACTTGCCAATCTTGCGCTGTCCCATCCCAAATCTTTAAGCGTATTTGAAAAAACAATCTTTGGAATTTTGTCAATGGCTAATGCAAAATCATCCATTGATTTTTCACCGGAAGGATTGATCAGGAGCGTTTGCCAGAATTGCATGAGCTGATAGGTTATTCTTCCATACAGAAGCACTCCTGCATTACTTAGCAGGTTGGCATAGTGATCATGAACTTCTTCGTCGGGAGTTACTGCCGTATGGTCGCAATATCCGTCCAATGTCATATTAATTGCTGCAATTACTTTTCTCATATCCGATTATAATGGTTATTCAAGGTTGGCTATTTACGCATAACTTACCATGCGGTTTGCTGATATGTTGTAATTTTCACAGAAGTGCTTTAACCCAATAGTCAAACTGCGTTCATAGGGTGTCTTTATTCACTTGACATTTTAAGAAATGCTAAATGCTATTTTTCACAAATTTCTTTCAATTTGTCGAGCGCCTTAGGGTAGGACTCGTTCATATAACTTATAAAATCTTCTGTAGTGTCGAGGTCAACGGTATCGGTTGTAGTCCCGTTGTTATCTTCGAAGCTATAATTTTCAAATCCATTCGCCCATTTTTCCACTTCCGGTCCTTCTGTAATTTCCTGATCCCCTTTTACAAGCCCATAATGCTGAATGGAAACAAATTGATTCGGAATGTTTTCAGCTAACCTGGAAACCATACCTCCTTTCTCACCATCCTCTCCTACTCCGATAAAGAGTATTTTACTTCCCTTCTCCCAGCTTCCTTCATAGGTCGATGTAGGGTTAAACAATGCTGTCCATTGTTCATAGGTTGATTTACTGGTGAGTCCAAGCATAAAATCATATACCTTGTTTACTGGTGCTTGGATACTTATTTTGAATTGCAACTTTTTCATAATGTGTCTAAATTAAACTTTCAAATTGTTATTATCTGTCATGATTAACTTTGTTTAACAAAGTCATTAATGGAACGTTCATACTAAATTACTTTTTTATCGCCATTTTTCCACCAAGCCACGCAGCAGGCATTGTTAATACGATGAGTGAAACAGGATACCAACGCGGTGGAATATCCCACATGGCTATTAATCCAACAATGGTTAGCACAACTCCGATCATTCCCAGAATAATGGCATGTTTCATGGGTTTGCCGGGAGCAAGGCGTGCAGCCAGATAACAACCAAATGTGCTATAAACTGTTCTATACGCTGCAATAATGGCAATCAACCAAACCGGATTTTCGTCAAAAGGTTCTGTTTTCATATTGCCCGTTTTTTCTAACATAAGGTCAGTCAACATGGATAAAATGACTATTGCTGCAAAACCCGCAACAACAGCCCCGATACTTTTTAATGTTACCATTTTCATATTTTTAAGGTTAATAATAATGTGTCTAGTTGTTGTAATCCCAGTGTAAAGCCATCTTTGAATCCCATTTCAATCATCTTCTCCATTCTCTCCCGGGATTCATTGTATATAGAAATTTTAACGGTTGTAGTTCCGTTTAGTTCACTGAAATTTAAATCCCAATTTGAACCGGGCAAATGTGGATTTTCATCTTTATCGGCAAATGCACTTAAAAATTTAAAATTGGTTTTCGGGCTTATCGAAGTATAGGCCTGTATTTGCCAACCCAGCTCCACTCCATCCGGACTAACCATGGCATAAAATCTACGTCCGCCAACTTTGAAGTCCATAAATTTTGTTTTGGCTGTGTACGGTTTTGGTGCCCACCATTGGTCCAGAATTTCAGGGTTTGTCCACGCTTCCCAGATCAATTCAAGTTCAGCCGAAAATTCACGCTTTATGTTTACCGTATTGTTTTCTTTGTCGACAATGAAGTCAAATAATAAATTACTGTTCATTTTTTCTTGTTTTTTAGGATTAATAATACTTCATCCAGTTGATTGAACTGCGTTTCCCACATTTTTCTCAATTTCGACAACCAATGGTCAAACTCTTGTATCTTTTTGGGATTGAAATGATAATAAATTTCTCTGCCCGATTGTTCCGGTTTAATCAATTCGCAATCTTGCAATACTTTAATATGTTTTGAAACGGCTTGCCGGCTCATATCAAATTTTTCAGCCATTGCATTCGGTGTTAATGCCTGCATAGCAAGCAACGTTAAAATTGCCCGGCGCGTAGGGTCGGCTATGGCTTGAAAGAGATCCTGTTTCATGTTTACCAAATAATTTATGCAACTTGTAGGTTGCAAATATATATGCAACTTTTGAGTTGCGCAAATTTATTTGCAATTATCTTTCAGGATAATAAATTGACAGGAAGATATAGTTCTTAAAGCATGGTTGTTATCTAACGCCTGATGGTTTGGAGTAAATTCAGAAGCAGATAACGGGGCGCTTCATTTTCACGTCAAAAAGTATGACAAAACCTTGAATATCGATCTTTATGACCCATTGAATATATCTGCTTTTAAGTGTGGGCAATTATTTTTTCTTAATCGGGATCCAAATCTCCTCCTCTGAATCCGGGTCAGCATTTTTATATTTATCTCCCAATATTTCAAAATGAGGTCTGTCATCCAGCATATAATCTGAATTTGGAATCCACAAGCCAAAGATATATTGAAAAATAGCTGTGTCAGTGCTTGAACCCTTATAATCAAAAATAGCATAAAGTCCTTCTTTCAACGTAAATGTCTGCATATCTTTAGGTACACTTTCAAAATCCCTTACTTCAATCGCAGCCCATTTTTCAAATTCATTCGTTAGTTTAAAATCGGTAAAATGATTGGGTTTGTAAATAGACATTGAAATGAAATCGCTTGACAGATTATTACTAATTTCCTTTCGCCGGGGCATGAAATTCCTCCATAATTCACCTGTTTTATTATTGGATAAGCTCATGGTTAAAGTCATCCCTACTAACTTTTTTTCGCGCAAGGTTTCAATTCTTGGTTCCATATTTATCTTTATCATTTAAGTCATGCAAAGCAACAGGTTACCCATTCCAATTCCTTTGACTTAGATCAAAAACTATTTCTCCTGCCTCAGTCGGCTCAACGTCTCCTGTGAAATCCCCAGGTATGAAGCCACAAAACCTAAAGGGATCCGGTGATAAATGCCTGGATAGGTTTGTTTAAAATGAACATACTTCTCTTTTGCTGTTGTAAAGCGAAAGGAGGTAATACGCTCCATTAAATGATCAAGCAAGGTTGTCATTGATAATCTTCCATATCTGTCCAGTTCAGGAAAGTTGTCGAACAAAAAAACCATATCCTTTACAGTGATACATAACGCAATTGTTTTTTCAATTGCCGAAACATAATACATATCCGGTTTCCCTGTTCTCCAGCTTCTTGGAGAATTAGCCCATTCATGATCTGATGAGAAATACTCATTTATTTCTTTTCCATCCTTGATAAAATATGTCCTGGTGAGTCCGTTTAATATATAATAACTCTTTGTATTAATTCCATTAGCATCAATAATCAAATCGTTTTTTTTAAATGTTACTACGGTAACCCGATTTACAAGTTCCGATCTCAATGAGTCGCTTACTTTGATAAACTTTTCAAAGTGCTGAGCTATTTGAATTTCTGGTTCAATCATGCAGTGGTGAATCAAATATATTAAAATCTCTTTTACAAGGAATTTGGCTCTGCCCGGATTATGGCGATGGTTGCGGGCTATACTGCATTTTTTCTTGCCGTTAGTATCGTATGAAAGTCAAAATCAGTTTCCGAAGTTTTATACTTCACTTTGAATGTTTTTATTGCTCCAAATTTAAAACTACACAGTTGCGATTTAATATCGTCTAAATGATGGTAATAAAAATAAACCCGTCCACCACTACCTAATTTAAAATCGGATTTTTCCGGATCGCCTTCTACGAAACTCAAATAAATCAAGCCATTCGCGTTTAATAATTCATAGGCGTTTGCAATGAGTTCATTACTCTCGGTCTGCGACAAATATGGCAAACAAAACCCAGCAACAATTCCATCATATTTTGTGTCGAGCGTATTAATCTGCCGGCTGTCCATAACAGCAAAATGTGCTGTGGGGTTATTCTGCCTAGCAAACTCAATCATCTTTGGTGCAATGTCAATTCCAAAAGTGTCAAAGTCCGGTCGTTTAGAAATCAGGTATTTAGTGATATTTCCGGGACCGCAACCGATTTCCAAAAGTTTTGCATTGGGTTTATCAATGGAATCGCAAATGAAGTCATAGGTTTTATTATACAAGTCCAAATCCATAAACTTGTCCTGATAGAGTGAAGCAATATTGTTCCAGGTTTCAAATGTTTCTTTGTATTTGTCCATAGTTGATAAATATAATAATTATAACTGCCTCCGAAGTTTTTTCGTCACCTGCTGTTGATTAAACCTGGTGTAGCCTTCTGGTGGCCGCGCACAACATGGTCAGTCTAGGTCTAACGTGTACAACCAATATTTTTTACCAAACAAAGGTGGAATTTCTTTAAAGACTCTGAAACCTAAACTTTCGTAAATGTGTCTTGCAGCGTCCATGAACTCAGAGGTGTGAAGCGCAATGGTCTTCTCGTTGTTTTGTTTAGCAAAGTCAATGCACATTTTTGTAAGTACTTTTGAAATGCCTTGTCCCCGATATTTTGGATTAACACCAACCATTCTTATATAAGACCATTCAGCTTTGAATAAGTCTGTAGGATTACCACTTGGGATTAAATATGCAACACCAATTATTTTGTCATTGTCAAGGCACACAAAACATTTAGCTATTTTAAGAATGTTAATGACTCTCTGTCTGTCTTGCAAATTGGCGTTAAAAATTTGCCAGTTGTCCGGTGTTAAAGTATTTTCGAATTGTCCGTATGCAATAATGCTAAGTTCATGTAACTGGTCAATGTCAGTCATTGTCCCTAAGCGATATGAAAGATTGGTTGTTGTCATGATGTAAATTCTATTATCGATTTCCGGTCATTTACCAATATTGTTTAGTAGATACAATGTAGGAGTTTTGGGTGCATTTAATCGAAAGGCCAAGACACGCAAAATCTATATTACCGGCTCGAAATTCCTTTTTTATCACTGACATATTCTAAGATGTCGCTTGGTTGGCAGTCTAACGCTTTACATATTGCTTCTAGTGTACTAAAACGAATTGCTTTAGCCTTTCCCGTCTTTAAAATAGATAAGTTGGACAACGTCAAATGAACTCTTTCAGATAATTCGTTCAGTGATATTTTGCGTTTTGCCATCATCACGTCTAAGTTTACAATAATTGGCATAGATTAAACAGTTAAATCGTTTTCGTTTTTAAAATCAATTGCATTTTGCAAAAGCTTTTTGAGTACAGCGGCAAAAACCGCTACCACCAAAGGCACGCAGGCAAATGCAAATGCAAAAATTATCACTCCCGGTGCATCGTCTATCTCGGCAAAATGGTAGGCAGCCGGCATATATACCATCAGTGCGATGCTCATAGCCACAGCACAATACACTATTTTTTGCAGGACACGAACCGAATCCTCAGAAAATGCCTTGTTCAATTCGATATAAGAGAGGAGTTTTACACCAAAATACAATGCAAGAAAAAATGGAATGACAGCTGCATAAAGCGATGCCATCACCCAATAACCTGACTTTGGTTCCTGCGGAAATTCGGCTGTCCAACCCTCACCGATATGAGGAAAGGCAAATACACACAAAGAGAGAACGGCTAGTCCCACAATGACAATTACGATTCGAAGAAATACTGTTGAAAATTTATTCATACCCTGTTTTAAATTTGATGTCTATGCCTGCAAATATATATGTTTATCGTTTTTCAATATATTTATATCGTTATTAGATATAATATTTACATTCTTGCACAAATCGAAGATTCACGAATCCCATTGAAAATCAATTATAGCTTAAGTAAATGTGTCTGCGAAGCATGGCCCCCTCCCCCTCGCGCAATCCCCTTGTTAGTGGTTCGTTGTTTCATTTTCGGTTCGTTCTTTTATGGTTAAAACTGTTGTTCGCCAATAAAATTCCAAATGCTTTCTAATCGTTTCTGTCGGAAAATTTTCAATGTTTACGGTCAACTGCGTTTGTTTGTCAATGCGAGTTAAGATAAATTCAATGATGGTATAGTTATCTTTTGTGTCTGCAAGGCTGGACACGGAACTGAGGTGGGTAAAGCTTAATCTTTTTTCCTTATCGTATTTAAGTATAGTTCCTTTGTTTTCAAAATTTATGTGATGAAATCCACGAATATAAATTGGTGAATTAATTCCCCAGTCAGTCTGTACTTCAATGTTCATTTCGGGTTCGCCCAACCATTTTGACATTAATTTAATGTCTGTTAAAGTCTTCCACACATTTGAAGGTTCGGAATTTATTGTAACTGATGCAGAAAACTTCTCGGTCATTTTATTACGTATTGTATTATTAGGTAGCGCTGTCGTGTTTTATTTCTCTTTCTTGTTTAGGAACTTTTCAATCAATGGAACAACAAAGTCGCTTTCTTTAAAATCGGCTGTAATTGTTGTAATTTCTCCAATGTATTGTCCGTGTCCGCCCGGAATTATTGCTAATTCCGAGTTGGCAATTTGCCTATGCAATTCAAGAGCATGTTCTGGTGTAATAACGTCTTTGTCGCCAATAATGATTAAAGTCGGTGCTTTGATAGATTTGATTTGTTCGTCTGGAATGTCCTTGAAGTTTACCATTCTCTTTGCATCTCTGTCGTGCATTACTTGTAAACCATTGGTGTCAGCCGCAACTTTTTTGTATCCGTCTTTTAGTTGTTCAGGCATATTTTCCAATTTAGTTTGCGCCATAAAGCCTCAAAACCAGTCAGGAACTCCGTTGCGTCGGGCGAGTGCTGAACCTAAAATCATTTTGTGAACGATTTCAGGGTGTCTGAGAGCAATTTGTAAAGTCGTTGTCCCTCCATTACTAAAACCCAAAAAGTCAGCTTTGTCTATGTTTAAGTTTTTGAGAAGTATTGCAACATCGTCTGCGTCCTGTTCAAATGTAAGGTCAGCGTTTCGGTCGTTTGTCCTTCCGTGAGCTTGTAATTCAAGGGCAATCACCTGTCTGTTTTTAGCAAGTAGCGGAATGATTTTTTCAAAATTTGTCTGAATGGTTGAACCACCACCGTGAATTAAAACAAGTGGTTTCCCTTGTCCATATATTTCATAATACATTTTTAGACCATTCACATCGGAAAAGCCACTTTTGAAAATCAAACTGTCGCCTCCTGTTGGCATCCGGTTATTATTTGTCTTTTCAGATTTGTTGTTGCATGAAGCCAAGGTGAAAATTGTTAATGCAAAATAAATGATTGTCTGTTTCATATTGCTTTTCTGTCTGTTGTGTCGTCCGTTACAATCACCGCTAACGTTTTGCGCCCAGTCGCTGATGCCGTTTGCGGAGTGTTTAATTGTCAGACTAAGATAATAAATCTGCGAAAATGCAAAACCAGAACTTAACGAACTTACGGTAATAGTGGCTGGGGGCTGTTAGGCGTATGTGCTTAATCTCTATCTAGATTTTGGCATGCTCCACATGTTTCTTTTTCACCCTTCTCTCCAGATAATTCATCAGCTTATGATGAAGCGGACTAAATGCGAGTACAAATATTCCGGATAAGAAGGAAGACAATACAACATCCGATATTTCGAGTTCGTGTGAAAGCCAATGTAAAAAATAGTGTTCAACCGTATTATAGGTGATCACAATAAGGATAAAAAGAAGCCCATCTACAAGTGTTCGCCGAATCAGAACTCCCGTATCAAATGTATTAGAAAAGAACAGACTCATCACGAGGGATAGGAGGAGCACAAGCATCAGCATTATATTAAATAGTAGTTTTACCTGGGGCGAAATTTCCCCGCTGCTTAAATGCAATAGAGGATAAATGCTCATTATAAACGTAAACGAAATTACACCCCAGAAAAGCCACATGATTTTCTGTCTTTCTTCAGCAGATGATTGTTTATAATTGACATATATGCATAACGAGGATGTAAGTAGTATGAGCATATCACTCCAGCTCTCACTCATGTGTAACACTGAAAATCCTACCAATAAACCGGAGAAAAGTAGCCAGGTATAGTCCTTTATTGCCCAGTTTATATATCCACGTACCAGTTTGTTTTTAGGAAAAACGGAGGTGGCATCTTCTGTTACAAGTTGCCTGGGAAAACTTTGTAACGCCTTAATATTAACTGTTCCTGTTATGGCATTGGTGATGACCACCCAGCTAAAGGGTATCCATTCATTATTCATGTGCCGAAGAAATTGGATCAACCAATCGATTGAAATTAAGGAGAGGAACAATGCAAACAACATAACCCCTTTTTGCTGATTGCTTTTTGTTGAAATAATAAGGGAAAAAATAATCAGGAAGGGTATTGTAATAAGTTGAGGTGTCGCTGAAAAAAAGCGACCATCGGATATATACAAAGAGTTGCCAAACAGGTTAACCAAAAAGAGAATGGCCAAAACGATACAAAGGGTGACACATAAATAGTTGACTCCTTTTAAAAACTTCATTGTGATCATTTTCTCATGAGTTGTTTGGCGGCTCTTGTTTGTTGATAGCATTACGTTTAGCGTTCCGCAGCCTTGGCTGTTATTTACTGCGTACCGTTTAATTGTCAAGCTAATATATAAATAAAAGCGCTATGAAATGATGAAATTAGAGAGCTAATGTTAATAGCGCAACGACCGCAGTTAGCAGATGTGCATCCACCCCATTCCATTTAACCATTAATAGCCTAAAATTAGTTGCAATGCAGCTTTAAAGCTATCAAGTTCCATTTGCAATTTCTTTCTCATTTCGCCAACTAGTTTTTTCCCATTCTCGTTTGGAAGGTCATAGAATATAAAAACTTCCGGACCTTCCGCCGATCACTTTCACGCACCAATTCAAATGACCTTATTTTCTTAAATAAATTTCCACCACTTTTTGAGTAGGCGGAATCACAGTTAATATGATGAATAATAGTATTGTAGTAGTAATTGTTAAATCTAATCCATATCCAATAATTATAAACATACGTATATTCTGCCTTCATGAAGGTATCCTTAATGATTCCAGATCCTTTAACAATGATCTCTCCAGTCAATAAATCAGCCTTCTTTAATGCAGTTGATGTATCCCATCTGTCTGCAATAAAAGCCTTAAGACCTTTGTAAATTTGCATCTTGGTTAATGGTATTGAATCTGAATCGACCAGCACAAAATTCCATTGTGCTTGATCTTGAGCATACGTAAGGATAAATAATAAGGAAAATAATAAACATAAAAAACCCTTCTTAAAAGAGTGTAACTTTCTATTTTTAAGATATAGCGTTAACTTTTGCATATCTGGTAACGTTAGGGCTTGGCGTTGTGGCGGTATTCCGTGTTACGTCAGCCCGGATATGTTGCTGATCAAAGATATGAAGATGAAAATATATTCTAAAGCTGGGCTTTATTCGTCAGTTGGATATGT
>JBAYIE010000031.1:0-25064 GCA_041665785.1 Bacteroidia bacterium | reverse complement strand
ACAGAAACACACAATTAATCTCCGGAAATCCTTAATTTGGTTTTGTAAAACTCCTTAAATTGCTTCAATCTTTTACCTCCCGGCTAAGTCAACAATTGAGCAAATCGCTTTTGCGCATTGCAAGTGTTTTGCTGTTGGTATTACTTGTCAGTAGAGTATACGGAGATGATGAATTAATCTCTGAAAAATTCAGAAACCTGATTGAACAATCGCAGCGGGCAAATAATGAAGCGGAAGCCATACAATTTGCTAAAGCAGCCTTGGCTATTGCACATACCGTGACAGAAAAAGAGCAGGCACTTTACGTACTGGGAAGAATATACATTGATAAAGGCGATTTTATCAAGGCAAGAAGCTACCTCGATATAGCTCTGAATTTTTGCATACACAACAACAACCTGCAATGTCAGGGAATTCTCTTGCTGGAAATCGGACGTTGCCAGCAATTCAATTCGGAGTATGTGGCTTCGTTGAACAGTTTAATAAAAGGATATAAACTGCTTGAACAATTGCGATTCAACGAAGGTTTGTTAAGAGGTAATGTATACCTGGCAGAATACTACCGTTGTCTGGCTAAATACCCCGATGCGCTGGCAAATATACATGATGCAATGGGGATGGCTAAGGGTCTGGTTTTGAAACCCGATTTACTGCTGCCATTATATAACCGTGCCGCAGCTATCTATTCTGAAACCGGACAATTAGATTCGTCTTTATTCTTTTCTTTTATCGCTTTAAAAATCAGCAGGGATGAAAATAACCTGAACCAACAGGCAACTTCTCTGAATGAGATTGCATTTGTGTACGAGAATAAGAACCGGCTCCAGCTGGCATTGAATTATTATCAGCAGGCAGAACTGATCTGGAGAAAAACCAACGCCTACCGGTATATGATTAATGCACTGGAAAATCAAGCCAGGGTTCACGGTAAAATGCATAACTACCGCAAAAGCAATGAAATGTTGTTGCAAATTGTAGATACTGCTGAAGCCAAAGGTTGGTACTCAAGTGTACAGGGTATTTACAGCACTCTCGAACACAATTTCAGGCAGATGGGTGATCGGGAGAAATCGTATCTGTACCTCGCGAAAAGTCTTGAGGCAAAAATGAAAGTGTACCTCGAAGATAATGCAAAGGAACTGGCAGAAATAAAGACCCGCTATCAATCAGAGAAGAATGAAATATTGCTGAGAAAACAAAAGCGCGAAATTGAACTGGCTAATGCAGATATTGAGCGAAACCGGATAGAGACTATTCGTTTATGGATAGGATTCTCGCTTGTGGCATTGTTATGTCTGGTTATTTCTTACTTATTGATTTTACGTTCGCGGTCTAACAAGCAACTCAATCAGCACAACATCGCAATAGAACAATCCAATCAGCAATTGAAACATAGTTTGCAACAGATTGAAACACTGATTCAGGAAGTGCACCACCGGGTAAAGAACAACCTGCAATTCATTTATTCTATTCTGGAACTGGAAATCGCAGCGAATAAATCCAGAATGAATGTAGAGTCGCTTCAGGGTATGCAACGTCGTATCATGGCCATGTCGCTGGTTCATGAACTCTTGTACAGCAAAGACAATGCTGAAAAAGTTTCATCACAACAGTATATTAACGATCTGCTGGAATACCTCGACGCATTGCAGAACTCTGAAAAAATGCATGTTCATTTTGAAACGCAAATAGAGGATGTTTTATTCGGAATCAATCAATCCATTGCCATTGGAATGATCATTTCTGAATTGGTTGCTAACGCATTTAAATATGCATTTGTCAGTCAATCAAAACCTGTTATCAAAATAGAAGTCAGACTCCTAAACCGAGCTGAGGTTGAATTGATAGTGGAAGACAATGGAACCGGATTTAAACAGCATGAATCGCAGGGAACCGGAATGGGCATGCGTTTAATTGGGATATTTGCATCGCAATTGAACGGAAAATTTGTGGTGGATAGTGTGAATCGGTTCAAATTTTCTTTAACTTTTCCCCTTTCCTGAATACTATGGAGCAAAAGATTTTAATCGTAGACGATGAAGCCATTATTGCAGAGCATCTGAAAATGATCCTCCAGTCAAACGGTTATAACAACGTACAATTAGCACATAATAAAGAAAAAGCGATTGCCGCATTACAAACCTATCAACCGGATTTGGTCTTGCTCGACATTCGCATGAAGAATCCCGGTGATGGTATTGATATTGCAGCTTATATTCAGGCAAACAACAAAATTCCTTTTATTTTTATTACAGCTCATTCCGATAACCAGATCCTGAATAAAGCGCTGGAGCAAAAGCCATCGGGATATATTACCAAACCATTCAATGAAGCCAATGTGTATGCTGCCATTAATATTGCATTGGCTAATTTGGAATCCCGGGAAGGAGAAATGCTGATCATAAAGGATGGGTTTGATCTGGTTAAGTTGGATATTCACTCCATTCTGTATGTCCAAAGCGAAGGGAATTATATTGATGTCTACAGCGAATCAGGGAAGAAAAGCTTCCGCTATTCTCTGGAATGGTTTCTTCAGCAGGTTCCTGAGAAACTCTTCATGCGAGTGCATCGTTCCTACGTGGTTAATTTGGAAAAGATTTTAAAAATTACCGGTTCGGTTGTTATGATTCAGGATCAGGCCATACCGGTTTCACGGAAATCGATGCCCGGTTTAAGAAGCAGGGTTTCTCAAACTTTGTAATTCCCACCCAAGGGTTTCCTTCTTTTATGGAAAGAATGGTCATTTTAATCCTATGTTAATCTGATTTACACTCTTGTAAGTACACCTAATAATTGTTAGGTGTTGTTCGCATACAAATTATTGCCGTTCACAACATGACTTTATTTCCATTTGTCATAAGAAGGTAAACTTGAATTGCCTAAAGGCGAAAAAACCACATCCCTGAACATTAAATAATTTACAAACGCATATGAAAAAACAACTACACGATTTACGCTATCGCTTCAGCATACTGAGTGCGGTAGTATGGTTGCTGCTGATTTCTATTTCACAATCAGCATCAGCAACTGGTCCGAACAACGGCAAAATCATTAACACTAAAGCGGTACATGAAGCAGAAAGAATTGGTGCAGCCCGGGCCGATTTTAGTATTACTGCAGAGCCAGGTCTTAACGCACCAAATGGTTCGTTAAGTGTTGATACTGATGGCGACGGTATTCCGGATACACTGGATGCCGACGACGATAATGATGGAATCACAGACATAAACGAATGTAACCAGTCGAATTTCTACTGGTCGAATCCTCCATCTGTGAGTGGCAATACAGCAACCGGGTTGATAAATGGAATTGCCTACACCTATACTTCTTCTCAAAATATTTCGACCACCTCATACATGTTTGCCAATAGTGTTTTCCCTTCATCGTATGGTGTACCTAATGCCAATCCTACGATTGCAAATATTTATGTTACCAGCAATACGCTAACTTTTGCAAGCCCAATGACCAATCCGGTTTTGGTGTTTGCTTCAATCGGACAGCCGGGTGTTTATGTTCCAATTACATTTAGTTCACCCATTCAGGTTGTTTGGTCTCAGAATGTAGCTGTGAATTCAAGTACGCAGATCACCGGAAACGAAGGGTATGCCATCATACGGATGATGGGTACCTTTACCAGTATCAGCTTCAACTATCTGGCGCAGGAAAACTGGTGTAATTTTGCATTTGGCGCAGACTTTCAATCCTGCCCCGATACCGATAATGACGGAATAGCCGACAACCTTGACATCGATAGCGATAACGATGGATGTCCGGATGCATTGGAAGGTAGTGGCAGTTTCACCATGGCTCAAATCAGCAGCGGTCAACTGACAGGTTCTATTGCTTCAAACGGAATTCCAATTTTGGCTGGAGCCGGACAAGGCATAGGCAATAGTAAAATTGCAGCAGCAAATTGTTTCTGTCAACCAGGCAACGATAATGTTAATCCTACCATCACCGCACCAGCTAATATCATAATGAATATTCCTTCCTGTCAATCAGGAAATGTGAATGTTGCTTTGGGAACGCCAACAGCTTCCGATAATTGCAGTGTTACGGTAACCAACAATGCACCAGCTTCATACGGTGTCGGAACAACCAATATTATTTGGACTGCAAAGGATCCGGAAGGAAATAGTGCAACTGCAACACAAACGGTTACCATCACACAATCAGCTGCATTAACTATAACCAGTACGAAGGATATCAATTGCAGTGGCCCGAACAGCGGATCTATTACTGCTAACGCAACCGGTGGTCGTGCTCCATTGCAATATCAACTCAACAGCGGTGCATACCAAAGCAGCAATGCCTTTACAAATTTGGCACCGGGTGTATATAGCTTAACCGTGAGGGATGCCGATAACTGTACTGCAACTCAAAATCAGATTTCGCTGGTAGAACCATTCTGCCTGCAAGCTAAAAATGATTCGTTTTCAAATTGTGCCGGTCAACCCATCACCATTCTGAAATCAGCTTTATTGGGCAATGATGCCAATCCTTGGAACGTGAGTATATATATGGATATAGCTCAGCCTGCCAATGGAACGATAGTTGATAACGGAACTTCCTTTACCTATACACCACATGCAAATTTTACAGGCATTGACCAGTTTAATTATACCATTAAAAAGAACGATGGAGCAATTGCCTTTGCCGGAAACGGACATGTTTATGAATGGGTGCCTGCATTGGGCATAACCTGGAATTCAGCCAAAATTGGTTCGAGTCTGCGTTTTTATAATGGCATGCAAGGTTATCTGGTAACTGTAACTTCAGCCAGTGAAATGACTTTTGTTTCCAGCAAATTACAGGGATCCGGATGGATGGGTGCAAGCGATCGCGCATACGAAGGAACCTGGCGTTGGGTGACCGGTCCGGAAGGTCTGGAAGACGGTGGACTAGGACGTCATTTCTCAAATCAATTCAAGAGTGCATTTGGAAATTGTGCTGCAAGCACCGCACCTGCATTGATTGGTCAATATGCGAATTGGGCAGGCAATGAACCAAACGATTGCGGAGCATACCTCAATCAATATTCTGCAACCGATCAAAACCGTGGTGGCGAACATTATGCACATTTCTATGGTCAGGGAATCTGGAACGATTATCCGGATAATGTTGGAACCGCCATTCAGGGTTATATTGTTGAATACGGAGGATTGGAAGGCCCGTTGGCTTCTGCCGGAACTTCTACCGCTAGTATTGTAATTGATAACAAGCGCGTAATAATTGCGGAAACCATTTCCAACGAAACATGTACCGGCGCAGCCAATGGAAGCATTACACTTAATGTTTCAGGTGGTACTGCTCCGTATACATACAATTGGGTTGGCGGTAGCACTTCGGCAAACCGTACCGGTCTGACAGCCGGAACGTATTCGGTTACTGTAACGGATGCCAAAGGTTGTAACGCAACAAAATCCATCACCATTTTGATGGTTGATAATATTCCTCCTGTTGCCAAGGCTAAAAACATTACCGTAAGCTTGAATGCTTCCGGAATGGTTTCTATCACTCCCGCTCAGGTAGATAACGGATCGAGCGATGCCTGCGGTATAGCTCATATGGGCGTTACACCAAATACCTTTAATTGTGCTCAGGTAGGCAACCATATTGTAACACTTTTTGTAAAAGATAACAGTAACAACACATCTTCTACATCTGCTATTGTAACAGTAGAAGATAATATGGCTCCAAATGCCATTGCACAAGATGCCATCATCAACCTCGATGCTGCCGGTAATGCAAGTCTGAATGCAGCTCAGATTAATAATGGAAGTAATGATAACTGCGGCATTGCCAGTATCTCCATCAACAAAACCAATTTCACTTGTGCTGATGAAGGTGACAATACCGTTACGCTGACAGTCACCGATGTGAATGGCAATGAATCCACTGCAACAGCCAATGTAAAAGTGGTTGATGCAATAGGTCCGAACGTGGTTACACAAAATGTAATTGCTTATCTGGATGCAAGCGGTTCGGCCTCTATTACACCAGCTCAGGTAAATAACGGAAGTACCGACAATTGTGGAGTTGCCAGTTTGAGTCTGGATAAATCGACCTTTGGCTGCAACAATGTTTCATCCGCCAATTCCGGAGTATTAACGGCCAGAATGACTGCTGATAATTTGTATACGGTTTATATCAGCACCGATGATAATACGCAAGGAACTGCATTTGGATCGGGCAACAATTGGGGTCAGGTGTATAGCCAATCTACCAATTTGGTTGCCGGCCAAACGTATTACCTCCATGTTTTGGCGAATGATGTTGGAGGTCCTGAAATGATGATTGGAGACTTCACGGTAACCGGTGATTTCAAATTTACCAATGGATCACAATCCATGAGTACGAGTGCAGCCAATTGGAAAGTTAGCAGCACCGGTTGGTCGGGTTATGGTAGTGCAATAGATGTAGGGGGCAATGGTATTTCTCCTTGGGGCTATTTATCCGCAATTTCTTCTGGTGCCCGTTATATCTGGAGAAATCCATGGAATACCAGCGGAAACGATGTTGCCTATTTTACAACACCGGTAATTTATACAGGTGGCGCAACAACAGTGGTGTTAACTGTTACCGATGTAAATGGAAATTCAACTTCAGGAACTGCTAATGTTACTGTGCTGGATAATATTCCTCCTGCATTAAACTGTCCATCCAATATTAATGTATATGCAACCAGCGCTGCCGGCGCTGTAGTGAATTATACTGTACCGGTTGGAACCGACAATTGTGCTGTAACTACATCGCGCATTGCAGGCCCTGCCAGCGGATCTACTTTCCCGATTGGAATCACAACCGTTACCTATAAAGCAACAGATGCTTCCGGATTATCGGCAACCTGTTCGTTTACTGTTGAAGTAGTCGGAATTCCGCCGGTAATTGTTTGTCCATCGAATATAACAGTAAATAATACCGCAGGTCAATGCGGAGCAAAGGTGAATTATACGGCTACTGAAACTACGGCTATCCCTGCCTCAACCATTACCTATGCCATTGCTCCCGGAAGTTACTTCAATGTTGGCACTACCACAGTAATTGCAACAGCAACCAACCCCGTTGGTACATCGAGCTGTAGCTTTACCGTAACCGTGAAAGACAATGAGGCACCTGCGGTATTTACTCAAAACCTGACCATTGCGCTCAGTGACGGTGGATCTGCGTCCATAACTACAGGTCAGATCAACAACGGTTCTTCCGACAATTGTGGAATTGCATCGATTGCATTGGATAAATCCAGCTTCGATTGTTCAAATGTTGGAGCCAATACCGTAACGTTAACTGTAACCGACATTCATGGAAATTCATCATCGGCAACTGCTGTGGTTACTGTGAATGATATTACACCTCCGGTTGTAATAACACAAAACATAGGTGTTACCCTGGCCAATGGAGCTGCAACCATTACTGCTGCACAAATCGACAATGGTTCAAGCGATGCCTGTGGTATTGCTTCCATGACCGTTTCGCCTTCATCGTTTAATTGTTCGGATATTGGAAACAATACGGTAACACTAACCGTAACGGATGTTAATGGCCACGTTTCAACAGGAACTGCTATTGTTGCTGTGAATGGGATTGTACCAAGTTGTTCAGTTGCTTCGGCACCAAATAATAGTGGAACTGTAATAGGACATACCAATACCCTGGCAGGTGTAAATCAAATGTACCTGGGCTATGGTGCACAGAGCATGAACCTGAGTTGCTCAGCAACCGGTGGTGCACCGTTTACCTATAGTTGGACAGGAAGTGGTTTGAATAATTCAGCCATTGCCAATCCGGTTTTCACCCCAACAGCCGGTGGTAATTATACCTTTGTTTGCACCGTTACCAATGCATACGGGTGCCAAACCACATGTAAGATCACCATTTGTGTGTTGGATATCCGTGCATCGGGTGGTAGTCCGAATAATCCGAAAGTATTGTTATGTCATGTGCCTCCAGGCAAACCAAGCAATACACAAACTTTAAGTATCAGTATCAATGCAGTTCAACCTCATTTAACGTTGCATGGAGGAGATAAATTGGGAAGTTGTGCCATGACATGCGGCTTTGCGAAGTCGGATCAGATTGGAGAAATTTATTCGGAAGAAACTCCGGATGGAGAAATTGACCTGATCGTATATCCAAATCCATCGAGTACGCATTTTACCTTCCAACTGGAAAGTAACAGCGATGAGCCGATGCACTTTGTATTGTACGATATGAGTGGCCGGATTATAATCAATAAAGAGAACCTGACACCTAAAGAAGCACTGATCATTGGAGATGATTTAAGCACCGGTATGTATACTGCCGTAATAACTCAGGGTAGCTTCAACAAATCGGTGAAGGTTACCAAAATTCGTTAATACCACATCCTGATTTATATAAAGCCGGTTCCTGCAAAGGGCCGGCTTTTTTTGTAATAATCAAAAAGGCTATTCAATTGCTGAGAAATGAAATCCTCAGGGATTTACATTTGTAAGGAAAGTTCCGGTTAGAAGGGTAGTTTTTATTCAGGCTTTACATACGTTGCATATACCAGTTCAGTTCCTTTTCGAGCTTTTTATATCCAAAGATTGTTTTGATGATTTTCTGAAGCCGCATAAAAGCAGTTTCACTTTTAACCACATAATCAAAAGCTTTATGATGCATACTATCTACAGCCACTTGTATTTTATCCTGCGATGAAAGCATCACTACCGGAATGTCCGGGTTAATGATTTTGATCTGGTCCAACGTCTGAATTCCGTTCATGGCCGTCTTTTCAATTCCATCGAGATGATAATCCAGAATAACCACATCCGGGGTACGGGATAATTGTTCAATGCAAAGTTCACCTGTAGTAAAGGTTTCAATCAGGTATTCGGTTTCATTCAGAAATTCTACCTCAAGAGCTTTCAGAAATACAATGTCGTCGTCGACCAGAAATAATTTTATTTTATGGGGTATCATGGTGATTGTTTTTAATCAGTTTAAATTCATTTTCCAACTCTTCACATGCCTTCAGGCACACGGTTGATAATTGCGCAACCAATGCATGCATTTCAGAAGACTGTCCCTGCAAACTGGCATATTCATGCACTTTTTTTGCCATGTTCTCAAAATCAGCACTGATGCCCATGATGGAAAAGGAAGGTATAATTTTATGAATCGCTGATTGCAGGGTTGGCCAATCCTTCTCTTCGAAACTTCTTTTTATGGTATCAATCAGCGGAGGTGTTTGTTCCAGATAAGCAGAAATCATATCCATCATCAACTTCGGATTGGATTTCGTACGGTGATTCAGGTAATCCAGATCAACATATTTCGATATAATTACAGCATCCATTGCTAATTCAGCGGGGCTTGTTATTTTAATGGTTGACGAAATTGGTTTTTTAATCAGCCCTAGTAATTTGCTGTATAGTAATCGCTCATCCACCGGTTTTGCTAAATAATCATTCATTCCAACGGCTGTGCATTTGGCAAGGTCAACAGTTGTTACATCAGCTGTTAAAGCAATAATCGGTATTTGTAATTTCAACGTATTGCGTATAAACTCAGTGGCCTCAAAGCCATTCATTTCGGGCATCTGGAGATCCATCAGGATAATGTCGTAAACATTGAGTCTCAGTTTTTCAATCGCAATTCTACCATTAGAAGCAATATCGCATTCAAATCCAAAATCATCCAACAACGTTTTCATCAGCAACTGATTGAGGGCAATATCTTCAACTACCAGTACTTTAATATTTTTAATATCGGAATCCAGTTCCATCAATTCAGTTTCAGAAAGGGCCTCGTCATTTGTTTTCTGAAAATTTAAAACAAAACTGAAACGGGAACCTTCACCCAATTTGCTGGTTACTGTAATTTCACCACCTTGCGGTTCTACCAATTGCTTTACAATGGCCAAACCCAACCCTGTTCCACCATATAACCGTGATGTACCGCTCGAAGCTTGCTGAAAGTTCTCAAAGATTTTGGCTATTTTACTTTCTGCGATTCCTATTCCGGTATCGGTAATAGCAAACTCTAAAGTTACAGAATCCTTATCCTCTGAAAGCATACGTACACTTACCGTAATTTTTCCATGGGTAGTAAATTTTACTGCATTGCTAACCAGATTCAGGATGATCTGATGCAGGCGAACCGGATCGCCTTCGAGCACCTCGGGGATTTTGCTATCGTATTCTTTAACCAGGAGCAGATTCTTTTCCTGAATTTTTGTTTCAAATAAATGCAGCATGGCAGATATCGAGAGGGCCAGTTTGAAAGGGGTTTTGATGAAAGTCATTTTTCCGGCATCAACCTTGGCTAAATCCAAAATATCATTGATCAGTACGATCAAAGCATCTCCGCTCATTTTAATAGCTGTGAGGTATTCTTTTTGTTTTACGGTCAGATCTGTTTTGAGTACCACTTTCGTAAACCCGATGATGGCATTCATAGGGGTGCGGATCTCGTGACTCATGTTGGAAAGGAATTGTTGTTTCGCTTTTACAGCATCTTCAGCAATCCGTGTGGCACTTTCAGCCTTTAATTTTGTTTCTTCGGCAATTCCGGTGGCCAGCTCTGCAAATTCCTTTGCCTCTTTAAAGGCTTTCTCAATTATTTTTTGTTCCGTGATATCGCGGGCTACAATCACCACACCTACCACGTTTCCCAATTCATCTTTATAAACGGATCCGTTAAATAAAATATCGGTGAGTTTATGATCTTTGATAGTTAGCGGATAATCGGCCACAAATCCTTTGGCAAAAACCTGCTGATATACTTCCCGGGCCATCTGTGGATCGGTAAAATAATCAAAGAAGTCTGTCCCGATCAACTCTTCCCGTGTACGACCAATGATATTTACGGATGCATTATTCATATCCGTGATTTTTCCTTCCGGGTTAATGGTAAACAAAGGATCGAGGCTCGCTTCTATCAGACTACGCGCATATTTGGATGCCAGTTTGGCCGAATAGATTAATGCTTCCAGTTCTTTATTGACAGTTTCCTGTTTGGCCTTTTCTTTACTTTGAAAAGCCAGTTCAATATCGGCAAGCACCAGTTCGGCTGCACGCTTTTCCTTTTCTCCATCCTGAAATTCCAATTCTTTATTGGCAATACCCAGTTCAGCTGCACGTTTCCCCTTTTCTTCTTTTTGGAAGACCAGTTCTTTATTTGCAATACCCAACTCGGCTGCACGTTTTCCTTTTTCTTCTTTTAAGAAAATCAGTTCTTTTTGTGCAAGGGCCAGGGACTCTTTCAATTGATTACTCTCTTCAATTTTCAATGAAAGTTGATTGTGCAGGTCGGTCAATTTAGCCATATCCGGTGTGGTTGGGTCTGTCATCAGCTATGGGTATTAAAAATGGATGTTATTTTCATGATGCGTTGAAGTAGATTCAAAATTTAGTTGCTGTTAGCAAGGCCGATTTCCTCAATGGGTTTGCGTCTTCTGATTTTTAACTGCTTGAAATGCGTAGGCGAAAGACCGGTCACTTTTTTAAATTGATTGGATAGATGAGCCACACTGCTGTAATTCATTTTCCAGGCTATTTCGGTGATATTGAGATCACCATAAATCATGAGTTCTTTGATTCGCTCTATCTTATGGGAAATTATAAACTGCTCGATATTGATACCCTGTACTTCCGAGAAGAGATTTGACAGGTAGGTATAATCGTGGTTCAGCTTTTCGCTAAGGTATTGTGAGAAGTTTACACGAATGATTTCATCCGAGTGATGCACCATTTCGATGACCACATTCTTGATCCGCTCAATCAGCACAGAGCGCTTATCGTCAATCACTTCCAGACCGGTGAGCAGAAGAGATTTTTTTAGTTGTTCCAGTAATTCGGCGGGTAGTGTTTCCATGATTTCCACTTCACCCAAATCCACAAGAATATAGTGCAGTCCGAGCTTATTCAGTTCTTCTTTAACCACCATTTTACAGCGGTTACTGACCATATACTTTATGAATAACTTCAAAGAACCCTTCTTTTTTAAAGGAAGTGGTAAAGGTAGCCGACATTTCTTCGTATCGATTGTAAATAGTTCAAAATTACTTACATAATTCACTGATTTATGAATCAATATACCTGATATCTAACCGGTTCGATCAAATTGTGGTCATGCTTTTGCCCGAATCTCAGCTGGATTCTTCCGACGCTGGTTTTTTTAAGTGATTTTAAACTAAAACAGGCCTTTTCATCCATGGCCTTTCTTTGAGTTATGGGGATTTGGAACTATATTTGACATAGATCAAACCAAAGTAAACATACTTTGTATATTGTATATGGAAGCGAAGTTTTCACCAAGAGTAAAAGACGTAATCAGTTATAGCCGGGAAGAGGCTATCCGACTGGGTCACGATTATATAGGTACAGAACATTTGTTGCTGGGCCTCATCCGCGAAGGAGATGGAAAAGCGATTAAAACGCTGAAAGCACTGGATATAGATATCCTCCGGGTTAAAAAGTCTGTCGAAGAATCAATCCGGGGAACCGCAGGCAATAATGCCAGTTTAGTCAATATTCCATTGACCAAGCAAGCTGAAAAGGTGCTTAAAATTACCTATCTCGAAGCCAAGATTTTCAAAACCGATATTATCGGTACTGAGCACCTTTTGCTGTCAATATTGCGTGATGAAGACAATCTGGCTTCCCAGATACTGTCGCAGTATGGCATAGCCTACGATATTTTTAAATCGGCTATTGAAAACAATATTTCTGAAATCAAGAACGAAATTACTTCAGATCCGGAAGACGAATATTACCGCGAAGAGCGCAATAAGCCATCCGAACCCATTCGTAAAAGTGAAGTGAAATCGAAAACTCCTGTTCTGGATAATTTCGGGCGTGATTTGACACGCGCTGCCGAAGACGGAAAACTGGACCCGATTGTAGGACGTGAAAAGGAAATTGAACGGGTCTCGCAGGTCTTATCCCGTCGTAAAAAGAATAATCCGGTACTGATCGGAGAACCTGGTGTGGGTAAAACAGCCATAGCGGAAGGTTTGGCCTTGCGAATTGTACAGCGGAAAGTTTCGCGTGTTTTATTTAACAAACGTGTAATCATGCTTGATTTAGCTTCGTTGGTTGCCGGTACAAAATACCGCGGTCAGTTCGAAGAGCGGATGAAAGCAGTGATGAACGAGTTGGAGAAATCACCTGATGTAATCCTGTTTATAGATGAAATTCATACCATTGTTGGTGCAGGTGGAGCCAGCGGTTCCCTGGATGCATCCAATATGTTTAAGCCTGCTCTGGCACGGGGCGAAATTCAATGCATTGGCGCAACCACACTCGATGAGTATCGTCAATATATTGAGAAAGACGGTGCTTTGGAACGTCGTTTTCAATCGGTCATGGTTAACCCAACCACTCCGGAAGAAACGATACAGATCCTGCACAATATCAAAAATAAATACGAAGACCATCATTCGGTAACTTATGATGATGCTGCTTTGGTTGCCTGTGTGAAGATGAGTGGCCGCTATATCAGCGACCGGCATTTGCCCGACAAGGCGATTGATGTAATGGACGAAGCAGGAGCAAGGGTGCATATCGGTAATATACATGTTCCCGAAAATGTGGTAGAGCTTGAGAAAGCCATTGAAGATATTAAAGTAGAGAAAAACAAAGTGGTGAAGAGCCAGAAATACGAAGAGGCTGCCAAATTACGCGATAAAGAGAAGCACCTGCTGGAGCAACTGGAAACGGAGAAAGCCAAATGGGAAGATGAAACAAAATCGCAACGCTTCAGAGTTACTGAAGAAGATATTGCAGAAGTGATCGCAATGATGACCGGTGTTCCGGTTAAACGCATTGCGCAAAGCGAAGGGCAACGTTTGCTCAATATGGCTACCGAATTGCAAGGCAAGGTGATCGGGCAGGAAGAGGCCATTAAGAAACTTTCAAAAGCCATTCAACGTACCCGGGCAGGATTGAAAAACCCCAACAAACCAATTGGTTCGTTTGTGTTTCTGGGACCTACCGGAGTTGGAAAAACAGAGATGGCCAAAGTACTGGCCAAATATTTATTCGATACCGAAGATGCACTTGTGCGCATCGATATGAGTGAATATATGGAAAAGTTTGCCGTGAGTCGTTTGGTAGGAGCCCCTCCGGGTTATATCGGATACGAAGAGGGCGGTCAGCTTACCGAAAAAATCAGAAGAAAACCCTATGCCGTTGTTTTGCTCGATGAAATCGAAAAAGCACATCCTGATGTTTTCAATATTCTCCTGCAGGTATTGGACGAAGGGTTTATTACCGATTCATTGGGTCGTAAAATTGATTTCCGGAATACTATCGTGATCATGACATCCAATATTGGTTCGCGCCAGTTGAAAGATTTTGGTCAGGGTGTAGGGTTCAGCACACCCAGCAAATCGGCCGCTGCCGACAGCAATGCACGTATTGTAATCGAGAACGCTTTGAAACGCTTCTTCTCACCTGAATTCCTGAACCGTATAGATGATGTTATTGTTTTCAATTCATTGGATAAAGATTCCATCATTAAGATTCTGGACCTGAACTTGGCTAAACTAATTGGTCGTGTTGAAGAATTAGGTTACGGCTTTAAAATTTCAGATGCTGCCAAAAGTTTTTTGGCCGATAAAGGATTTGATCCTGATCTGGGAGCAAGGCCTTTGGCCAGAACGATCCAAAAGCATGTGGAAGATGCCATGGCAGAAGAATTGCTGAAAGGAGAGCCTTCCGAGGGAGCCACACTGGAAGTTGATCACGAACCCGATGCACCTGAATTGAAGGTAACTCTCACCCGTAAAAAGGAACCCCGCAAGAAAAAAGATTCACCGGCCGATAAACCGGAATAAGGAATGTATGATAACGCATGGATCACCTCCATGCGTTTTTTTAAACATGAAAGTAAAGCTTATTCAGATTGGGAAAACCCATTTCGATTTTGTTGATGAAGGGTTTGCTGTTTTTGCCAATCGGTTAAAACATTATTGCAAATTTGAGAGCCTGATTCTGGAGCTACCCACCAAACTCAAATCTTCCGATCCCGATAAAATAAAAAAGTTGGAAGGACAGATGCTGGAAAAGGTAATTACGCAACACGACTATTTGATATTACTCGATGAGAATGGCAAGGAATATTCATCTGAACAATTTGCTCATTTTATGCAAAAGCAATTCAATCATCATCCCGCTCTGGTGTTCGTGATTGGCGGTGCTTATGGTTTTGATGCGATGATATATGAAAGGGCTGACGCTAAAGTTTCATTATCCCAAATGACTTTTTCACATCAATTGATACGTTTGATCTTTGCCGAACAATTGTACCGTGCATTCACCATCATGAAGGGAGAACCCTATCATCATGCCTGATTTTTTCAGGGTTCAGGGGATTTGGTGTTAATGCCATTTTAAGGTTGATTTTAATAGGATTTTATTATACTTGAATAGCTTTGGAATACAATAAGGAATAACTATGCGCAATCTCATAGCCTCCGTATCATTCGTGCTCATTGTTGTTGCAGGCACATGCTGTGTTTCATGCGGCTCCGAGGTCGATCCCTTCCGCAAAAATGATTGTCCGGCCTCAAAAACGACCACATATAGTTTATCGGAAAATGAGAAAGGGATAGTTACTTATTCCGGATACGATACACTGAAATTTATACAGTGGCCTTCCAATGCAATTTATACTTTTAATGGAAAAGGAAAGGTTATTGGTTATAAAGATGTTCAGGTTACCAGTATGATAACTTATTGTCCTGACAATATTGCAAAGTGTGAGTACAGGAATTTTGTATTTGAGAGTCAAATCCTGAACAACGAACTTTTTGTTTCTATATATGAAGAAGGCCTATTAGATGCATCGCAGGCGAAATTCGTTTTTCAGGAATTTAGTGCTGAATGTTCTATTGGCAGCTTGTTTGCACAGCCCACGTATTCCACGATTACAGTCAGAGGCATACCCTACAAGGATGTTCATCGCATTACGCCTAACGGTAGCATTACCGATACATCAACCTATTTGCTTTATACGGTAAAAGAGGGTGTCATTAAAATAAAGATATCCCAGAATGAATATTGGGAAAAAATACAGTGAAAGAAGGAATTGTGGATTCAGTTGTACCTGCAAACGGTAAAGTTCCTGGATTAGAACATTTTACTTCGTTTAACCAAAAAGGGGAGCAGTATTTTAGCATAATCATCTCCCACTTCAGCTTCAACCAGATCAATTTTGTATTGAGCACAACGCAACTTTAATGCATGCCTGAATTCTTCCAGATTTTTCAGGTATTGTTCCCTGACCTGGGAAGGAAAAATTTTAAGCTTTTCACCCGTTTCACTGTCGGTAAACAAGTATGGCCTGTTGGAATAATCAAAGTCGATTTCTGTTTTCTTATCTTCTACATGAAAGAGGATGACCTCGTGTTTGTTGTACCGCAAATGTTGTAAGGCTGCGAACAATTGCTGATCGTCGCCGGTATTTTGCAGCATATCACTAAAAATAATGACCAACGAACGTTTATGAATCATTTCCGATACGCGGTGCAGGCTTTCCGTAAGGTTGCTTCGACTCAGTTTGGGCGAGGCTTTAAGTAATTGTTCCAATTTTTGCATCAGCATTTTTAAATGCAGATTTCCGGAACGGCATGCGCTGTGAAATGTGATGGAGTCGTCTATCAGGGTTATTCCGGAGGCGTCACGTTGTTTACGCAACAAGTGTATGAGAGATGCTGCGGCCTGAATGGAGAAACGAATTTTGGATAATTGATCGGTTGGGAAATACATCGACGATGAACAATCGATGATGATCTGACAGCGCAGGTTGGTTTCTTCTTCGTATCGTTTTACAAAGACTTTATCGGTGCGCGCATACAGTTTCCAATCAATATGCCGGGTCGATTCGCCGGTGTTGTACTGGCGGTGTTCGGCAAACTCAACCGAAAAGCCATGAAAAGGACTTTTATGCAGTCCTGTAATAAAACCCTCCACAACCTGACGTGCCAGGAGTTCAAGATTTCCGGTTTGAATGATTTTATCTGAGGTGGTTTCCACGCAACTAAATTAAACAGTTGAGGTTTAGAAAACTAAAAAAGGTAACGAGCTTCCATTTTTCCGGTATGGATAATGGCGAGGTTTTCCGATTTTCTACCATCATAATTCAGACTCACCTGAATATTACTTCCCAGCATTTGCTGAAAATTGATCCCCCACAAGGAATTTACACCTTCCTGCATTCCCTGAAACATATCGTACCCTAAAGGAGTTGCCATACTGCCGTCGAATTTTACCTGATAACGATTGAATTTTAAGTTCAGTATCCCCGATAAACCTGTTTGATACCGCACTTCCAGCCCGGTTTCCTGGTTCAATCCTTTTAAACTCCTGTATAGCGGGGGTGTTTCACTTTCGGTATAGGAATAAATAAAGGTGATGCGCAGTTTAGTTGTAGCCTGATATAATATCCGTGGTTTGTATTCGATGTAGGTATAAACATAATTGTTTTCCGTAAAAAAATCGGAGAAGGAATTACGTTCTCCCCAATTGGTTGTAAACAAGGTTCCAATACTGGAATTCAGGTTCCAGCGTGTATTGAATGTTTGTTCGAATCGCGATTTGGTGTCAAATCCATAAATCAGGAATTGCTTGCTCCGGCTTTCCAGATAGCTGTAATCACATCCAAATACCGGATTACTGCGGTTGTAAAACACAGTGTTTTTAAACACGGTGGCATGGGAAATAATTAAAGAGTCGCTGATTTTTTTGAAAGGATTTAAAAATTCGCTTGTATTTAAGTCATTGGTTTTACGGTCGGTCTTGTATGCCAGCAGGTCACTAAACCGGGATGCGGTTTTTCTCCAGCCTTGTTTGTTGCTCCAGGCAGCGGCTGGATTAATATTCAATGTTTGATTGAACTGATTGGAATTGATCCGAACCACCGTGTTGGAAGGCAGGTAAATGCGGATGTAATCGGCCAGCACTTTATCTGTCTGCGCCGCCAGTACGAATTCATTGGTAGTTTGCATTCCGTCATCGTTGAAATCTTTCCATAGATACATTCCTTGCCCAACCGGTACCTTAACAAACTGAAAATCGCGCCTCAGCTCATTTCCCGATCCTGCTTGCCAATAAACATTTCCCGTGAATACACGACGCAAAAAACCATAATCGTATTCTATCCGGGTGAGTATTGTTTTTTCAGGAGTATAGGTTGTGAGGCTGCTGTTATGCAGGGAAAATTCCCGGTAATTTACTTCCAGCGACAACCGGTTCATATTAGCTTGGGTATATTGTGTGGCAGCAGAAACCTGTTGTCCGGTTGTAGCGTGCAACATACCTGTGTGCATGGGTAAATAATCTTCGCGGTATTTATACTCCAATTGATAAGCAAAGGCAAGTGAGTCTTTCTTTTTCAGATAAACTGCATATTGATCATAGTCATAACTTCCGGTGAGTAAGGTATCGCTGGCATTGCGATACAAACTTTGTTCTGTCTCGAATCGTGTTCCTGCCATAATTCCAAGCAAGGTCTTGTTATAATCCAGTTTGAGAGCACTCACCCTGTTTGCAGTGGTTTGAGCGGTTGTATTCAACCATTCGGCGCGAGTAATCAGTGTTTGTGTTTTATAATGAAGTTCTGTTCCAGCCTGATGCTGCAATCCGGTCAATGAACCACTCCGGTTATAGGATCCCAGATTATAATAGATGGATCCGAATTGCGGATGATTCAGATTCAAACCGGTTGAAAATATGCGCTCATCTTTTGCTGTATCCTGTGCTGAAGTATTTTGCAACAGGCGATTCCAGGTACGGTCAAACTCGACAGTACGATAACGTTCAATATAGCTGAAGTTACGGTCTACCTGTTCATACGCGATTGTAGTTTGTAGATTCCACGTTGAAGCCGTTAGTTCGGTGAAAGGAAAAGTATTTTGCACCTGAAAGCGAATTCCATTTCCGGCATCGTCTTGCCTATCCAGGTCTGAAAAAGTATTCTGATCAAACTGACTTCGTGCATACTCCAGCGTTAGGGTGGTTTGTTTGCCCAATTGAATGTCAGTGCCCAGGCTAATCATCTGATTCCGTTTTGGAGTTACAAGCTGGTTAATGGGTTCATAATTTCCTTGAGGTATACCTCCCAAAGGTGCTACCCACCTGTAAACACGACCGTTATTGCCACTGGTTTGCTGAATATAATTTCCACTTGATTCACCAACATAAGAAAACCGGGCTTCGTAAAATACAGTGTCCGTTCCCGGTAGGGGAGCATAAACCAAAATCCCGGAATAACCCAAAGAATCCGTTTTGCGATACAAGACTTTTCCTTCAGCGAAAGTTGTTGGAGTCAGGCCGCTGATGAAGGTTTTCTGCGGATCATCTCCGGCTTGAGCCAGTTGCAATTTATTGCTGTCGCTGAGATCTTGCAGGAAAGGTTGATTCTTATGATCCTGTTCAGTGAAATAATTAAATCGCAATCCAAAATGTTTTTGCCGGTACTCGGTTTCGTAATGAAATACGGATCGCACATAATTGCGATCGGCATATTGGAATTCCACAACTACGCGACTGTACTGGGTTATTGGTCTGCGGGGCATAAAGGTTATTTCGCCTGAATTGTAATCGATGGTATAATCATGCTGTTCGCCACGCGCTAATTTCTGTCCGTCGATATATACCGCTTCCGTACCGGATATGACAATAATATACAATTCTCCGTTTGGCCCTTTGAGTTGATACGGTCCCTGATTCCCTTCAATGCCATTGATGATATTACGTGCAAAACGTCCCCGCGAAACTGCACCTTCACCGGCTACTTTCAATTGGCGGTCTTTGGCAACAGCAAAAGGCAACTGAAATTGCAAACCCCGTGATTTTTTATAATAATTCATAAAATAGCTTTTATCCGGCCTGTTCATTTCAAAGTCGCCCACCGTTACCTGTTTCTCTTCTTTATTGAATCGGATAAATACGCGGTCGAAATCCTGCAATTGCTGAGTATTGCCTTCGGGTTGAATCGGGTTGTTTTCATCGCTGATTACCGCTTGTACGTCAACATCTCCCAATTTTCCATTGAACTGTAAATTGAGATTGGAATTCACTACTACGTTTTGATTGTTGCCAAGGGAAATTCCACGCGCAATATTTCCGGTCATGTTCAAACCATCGCGGTCGAACAATTCTTTAGATGATTCGGTTTTATACACGAAAGGATTTTCGCTGATTTTATATTCCGGTTGAATCAGGGCAAGCTCTTTATGGCGTTTGGGTTGATTCAAAGGCAATGGAATGATGCGGTATTGTACCTGTATTTCACTTCCCGATGGAATTGCAGAAAGGATTAATCTGCCGGTGAAATAATCTATGCTGAATTCCTTTCCTTCTGATAACCGGGAACCGTTAAGCGTTATATCAACAGAACCACGTAAAATGATCATGGTGTCGAGCTGAATAGTATCACCGGTTACCATAATTGTTCTGGAAATTTGACCGGGTATTGTTTGTGCCTTGAGAAAAAAAGACGTTACAAGCAGGAAAGCAACCAGAATGAACCTGAAATTTTTCATCCTTTAACCGGTAAGGTAACCAGGAATGTGGTGCCTTCTCCTGCTACAGAATGGAATTCAATCCGACCCCGGCCACTTTCTACCATGCTTTTCACAATAGGCAAACCAAGCCCAAGTCCGCTGACTTTAGTGCTGAAATACGGGGTGAATATTTTATCGGCCTCTGATGCGCTCATACCTTTACCATTGTCCTTAACGCTGATAAGGATTGAATCATTGTCTTTTCTAACTTCAAGTGTCAGCTTACCGTGTTGGTTTTCGGGTATAGATTGTATGGCATTCTTCACCAGATTACCAACAATGCGGTTCAGGTAGCTGCTATCGAAATAAAAAGTACAATCAGGATCCACTTTCAATTCAATTTCAAGATGCTCATTTAAATTATACAAATCGCGGATTTGCATCACCACTTCGCCGGCGTCAATGAGTTCGTATACAGGCAAAGGCATCTTTGCATACGAAGAGAATTCGCTGGCCAGATCGCTCAGGGTATCAATCTGGGAGATGAACAATTGCGTAGTTCGATCCACTTTTTGTGCTATATCCGGATCGTTATTTTTAAACGCCCGCTGTAAATGTTGAATGCTTAGCTTCATGGGCGTAAGCGGATTTTTGATTTCGTGAGCCACCTGGCGGGCAATTTCGCGCCATGCTCCTTCCCGTTCAGTTTCAGCCAAACGTTGGGCACTGGCTTCCAGTTGAGCAATCATGGCATTGTATTGTTTGACCAATTCACCGATTTCATCATCGCGTTGCCAGACAATGGGTTCATTCTTACCAATAAAAACGGTTTGTGCCAGTTTTTGCTGAATCTGAATCAACGGATAAGAGATATTCCGCGAAATCAGGTATGCAATAATTCCTATCAAAATGAAGAGCAGTACATAGAGGTTGATGAAACCAACCACAATAGACGCGATCTCTTCCAGCAAATCTGCCTTTTGGCTGAAATAGGGCAATTGAATATACCCAAGCACTTCCGTTTTGTTGCGGAAAACCGGAGCATAGGCGGCCTGAAATTTTAATGCAGCGATACCTTCATCCTGCGTAAACTGTGATTCTCTTAACAGGCTCAGATGGTAAAACGCTATAGGCGACATCAATTTACCAACAATGCCTTCGTCGTATATTTTTGAAATGCTGGATGCTTTAACTTCACCTTTTTTATTGTAGATATTGATATCGGTATCATAAAAGTCGGCAATCTGATTGATAAAAGCTTCCAGCTCATTTGAATTTTCCCAGTCAAACGTGTGAATGTTTTCGTTCTCTACGGTAAGCACAACATTGCGCATTTTCTTCATCAGGCGCTCTGTTTGCCGGTTATTGTATTGGCCGGTAATAAAATTGATGGTGAAGAATGAAGTAAACAATAAGGTGATAAAGAGAATAAAAATGATGGACGTTTGAATGCGCGTTCTGATATACAACGTTTCCGGTTTTTGAATCAACATCAGTTTGTTGAATAAAAATCGCATCGGTCTGATCAGTGAATTATACAGCCAGGTTAATCGCGTAAATGAATAAGCATTCAGCGCAAAATGTATAAACAAAACCAGAATCAATAAAATGGTACAACAGGTATAGAGGAATGAAAATAGGCCGGTTATTTCAAGCAGGGTTTCGCGTGGTTTACTTACTACAACCGTTAGTGGTTGTGCATCGGTGATCATGATGTGATCGTAACCGTTTTCCTTAAAATACCGGAAAGCATTTTGCGTTTCACCCCAGGTATTGTTGGTTCGATACGGAAAATTCCCGCTTTGATGGATCAGGAATTTGTCTTTGTAAATGGCATACGAATAATTGTAATCCTTCTTTTTATTGGTCCTGAAACCTTCAATCAGCAAATCATCGAAGCGGTTTTCGTCCTGTATCAGTTTTGGTTTTAAAAGGATAAACAAGATACCAATGGTTTCTCCTTTGTTGCGGATTACAAACTTGGCGATATACCCCTTTGCTTCTTCGCTGTTGCGGATATAGCGAAAATGGGTGTTGATGGTTTCCAGACTCTGCTTATGGTAAAGCTCATTGATTTTCTGGTAAGTCAGGATGTTGCGTTGCCTGAAATGGTAGCCGGAGGCTTCGTAGTCGAGCACGTTGACTTCATACTTGCTCAGGTATCCCGTGAAGTATATCTGACGTATGCGTTTCTCAAACTGAGCTTTGATGATCAATGGATTCTGAAAATAATTCAGAACGTATGGATCGGCAATCAGTTTCTTTTCAACGTTGCGTAGAAAATAATCCGTTGTAATATCGTTTTGTGAAATGAGGCTTACGGCAAAAAGTTTCCGGTTCTCCAGTTCTTTCAATTCCACCCAATGATGAATGCTCAGTGCTGATCCCGCACAAATGATGAAAATAACAATGAAATATTGCTGAAACCGGTTCATGCGTAAACGGATTATTTTAAATCCGAACAGCAAAACGAACAAGCTTACACCCATGCCAAGCTGAAAAGAAGTGATATGTAAAAACTGATACGCTACAGCGATATAGGACATTATTCCGGCCAGAATGCCAATATAAATCGTTGCCCGATGATGGCGCATAAACGGACGGATGCTGCGTGTGAAATTGCGTACGATGAAATAAACACTCAGCAGTTGAATTACGATGGTAAGCAGACAAATGTAGATGAACTGGTCGTTAACCAGAATATTGCTGATCTCAAACGAAATCTGTGAATCAATAATCAGACTCTTGATAGCTTCAATACTAAAATGAGTTGACAAAACGGATGCTGCAAACCAGATTAAAACACTCACTTTACGTTTGGTAGCCGGCATACGACGCTGATCAAATTTGCCGCTTTCCAGGATAACCAATAACCAGAGAAACAGAACGGAATTGATAGCCAGATCGCCGAGGGAAGGAAGCCAGGCTGATGAGGCATAAACAACCGGACTGAATAATTTGAGCTGATAAACAAAATCAGGAAGATGATAAAAAGTATTTATCATGCGAAAGGTCAACCAGAAAAGCAGAAATATTACACTGGTCAATACCGGATGATTCCGGATATTTTTTCGTGCAAGCAGATGAATGCAGAAAACAAGTCCACCTAAAGTGATACAAAGCATGAAAATAAGCCATACCGGGGTGTGTTGGGTGAATGAAAACAACTGAATATAAAAGATGGGGACTCCCGATAAACTGTTGATGGCAACCATGTTGTTCATCGGGTGATGACTGATTACGCCATCCTTAAAGTTTCCCAGCTCGCGACTGAATTGATTTTGAATGTATTGATTACGGAAGGCGAAGTTGGTTTTGATCACATACGCCAATACAAAAGTGTACTGTCCGCGTTTAACCTGATAGACCAGCTGATATGCATTTCTGGATTGACTCATCGCGAAAGAATCGCGTGATGTTTCAAGCGGTTGGGCATGCACACTATTGCTTGTCCATAGATAGAGCTCATTGCCTGAATAGATAAAGATGGAAATATTGCGTTTGTTCGCCAGTTCGTTTAATTGGCTCCATTTTCGCGTAAGGGTGGAAGTGTCGGCTAATTGGGTTTGGTAGAGTTGAATGAATTCAAGTTGCTTGTCGATTACCGTTCTTTGCAATTCCACATAAGCTGTTTTGAGTTGACCTTCGCGGTTGCTCACAATCCGGTGTTCGGTCATGACCAGAAAAAAGAAAGCACATAAAAGGAGGGCGAGAAGGCCACCTATATGTTTACTTTGGTATTTGGGCATACGGATAATGTCCAAAAATAATCAAATAAGGCACTCTGTTGTATATGTAGCCTGCGGTGAAACAAAAAGCCCCGACAGTGATGCTGCCGGGGCTTTAGGTGTTTATCAGTGAAAAAAGTATTGTACTTGCTTTATAGACAGGATCGTGCCAAAGTTGATTATAAGTTGAAAGTGATTATATATATAGCTGTAAATCAGCAGATAAATTATTTTTAAAGTGTACTGGAAACCTGAAGATTCGGGAAATGGATACTTTTGAATACATACCTGTACAGAAATGATACACTCCGACATTACACTCAAAGAATCCCAGGAATTGGTAGATGCATGGATTAAATCCAAAGGGGTGCGCTATTTCAATGAACTAACCAATATGGCAATGCTCACCGAAGAGGTGGGTGAGGTAGCGCGCATCATTGCACGTCAATACGGAGAACAATCGTTTAAGGAGTCGGATAAGGGAAAAGAACTCAAAGACGAATTAGCCGATGTGTTGTTTGTATTGATTTGTTTGGCCAATCAAACGGGAATTGATCTGACTCAAGCGTTTCGCGAGAATCTGGAAAAGAAATCTGAACGTGATGCGGATCGTCACCGGAACAACGAGAAGTTAAGGCCATGAAATTTATTCAACTCATTGAAATGCTGGGGGTTATGTCGTTTGCCTTTTCAGGCGCGCTGGCGGCCATGCAAAAGAAGCTGGATGTTTTCGGCGTTTTGGTGCTCACTTTTGTTACCGCTGTTGGAGGTGGTACCATCCGCGACGTAATCATCGGGAGTTTGCCGGTTGCCTGGTTGCTTGATCTGGAAGTTATTTACACCTTACTGGCAGCTTATGTTTT
>JBAYIE010000030.1:0-26613 GCA_041665785.1 Bacteroidia bacterium | reverse complement strand
TGCAATCAGGAACAAATTGATTCTTAGGGTATTTGCAACAGTCAAAAGAGGTACACCGTACGTTACCACTATGAACTATGCAGCTTAAAATTAATTTGTTTTTACCATAGAATGCGAGAACGGTTCGCAATAAAAACTTAATTCTTAATGCATCCTGCGATTCAAATTCTTAATGCCAAAATTCATTAAGAACTTCTGACTTTTCATTGCATTGAAAAAATGAAACTCGTTTGTGTACATCAAAGCTCCTGACGAATAAGGGTTTCAGTTACGGATTTTTGTTCCTTTTTTCACTCAATTTATCACAGTACTGTTTGCCAAAACTTAATGCTTTCTTTACGCTTTCTAAACAATCCCTTAAATCTTGAAACCCGCGTCTATCTAAGGTAAATTTTAAGAATGAGCTGTTCTAACTTTGTTTTGAAGTTCGTGAAAAAGCAACTGATAAATGACAAAAACTATGAACGCAATCTATACCCTCCCGACCTGGCTTAAACAAGTTACATTTCGAATGGCATTGCTGCTGTTGTTTTGTGGTACTTTTTATTTTCAGGCTTCTGCCACACACTATGTAGGCAGCGATATTACCTATAAATGCCTCGATGCAAACGGCAATTACCGCATTACTCTGGTTGTTTACCGCGATTGCGGAGCACCGGGCGGAACAGCTAATTTTTGCAACGGAACCTGTGCAAATATTTCTGCATGTACCTTTAGTGTGGATGTATGGGGTGCCGACCCAAGCTGCAGCAATACCCGCTTCTTTAGTTTCAATGTAACCGGTGTAAGTGTACGCGATATCAATCCCAACCCCCGTTGTCCGACTTCAAAAAATACCTGTACCAATATGGGTTGCGTGGATGCCGGCTCATTAACCCCCGGTATCGAACGTTATGAATTTACAGGCACCGTTAATATCGGACCCGGATCCGGCATTCCAGCCAGTTGTTGCAATGTTCGTTTTGCCTACCGCAATTGTTGCCGCAACGACAATATTCAAAACATTCAGCCCAACTGGTTTTATACCGATGCCATCGTTAACCGTTGCGCAGCTACTTACCCCGATTGCAATTCGCCCGATCTTACCAACGATCCGTATGCCATTATGTGTGCCGGACAAGGTTTCATTTTTAACAACGGTGCCTTTGATCCGGATCTCGATTCACTGGTGTATTCCTTCACTTCATCGCTCGAAGATTATGGTGTAAGTGCTACCTATATTGCTCCTTACTCATACGATATTCCACTGCCTTATACTCCTCCACTCACCGGAAATTATCCGTATGGAATCCGCATCGATCCGTTGAGCGGCGATATCATGCTTCGTCCGAATGCTTATCCTTTCACCGGTGTTTTAGCCTTGCGCATGGAGCAGTGGCGTTTGATCAACGGGCAATACGTCATAGTCGGGGTGACGCGAAGGGATATACAGGTGTATATCAAATACTGCGATCCCAACAACCCGCCAACGCTGGTCACCAATCCGGTTGGAACACCGGCCAACCGACCTAAAACTAAATTCGAAACGTGTGTGAATCAACAACTCTGTTTTGATATCACAGCAAAAGATACCGACTTCAATCCTCCATCCATTTCCGATACCACGTATTTGTCGTGGAACAAAGTGATGGAACAATACGGGGCAACATTTACTCCGAACTATACGGGCAAACGCAGCGAAGTAGGACCGCGAGAAGATACTTACAAAATATGCTGGACACCCAAAGACGAGCATTGCAAACGCGGTCAACCTACTACCTATCCGTTCACCATTAAAGCAGAAGACAGTCGCTGTCCGTACCCCGGTATAGTGATGCAGGGGTTCTCCATCAAAGTACTTCCGAGAGCCAAAGTTTCTCTGAATAAAATTGACCACAAATGCGGCAAATGGGCGGTCTCGTATACCAAAGATCCAAGCTATATACCGGCGCAAACTTTTCAATCCACTACCTGGATGATTGCCCGCCAACCCGAAGATTTTTCTTTTGCCGGTGGAGCTTATTCGTATGCCAATGTTCCTTCAAGTCCTGTATTAACATTAACCCGTGGTGGACGTTATCTGGTTGAACTGAGCATCAATATGCTCGGACCAAGTGCCGGTGGATTTTGTACCGCTACTTACCGCGATACCTTGTTTGTGATTGATCCGGTAACGCCTGTAACCCGCGATACCTTTGCCTGTAAAAATTCCGACATCACTATTGGGGCCGGTGCTTTATATGGACAACCACCTTACACCTACCGTTGGTTCAACAATATTAAAGATACGCTGACTCCGCTCAACGGACCTATTTTTACTTCGGCCAATTATACCATTTCGCCTACCTATACACGCAACTATACACTGCAGGTGCGCGATATCAACGGTTGCCGTTCGTGGGATTCCATTGAAGTGCAGATCAAACAATTGCCTGTGGGTCTTTTGCCCGACTCGGCCCGCATCTGTTACGGCGATACCTTCACGCTCAATCCCGGAAACAACGGCGGCAATATCCGCTCGTTTGTATGGAACACAGCAGACAGTACGCAGATCATTGTGCGACGCGACTCCAACACCTTCACGGTGGTGATGACCGATACCCTGGGTTGTAAAAATGCCGACAGCACCCGTTTGTTTGTCAATGCCCGCATCATGGCCAATGCAGGGTTGGATACTTCCATTTGCCAGAAAGACACCACTACATTGATGGCCAGCGGCGGACAATTATACCTGTGGAAAAATCTGACCAGCGGTGCTACCATCGCTTCCAAATCGCATGTGCCATACGTACGGGTTAATCCAACCGGTTTGGGACAACCTACCAAATATGAAGTAACCGTATATCAAAGTTACCCCGACACTACCAACCGCAATCTGGAATGTCGTGCAGTAGATACCGTATCAGTTACGGTGCGGCCTTTGCCAACGCTCAACAAACCATCGCAACCGATGTTGACTTGTTATGGAACACAACTGATGAACCTCAATCCGTTTGTTACTCCGGTACCCGGACAACAAGGCGGAACCGGACGGTGGAGCTATCCACGGTCGCCGGCAGCTGTAATAAATCCATTAACCGGACCCGGCATAACTACACAACCGCAAATAAAAATCGACAGTTTGAAGAGCTTACCTCCGGGCGATAATTATTTAACCTATACCAATTATGTGCAATTCACCTATACCGAACCTACCTACGGTTGCAGCAATTCCGATTCGGCTGCCGTAACTGTTTATGGTCGCCCGCCGGTGAATGCAGGAACGCCTTTGATCCGCTGTGAAAATTTAGGAGCGTATGAACTTACCACCATCTCCAATCAAACGGCACGCGGTGTATCGCCGGCCATGACTTCTGCAAACGTGGCACAATGCACCTGGACCGGAAACGGAATCGACTCCATCATGATTCCATCTAAACGGTATTTCTTTAACCCAACCAAACCGGGGGTATTGAAATTGCCTGCCCGCAATATCATGACCTATCGTTATTACCAGACCTATAACCACACTTACAATTTTGTGAATTACACCACCAATTGTGTGAATTCCGATACCGTATTTTTCTCGGTAACACCTGTACCGGTAATTGATGCAGGAACCGAATTCAGCATTTGCAAAAACGAACCGGTATTCAATATTGCAGGTAAGAGTGGAGCAAGTGTTACACCTCTGACCGGTTTATCGTATTGGACTTCCGACAACGGAGGAATCAATTCCGGAATCATCACCAACGGTACCGAATTCGATGCATCGCGTCCGGGTGTGCCCATGTCTACTGCCACCCGCCAGCGCATGATCTTCCGCGACACCACCGGCGGTTGTATGGTGGCCGATACTACTTATATAAATATTGTAGGCTACCCTGAAGTGAATGTTTCATTCTCGTCGACCGATGATAACCTGAAGGAATTTACTGTTTGCCGCAATACAGGCAACTACGATTTGTTTACCAAAATCGATGACCAATTCCGCAAAGGAAATACCAATCAGAATCCAAACGCAACGTATTCGTATCAGGGAACTACAGCATGGGGACCTATCTTAACTGCAGTTGACAATACCCCGAATCCAAATGCCTTCTTCAATTCCAATGATCCGCTGGTAACGCCGGGACTACATTATGCCATTTTCCAGGTCATACAATCCAATGGAGCTATTACCTGTTCCAATCGTGATACCGCGCGCATCATTGTGGAGCAACCTCCAATAATAACTGTTACACCGGGTGGAGCCATGTGTGCCTATTCCGATAAAATTGGTGTGAATGCCGATGTACAACCGGCTTCCGAATACACCCTGCAATGGAAATCGGGCGGAGGAACATTTGAAAATGCCACACTCAACGCTACTAATTTTGTACCAACAAAAAGCGGAGACCTTATTCCGGTTGGAAAGATCTGGATCTATGCCACCAGCGTAAGAACCGGATCTACTGGTGTTTGTCCGGAACATACCGACTCTACCCAAATACGCGTTGATGCAAAACCCGAAGCTACTTTTACCTGTCCGGATTGCGACGGTTGCGAACCGCTAACTTCCAATATCCGCGTAAACCCAACAGGAGTTCCTAATGCGACTTACCGTTGGATCTGGGATGATAATTACAGTGCCAATACCACCGATTCATCCTTCACCCGCACCATCGAAAATTATAGCGGCACCGGTATACATCCATTCCGTTTGATGGTTACAAGCGGCGAGTCTACAGCCTGTACTGCCACATCGGAACCCGGTGCGATGATCGTGCACGCAAAACCATCAGCCGGATTTGATCACGATCCGTTCAGGACTACCATAGCTCGTCCGTACTATCATTTTACCAATACTTCCTTTGTACGCGACAACAGTCGTATGAACTACAAATGGGAAATGGGTTACCTGCCACAGGTAGCTGATGCACAGCGCATTTTCACCGAAGCGAATCCTAAAAACGTGCAGTTCAAGGAAGATACCACCCTGGTTAAACTGACCGTCACTACCGAATACGGTTGCGTAGATACCTTCACACGCATCATGCTGGTTGAACCCGATATCACTGTCTTCACTCCTAACGCATTTTATCCAAACAGCCAGGTTCGTTGCCCCGATGATGACCCTGAATGTAACCGCCATTTTCAGGTAGCAGCTACCGGTTACGCCACCATCGAAATTTTTGTATTCAACCGCTGGGGCCAACAGGTTTACTATTCCAACAAAGCCGAAGTGGGCTGGAACGGACGCATCAACAATACCGGACCTGAATGTCCGCAGGATGTGTATATCTACCAGATCAACGCCACCAGCTTAAACGGCAAACTCTACAAATATTCCGGTTCGATCACCCTGCTTCGTTAACCGGTTATATACGACTCTCCCTTTCATTCTGCCTGCGAATGCCCGGCTTGCCCGGGTATTTGCTTTTTTGTATGAAACTATAACGCTATAGAAAGAGAATTTAATTACTATCTACAAAATAACTGCGCAAGTATGCGTAATGCTAAGAAATGTGAGAAGTTCGTGTATAAAAAAGTTAGCTGCAACCTTATGGCGACAGTGCAACCTTGAAACTTTTGTGCCTTGAACGAACATTTTTGAAATACATTAACAATAACCGACACCGCTTTGAACAGACAGGAAACGCTTCGTTTTTAATTTCTTTATTTGCAATACATAAAACACACTTTATTTTTTCGTCACCCATGACCACCACAAAAAAATAAAAGAGAGTTTTACCCTTCCCAAAATGAAAGCGATTTTTCAATTCTGTTTTATTAATTTGCGGAAATACAATATCAAATAAATAATCAATGAAAATCTAATAATATGGCTAAAGTATTTTTATCACATAGCAGTGCTCAAAAAACTCTAGTAACAAATATCGCAAACCGTATTGGTTGGGATAACTGCATATTAGATAAATATCATTTTGAAGCAGGTGAACCAACTTTAGAAGAAATATTTAAGGGAATTGACAAATCTGACTTATTCGTTCTTTTTCTTAGTGAAGAAGCACTTAATTCAACTTGGGTAAAAAGAGAATTGGAATATGCCAACAACTTTAAAGACCCAGAGATTAAAAGGAGATTACTTCTGTTCTTAATTGACAGAAAAATAAATCATACAGATTCGAGAATTCCAAGTTGGTTAGCTGAACAATATGACTTAAAAACTATAACCGATGAAATAATTATTTACAAGAAAATAGATTCAAAGCTGAGAGATATTTCTATTGACAACTATCCACAAATTAAAGCTAGAGAAGAAATTTTTATTGGTAGAAATAAGTTGATGGATGAGTTTGAAAGCAAATACCATCAGTTAGATAATGTCAAACCCTCTTGCATAATTGCCTCCGGTTTTGAAGAAATTGGAAGAAGAAAATTTTTGAAAAATGCCTTGGATAAAAACAAAAAGCTAAATAAGTTCCATAATCCCGTAAGCATTACTCTAAACTCACGAGACAGTATTGAGAATTTCATTATCAATATTGAGGACTTAAATTCTAAGAACCCCGAACAAATTATTGAAAAAATTAAAGACATAGAACTTGATGCTAAAATTCAATATGCGAAAGAGTTATTACTACAATTCAAACAACAGAATGAAATTTTATTTATTATAGATAGGGGCTGTATAATTCAACCGAACAAACATGTTGCAGATTGGTTCGAAAAATTAGTAAGTGACGAAGAGTTCAAAAGTGTCACTGTTGTTTGCGTCATCTCTTCAATTCGTCCATTTAACAGTCAGATAGTTCATAACAGAAAATATTTGGCGATACACTTAAATGAATTATCGCCATCTGACATCCGAATACTCTTTATACGATATTGCAATGAAATATTTAAAATTAAACCAGAGCAAGAAATAAGTGAACAAATTATTTCTTTATTAAATGGAATGCCAGGTCAAGTTTATCATGCAACAGAATTATTAGCAAACGTTGGTGCTTCATTCATTACTAAAAGATTTGAAGAGATTAAAAAGTATAATGATGTAAGAGTTTTTCATGTAATTGAGCAGATAAAAAAAGAAGGGGAATTATTTCCTGAAATTTTAATATTCCTGTCGAAAATCGAATATGTTAGTTATAATCTTGTTTACAGAATTTTTGGAAGAACAACAGAAGTTGAAAGTGCTTTAGAAAAGCTTTTTGTTTATGGTGTGTTTGACCATATCGGAATTGACAAAGAGTACATTCAAACTCATTATGCAATCTCTGATTATATAAACAGAGCAAAACTTAAAATATCTGACTCCACACGAGTTAAACTGAAATCTGAACTTAAAAAAATACTTGAAGAAGAAAGTGAGTATCGTGATGTTTCGCAAATTTTACTAACAATTAAATCTCTTGTTCAGGATGGACTTTCAATACCTGACAAACTTCTTATTCCCTCATTTGTTCTAAGAATAATAGTTGACAGCTACTATGCCGGACATTACCAAAATGTTGAAGAACTTGCTTTAAATATTCTTGGCAGAAAAGAAAAGTATGATTCTTCAATTGTAAGAGAAATCAGATATTGGCTATGTCAATCTTTGGCAAGAAAATATAGTAAGTCGCCTAACGCAAATCACAATGATTTTTTTGAGCATATTAAAGAATTTGACGGTGCAGACCATTATTTTTTGCTTGGTTTTTATTTTAGATTATTACGAAAAATGCCTGAAGCCGAAAAGAATTTTACACTAGCACTTGAACGAGACCAATATTCTCAAAAAGCGAAAAGAGAGTTAGTAAATGTCTTACTAAGCCAACATAGGTATGGTGATGCTATAAAAATGGCAGAAGACAATTATGAAAGAAGCCCTTTGAATGCCTTTCATATCCAAGCTTATTTTATGTGCCTTATTCGGAAGCCAAGCTTAACAAAACGGGATAAGGAAAGTATTAATGACCTATTAAACTCAATAAAAATAAGTCATGATTTTAAAGCCGATGAAATTAACAAATGTATGTTGGCTGAATGTAAATATTACTTGAATGATGATATAACTGGTTCAATTGAAATGCTTCAAAAGGTAATTAAGGAAGCTACATTTAAAAACTACCCTAGAAGAGCATTGCTTGAAATTTATAGAAAGCGAGGGTTTAGAAATGCAGAGCAAGAGTTAATGGACGAAATACAATCTTCAGATAGCAATTCCTATCTTGAATAATAGCTAATCAAACAAAGCCATTTTCATTGCATCACCCCTCAAAAAAATACACCTTAAACACACAAGCCAATGCCAAAAGCATTTTTTAAATAGAGTGTTTTTTCTCCTGCGATAAAAGAACATTTTTAAAATTTTCCTAACCACAAAAAAAAAATTAAACACCCCAAAGCACAGTGCAAACTCGGGCATTGAGTGCGCGGAATTCAAACAGTTGTGCTTCGTGGGAACAACAAGGCAGCAGCTAACACGCGTCTGTCGGCAAGTGGCGCTAACCCGGTAAGTTGTAGTTATCGTTTACACATTTTTCTTATCTTAGCTTGACAATTAAACTCTCCGCAATCGCCACTAGCGGCAAGCGCGGGAACGTTACAAGCTAGGATATCACATAGCGACCACTATTCGATAGAAAAACCAGTCGCACATTTTAACACATTTGGTTTTCCCGACACACAAGCCCACTCTTCACAAAACCAAAAGCACTAAAATCCTTCTAACGCATAAAAAAGATTACCGCTACTTTGACAACAGCGAATATGACTGACTAGGGGGAAATAACAAATCCAAAGCATTTGGTTTTATTTTAAAAATCGGACCTTTCTCAACAATGCTTCCTGTTGGTTTTCTTTTAATCAAGTGGTCAAGTGTAATAATTCCTTGTTCTAATAGAATGTCAAACTGCGAGACAATTGGCTTTTTAGTATGTTCGACCTTTTTGTATTGAAAATACTCTACTCCGCCAATGGAGAAAGAGTCAGCAGCAATCCAAAATGTTTCATTGTGCTTTTCAATCAGTCGTTTGTGCAAAGTTTCTAAACCCCATACTACAAAATCCCCAACATTAACTTTATTAGAATTTTCTATGAGACAGCTTAATTCAGTATCCATTTTCAACTTCAATCCTTGGGAATTTCTGACAATTGTTGAAACGGTACAATACAACTTAAAATCTTCGCCTCGTTTATAACCAAACTCAGTCAAGATTTCAGCCGAACTTTTAAATTTGCTTAAATTCCAATCTGGCACTTGTGCGAAAAGATTTTTTCGATTACCTTTTTTATCACGATACGACTTTAATTCAATACCCTTGTAATCTGGCTTCTTTGACGAGTTTATATTTATCCCCAAAAGTGTTTCAAGTGTTCTTCCAATTGCCGTATCAGCTTGTAACATCGCTGGTACAGGTCCTTTTGAAGCAATTTTATTCAATAGAACCAACAGTTCAACAGCAACCTCATTAGAAACTTGATTTATTTCGTTAACTAAATCTTGAAATGGATTAGAAATTTTACCTTCAATTAATCTGTGCAAATCAAGTTGCGTAATATTCAAGACATAGATCTTGCATTCAAATGCAATAATGCCGAGAATATCATTTGGTTTCGAATATCCCCCCAATCCCTTGAACCAGATTCTAGGGTCACCTTTTTTGGTATTCGGGCGATATAACGATGCCATAGATACGATCAACTCCTCATAACCAATTAAGAATGAAGCTACTTGAATTTTATTCTCTTGGCCTTGCTTCTGTGATTCAAAATCATGAATATTATTGGCTTTCAAATAAGACCTTACAGTTCCAGTGGCATCCATAATCGACTTTTCAAGTCCAGTTTCTGTTGGCTCTATCAGACAAAGTTCAACTGATTTTTCTGTTAAAAGTTTTATCCTATTTATTTCAATAGTTGTTAATCGTCTCATCAATCACTACTTTATATTTTTTAATAATTCTAACGCCACTGCACGGGCCAATAATGGTGGTACCGCATTGCCAACTAATGTAAATTGTGGCACTTCAAACTTTCGTTTGTTTCCCCCTGTTGAACGTTTCCCTTGAAAAACGAAAGAATCATCGAAAGACTGTAGACGTGCCATTTCTCGAACGGTCAATGCGCGAGGGCTTGAAAAGTGAATATAATCATCTGGAATAGTCATTACCGTTGGGCTTTGGGAATCTGGCTTTAAAACATTGTAATTCCTTTTTTCAGAGTCAAGTCCGATCTTTTTTAATTCCTTTTTCGCCAAATCGTAATCACCAGTATTCAAAATAACATTAAGCCTTCTTACTACATCGTCATTCTGTTTACTCGTTTTGTGATTATGAAGCGGAGCAACAATATGTGTTAAATTGTTTTCCAATTCTTCAATATTCTTAACATAAAATGGATTTTTAGCATTCACAAATCTTCCATTTAACCTACCCCTTTTTGACCATTCAGCATAGGTCAATCCTTTTTTATCATCAGGCCTTCCATCAATATTTCTCCTCCTAATTAAGAATTTCATTTTTTCTGAAGTGCCATTATATTTTGACTTTAAATCAATTGCCTCATAATTAAATTTTTCATCATCGTTATCTACAAAATCTAAATCATACAAAGCTTCAAAAACAGTAACCTTCTCCTTTTCGCTAACTGTTGGTGGAACGACCTTAACTAATTTCTGGTCTTTACGACAGCCAATAAATAAAACCCTTTCTCTGTTTTGCGGAACTCCATAGTTTGAAGCTAAAGCAACAAATGGTTGATCAATATTATATAATCTTATATGCGACAAAATCTCTTCAAATTCTGTTTCCGCTTTTAATGCTTTTACAAAGGGTTTAAGACCTTGAATACATTCCTCGAAAGAATAATTGTAAATTTCTAAAGCCGCAATTATTTCAGCTATTTCATCCTGAAATGCTTTTGCCGGTTTTAAATTATTAAAAGCTTGATGGATTTCCTTAATAATTGAATCTGATTCTATTGCTGTCAAAAAGGTATCAAATTTTTCAGCAAAAAAATCATTATCCAAATCTCCATGAGCTTTTTCCAAAATCACTTTCTTTCTCACATAAGCCAATTCTTTACTCCGCCTTAATAAATTAAAGCCATGCCGAATAGTATTAATATTAATATCTGTTTTACTCGTTTTGTAATCAGCAATTTTAGGTGTTAATACACGAAATTTATTTTCAATTATCTGAACATAATTTTCCCTCAATTTTTCTAGCTCCCTTTCATCAGCAGTTTCAAACTGCATGCGTAGGTTATAACAGTCAAGAGTAAACAATTTATTATTTTCAAGCTTTCTTAGTTTCGCAATGAAATAAACTAGTTGATGAAATTCTTTCAAGTCAATTATCGATTTGATTTCTTGTAATATCATTTCCTTTACTCTCCCTCCCTCCTTGGTAAGAATACCTTTTACATTCTCCATTACAAAATACTTGGGCCTTAATACTCGAATTACATTTAAGTAATGAGCAAATAAATCATCCTTTTTGTCAAACTTTTTTCGTTTACCAGCTAAACTAAAGCTTTGACAAGGTGGTCCGCCACAAACTACATCCACCTGTTGACCTTTCAATCGTTTTAATAGATTATCAAGGAAATCTGGCTCCGTAATATCTTGACGCAAAAATTCTGCATCCATTCCAAGTTGATAATTATAGCGGGCAAGATGAGTCAATTCACAATTCTCATTTATATCACTTCCTAACAAAAAGTCGTAATATTTCCGATCATATTCCGCTTGTAAAAATCCTTCACTAAATCCTCCAGCACCAGCAAACAAATCTACAAACGTTATTTTCTCTTTCCCTTCAAATTGAATAGCATCTTCGCAGACTATTTTTACGTCTGTATTTACTTTTCGACTATTAACTAAAGACAAAATCTTATCTTTAACTTTTTTATCAGTAAAGAGAGAATGTGGGACTGAATTAAAATATTTTTCAACTTCTAGCTTTAAAAACGATAAGAATTTATTAATCGACTTATAATTGTATTCCGACTCCTTAACAACCTGATTCTTACTATCCCAGTCTTTTTTCAATATTTTTTCACCAGTCGCAACTTTGACTTGGACTTCCTTTTGCCTGATCACAAGATGTATTGGGAATCTTCTGCTTTTATCAGCCTTATCAAGGTAGTATTTTACTTTTATCATTCTGCGGACATTTTTACGGATACGGACAAATTTACGGACAAATATGAAAAAGGCAAGAAATGTTGATGAATAGGTTATTCATTATTTTCATAGTTATATAAATTGTCAAATCCAAAACCGTGTATGACAATAGATTAAATCGTAGCCATAATCTTCTTTTTGTGCCTCTTCCTCTTGCATTTCCCAAATAATTCTTAAGTTTTATAAAACGAATTGAGAACCGTTTTTCCCAGCCTTCTGTAAACTATCATTCCATGAAACACCCCATTATCCTTCTTTTTATTTTAACCCTCCTTTCAATCGCCACTCCTTCTCTGGGTCAAATGGATAGTTCGGGAAATAAAAAATTGGTCTTTGGATATAGCATAGGTACCAATGTATCCCAGGCAACTTATGGCCTTAACCTTTTTGCTTATGTTACTGTAGAAAAAGGCAAAAGTTTGTTTGCCATTGGACCTGTGCTTGGTCAGAAAATGGAAATTGTGCGATGGGGATTGCGTAGACCATTTGCCAATAAAGGATATACCATAAATGGATTTCATGTTATGTATCAAATTAGTCCTAATCCGGAAGGGAAAAGATTTGATCTCTTTTTTCATTATGAATTCGATTTTCTGTATTTTCAGGATATGGGATATGATTATACAGATCATGCGATAAACGGAGCGTATAACTCTCATATTTCCAGCATTGAAAATTATGTAGGTTATGGATTAAAAATAAAAATCTCGAAAAATCTTTACCTGAACCATAGCATAGGAATTGGTTATCTCTACGCAAATTCCTGGATCAATGAAATTAATTTTGACGGTTATTCCGGTTTGAGCCTGAATACCAAACTGGCCCTCAATTACAGATTCCGGAGATAATAGATCCAGGTTTAAAACCAGACAGACTAATATAGCTCCGGCCACTCTACCGGCCAACCTCAAGGCTTGTCTTTAATACTCAATGTTCCAAATAATTTGCTCAGACGTATATTATTTGTATATTTGTACGTACATTAAATTCACGGATATGGACACTAAATTAACTTTGAAATTAGACGAAGACGTAATTGAGAAAGCAAAAGGCTATGCCAAATTAAAAAAGACCAGCCTTTCTGCTTTGATTGAGAATTATTTGCAAAAAATAACGGCCGACAAAAAAACGAAGAGTAAGATAACTCCACTGGTTAAAAGTCTATCCGGAATTATTGAATTGCCGAAGAATTCCGATCACAAAAAGGATTATACCGACTATCTGACCCGTAAGTACAAATGACAGATCGTATTTTTGTGGACTCGGATATTGTTCTTGATCTGCTGAGCGGCAGGCTTCCGCACTATAATGCTGCTGCCGAACTTTTTTCCTTAGCAGATGAAGGCTCTGTAAAACTGTTTGTTTCTTCTCTTTCCTTTGCCAATGTAAATTACATTTTGTCACGCCAATACAATGCAAATCAGGCCCGGAAAAAGCTGCTGAAATTAAAAACCCTGATTTCAATACTTTCCGTAAATGAAAAAATTATTGAGTTGGCTTTATCTTCTGAATTCCGTGATTTTGAAGATGCCATTCAGTATTATACCGCCATTGAAAACGATCTGACTCTATTGCTGACAAGAAATTTAAAAGACTTCAGGAAAGCTGACATTAGCGTGCTGACTGCTGAACAATACTTAAAGTCGTTTGAATAACAACACTCGTCACTCTCACTTCTTGCAATTGTAGAAATATTTGATAAATTTTACATTACTGCTTTTGGTTTAGAATTTCACCAACACAAAAAATTAGTTTTATGAAAAGGTATGGATTTGCACTACTATTTACATTTTTAACCTCAACTCTTTTCGGCCAGCAGTTTCTTTGGTCAACCGCAAAAAATAGCTCCACTAAGTATGTTCCGCTAGAAAATGTGACAGAAAAGGTGTTAGAATTTTACGACTTCTACGAATTTTATGTTGATGGTTCCGGATTTAGTAAAAATGGATTCTTTAAGACATTTGATAACAATGAATCCTATTTGAATTCCGACCCCACCATTTGGCTGGATTTGAAAAAGAAAATAACAGAAATAGATAGTTTGACCGTTATTGCCTTTAAAACCAATCTTGGTAGTGGTTCTATGATCACAATTATGTGCATCAGTAGATAAAAATGTCTAATCGCCCTCCGGAAGATTAACTCTAGGCACCTTTTTGGGCGAGTTCCTGAAGTTTGCATGAATGAATTATCAAAACATTATACTGAACACGTGATTATCTTCAAGGTTCGGGCTCTTCACCTCTACTGAGGCAGAAGCTTAACCTTCTATTTCCCCACCAATCGTAAGAATTTGAGGAATTGCCTTAATAGCAATACACTAGACACCCGTTTTTAAACGTTTATTGATTGATTTATTACTAAATTTGCACATATTCGAACTAAATTTCTTAGAATCAAATGAAGTCCAAAAACGAAAACATTCAAGAAACACTCGAAAGGGATTATTCAGAAATTATGAAGAATTTTAATCCCAACGACATTCCGTCGACCCCGGTTCCTCAATGGACAAATCCAGGGGATTTCATAATTAAATTTTCCTTATATCAGGAAACTCCCAATAGTATTACATCAACTGATACTTTAGTTTATCCAGGTTAACATTTATGCCTAATTGGAAAGAGGTACTGGAAGAGATTCAGGCGGAGGTGAAAAAAGGTGTACCCAATGCACTTGATATTATACGAAGAAAGTATTTACTCGAAATTCAAAAACGTACTGGTCGTAATGTAATTGCATATTACTCTGGTTGGCTTCAACGGGGAAATGCCATAGATGTAATTGTTAACGATAAGGACAAAAATGCCTTCATGGTTAACATGCATAAACTGGACAGGTCTAAAGGGCTGGATTTAATACTCCATACACCTGGTGGAGATCTTGCAGCTACAGAAAGTATCGTGGATTATTTAAATCAAATGTTCGGAAATGATGTGCGGGCAATTATTCCTCAAATCTCTATGAGCGCCGGAACCATGATTGCCTTATCCTGTAAGGAGATTATAATGGGCAAACAATCTAACTTAGGTCCTATTGATCCACAAATGGGTGGAGTTGCCTGTCAGGCAGTATTAGATGAATTTCAGAAGGCTAAAGATGATATTAAAGCCAATCCGCAAGCTGCACCTTTATGGCAAGTTATAGTTTCTAAATACCATCCTACTTTCCTTGGTGCCTGCCAAAACTCTATTGAGTGGTCTGAGAAACTTGCATTTGATTGGTTAAAAAGAAATATGTGCATGGGAGATGAAACTAAAACCAGAAAAATATTAAAGGAATTCAGTGATCACAAAACAAATAAGTCTCATGCCAGACATATTTCAAAAAACAAATGCAAGGAAATAGGGGTCTCAGTCATCGACATGGAAAATGATAATGAATTACAGGATCTGATTCTTACCGTGCACCATGCTTTCATGCACACTTTTTCGCACAGTCCGGCTACAAAGATTGTAGAAAATCATTTGGGAATAGCTTATGTCGAAAGCTTGCCCGTCCAACCACAACAAATGCAACAATCACGTTGACAAGCTATCATGTTTATTGAAGCTGACATCCTGTGAGTAATATTGTAAAATCTTTTACGCACTTCAAGTGTATCCAGCTTTCTCCTCATGTAAGTTTTGACTTACTCATTATAATCTACCCTGATTAACTCTTGAATTACCCGTTGTGATGTGTAATATTGCAAGGTGTACCCGGATATTGTAAAACAGTTCAGAATTAATTTTAAAATTGGTGTCAACAAGATTGCACATCATCGCCATCAGTATATCGGCGATAAAAATTTTCTGGTCTTGCTGGCCATTTGGGTTGGCATACTTTCGGGCTTTGCCGCCATTGTGCTGAAATATTCGGTACACTGGATCCAACACCTGCTCGAGGGCGGTTTCAATGTGCGGTACGAAAATTACCTGTATTTGCTGTATCCCCTCTTCGGTATTTTGCTGAGCGTTTTATACCTGCGCATTTTTCATTACAAAAAAGTTTTTGATAAAGGTTTGAGCAGCATCATTTACTCCATCTCACGAAAAGGCGCAACCGTAGAACGGCATAAAACGTTTTCGCATGTGATCACTTCTGCATTAACCGTAGGCTTCGGAGGATCGGTAGGATTGGAAGCTCCGATTGCTGTTACCGGTTCGGCCATCGGCGCCAATACCGCCAAAGATCTCTTGTTGAATAAACAATCGCGTACACTGCTGCTCGCTTGCGGCGCGGCTTCGGGTATTGCAGCCATTTTCAACAGTCCGATCGCCGGAGTGATTTTTGCCTTTGAAGTATTGCTCACCGAAGTAAGCATTCCGGCTTTTATTCCACTCCTGATTGCTTCGGCCAGCGGTGCAGTGGTTTCAAAACTCTTTTATTCCGAACAATTATTCTTCTTAACTACCAACGACTGGGACCTGAATGCCCTCCCCTTTTATTTGTTGCTGGGTGCTTTTTGCGGTTTGATCTCGGCGTATATGGTGCGCATGAGTACGAGCATCGAGCACTATTTCAACAAACGGAAAAATCCCTGGCAAAAAGCCATCTATGGCGGAATGCTGATTGGTTTACTCCTGTTTTTTCTTCCGGCATTGTATGGCGAAGGTTACAATACCATAACCAACCTGATGGCGGGAAATGCACATATGCTGCTCGACCGGAGTTTGTTTTATGCGTATAACGACAATGCCTGGGTGATACTGCTGGTAGTTGGAGTTGTAGTCCTGTTAAAGGTTTTTGCAGCAGCCATTACCATAGGTGCAGGTGGCAATGGAGGAATTTTTGGTCCGTCATTATTTACCGGTGCTCTCAGCGGATTTTTGTTTGCCCGCTTTATTAATCTCACCCGTTTAACGGAACTGAACGAACAAAATTTTATCGCCGTTGCTATGTGCGGTTTGATCAGCGGTGCGTTGCATGCTCCACTCACAGGAATCTTTTTGATTGCTGAAATTACCGGAGGCTATGTGCTCATCATCCCGCTGATGATTGTATCTTCGATGGCCTATTTTGTGACCCGCTATTTTGAACCAAATTCCATTTACAAAAAGACCTTGATCGAGCGCGGATTCATCACCGACGACAAAGACATCGCCCTGTTGCGTTCGGTACCGATTGAAAAACTGATTGAAACAGATTATACCGCCGTTCATGCACATCAAACCTTGCGGAATTTGCTCGATATTGTGTCGCATTCAAAACGCAATACTTTTCCGGTTGTGAACAACAGTGGTGTTTTACTGGGGATCCTAACATTGGATGAACTCAAAGAGGTAATGTTCAATACAGATCATTATGATACCATGACGGTAACCGACCTCATGATTTTACCTGCCGCAGTGGTGCAAACCAACGATACCATAGAAACCCTGATGGAACGGTTTGAAGAAACACATATCTGGACCATACCGGTTGTTTCGGGCGACAAGTATGTAGGATTTATCACCAAATCCAATTTGCTGCAACATTACCGGCTGCAGTTTATTTCAGGGGAGCAAACAAAGCTGAATTAAGAAATTACGAATGACGGATTACGAAGTTCGAAGTAGCTCACCAGAGAATGGATTCTTAAGGAGAGTTGTCATTACCATTAACCCAATAACCATTAACCAATAACCATTAACTAATTACGAATGACGGATTACGAAGTACGAAGTAGCTCACCAGAGAATTGATCCAATTAATGGAGTTGTCGTTACCATTAAACATTAACTAAAAATTCGGAGATGTGCTGGGGCTTCTATGCTTGCGATAAGAATTGACCGCAACGCGGTCACACATCCATAACCCCCCATGTACCACCGCGGCAACCTGACAGCCAACCGCAACGCGGTTGAACATGCTCAATGTATAAATCCGCTTTAACCTCTCTTCCTCACCAACAACAATCCGTCGCGGACGGGCAATAAAACCTGCTCCACCCGCGGATCCCTTTTTACATAATCGTTGAACACTTGCAAAATGCCAGTTACTTTATCTTTATCTTTATCTTTAGTTGCATCGCCAATTACTTTACCGCTCCACAATACATTGTCGATTAAAATATATCCTCCCGGAACTAAAATTTCCATTACCTGGTCGTAATAACGCTGATAGTTTTCCTTATCGGCATCGATAAAAACCAGATCAAATTTTTGGTTTAAGGTTTTGATGATCTGGTAGGCATCGCCAATAATCAGCTGAATCTTATCCTCCATACCGGAAAGGTTTCGATACTTGAAAATACGTTCTTCCTGTTCCGGATTGCAATCGATGGTGATCAGTTTTCCTCTCTCACTCAATCCTTCGGCCAGGCAGATGGCCGAGTATCCGGTATAGGTTCCGATTTCAAGAATATAATTCGGACGAATCATATGGCTGATCATGCTGAGCAGGCGGCCCTGAAAATGTCCGCTCAGCATCCGCGGATACAATACATTGGCATGCGTATCGCGGTTGAGAGCAGCCAGTGTTTCACTCTCCGGAGTGGTATGTGCATCGCAATAGTCCTGAATTTTTGGGTCAATGATATCCATAGCTGATCAATGATCGTGTGTGTGTTCGTGGTGATGATCGTGTCCCTGCAAAAACTCAACAGTTGCAATCAGGTTTTCCATTTGCTCCAGTTCCTTGAGTGCGGCTGGCAATTCCTTTAAGACCGTTTGCAGGGTAAGTGTAAACAAAACCATTTTATCGGCATGCGCCGTTATCCAGTAATGCACCGTAAAGTTTCCTCCGTTGATGGCATGTTCTTTTACAAAATGAACAAATTTATTTTCCCCCTTTACATAAACTACCGGTTCAAATTCCTGATTTTGGGTAAACACATCCTCCAATATTTTTGCAGCTCCTGTTTCGCCTTCCTGTTCATGCTCCATAACGATAATTCGTAAAACACCGGCACCTCCGTTTTCGTTGTACAAGACATAATGGCCTTGTTCATCGGTTTCCTGTTTCCAGTAAGCAGGATATTCAAAAGCAAAATAGCCATACAGGGAAACAAAACGTTGTTTTTCGGGTGATTGCGGGTGGGTCATGAACTTAAATAAAGGTTCGAGTTTACATCAAATCCGTGGAAGATTCAAAAAGCTGCAAGTAAAGCAAATTCAAATGACGCATCAGGAGTTTCTATGCCTGCTGATTGATCCGGGTGTATGATAAGTGTCATAGTCGATCTACTGCTTATTTACAACCTTTGAATAAGGGAAACTTCTTGTTGCGACCCTCATGTTATGACAACAAAAAAGAACACCGCTGATTCCAAAAAGAATTTTGAAATCACGAAACTCAAAAGCTACCAGCGAAAGATTAAAACCAAACAGGTAGAACAACAAACCTTGCTGAAAGAAACAAAAAAGCCCAAAAAGAAATAACGGCTTTTTCCATTTTCTTTACAGATTCTGTTTCAACGTAAATTTTGTGCACCCACAAAAAATAAAGGAGCGCAACTGATTTGTAGCCTTCAGTCGCGCTCCTTTCGGGGCTATATACTTAATGCTTCACAGAGCTAATGGCAAACCAACTTTTGAGGCTGGTTTATTTTTTCATCGAGCTTTTGAGATGAATCACAGGCGACATTCTGTAGTAACCTCCAACTTGTTCGCGCACCGATGCTTCGGCATCAAAGTCAACAACTATAACAGTAGTGGTTCCGGCTTCGAGTAAAATATTGGTCTGGATCTTTAATCCGGATTGTGAAGAACTTGGAATTACCAGTGGAAATGCAATACTGTCTTTGGTCACTACATAATTGTCGGAGCCAAGAACCAGACGAATTTGATTAACTCTTCCAACCGGTAAATCGTTTTTGTTAGCAAGTGCTACGGTTAAATCGTTACGCAATTCGAGTAAATCATAAACCTGTGCATTGGTATTGAGGGTAACCCAACCGGAAGTACTCGAAGTGTCGCTGGTATCGTTGGTTACGTAATGAATACGCACTTCTTTTACATCCACATACACATTCAGGAATTCAGCAGGTGCATCGGTCATCATCACTTCCATGGCTGCAGTATCTGCTTTGTCTTTTTTGCAACCGGTAGAAAGCATGGCCAGCAGACCCAGGAAAAGTAAGTACACAATAAGCAGCGTTCTGAAAAGAACAGTTTTAGATTTCGCATCGTTGTTTGGATTGTTCATCGGATGAATTAGATTTTTCATAATGGTAAAGTTTTATAGGGTTGAAATTAGAACGTGAATTTTATGCCCAGTCCGGGATCAATAGAGGCCCACATAAATCCGCTATTGGTAACTTCGATAAAGGGTTTTAAGTCAAAGCTGATGGCAAATGGGATAGGACGTATTTTGTATTCGATACCCACAATACCGTCTACTCCAATACCAAAGCGGTCTTCGTGCATCTGGCGATACCAGAAATATCCCCGCTCGCCCCTGACATAATAATAGGAGCGGTCATTGGATGCAGCTACGTGTCCACCAAATCCATAATACCAGTTGAGACCACTTATTCCTGCGGATGCATTTTTCTCATACAAGCCTGTGAGTCCAATCCCATTGTTCCAGATCCCCAGAATAAACTCGGCGCTGGTTCCCCCACCATAATGGTGCTTGAAGGTAAGACCTGAAGTACCTCCGGCACGCAAACCAATAGCATTGGTATAGGAATGGGTATTAATGGCCGGTTGGGCGAATCCGCTGTTCAACAGCAGAAAGGCGCAAATAGTTATGAATAGAGTTTTCATGATCAGGAGAATTATATCCTTCCTGATACAAGGGGCATACCACAAAATATAATGGCATTTGTTAGTTGAAAATCAATGTATTAAAAAAATTGCGGGGCTTCACACTGCCTCAAATTGAAAGGGGGATTCTCAAATTGAGAATTCTACACAGGGATATTTACCTCTATGATTTCAATAAATGATCAGACATCCTGTTTTACCTCTGTTTAATAAGAAATACAATTAGTATAATATAAACTTAAAGATGCGATCGATTATATGCAAGATGACAATGCGTTCTTCTTTGCAATAATCTATGAAAGTCTAGCACCCCGCGAAATGGACAGAAACGTAAATCCCCTGAAGTAAATCGTACCCGATTACTTCAGGGATTGAAGTGAATGGCCCGACCTCACCATACAAAACAAGAGAGCGGACCGAAATGCCGTTAGGAAACAAAGCATGAACCGCTCCCGTAGTTTTGGCAGGTGGGGATTCGCCCAAAATAGAATCTTTCGCATAGTTATCTTTTAGATAAGCGTTCGAGTAATTACAATCCCATTTCCTTCAACATGCGGTATATGGTAGACTGACTAATCTCCAGCTTTTGTGCAATCAGCTTAATATTGTTATCGTAACGCGAGAGATAGGTTTTCAGAATGCGTTGTTCTAATGATTTCATGGTCAGTTCTTCGCTGATCGATTCGGAAATCACATCGGCTGAGCTCAATAAAATATCGCCATCGGATATTGTATCTGAATTGCTCATGATAAAGGCCAGCTCCATCACAGATTTCAACTCACGCACATTGCCGGGAAAAGCATAACTCATCAATTTAAGCTGAGCTGATTCGGTAATACTCTTTGCAGGTTGATTGTTTTCGCGGGCATACAAATCCACAAAATGTTTTGCCAGGATCAGAATGTCTTTTCCTCTTTCGCGGAGTGGCGACATGGCGATGGTTAGACCAAACAACCGGTAATACAAATCCTGACGGAATCTTCCGGCATTCACTTCTTCCAACAGGTTGCGGTGAGTAGCCACAATGATGCGGCAATCGGTATGAACGGTATTGTTTCCGCCAATGCGTACGATTTCTTTTTCCTGTATGGCACGCAACAACTTTACCTGAATGGCCTGATCCATCTCCCCTATTTCATCCAGAAACAAAGTACCTCCGGTGGCTTCTTCAAATTTACCGATCCGGCGTGCTGCAGCACCGGTAAATGCACCCTTTTCGTATCCAAACAATTCACTCTCAATGAGTGTTGCCGGAATGGCTGCAATATTGATGGCTACAAAGGGTTTATCCCGGCGAGCCGACTGGTAATGAATGCTTTTGGCCACCACTTCCTTGCCAGTACCGGTTTCTCCGGTAATGGTTACGTGGATCATACTCCCGGCTGCTTTCTCCAGAATGGGAAACAGGCGTGTGATACTTTCGTTGGATCCAATCAATGTTTTGGAAAACTCGTACTTCTTTCCCACTTCTTCTTCCAGTACCGAAATGCGTTTGTTCAGGCTTCTTTTATCGCTGATATTTTGCAGGCATTTATGAATCCGGTCTTTGATGTCTTTCGTTTTCACGATATAATCATAGGCTCCGTTCTTAATCAATGAAATGGCCGTTTCAATATCTTCCTGTTCGGATACTACAATGATATCGCAGTCGGTAACCTGTTGGCGAATGGCCACCATCAAGGTATCGCCGGTAAAATCGGGTAAATGGTAATCCATAGAAATTACATCCGGTTTCAGGTGCAGATGATCCAGCAATTCTTTTCCGGTTGCAAAACTTTTTACAACGTAAGATGGATTTAAGGCTATGGTATGCTCTATAAAACGCCGGTACCATTCGTTATCTTCTACAACGAAAACGGAAAGCGAAGCATTTTGTTGGGTAAAGGGCATGGATACAATATTGTTTAATAAAAAGTCGGATCTTAAATTCTTTTCGCTCCTACCAATTCTTCTTCCAGCAATTCTTTAACGCGGATAAATTCAGTTTCTGTTTCTTCAACAGATTGCAACAATTGCTGCTTTTCAAGTGAAGGATTATTCAGTGCTTTCAGCAGTTGAAGCAGATGCATGGCATGAATATGCCGGCAGGGAGGCGACAGGCGATGCACCCACTCGTGCAGCAATTTTGTATCATTTGCCGCTGCTGCATTTCGGATGGCGAGCAATCCTTCCTGTGTGCTGCTGATAAATGTTTGGATCAGGTCGCTGAACAAATCGGGGTTTTGCTCCCCCAGAAACTTCAACTCGCTTAAATCCACATCCGCATCTCTATAATTTGCTTCGAGTTCTTTAGTAGATGTCTTTCCGCTGGTAATGGCCATCAATGTTTGCATAAGATGATTTTCGGTAAAGGGTTTAGAAACTTGTGTAACCAAAGGATACAAAGCCTTGAGTTGTGTTTGTTCAGGGGCATCGGCCGATAAAAGAATCACCGGAACGATGCGCTCGGGATAGTGTGTACGAATATGGCTGATAAATTCGGGTCCACTCATTTCGGGCATATGGGCATCAACGATCAAAAAATCAAAAGGAGATTTTTCAAACGCCTCCAATGCTTTTCGACCATTCTCAACAGCGGTTATCCGGATGCCGTATTTTTCCAGAACAAACCGTAACAATTGCACATTGTAGGGTTCATCATCGGCAATGAGCACATGTTTGCCGCTCAATGCAATTCCCTCTTCTTTGACCGGTAAAGGTTGCTTAATTTCTTCGAGTCCGATGCGGTACGGAATGGTAAAACTTATCCGTGTTCCTTCGCCCGGTGTGCTGTCGAGTTCAATGCTACCGTTTTGCAATTCAACCAGTTTTTTGCAAATACTCAACCCCAGGCCTGTTCCACCAAAATCGTGATAAATAGCTGGATCGGCTTGCACAAATTCATCGAATACTTTTTGCAGTTTCGATTGCTCAATGCCAATTCCGGTATCTTCTACCATAAACTTAACGAAGTACGCCTGATCGGTTTCGTGATGCAGGTGGCATTGCAAATTAATAAATCCCGAAGGGGTAAATTTTATACTGTTGGAGAGCAGATTGATGAGGACCTGTTTCAGGCGCATCTCATCGCCCACCAGATAATGCGGAATGCGTTCGTCGATAAATACATTGAAAGCGATGCCTTTATTCCGCACCTGCAAAGCAAAAAGATTTTCAACATCACGAATGATCTGAGGTAAATTAAAAGTGGATTCGAGTTTATCAAATTTATCCGCTACCATTTTACTGTAGTCTAAGATATCGTTGATAATATGTAATAGAAATTCGGATGATTTATAAATAGCGGTTGCCTGATTTTTTTGTTGCTCCGGCATCGGATGTTTCATCAATTGTTCGGCGAATCCAATCACCGCGGTTAAAGGGGTCCGGATTTCGTGGCTCATGTTGGCCAAAAAGGTTTCCTTGGTTCTGGCCAGGCTGACCGCTTCATTCCGGGCTTTTTCTATGGCCTGTGTAAACTGGTTGTTTTTGTGCACGAAGTTGATCAGCGCAAATCCGATCAGGATCAATGTTAACGAAAGCGTAATAGCAAAAAGCAAATTGTACATGCGGATTTCTTCAGCACTTTGCCCGGCCAGCAGAATGTTTTCCTGCTTCCTCAATTTCTCTGCTTTTTCAATAATGGCAATCTGCCGTTGAATATCTGCCGTTATTTCATTGTCGTAACGCAACAATTCAAACTCGCTTCTCTTTTGTTTTTTCAGTCGTGCAATTTGTTTGCTCTGAACTTCCGATACCTGTGTATTCACACGGTTACGCACGGTGGCAAGCACACTATCTGCATTGGCCTGTTTCTGTTTTTTACTGCCTGAAGAGTGAAACAAGCGGCTCAAAAATCCCTTTTTAGCAGTTGGCTCGGCTGCAACAGGTTGTTCCATTTTCCTGAGTTCGCGGGTGATCGATGCCAGCTCCCCGGTTACCAGCTCGCTGTTTTCGAGATGCAGAATTTCATTCAGGATCACTTCCTTCTCACCCAGCAGTAGGCGCAACGAATCAACACGCCTGTGCATTTTATCTTCCTGTTGCAAGGCATACATATTCTGCAACGACTGTTTTGCTTCCTTCATCGACTCTCGGAATGACCGGATAAATTTAGCGTCGCGGGTAAGCCGGTACGAGCGCACATTGCTTTCGGCCTGTGAAATGCCGCTTACAAACAATTGCAATTCGAGCAGGTAGGAATCGGGCTGCAACCAGGTATTGGTTTGTTGCAAAATACCCCCCAGACGGTTGTATGTATTCATCCCGATATAGGTAACGGCCGAAACCATTACCACCACAATGATGGCTATTTTATACGGGGTTTTCTTCCACATAACGGTTTATACCATTTGTTTTAAAGATAGAACAAATTTCTTCGTTAAATTTAAACTGCAGGTATAAATCGTGTTAAAATTTCCTGACAACGCATCAGGGCATGCGTGTCTTTCGGGAAATACCCATCTACTTTGGGAAGTATAGTGGTATCAGGAGGTTCAGCCGACATCCATTCGGAGAGCAGGTATATTTCGGCCTGTCTGCACTTCTCCCGTATAGGTTGAATGGCCTCGGATGCGGTAATATTATTGTAAAAAAAGTAATCCAGAAAGATCAGATCGAAGTCGGACCGGCTGCTCATCAGAAATGAATCGGGACAATCAAACGGGAACACCTGAATGTTTTCCCTTTCGTTCTGGAACGAATGATTGATCAGCATGTGCAGTTGCGCGCAAAACAACTTATTGTAAAATGCATTGTCATCAATCACCGCAATATTCAACTTCTTCTTTAGGCGATGCATGGTATAGCAAGATACCATAAATACAGTGCCATACTTTTAATTTACGCTGATCCTATGCCAGTCCTTACTTCCGGCCTTTACAGGTTTCCCGATTCTCCCTTTTAATTATCAATTTGATAAAGGAATTTTCAATTTGGGAGAAGGAAAGTCGAAAAGCATACTATTGCCAATTCAGTTTGTAAATAATTGCTCCGGACTGATTGCCTTTATTTTGCTTTTCTTATAGTCTCTGAGATTTCGGGTAATGATGAATTTAATTTTGTCAACGGTCAAAGCACTATGATGCTGAACAGCATCTTCAAAATCTGAGAATTCAGAATTCAACGCATGCTTTAAGATTTTTTCTGTTACGGGAATCACCTGAACATAGTCCAGCAAATCTGTGATGAGTATCCTTGCTTTTTTATCGTCAACATTTTTGCAAAGAATATAATAGGTTGTTGTTACCGAATTGCTGGAGGTATAAAGTCTGAACTTTGCCTGATGAGTCCCTATGAAAATTTGAGCCGCAAACTTTGAAAAGGGCTTTCTATTGCCCAAAAAGTCGAGGATTATATCAGTATCGAGAAAAAGGTCGATCATCTTTTGTCTTTTGATGAAAGTATTTTCCTGATCTCCTTCTTGTGGTCCAGATTAGTCGCAATATGCGTTGATCCAAAGAGTCGTTTGAGTTTTGGAGGCATTTGCGTAGGATCGGATTCTTTATCCGATTGTACGATAGACTCCAGATAGGATTCAATTAAATCTGAAAGGCTCCGTCCGGTTTTATGAGCATATTCTTTTGCTCTTTGGATAACTTCCCTATCAATGGACAATGTCAATTTAGATGTCATATACGTATGATTTATACAAATGTACGTATAACAATTAAAAAATCAAAAAGCGGATTTGATTGTATAGATATTTAACATGTTGGATTAGTCGTATAGATCTTAAATCCAAAGTTACATAATACCTTATATTCAATTTATTACTTGGGGCTATGCGCCCCAAACCGCACTCACTTTCTTTTCTTGAAAAAAGAAAGTAAGCAAAGAAATTCAAGGCTGTATAGTTTCTCCTTGCATTCTACGCGCTCCAAAGGCCACGC
>JBAYIE010000029.1:0-36732 GCA_041665785.1 Bacteroidia bacterium | reverse complement strand
CTCTAATCTCATACAGCGCATGAATACGGAGACGGCTCAAGCCCTTACGGCTTGAAAGCCGGCGCAGATGCAGCATTAAGCAATTGCGATAGCAATTGAAGGATTGCATGTTAGCCTCCCCCTTTGAGACCGACGAAGCGCAACGAGGCAATCTCTCATCCCAATCAGAGCATAAAGTAAGAAGCAGTGAAAATCTCAAGCTTCCCAATCGCAGAAGCTATTTCCAAAACGTGGCCAGTCTGATTCAGTACCAACGAGATATTGTTGTTTACTTTGTCGTGACGTACTTTCTTGATAATCATCATATACATTATCTCGATTGATTATTAAATTTGAATATCCGATTGGGATTCTCCGTTTACCTTGCCTAATTTTACAATTATGATTAACAGAATTCTGGTTCCCACCGACTTTTCCGATGTGGCCAAAAACGCACTCGATTTCGCGCTGGATCTTTGCCACAAGACCAATGCCGAAATACACCTGCTTCATGTAAACCCGGTTCCTGTTGCCGATATCAATTTCCCTCAGGAAACATATCAATTGTACCTGAGCGAAATGAAAGATTATGCCGAAAAGGAACTGAATGCATTGGTTGAAAAACAGGTTAAACCATCTGGCATAAAATACGGCACCCATACCCATATTGGTTTTGTGAACGATGAGGTCATTCAATTCATTCAGGGCAATCAAATTGATTTGATTGTGATGGGCACCACAGGAGCAAGCGGTTTGCAGGAACTGTTAATAGGGAGCAATACCGCATCCATTGTGGGACGTTCTCCGGTTCCCGTTTTTGTTATTCCACCATCGGCCCGCCATCTGAATTTCAAGCACGTTTTATATGCAAGCGATTACAGTGAACCTGAGTTTCCTGCTGTTTCGCGTTTGGTTTACTTTGCTGAATTATACAACGCCAAAATCACGGTAATACATGCTAAAACGGAGAGCGACCGCTATTTTAATTCCGAGAATAATTTCTTTGTAAAGAACCGCGATCAAATAAAGAGCGAACAAATTACCATTGAAGCGGTTTCAAATCCCGATATTACAGATGCGGTGAATGAATATATCGATTATAAGGGAGTGGATATGGTTGTAATGGCAAAGCATAACCGGAGTTGGTTTGATCGCATTTTTCATCGCAGTATGAGTAAACGTATGACCTACCATACACGTGTTCCATTGCTTGTGCTTAACAAATAAGAGGAACATTAAATACTTGTTTATAATTTAAGTGCAATTGTTCCCGTAGCGCTTCAATGGGTATTTTGCGTATTTCTGCAGCTTTTCTGTACACATCACCGATATGAAGATGTGCGGCATCATCGGTTTCCAGAAAAAGTCTTTCCGGTGGTATTTTGCCAAATACTTCAATGCCCTTTGGTGTAAACAAATTTTTACCGAAAGAGAAATAAGCCGCGCTTTTCATCAACATCGCTGCCTCCTGTTCGTTCCCGCTAAACTGATGAAAAATAAAGGGTATGCCAGTCTTCTTCAAATAGGGAGTAAACAGGTTAAAACTTCTGACGGCATGTATAATCAATGGTTTTCCTGCTTCCTCGGCCATTTGCAGGTGTATCTCAAAATAATGTTGTTGCAAAGAGACCGGTGTGGCGATGCGTAAATCTATTCCGGTTTCTCCTATGGCATAAACCATTTTTAAAGGAGCACAACGGGCAAGATAAGCCCGGCATGACCCTGCAGAAAGGCGCGACAGATGCCATGGATGTAACCCAATAGAAATCGGATAGGTTGTTTTGTTAATGGCTGCCGGTTTCAATTCGGTATAGGCATTCCGAATGCAGCATTCGCCGGCTATACGGGGCTTGTGATGACTGTGAATGTTGATATGAAGTATATTATTCTGCATCCAGGTGTTGCGTAAAGATATAAAATCCCGGCTTTTCATAGCGACACGATTTATCATCAATCAAGGACCTTATTTGCTTAAATTCAGTGATGTTCGGGATTTTATGATAGATTAGAGTTATGTTTCAGAATGAAAATCGGCTTTCGGGATCGCTTATAAATATTATTTTTGTCTTAAATAGAAATCCGTGAAGTTTAAAAAAGAGATACAAGTTGGCTTTTTCGTATTAATAGGAATTTTGCTCCTGATTCTGGGCTATAACTTCCTCAAGGGATTTAACCCGATAAAAGGATACAATAAATATTATGTGGTGTACGACAATGTAGCCGGATTGGTGAAATCAACTCAGGTTACCATCAACGGATTAAAAGTAGGGCAGGTTGAAAATATAGGTCTGCACTCGCGCGGAGATGTATCCCGGATTTTAGTAACGCTGATTGTAATTGATGATGTGCAATTGCCTGTTGGTACGCAGGCGCTCATTACGAGTCAGGATTTGTTGGGTACAAAAAATGTGGATATCCGGCTGGCTCAGGATCAGGGTAAATACCTCAACAGTGGTGATACACTGGTAGGTATTGGAGAAGAGTCGCTCACCAGCTCCATTTCCAAATTGGTATCGCCTATAAAGGAAAAAAGTGAGCAGGTATTGGTTACGCTGGATAAAATACTCATGAGCATGAACGATGTTTTCGATTCCACGGGAACGCGTCGACTGGCTTCAGGAATCAACGATCTTTCATGGTCGATTCACAATGTTCGAAATATTACCGAACGGTTTGATCAGTTGACTGCACAGGAATACGACCGCATCAAAACCATGATGAACAATATGGGATCGATTGTACAGAATATTCGCAACAACAATGAAATAATCAGCCGGTCATTGAAAAATATTGCTTCCATCAGCGACACTATTGTGGCAGCGGATTTAACAGGAACCATCAGCTATACCAGTAAAGTGATGAAGGAATTCTCAACCTCCATTGAAAAAATCAACCGGGGCGAAGGTTCATTGGGCAAGCTGGTAAAAGATGATCAGTTGTACATGCATATTGATCAGGCCAGCAAGTCGCTTGATTCGTTGTTAACGGATATGCAGAATTACCCGGCCCGTTATTTTACCATTTCAGCTATTGGAAGCGGCAGCAGAGCAAAAAAGGCAGATAAAAAGAGAGCCGACGATATTAAGAAGAGAAACAAAAAGGGGTAAGTCAGTAATTTTCAGCCTGGGCAAATTCATCCATTGAGAATCGCCGCCCCTCAGTAGCCAGTTCGGTTGGATTAAACAAGGTACGGGCTTCGCGCAACAGTACCGATAAGTCATCGTAACGACTTGAAAAATGCCCGATCAACAATTTCTTTACTTTGGCTTCTTTGGCTACGGTAGCAGCTTCGAGTGCTGTAGAATGCATGGTCTCGGTAGCACGGGCCAGTTTATCGTGCAAAAAGGTGGATTCGTGGTAAAGCATATCTACTCCCATCACTTCTTCAATTACCCTTTCATCAAAACGGGTATCGCTGCAATAGGCGTATCTCAAAGGCAAATTGTTACTATAAGTAAGGGTTTCATTCAGGATAACGCTGCCATTTTCCGGATTCACAAAATCTTTCCCCTTTTTGATATCGTTATAGAATGTGAATGGAATATGAAACCGGCGACAGGCTTCAACATTTAATTTTTTCAGATGATGGTTCTCTTCAAACAGAAATCCGGTAGTTGGAACCCTGTGATACAGGGGAAATGAAAAAACACGGATAAGGGAATCCTCGTACAACAATTCCTTCTCGTGATTTTGAGTAACGTGCCGGATCAATTCATACCTTAAGGTTGTATCGGAATGTTTGAAAAACAAATCAATGATTTCGAAAAGCGAGTCGGGGGCAAACAAATGCAGCGGTTCAGTACGGTTCTGTAAATTCAATGAAAATAATAATCCCGGTAATCCCAAAATATGATCGGCATGCACGTGGCTGATATAAATATGATGCAGGCGCGTTTTTTTTAATTTATACCGGCGCATTTGCATTTGTGCGCCTTCCCCGCAATCAATCAGCATATGACGGTCGAGCATATTCAGATGCTGGCACGATGGAAAGCGGTCATAAATCGGAGTTGCAGAACTGCTGCCTAAAATGGTCAGTTCGATACTCATGCAATCGAATCGTCATCCATATTCAGGAATTGTTTCTCCAAATGATCCATAAATACAAAGTCGATCGCCTCCGTATCCGTCGGAATAAATGTGATATCCGCTTTATTAAACAAGCGGTAAAAACTTTCTGATGCATGCGTCAGAATAAGCATGCCGTCTTTATCCCGTAAATCCTGCGCCAGTTTTATCAGTTCGCGTACACCGTCGGCAGTGCAATCTTTTACATCTTCAATATTCACGATAACATATTTGCTGCTGCTATCGGATTCATGCCACACCTTCTCGCTGAGTAAATTGCAGGTGTCTTTATTCATCACCGAAAGGTCGGTCTTGATCAGAGAATACTGATCGTCTTTTTTAATGGTATAATTCATTCCCGCTGGTTTGCTTTGCAAATTAGAATTATTGCTTAAATTTAACAGTCATTTCTGACATTTTCGACGGATATGACATTTTAACGAAAACCATGAGTAAAATCGCATACATCACCGGAGCTTCATCCGGAATAGGTAAAGCCATAGCCACCAGGATGGCTGCAGAAAAATACAACCTCATTCTTGCGGCCCGTCGTTCCGACCGTTTGCAGGAATTGGCCGCTGAACTTCAACAAACATACGGGATCAAAACACTCCTGAGCTCTTATGATATCAGAAACAGACAAGCCGTAAAGGATGCCGTTGAAAGCATTCCTGAAGACTGGCGCGATATACAGGTTTTGGTCAATAACGCCGGTTTGGCCAGTGGATTGTCAACCCTCGAACATGGAGACATTGATGATTGGGAGGTGATGATTGATACCAATATCAAAGGCTTGCTGTTTATCACCAGAAATATTTTACCCCTGATCCGGCACGATGGAAGCGGACATATTATCAATATTGGTTCCATTGCAGGTAAAGAAGTCTATCCTAACGGAAATGTGTATTGCAGTACCAAACATGCTGTGGATGCTTTGAGCAAGGCCATGCGCCTTGAATTGTCTGTTTATCCCATCCGTGTGTCAGCCATTCACCCGGGTGCTGTAGAGACCGAGTTTTCTGTGGTACGCTTTCATGGAGACGCACAACGGGCACAGCAGGTGTATGCAGGTTTCGACAACCTGATTGCCGGAGATATTGCAGATGCCGCATGGTATATCGTTTCCCGGCCGGCTCATGTCAATATCAACGAACTTATCATCATGCCATCGGCACAACCGGTTGCAGGTGTAATTCACAGAAAGGCATGAGGTATATTCAGTTCTTCTGGTTTTTCATGGCAATTTATGGGAACACTCAATTAACGGCACAGGTTCCCAAAGTGGGCAACGATACCCTCATCGAAATGGCCACCTGGAACATTGAATGGTTTGGCGATACACAAAATGGCCCAACCAATGAATCGCTGCAATTTTCGAATGTAAAAAGCACGCTTACTCAAACCGATCTTGATATTTGGAGTTTTTGCGAAATTTCAAATCCGGTTGTATTTCAAAATCTTTTGAATGAATTACCTGCATATGCTTCTACACTTGTTACCTATTCGCAAACGCAAAAAACGGCACTGATCTGGAAAAAGAGCTTGTTCAGCATGTTATCGTCTCAGATGGTATTGACCGAATCACAATACGATTACGATCTGGCCGGACGTCCACCACTGGAAGTAGTCTTGGTGAGCAACGATTCCCTGAGACAAGATACCTTATACATTTATGTTATTCATCTGAAAGCATTTGCTGATCAGACTTCCTATACCCGCCGGAAAAATGCAGCGGCACTCATCCGGAACTTTATCGCAACGCAACGTGCAACCAAAAAAGTCATGGTGATGGGAGATTGGAACGATAAGGTAGTTGGTTCTATTTATTCGGGTACTTCTGAGTCTCCCTTCAAAACAATTTTAGAAGACACTGCGTTTTACCGTTTTGCAAGCAAGCAATTGGCCGACGAGGGTAAGAAATCCTATACTTCATCGAATGGGTCACTGATTGATCATATCCTGTTTACCCAATCGTTAGATTCGTTTTATGTAAAAGGAAAAGCATTGGTGCTGGATATGCTACCCTCGTATATCAGTTCATATTCTTCTACTACATCGGATCATTATCCGGTGATGGCAACGTTTAATTTCCGGCGCTATAGTAAAACTGTTCCTCCGGTAACTACAGGAATAAGCGAATCAGATGGAAATCCTTCCATGGATTTCTATCCAAACCCTGTAAAGCAAGGTCAGCCCATTTTTATTCCTGAAAAATATGCCAGACTGGAAATAATGGATTTTGCAGGTAAAATGGTTCACGAACAAAAGGAGTCCTCAACCTTTTATACCGGGGATTTAAACGCAGGAATATATTGGATACGCATGACTGATGATAATGGTAGAATCAGGATGAGCCGCCTGGCTATTTATTAAACAGGGTTAACGCGTTTCAAATACCTGAAAGCGGTCATTGGATAAGACTCGTTTCCCCAAATGTGTTTCAATCATAGGAAATTGTGCAAAGGATGAATCCAGCAATACAAAATGAGAAGCACCATCTTCAATCATGCCGGGAATGCGTTTCATCCACACCTCGTTGGTATCCATCAAAGGCCAACCTAGGCGACCTGTGAAATAGAGTCCTCCATTCACGTTTTTATCCATTACTATTATCAGGCGGGCGTCACGGCTGATACCGGCTTCATCCACCATCACATTGGATCCATCGAGTTGTTGCCCCACTTTTGAATACAGATCGTTTTTGCTTTCGGCAAACCGGTTCCAGAGTTTTTGTTTCGAATAATCCAGTCCTTTCAGGGCAACAACGCATAACAACAATGTAAATACCAGACGGAAATTGGGAAGAGGTTGATTTTCCAGAATGGATGTAATGCTGAAAATGGTAGCAATAATTATAGCTGGAATGATGGCCAGAAAATAATAGTCGTGATCCTTGAATTGCAGAAAAAACAAGAGGAAAAAAGCAAATGCACCGGCCATGCAAAACAAACTTAAAATAACCCAGCGTAAATCAGTCTGACGGAAACGCGTCAGTCCAACCACGAAAAGCAAAAACAAGAGGTATTTGGTTAAGGTAGGGTAATATGAATCAGCCCACCAACTGGTAACATGTTTGATTACCTGCATACGATCAACCGAATCAGCCATCAGGATAGATCTGGAGCGAACCAGAAAGTAACCGTTGTGGTCGAGGTTGTATTGCTTGATATACAAAATCCAGCTCAGAATGCCCAATACACCGGCAGCAAAAAGCAAAAGAAGTTTAGCATGTTTTTTAAAGATGTCTTTTACGAAAGTGCGATTTACAAACCACTCAAAGGTTAGTACCGTTAGCACACATGCAGTCGGATATACAAAATAAGAAACCTTGATCAGGGAAGCGAGGATCATGAGCGTCATGCCGAAGGTTGCCGTTTTGGGTTTTCCTTCCAGAAAAATATACCGGTACATGAAGTAAAATCCGCATAAGGTCAAACCCAGAGCGGTGGCATCGGGAAGGAAATTATTTCCATAGTAAAAAATAATCATCGATCCCCACAGCAGGAAAGTTACAGCCAGCGAGAGCACAATATGTCGGAAGTGAAGCAGGCAAATACGGAATACACCATTGAATCCCAAAAAGAGCAACGAAGTATTCAGAAGCCGAAGCCATGATTCATGTTCGCCAAAAAGTTTATAACCCCATGCTAACAAGTAATAAAAGAAAGGAAATTCACTGGCTGTTTTACCATCAATGCTTTCAAGGTTTAAAATACCCGGCTCCCAGAAATGCATTCCTGTTTTTAAATAATGCAGGATAATCGAAAGACTGTCGGTCTGCCGCATAAAGTGAATTCCCTGCGGACGCATTCCCAGCATTTTCCAATAATCCAGGAAAGCAAAAAGCAAGGCCGCCATAATCCAATATAAGACCTGAGCTCTTAAATAGGCAGATTTAGTCAATTCGTTCATGAACATTGTGGGGTTAATGGCATGGGCTCAAAAATAGGTTTCTTTGGGTTTTCTGCGTCAGAAAAAATTGGCGCAAGACTTATCCAACGGTTCATCAGGCAACAGATCAATATTTTCTTTTTTATAAAAGTGTTCATTCCCTTATCTTACCTGCCACAAATGAAAATTACATTTCTGGGCACAGGTACTTCGCAGGGTGTTCCGTTGATTGCTTGCAATTGTGAAGTTTGCACATCTGCAGATGCGCGTGATAAACGCTTGCGTTCTTCCTTATTGGTGCAATCCGGCAACCTCAATATTGTGATTGATTCGGGACCTGATTTCCGCCAGCAAATGCTTCAATGCGGGATCCGCCATCTCGATGCCCTTGTATTTACACATGCGCATAAAGATCACATAGCGGGGATGGATGATATACGCGGGTTCAATTTCAGCATGCGCAAACCCATTCAGGTGTATTGTACGCAGCAGGTAGAAAACCAGATGCGTAAAGAATTTGCTTATATCTTCGACGAACATAAATATCCCGGCATCCCGGATATTGTACTTAACCGGATTGATACAAGTCCGTTTAACATTGGCGGGCTGGATATTACACCCATCGAAGTGTTGCATTATAAATTGCCGGTACTCGGATTTCGCTTTGGAAAATTTACGTACATCACTGATGCCAATTTTATTGCGGAAGAGGAAAAACAAAAAATAAAAGGATCAGAATATTTGGTCTTGAATGCACTTCGTCGAGAATCGCATATTTCACATTTTAATCTGGATGAAGCTATTCAATTGATCGATGAGCTGGCACCCCGAAAGGGTTTTCTCACCCATATCAGTCATCAATTGGGACTGCATGCCGATGTGTCTAAAGAATTGCCATCCCATATCGCATTGGCCTATGATGGATTAACACTGGACGTCTGATTATGGACCGTTCGGTTATTCATTCATTAGCAGCAGCCTTATCTCTTCAAATCACCGGATATGTATTGGAGGATGCATATAGCCTGAGCAAGACCGAACTGGTACTAAACTTTCGGAAAGGGGACGATTACTTCAGTTTACGTCTATTCATTCGCAGGCAAACTATTTTGATTTTTGCAGCACACTCACCATTCCGCAAACCTTCAAACGCACAGGCCATTTTTGAGCCTGTATGGGGAGAAATTTGCAAAGCCATATGGGTACAGGAAAATGAACGTTCCTTCTGCATCGATCTTGGATCAAAAGGTTTATTGTTTTTTAAAATGTGGGGTGCTCTGGCTAATGTATTATTGCTTTCAACAGACCGGAAGGTAATGGAATTATTCAGACCGGATATCAAAACTGATCATCAGCTGGATACTAAGAAACTCAAGGATATTGCACCTGAAAAAAATGTAAGGCATCAGTTTCGCGTTTATGCAAATACAGAAAAGATCCCGCTTCGCTTTACGATGGATGAAGAAATTGAGGATGGTAAGCAGGTATTTATTTCCACCAATTTATTGGAAGCATATACCGAATACAGCAAGCTGCTGGCGGCCTTTCATGAATTTACTGCAGCTAAAACAACGCTGCATCAGCAGGCTGCCAATGATGTACAAAAAGTAAAAAAAGCAATTGCTTTAACTCAAAAAGGAATTGCAGCAATTGAAACGGAGCGTTCTCCGGAAGAAACAGGACATCTGCTCATGGCCAATACTACCGCCATTCTGCCGGGTATGGAATCCATACAGGTTTACGATTGGTTCACAGATTCCAACTTACAGATCAAACTGGATCCGAAATTATCGCCCTGGGAAAATGCAGAGAAATATTACCGCAAATCGCGTAGCCGGAAGATTGAAGTACAGAAGTTAAATGAAAAAATTTCAGCCTTGCTAAGCAAATTGCCGGAAGCCCAAAAACAATTGGAAGCCATTGATGAGGCAACCCATATGAAAGCATTGCTACCCTTTTTGAAACAGAAAAAAAAGGAAACGGAGCAGCGCATTCCTTTTTACATTTTCGAATGGAAGGGATACACCATTTGGGTAGGAAAAAACGCAGCCAACAATGATTTATTGACAACCAGATATGCACATAAAAACGATTTATGGTTGCATGCAAAAGGGGTTAGCGGTTCGCATGTGGTTATTCAACACAAAGGCAATAATCCATTTGATCCCGGTGTTATCGAAAGAGCAGCTGAGCTTGCCGCCTGGTACTCTAAATCCAAAGGCAGTGCATGGGTGCCCGTTGCTTACACACTTAAGAAATTTGTACGTAAACCCAAAGGGGCGGAACCCGGACAGGTATTCATGGAAAAAGAAGACGTGCTGATGGTGCAGCCAAAATTGAATTAAGTGTACTTAAAGGGTATTCATATGCAGTTGAAATGGTACTCCGATAAGCGTTAATCAAACCGGTTTCAATTGCAAAATGTATTTAACCGGCAGTAGCGTGGGCCTTTGCTGCCAGATAACGCTCTGCATCCAGGGCTGCCATACATCCGCTACCGGCAGCCGTTACAGCCTGACGGTAATGTTTATCCTGGGCATCGCCACAGGCAAATACACCTTCTACATTGGTTTTACTTGAACCCGGAACAGTCTTAATATATCCTGTCTCATCCATATCAATAAATTCTTTAAAGATGTCGGTATTGGGTTGATGTCCTATGGCTACAAAGAATCCCTGAATGGGAAATTCCTTTTTTTCTCCGGTTTTGATATTCTTTACACGAATTCCATTAACAATGGAATCGCCTAAAATTTCGTCGGTTTCGGTATTGAAAAGCACCTCAATATTTGGAGTGTTGAACACCCTGTTTTGCATGGCTTTCGATGCCCTGAATTCATCGCGACGAACGAGCATATATACTTTTTTGCAAATCTTTGCCAGGTAACTGGCTTCTTCTGCTGCGGTATCGCCGGCACCTACAATGGCAACGTCTTTACCCCGGAAGAAAAAACCATCGCATACCGCACATGCCGAAACGCCTTTGCCGTTCAGTCGTTCTTCCGATGGTATCCCCAGCCACTTGGCGGATGCTCCGGTTGCAATAATTACTGTATCGGCTAATATGGTTTTCTTTTCGTCGATCTCTATTTTAAACGGTGCTTTGCCGCTGAAATCAACCTTGGTAGCCATTCCATAACGCACATCGGTACCAAATCGTTCGGCTTGTTTGCGGAAGTTTTCCATCATTTCAGGACCCATGATTCCTTCGGGATATCCGGGATAATTATCTACTTCGGTGGTGATAGTCAGTTGTCCTCCGGGTTGCATTCCGGCATACATTACAGGTTTCATATCGGCACGTGCCGCATAAATGGCCGCCGTGTATCCGGCCGGTCCGCTTCCGATAATAAGGCATTCAATACGTTCTGGTTCAGCTTGCATAATTCTTGGTTTTCTGTCGGTAAAATTATTTTTAGGGGAATTAAGGTTATTCAATACTTATAAACAATGACGCATTGCTTTTGTTTGACCCAGTCAGGATCAATTCTGTTTATGCATTCCGTCGAAAGCACTTACCTTTGTAAACTGTGCAAAAGCCCCGTATCAAATCCGTTTTATCCTCCCTGCCCGATAGTCCGGGAGTATATAAATACTATGATATCGATGGAGAGTTGTTGTATATCGGAAAGGCCAAAAGCCTGAAAAAAAGAGTCTCTTCCTATTTCCTGAAAAGTCAGCACGAAAACAGGAAAACAGCCTTGATGGTGAGTAAGGTGGAAGACATTCAATTTGTATTGGTGGATACGGAAATCGATGCCTTGTTGCTGGAAAATTCCCTGATTAAAAAATTTCAACCACGTTACAATATCAATTTAAAGGATGATAAAACGTATCCGTATCTTCAGATTGTGTACGAGCGATTTCCCCGGATTATTACCAGCCGGAAACCGGAAAAAGATGGCTCCGAATTTTTCGGTCCTTATGCTTCAGGCCTGATGATGCGCACTATCCGCGAGTTAATCACTACGTTGTACCCATTGAGAACCTGCACGTATGATTTGTCGGAAAAGAATATTGAAGCACAAAAATACAAACCATGCCTCGAATACCAGATTGGAAATTGCAAGGCTCCCTGTGCCGGGTATCAAACGGAAGAAGATTACAACAAGATGATTCGCGAAATCCGGCATATTCTAAGGGGAAATATTTCGGTGGTGGTAAAGCATCTTACCCTGTTGATGCGAAAAGCCGCTCAGGAATTGCGATTTGAAGAGGCCGAACAATTCCGCAAAAAACTCGAGTTGCTTGAATCGTATCAAAGCAAATCTACTGTGGTGAGTCATACCATCCATAACGTGGATGTATTTTCATTGGTGAGCGATGATAAACTGGCCTTTGTGAATTATCTGAAAGTAGCCAACGGAATCATCATTCAAACGCAAACCTTTGAAATGAAAAAGAAGCTCGACGAATCGGATGAGGAATTGCTGGAACTGGCCATAGGAGAGGTGCGCGATGCATACAAAAGCACAGCGACAGAAATTGTTGTGCCGTTCGAACTTACATTGCAGCCCGGTAAAATTGTATTTACTGTACCAAAGGCAGGCGATAAAAAGAAATTGCTGGATCTGTCGCTCAAGAATGCATTGTATTACAAGCGCGATAAAATGGCACAATACGAAAAGCTGGATCCCGGATTAAAAACGGACCGGATTTTATCGCAGATGCAGATGGATTTAAAGTTAAAAGCATGGCCCCGCCATATCGAATGTTTCGACAATTCAAACATTCAGGGAGCTTTTCCGGTCTCGGCAATGGTGGTATTTAAAGATGCTAAACCGAGCAAGAAGGATTATCGCCACTTTAATGTGAAAACCGTTACAGGTCCCAACGATTTTGACACCATGAAAGAAGTGGTAACAAGGCGTTATGCACGTGTGCTCGAAGAACAACAACCTTTACCCGATCTGGTAATCATTGATGGAGGAAAGGGTCAGTTAAGTTCGGTTGTTGCTGCGTTGAAAGAGCTTGGGATTTATGGAAAATTTCCGGTATTGGGAATTGCTAAACGACTTGAGGAACTGTATTTCCCGGGTGATGAATTGCCTTTGTACCTCGACAAAAAATCGGAGACCTTACGCATCATTCAACAATTGCGCGATGAGGCACATCGATTCGGGATTACCCATCACCGCCAACGCAGGCAAAAAGGTACCCTTGTTTCTGAATTGGATCAAATCAAAGGCATTGGATCCGAATCGGTAAATATGTTATTGGCCGAACTTAAATCGGTTAAACAAATACGGATGGCTTCACAGGAAATGTTGCGGCAAATTATAGGAAAGCACAAAGGGGATTTAGTATGGCATTATTTTCATCCCTTCAGGGAAGCTTAGCAATCGCTTCTGCCGCCTTCATACTTGCACCCGCACCACCCAGCAACCGGTTTAGTTCGGCATAATCAGCAAGTATTGTCTCGTGCCTGGATCCACCGGGTAAAATGGATTGCAATTCGCTTTCCAGATTAGCAGCAGTGTATTCCTGTTGAATCAATTCACGTATACTTTCCCTGCCCAGACATAAATTAACCAGCGAGATAAACCGGATCTTAACCAGCCTTCGTGCTATCGCAAATGAAACCGGATTTCCGGCATATCCACAAACCTGTGGTACATTCAGCAAGGCCGTTTCAAGCGTGGCTGTTCCGCTGCAAACAATGGCTGCATCGCTGTTTTTCAGCAAAGCATACGTTTCATTAAATACGATTTGTTCCTGATTCCTCAGATAGGGTGCATAGAACGCCGGGTTTAATCCCGGTGCACCGGCAATCAGAAATTGATATGCCGGGAACTGAGGGGTAATTTTTAACATCTCCGGCAACATCCTTTTTATTTCCTGTTTACGACTTCCGGGCATTAATGTAATCAAAGGCCGATTATCCAGATTGTGTTTTTGTTTGAAATCCTGAGCAGGAGGTAAGGCCGAAATCTCATCCTGCAAAGGGTTTCCGCAATAAACAGCGTTAACTTTCCATTGCTTGAAATAGTTAATTTCAAAGGGGAAAATCAAGAGCAACAAATCCACATATTTTTCCAGTTTCTTTACCCTGTTTTCCTTCCATGCCCAAACTTTTGGAGCAATATAATAGACCACTTTTATGTAGCCCGCCAGCTTGCAATATTCCGCAATGCGCAAATTGAAACCGGGAAAATCTATTAATATTACCACATCAGGATTAAATGCTTTAATCTGATTTTTACAAAGGTTTAAATGAGCATAAATTTTCCGCAGATTCATCAGCACTTCTACAAATCCCATCAGTGCAATTTCGCGGTAATGTTTTTGTAATCCTTCAGCAACAGATTCCATGCGATCGCCGCCCCAGTAGGCGAATTCAGCTTTCGGATCGAGCTTCTTCAATGCAACCATCAGGTTAGCACCATGCAGGTCGCCACTCGCTTCTCCGGCGATCAGAAAATATTTCATACGGTCAAAAATAGGAATTGATGCAATATTATGGGCAATAAACTATATTTGAAACCATATCGTTTTCTCCTTAATGAAGAACCAACCAAAATCATCCGGTAATTTAAGCTACGTACTGATCGGTTTATTACTGCTTTCAGTTCTGGCCAATACGTATCAATTTAATTCTACTTCCAATACGGTATTTCAATACGATTCACGGATCGACAGTATGATCGTGGTCCGCGTTGAAGTGGAAAAGGAATTGGCCTCAACCGAAATGGAACTGGAGAAATACAGAGGCATATCTGCTGATCTGGATAGTCTCCTTAACGACGCTAATGTGACCATCAAGGAACAGGAATTGCGCATTCAGCAAATTGTATTGCACGAAAAAGATCTCGTTCGTCAAAGCGCCGGATTGAAAGCGGAGTTGATAAAACTGAAGAAAATGCGGGATGAAATTCTCGAACGCGTAGATCAACTGGTTACCGAAAACAAAGACCTGAAAGCACGGAATGATTCATTGAACCGAGAAGTAAATGTACTGGCTGATGTGAATGTTTCGTTGCAATCCAAAGTAAAATCAGCAGCTCAGATTCAGGTTGAATATGTAAAAATTCACTCCTTCAAAAAGAAATTGTCCGGTAAACTGGTAGAATCTTCTTTGGCCAAACGCACCAATAAAATTGAAGTTTGCCTTACGGTAATGGATAATAAGCTGGCTTTGCCCGGAGAGAAAATAATCTATCTGGTTATAACAGAGCCTACCGGCAAAGTCTTAGCAGGTCAGTCGCGTGCATCTTTCATTGATCAGAATGGCGACGAAATTTCCTCTACCTCATCGTATCAGATCAATTATACCGGTAAGCGCCAGGATGCCTGTTTTGGTTATGAAACCAACGACCGTATTCTTACTTCAGGTAATTATAATTTCGATGTGTATATCGATGGAAATCTGGTTTCATCGTCGCAATACTTGCTCGAATAATTAATCACTTTACTTTTTTTTCTTCGCGGGTTTCAATTTAGCTGTTGAAATTTCTGTCTTGCTGTATATGGTAGAGTAGGCCTTACAAAGAAAATTTATTTTACAGGTCGTGCATTTCGGATTGCGCGCCAGGCAAACATATCTCCCATGAAGGATCAGCCAATGATGTGCCCTGGAAATGTATTTTTCGGGAATAAAACGCACAAGCTGATCTTCGGCCTGTTTTGGATTTTTTGCATTCAGGGTTAATCCGATTCTTGCAGCAACCCTGAATACATGCGTATCTACTGCCATAGCCGGAACATCATAAATTACAGAAGCAATCACGTTAGCGGTTTTTCTCCCTACACCGGGTAATGTAATAAGTTCATTAACCGTTGAAGGAATTTCACCGTTGTAAGCCTCCATTAATCGTTGAGCCATTCCGGATAAATGTTTGGCTTTGTTGTTGGGATAACTGATGCTGCGGATCAGATCGAAAATATCGCTTACATCTGCATGCGCCATTTTTTGTACATCGGGAAATGCTTTGAAGAGGGCAGGTGTTACAAGGTTTACCCGCTTGTCGGTACATTGGGCCGAAAGGATTACTGCAACCAGCAACTGATATGGATTTTCATAATACAATTCCGTTTCAGCATCGGGTTGGTGGGTCGAAAAATACGCGATGAATGCATCAAACCTTTCTTGTCTTTTCATGGTTAAATAATCCTTGCACAAATAACTACATTTGGGGGACACCAAAAAACTACCGCATGCAATCTTCAAAACGCAATACCTTGTTTCTGGTCTTGGGCGCCTTCTTTGTGGCCAATGCTATCATTGCAGAATTTATTGGAGTGAAAATATTTTCACTCGAGAAAACTTTTGGGCTGCAGGCTTTCAACTGGAATATTTTTGGCAATGCCTTATCGTTGAATTTAACCGCCGGTGTCTTGCTGTGGCCGGTCGTATTTATCATGACAGATATTATCAATGAATATTTCGGAAGAAAGGGAGTGAGGCTGATGTCATACATAGCAGCAACATTGATTGCCTATGCTTTTCTGATTGTATTTTTTGCCATTCAATTATCTCCGGCTGATTTTTGGATCTACCGCGATACCGCGAGCGGCAGACTAGATATGCAAACGGCCTACTCGGTAATCTTCGGTCAGGGTTTATGGATCATTATCGGGTCACTGATTGCCTTCTTAATCGGACAAATGGTGGATGTTCAGGTATTTCATTTTGTAAAGAACAAAACCGGCAATAAAAGTCTTTGGCTCAGGGCAACCGGTTCTACCCTTATTTCTCAATTGCTGGATAGCTTTGTGGTACTGTTTATTGCTTTTTATATCGGCGCCGGATGGGATCTCAAACTTGTACTCGGCATTGGCATTGTAAACTATATTTATAAATTTATGTTAGCTGTTATTTTAACCCCGTTGCTATATCTATTGCACCGGTTAATCGACAATTATCTGGGCAAAGATTTATCCGAGTTGATGATGAAAGAGGCGGCATCTGATTGATCAGACAACCGCCCTTCATTCCGGTTTTTATTCTATGAGAATAATTTTTTTAACGGCTGCATCTCCATCGTATATCGTTAGTAAATAGCTGCCACTGGCAAGTCCGCTGAGCGGCAAGCGGGTTTGGGTATGGCCCGCGCTCATGGTATGTTGCACATCATATACAATCTTCCCTGCAATATCGGTTACCACCATACGCATTTGCTCTGCTTCTCTTAAGGTCAGATCCACCATAAACACTCCTTTGGATGGATTTGGATAAACCTGTAATCCGATATGGCTGGCTTGCATGGATTCCAAATCACTCATCTGATATGCGAATGAATCCGATAGCGCTAAACAGGCAAATTCATTGGCGGTTCTTACCTGATACTGGCCTTCCTGCGCAACTATCAATGTTTTTGCAATGGCACCACTTATGTTCGCTGTATTTCGGTACCATTGATAGCTCAGAGCGGTTGTTGTACAGGTAAGGGTATCTGCGGATCGGGTGATCGATGGCTTAAGGGGTGAAGGATGGATCAATATAGAATCGCCTGCTTTATTGCTGCATCCGTTTACATCTGTAAAAGTATACAGGTATGGATGTTTACCCGGTCCGGCCGACTTGGAATTAAACATAGAACCAATAATTCCGGCACCGCTGTATATTCCACCCGAAGGTAATCCTCCTGTTAACAGAAATGCTGAATCCTGTTCGCACATTTCTGCAAATGGCAAGTTTAGTGAAACGGTTGGTAAGGCATGCACTTGCAGGCTATCGGTAGCTTTGTTGCTGCAACCCTTTGCACTGGTAACCGAATAAGTCACCGCAAACTTTCCGGTACCGGCTGTTTTCGGACGAAACAGGTTACCGGAAACAGTGAAACCTGAATAAACGCCTCCTGAAGGACTTCCGCCACTCAGACTAACCAATGTGTCGCTGATGCAATAATCGTCGGGATTAAGTACCAAAGAAACAGTTGGAAGAGGATTTACATGCATCGTATCGTTCACTTGTTTGCTGCATCCTTTTGCATCGGTGAATTTGTAGCCCAACATAAAATCACCTGAACCGGAAATCTGAGGTTTAAATTGATTGCCTGAAATACCAGTTCCCGAATATATTCCTCCTGATGGTGTTCCACCGGTTAACAGGATTCCGGTATCAGATTGACACAAATTATCCTTACTCAAAACAAATGTTACCACGGGTAAGGCATTCACCAACAGGCTGTCGATGGCTTTGTTTTTACATCCTTTGGCATTGGTTACGGTATATGTAATAGCAAATTTTCCGGAGCCGCTTACCAGAGGTTTGAATTGATTGTTGCTTACTCCGGTGCCTGTATAGATTCCACCGGCAGGACTTCCACCACCCAGATTGATGGTAGTATCTTTAATACACAAAGTGTTCGTAGTTAAGGTAAGTGCAGCTGTCGGGATACTGTTTACGAAAATAGAATCCTTTGCGGTTTTTGAACATCCTTTGTTGTCGGTAAATGTATAGGAAATAGCAAAACTGCCAACTCCTGCAGCGAGTGTATTGAACTGGTTATTGGTTACTCCATTTCCTGCATATATACCGCCGTTGGGTAAGCCTCCTGTGAGATTGAAAGTAGTATCTGTATGGCAAAAATTATCGGTGGGTAAAGCAAAGGTTACGTTCGGTAACGGATTAACCGTGATGGAATCTTTTGCCGATGCCGAACAACCAAATCCATCCGTGAAAGTATAATTTATCAGGAAAGTTCCGGAGCCCGATACTTGCGGTTTAAACGTGCCTGAACTTACACCGGTACCCAAAAATATTCCACCGGATGGAGAAGCACCGGTGAGCGTTAGCGTTGTATCCGTAAGGCAAAATTGCCGGTTCGGTAGTGTAAAAGTTACTGTGGGTTTGGCATGCACCACCATGCTGATTTTTTTCGAAACCACGCTGTCTTTGGTTGCACACGTAACTTTACTGATCAATAAACACGTAATCGTATCACCGTTATTCAAGGTTTTGGAAGAGAAATTAGCGTTGGTATCAACGATGCTGTTGTTTATTTTCCACCGGTACCGGGGAGTTGACCCACCTCCTGAAATAGAAGAAGAAAAATGCACCGAATCACCCGCACAAATATTGGTATCATTGGCTGTGATCGAAATGGTTGGGGTAACACTTGCCGTTACTGAAATATAATTGGTACGCGTGAGCGAATCGCTTCCGTTGTTGTTCGTTGCCTTTAGCTTTACGGTATAGGTTCCGGCTGCATTGAAACTTACTTTGGGATGTTGCGAAAATGCACTTGTAGTATCCAGAAAAGTAACGGTAGAAGGAGTAAATGTCCATTGCCATCCGGTTGGATTCACCTGTGAAGAGTCGATAAAAATTATTGCATTTCCCTGACAGGGATTTGTGTTTGTAGCTCCGAATTTAGCCACAGGCAGGAGTTGTGCATTCACTCCGGTTACACCCACTTCGTCGATGTAAAAATTGTTGCCAAAACTGCTGATGTTTTCAAATTTAATTTTAATTGTATTGCCGGCAAAAGCTGTTAAATCGATGGTTTTGCAGGCACCGAAATTGGCATTGCCGCACCAGTCGGCAGACGTGGAAGGAGTAAAATTTGAAGTGGTATTTGTATTGGTAATATGCACAAACGGACTCACGCTATTGGTTTCGCGATAGCTGGCAACGCGGATCCAGTTGGTGCCGCAATTGGTTGAAACAAATACAGCCAGCGAATCTTCAATGGTTGCAGAGTAACGGCGAAAAGCATATTTAAAAGTGAGTGTAGCCGAACTCTTACCCACCAAACTGATTGGAGGAGATATCAATCCGTCGCGTTCAGTTTTGTCTTTGGCTTCCGAGTAATTGAAATTGTCGATACTCATAGCTTTCGTGCTGGAACCATTTCCCCCAATGGATTTTATTTTCCAGGTGGTTAAAAAATCCGGATTTTCAATCAGCCAGCGATCCGATGTTGCCGTACTTTCCCAATTTTCAACAAAGGGAAGTGTGTCGCCACCGGCTTTGATATAAGCAACGCGCGAAACATTGTTGGTACCTGATCCATTGCTTGCGGTTAATGAAATGGTATACGTTCCTGCAGCTGTGAACTGAATTTTAGGATCTCTGGAACTTGCTGTTGTTCCTCCTGAAAATGTAAAGGTATTGGGAGTGACAGACCAGGTCCAGGATGTTGGATAAAACAAACTGGTGTCTTTCAATGAAACGATTTCGTTCAGGCATACATTGCGTTTATCGGCCTGAAAACCAACATTGGGAGCCGTAGCTGCACCGAATGCATCCGATGTAAATAATCCACGGCCATGCGTGGCAGCAACCACTTGCAAATCGGAACTGCGAATTTGTAACATATCCACCCGCACATTGGCAAGTCCGCTGTTGGAAGCCGACCAGCTTGGAGAGGCGTTGTTCAGTCCTGTAGTAGTCCATACGCCTAATTCAGTTGCAAGTATTACTTCGTTTCGGTTATTCGGATTGAATAAAGACCATCGAACAGGCATATCGGGAAGATTTCCCTCTTTGCTTACCCAGTTCGTACCTCCGTTTGAGGTATACCAAACAGAAGCTATGCCATAATTAAAAAAAGTAACCAGCAATTCATTTTCACTGGCTCCGATTTCGATACAGGAAATGGTACCTGTTGGCAGAGTTCCACTCACATCAATGTCTGTTGAAACAGGAGTTCCATTGGCACTGGTAACCTTAAAAATAGATCCGGCATCTGTGCCTAAGAATAAAGTCGTTGAACCTGTGGTATAAGGTGAAACACGGATATGACTGACATTATCGGCGAGCCCTGTAATGGTAACGGTTTCAGCTGCCGCAGGTGTGGTTGTAATATTGCGCACACGATAAATCGATGTTGAATTTTTAGTACTATACAAAACATGTTGATTGTCGTCGTAATCAGCCGGATTTATAAATTTTCCGGTATTGTTATCGCTCAACAGTGTACTGCTAAATGTGGCTCCGGTATTGCTCGACCGGTAATAGTTATTGTACACGTATGAAGTAACCTGAAAAGCAGGAGTGGTTTGATCAATAAAACAATAGGCTCCATCACCACCCGTAGCCTCGGTTGTAATATTCATTCCGCTTTGTGTAAACCGCTGTGTTCCGTTATCCTGAGAACCTGCCAGGTATTGATGGGCATTGGCCGATGGGTGCATGGCACAGGCGTAAAACTGCGTTACATTGTAATTGCGATTACGATCCGAGAATACATTTTTGGTAGCAGCCGAATCTATTTTGCTGGTATAAAATACACCTCCGTCATTTCCAATCAAGAGGGTAGAAGTAGATCCAGGTTTATATACAATTGCATGCTGATCGGCGTGTACATACGAGCAGGTTAAATTTGCAAGATTGTTATTGTTCGACCATTTCGAAATCTGGCTCCAGGATGTACCGGAATTTGTACTTCGAAACAAATCAATAGCTCCTGCAATTACTTTGGTAGCATCAGCGGGATCAACAGCCAGAATCATATCGTACCATGCTTGTCCGCGTGAAAAATCACCGGCCGGAATTCCGGTGTCGGCATCTGCGGGTTCAGCAATCGCAGTCCAGTTTGTGCCTCCGTTTGTTGTCTTTTTCATGGCAGTTACTGTACTGTTGTTTTCAATCATGGCATAGACCACGTTTGCATTGGATGGTGCACATGCCAGTTCAACCCGGCCCAGCCCATTGGTAACAATGGTAGAATCGGAAATGGTCCAGGTAGTGCCGTTGTCGGAAAATAAAATACGGCCTCCACCTCTGTCGGTCGAAGCAAAGGGTGTTCTGCGTGTACCTATCCAGATCCGGTTGTTGGCACCAATTTCAATATCGGATGCTACAAAATTTACCGCTTGTCCGGGAATCAGCGGCAATACCTGAGTCCAGCTTGTACCGCCATTGTTGGAACGTCGCAAACCTGCAGCATTAGAACCATGGAAAACACCCTGATAAAATGTTCCGTCAACAGCAGCATACACCACACTCGTTCCGGATTCGTTGCGCACCACAATATCATTCACGTAATAATAACCGGTTGTGGATGCCAGTTGAGTCCAGCTTCCTCCACCATTTGTCGATTTCCAGATGCCTGCACCGCGTGTTGGAGTGGCTGATCCGCCCCAACCTTCACCGGTTCCCACATACATGATTTGCGTGTTGTTCGGATCATAAGCAATGCAGGTGATGGAAATATTGTCCCAAAAATCATTGACTGAAATCCAATTGGAATTGCCATTGGTAATATCGCTGTTATACCACAATCCACCTGTTACTCCACCGGCCCATACTTTGGTTCCGTTGAGGTCGTTCGGATCCCATACCAAAGCACGTGTACGACCGCCGACATTCATTGGGCCGCGTTCAATCCAGGGTGTAGTGGATGCACCGGGTGCAAAATACATTCCTGAATTGTTACTCATTTGTGCCATTGTTTGAACCAGGCGTTCAGGAGCAGGTCGTCCCAATGCCGGATCCATGGTGCGTAAATAATCCTGTTCCCAGGCCAGATCCGGACGGTCTGTTTTGTTTTTCTTCTCCTGGCTTTTAGCAGCTCGTTCGCGGTTATTGAACGGATGCTTTTGCAAATATTGACTCCAGATTTCACGCGATGAAGGTGGAGTGAAAAAGTGGTCGTGATACATTTTCAATCCTAAGGAAATACCAAATAAGAGCACAAAATAGTAAAGGTATTGTTTCATAAAGGGGTGGTTTATTGATTGGAAATGATGAATTGTTTTACCGGTAAAGTATACTGTTGTCCCTGCATGGTAATATGCACTCGGGATGGATAAAAATCGTGATGGTCGATAATGGGATCCGATTTTTCAGGTGGATAAATAACCTTACCATCCGGCGATAATTCGGGTTCGGGTTTTAACTTCGTCAGATTACATTCCAACTTCACCACACCCGGTGGCGATGGCAATAAAATAAAGGGAAACGCAGTATTGTTTAAAATGAAAGAATCCACTTTGAATGCTGTATTCTTGTTTGTTAAATCAGTGATGCTGATTGTGAAAAACATTCCTTTGGTTTTTCCCATGGCAGCATGATAAGTTTTACAACGTGCATTGATTTCAAAGCGGTCGGTGATTTGCGGTGGACGTTTGGTTACACAACCGGCCAAATACATCAGGCCAACCGAAAGCAAAACAAACAAATGCCGGTATCGCATAATTGCAATTTAAGGATTGTTTTGATCTTCAATCATTCACCTTAAGATTAGACAGGAATTTAACGGATATTTAATCTTTTAAATTGGTGTTTATCTGCTTATTTCTAAATGCAAATATGCATTCTGCATCGTTTGCTTCGTACAAAAGTTTAGGTGTATTTAGCAAAAACAAAAAGAACATTTTTGGAATTTTCATGTGCAATTTATTGGAAGAATTAGACACCGTATTTTACCCGCATTTTGAGTAACCATTTTTTGATGCATGCTTCATTTTTAATCACTACTGTCCGGGATAATATATTGTAAACTCAATTAAAGTCAATGTGGATAATGGCTTAGGTTTGTTCTATCTGATTGTGGGCTTACTTTTAAGAGATTCTAATTTTTGAAATATGATACTGGTGAATAGTATAATATCTGTTAGTGTTAAGTTTCTAATTTAAGATTAAGTTCTCTGTTGAGCAGAGCCCGACCATGAAGGTAAGCGCACGAGAAGTTAATTTTAAAGCAGCCATCAATCGCGCATCCTTCATGGACACCCCCAAAATCATACGCTCTTTAATTCCCCAGACACCAAAAATATTTATCTTCGAATTATGCTTTTTTAAGTACAAAAAAGGCATAAAAAAAGCGGGAATAAACATCCCGCTTTTTAATGAATTAAGAGGTCTTAGTTACTGCCCGAAGTAGCATATGCTTCAATAGGAATACATGCACAAATCAGATTACGGTCGCCGTGTGTATTGTTGATCCGGGCAACGCTTGGCCAGAACTTCTGATCACGCACCCAGTTCAATGGAAATGCTGCCTGCGTACGGGTATAAGCATGATTCCATTCATCGCTGCAAACCATGGCTGCAGTATGTGGGGCATTTTTCATCACGTTATCGGCTTTATCGGCACTGCCATCGATGATGGATTCAACTTCATGCTTGATCGAAATCATGGCATCGCAAAAACGATCGAGTTCAGCTTTAGGTTCACTTTCGGTAGGTTCAACCATGATGGTACCCGCAACCGGAAAACTCATGGTTGGTGCGTGAAATCCATAGTCCATCAAACGTTTTGCAATGTCTTCCGCTTCTATACCACTGGCTTGTTTAAACACGCGCGTATCTAAAATCATTTCGTGTGCGCAACGACCATTTGTGCCGGTATATAAAATCTGAAAATGTTTTTCTAAACGCGCTTTGATATAATTGGCATTTAAGATCGCATAACGTGTTGCATCTTCCAATCCTTGCGTTCCCATCAAGCGAATATATGCATATGAAATCAACAGGATAGAAGCGCTTCCCCAGGGTGCGGCACTCACTGCATGAATAGAATCTGATCCGCCGATTTTTACAACAGAGTGTCCGGGGAGATAGGATACCAGATGTTTTGCAACACCAATCGGGCCCATGCCAGGTCCACCTCCACCGTGTGGAATACAAAATGTTTTGTGTAAATTTAAATGGCAAACATCAGCTCCGATATTGGCCGGACTGGTTAATCCAACCTGTGCATTCATGTTAGCACCATCCATATACACTTGTCCACCAAAATGATGTATGATTTCGCAAACTTCGGTAATGCGTTCTTCAAAAATTCCGTAAGTAGAAGGATAGGTAATCATCAGGCAAGCGAGGTTATCTTTATGCTCTTCCGCTTTTGCTTTCAGATCATCGATATCTACATAACCGTTCTCCAATGTTTTCGTTACAACCACTTTCATTCCGGCCATCACTGCGCTTGCAGGATTGGTTCCGTGAGCCGATGAAGGAATGAGTGCAATATTGCGGTGTGTTTGTCCCTTGGCTTTAAAATATTCACGGATCACCATCAGTCCGGCATACTCACCCTGAGCACCTGCATTGGGTTGAAGCGAGATCCCGGCAAATCCTGTAACCTGTTTGAGGTATTCAGTAAGTTCTTCAAATATTTGTGTGTATCCGGTGGCCTGATCGCGTGGAATAAACGGATGCAATGAACTAAACCCGGGATAAGTAACCGGGATCATTTCAGCTGTTGCATTTAACTTCATAGTGCACGAACCCAATGCAATCATCGAATGACAAAGCGATAAATCTTTTGATTCGAGCAATTTAATATAGCGCAACATTTCGTGTTCGCTGTGATACGAATTGAACACCGGATGAGACATGTATGTACTGCGACGAACATAATGCGACGGTGCATGCAAGGTGGTAGTTTCATGCAACATCAGTTTAGATGCTTTGCCGGAAATCGCTTCGATCAGTGAATTGATATCCTGAATGGTATGCGTTTCATCAATGGATACTCCAATTTGTGTATCACTTATTTTACGGATATTGATTTCTGCTTTTAAGCAATCGGCTACTGCTTTATCAGCAGAAGGCACTTCAAATACCAGCGAATCAAAAAAGTGTTTGTTCAATTGTTTAAACCCAAGAGTGGTCAACACATCCGATAATTGAGAAGCCAATCCGTGAATGCGGGATGCAATGCCTTTCAATCCATTTGGACCATGGTACACACCATACATGCTGGCCATAATCGATAACAAAACTTGTGCGGTGCAGATATTGGAAGTGGCTTTTTCGCGGCGAATATGTTGTTCGCGCGTTTGCAAAGCCATGCGCAAAGCACTGTTACCTTGAGCATCTACTGAAATACCAATAATCCTTCCGGGCATCTGACGTTTGTATACATCGCGGGTGGCGAAATATCCGGCATGCGGACCACCATATCCCATCGGTACGCCAAAACGTTGTGTGGATCCGATCACTACATCAGCACCCCATTCTCCCGGAGGAGTGAGTACGGTGAGACTTAATAAATCGGCAGCCACAGTTACCATTACATTTTTCTCAAGAGCCTTGGCCATAAAGTGACTGTAATCGTAAACTTCTCCATTCGCGGCTGGATACTGAATCAACGCGCCAAAAAAGCTTTCATCCAATTGTACTTCTTCGTGGTTTCCAAAAACCAATTCAATTCCCAAAGGCTCTGCACGGGTAATCAACACATCGATGGTTTGCGGAAAGCAAGCCTGAGAAACAAAAAATTTGTTAGCGTCTTTGTTCTTTGCCTCTGCGTGCAACATATGCATAGCTTCGGCAGCAGCCGTTCCTTCGTCGAGCAAAGAAGCATTGGCAATTTCCATTCCGGTGAGATCGCGCACCATGGTTTGATAATTCAGCAAAGCTTCCAGACGACCTTGTGCGATTTCAGCCTGGTAGGGAGTGTAGGCAGTATACCATCCCGGATTCTCAAAAATATTGCGCAATACAACCAGTGGGGTATGAGTACCATAATATCCGAGTCCCAGGTAATTTTTATAAATCTTGTTTTGATCAGCTAATTTCTTGGTATAGTCAAGCAACTCAAATTCGCTCATAGCCGGTGGAAGTTTCATGCGGTCCTTCAAACGAATATGCGAGGGTATGGTTTCGTCGATCAATTGCTCAACCGATTTCACGCCAATGGTTTCAAGCATGGCGTCGGTATCCTTTTCAAGTGGAGAGATGTGTCGTTTAATAAAAACATCCTGATGATTTGATGGTATATTCATAATTGCTTTGTATAGATGCATGTAAAATCGGCAGCGAATTTAACTTTTTTGATTAGGAATAAAACAGGATAAGAATCAGGGGAGACAGTATGTGAAATATAGAATTAAAAATGAAGAATTAATAATGCATTGCTCGCTGTAGCTCAGAGACGGCAGGAAAAATGCATCGCCTCGGCAAAGCATTAAAAGAAGGGCCAGTGCATAACAATTGTTGCGAAAAGCGACCGCAACGCGGTCGCACCTCCATAACCCCAACCCTGGAGATATGAGAAATCAAGTTGCAGACATACTAATATCTGACCGATCATATACCGACCGCAACGCTGTCACACCTCATGAACCATGATGGTACTATCGGATAGAATGCCAGACCGCAACGCGGTCCCACCTTAATAACCCCTGAAGAGATACTAAGCCTCCGACCGCAACGCGGTCTTACCTCCATAACTTCCGCACGACTGAGATAGTACCCTACAGCCAACCGCAACGCGGTTGAACCTGCTACTACTTCAAACAACCGCAGAATGAACGTCGGCATACTCACTAAATAAAGATTTATCCAATGAAGAATCGCGCATTTGGAAATGTGCCGCAGCGCTCCCCGTTGAATTTTATTGCTAAACTAAACTCAATTACCCGAAGGCATCTGTGATGGATTAGCAGTAAATATTGAAACATCATTCAGATCCATTCAGAGGTTGATATCTCTGGATGCCAAACACTATTATATCATACGCCGAAGCCTCAGCGGAGACGAACACAATTACACAATTACATAATTACAAATTACGAAGTACGAAGTAGCTGACCAGATAAAACTTACTTAATAACCAATAACCCAATAACCATTAACGAATAACGAATAACGAATAACAATTAACTTTCCCTATATTTGGGCATCATGTTTGGAAAACTATTAGAAGCCAAAAAACAGGCAGAAGAAATCAAATCAAAACTATCCGCATTAAAAGTTACCGGAATGGATGGTCAGGGCAGGGTTAAGATCCGTATCGATGGCAACAAAAAAATCGATGCTGTCGAATTAGACGAGCAGATGCTGAAACCCGAATTTAAAGCTGAATTAGAGGAATGCATTTTGAAAGCTTTGGAAGATGCCATGCAACAAGCTGATAATATTTCTCAGGCAGAAATGAGGCATTTACTGGGGAATCTTCCGGGACTGGGTAATATCTTAAAGTAAAAACAGATTTAAGAAAACTTTAAGTCTTTTAATTTAGTCATGGCTAGATTAAAGACGGATTAAAATCACCTAAATATATTCTTAATGAGAGCCCCGTGTTTACTATGTGGAAAACCCTGCAACCCCTTATACTTTATAGGATTCTTGTAATAACAACAATATGGGTGAAAAGGAAGCATTAAGAAATGGGTGTTAAAACAGTTGGAAGTGCATGAGACAAAGGGATGAGATTGTAAAATTACAAGTTTGGATTATAAAAAATGTTTTATAAGTTTGAGTAGGCAAAATTGTGCATTACGTACAGCAGAATGAAAAAAATTAATATATATCAAATAAATACAACACAACAATGAAGAACAATTTACTAACCAAAGCGCTCTTTGCGTTTGCGATGTTATTCGCGACGCTTGCGCAGGCCGTTCAGCTAAATGGGAATTACACCATTGACCCTTCGCAGGCGGCATCGACAACCAATTTCAAGGACTTTGCTTCAGCCATCACGTACATGACCAGCAATGCAACGCGTGCTGATGGCGGTACCAAAAACACTACTCCTTATGGAGTTTCAGGCCCGGTAGTATTTAATGTGGCTGCAGCTACATATAATGTTACGGCTACCATTTCGGTTCCGTCGGTTACCGGTGCCAGTGCGGTCAACACAATCACCTTTGAAGGTGGTGAAGGCAATGCAGCCACCCGAATCATTACCGGAAGCCGCGCTTCCAATGCAATTTGGGTATTCAACCAATGTAAATATGTTAGGCTGAGAAATATTTCTTTGCGCAATACCTATACCTCCAGTTGCGGGGTTGTTGTGTTTTATAACAATACCACCAGCGGTTGGAGTGCTACTTCAGCACCGCTTGGAAGTTGTAATATGATTCAGAATTGTAATGTAAGTTTACCAAATCTGTCGAATACTACAGTTACAAGTTCATGTATAGCTATTTCAGCTTCTTCTACCGGTTATTCGTTAACCTCACAACAATATTCTGATAGTAACATTATAGATAATAATGTTACTACAAATGGTTACTACGCAATTTCCGTCTATGGCCGTCAGAATGCCAATTATAACCGTGGAGTGCAAGTTACCAACAATACTGTAATCAATGCCAATTATTACGGTATTCATTTCTATTACCATTACAACCCTTATGTAATTGAAAACAATGATATAACAGTTACTTCAGTTTCATCTGGTTCAGGTATGTATGTATATTACAATCTCAATAACAATGCGACTAAAGGACACAGATTGGTTGGAAATAAAGTACAAGCACCTTATGGTGGTATATGGTACTACTATGAAGGAGGAAATATTAATGCTCCGGGTTTGGTAGCCAACAATATTATTATTTGTGGTAATTATTCAACCAACTATGGCTTTTATAATTATAACAGTACAGGTTACACCAACAATTTCGTTCATAATACCATAATATGTACAGGTGGAAGCAGCGGGTATGGTATATACCATTATGGTGATGCAAACGGCATCAATATAAAGAACAATATTTTCGCCATCACATCTAGCGGTGGATCTATGTATCCTGCGTATTTCTCATCTAATCCAAGTGGTAATGTTATTAACTATAATGTGTATTACAATTCATCCAATGCCAACCTGCTTTATCGCGGTGGCGCCTGGAATGCATCCAATTACCAAACGGCCACAACCGGTGGTGACTCCTCGTATAACTTATTGCCCAATTTTGTAAATATCAATTTCAGTTCCGGCAATGCCGACGGACATTTAACCGATGGCTGCGGTGCTAAAGGACACTTCCTTACAGGCATTACTCCAACGGTTGACGTTGACAACGAAACCCGTTCACAGACTGAGCCAATGGTAGGTGCCGATGAAGCAGGAGGATTAACCAATGATATTTCTGTTACAGCAATTCTTTCGCCGGTTGCCCCAATTTCGTTAGGCTTACAGAATATTGTTTGTAAAGTTAAAAATATCGGAACCAATGTGGTAAACAACTTCGATATTAACTATAAGCAAAACAATGAACCTATTGTATCACAAACATGGACCGGTACTTTGAATCCGTGCGAAGAAGTTCAGATCACCTTTACCGGACCGAACCAAATCAATCTGGTATCATCCAATAATGTAAAAGTATTCTCGAGCGGACCTAACAGTAACCTTGATTCTAAACGCAGCAACGATACCATGTATACGCAGTTGTTTGCTCCATTGAATGGTATTTATACCATTGGTGGGTCGAATCCTGATTTCACCACTTTTTCGCAAGCAGCTACTGCGCTTGCTTCCGGTATCATGGGCCCTGTAGTATTTGATGTACGTCCGGGAACATACAGCCAGCAAGTAATTATTCCTGCTATTGTAGGTACTTCTCCAACCAATACGGTTTCGTTTGTGGGTCAGGATAAAACTACTACAACTATCATCACCAGTCAGGCTTCCAATGCTGCGTTGCGCCTGAACGGATGTAAATATGTGAGCTTTGAAAACATGACCATTTCCAATACCAATGCATCCGGTACAGCTGTGGCAATTGTCGGTTCATCCGGAAATAACAACGGAAGCTGCAATACCATTAAAAATTGTATCATCAATGTGCCTGTTAATACCAGTACCAATTATGGTATTAACGTAACCGGTACTGCTTCAGGTTATGGACAAAGTGCCAATATGATTGACTCGTTAATTATTGACAGCAATATCATCAATGGCGGATATTATGGAATTTCACTTTATGGTTATTCTACTACCGGTGTAGGTGTATTCAACTTCAATAATCAGGTTCGTGGAAATACCCTGAATGATGGCCAACAATATGGTATGATGGTGTATTACCAAAACGGTGGTGCTAAAATTTTAAACAACAAAGTGCTGATGAAAAAATCGGGTAGCATTTCCAGTCAAATGGGATTGTACTATTACGATTACAGCTATTTTGGTGGTCACTACGGAAAAGCCGGTAAGGTGCAGGTAGAGATTTCGGGTAATACATTTGATGCTGCTTATTATGGTATGTATATGTACTATCCGCACGGAACTGCCGACAAACCTATGCTGATTACCAATAATATGGTAATGCCTGGATTTAGCCGGTACAGCGGTGGTGGTTATTATGGTGTTTACTTGTATGTTTATACAGTAGGTGCTATTGTTACCGATCCAACTCCATCCATAATCTTTTATCACAATAGTATTTATTTCAACGGAAATGCAAGCGGTTACGGAATGTACTTCGCCGGTGATGGCGGACAGTACACCGGAAAAGCTGATTTGAAGAACAATATCTTCCATTCAACTACCGGTACTCCGTTGTATCTGGGATCAGTTCCAAATGCATATAGCACCAACTACCTGGATTATAATATCTATTACAAACCAAATGGTGGTAATATTCTATACAAAAATGGAATTAACTACACTCCTGCAAACGTTGTAAGTGTTGCCGGCGGTGGTATCAATTCCTTCTACCAGGCACCTCCGTTTGTATCTGCTACCGATATGCATATATCCAATGCTTGTACAAAAGGGATGAATACTTCGGCTTTTGTTCCTTTCGACATTGATGGAGAAGCACGCGGTACTTTGCCTAATATAGGTGCTGACGAATATCCTGGTCTGACCCGCGATGTTTCGATCGAATCTATTGTTAGTCCTGTATTCCCAATTGGAACAGGTCCACAGGTATTGAAACTGCGCATCCGTAACAACGGAAGCTCAACCATCAATTCAACCAATATTTCGTATTCGTTGAACGGTGGAGCAGCCATTACCATTCCTTGGGTTGGTACTTTGGAACCATGCGATACCCTTACAGTTACTTTTGACGGAGCCAATATGATCGATATTCCGGATGCAAACAATCAGTTCCTGGCATATACATCGAATCCTAACGGATCGAACGATGAGAATATGACCAACGATACATTGCGTTCAGCAGCTTTGGCACCACCACTGCGTGGCGATTATACCATTGCCGGATCGGGCGGTGATTTTATCAACCTGACAACTGCTGTAAATGCAGTTAACTTAAGAGGTATTGGTGGAAACGTTACCTTCAATGTGGAGCCGGGTACTTATGTTGAACCTGCTTCGGTTTCAATTGCCAATGTAATTGGTTTGTCGGATACCAGTCGTTTAACTATTCGCTCTGTAAACGGAGATCCTACATCGACCATCGTTCAGTGTTCTGCCAGCCCGGTTATCCGGTTAAATGGTGTTTCTTACGTAAACCTGAATGGAATTCGCTTCCGTCAGCCTACTTCAGCAGGTAGCGTTATGTTCCTGGAAGGAAACGTTACAGATCTGAATGTTTATAACTGTCATCTGATGGCGCCTGCTACTACTTCAACCAGTTATGTTGTATATCAATCAGGTCGTGCAGTAAATGTTAACATGACCAAGAACACATTCGAAGGTTGCTATTACGGTGTTTACTTCCAGTCGGCTAATACCACTTATGCGGGTAAAAATGCAAACATTGTGATCGATAGTAATCTTTTTGATAAGATTTCGATTTACAATCACTACCTGTTGTATATCCGTGATGTTAAAGTTCGTCACAATACTTATAATTTCGGTAACGGAGCTTCAACATACGGTTACTGGTATGGTCCGATGTATCCGGATTCAGCGATGGATGTAAGTTACAATACCATCAACAATACCGGAACAGGCTATTACTACTTATACTATGTTGGGTATTATGCTTACGGTGGATACCTGCCTGAAACACGTGCTAAAGTGCATCACAATACATTGGTTTATGGACAAAATTCAGGTTACGGATACTGGTACTATTGGGGTTATTATGCCAGTCGTGTAGATTACTATGGCAACAAGATTGTACCTAAGAGCGCAAGCAACTATACTTATATCTACTATCCAGGATACTATGGCAACGGAGTTAACTTCTTCAACAATTCATTACCAATGAATTCAGCTTACATGGCTTATACCGGTTATGCTTCAGGTGCTGGTGTGAAATTCTACAACAACTCATTGCATAGTACAACTTCATATACGTTCTATTATATCTATGCTGCATCTAATAGTGGTGAGGGTCTTGAGTTTAAAAACAATGTGATCTCGAACTCAGGTAGTGGTAGCGCATTGTATCTCAACGGTGCAATCAACCAAAATACACGCTTTGATTATAACAATCTGTATACAAATGGTGCTACATTAGTAAATGGAACTACTGCATATGCTAATTTATCGTTAATGAAGGCTGCCGGACATTGTAAAAACTGTTTATCTTTTGATGCCGGTTATACCAGTTTGAATTTGAATCTGACTCCTAATTTAACCAGTTCTAATTCATGGTCTTTAAATGGACAAGGTATGCCAAACTCCATTTCAACAGAAGACATCAATGGTAATCCAAGAAGTACCAGCATTGCTACAGGTGCTATAGATCTTGGTGCATATGAGTTTACGCCTACTTCTATTCCTCCTGCTGCTACCCTTACTCCTGCAGCACCTCCTGCAGCCGGTGGTTACCAGAATGTATTATTTGGTCGCGATACCATTGCCCGGATCAATTGGGCCGGTGGTTCAGTTCCTACTTCTGCTACTGTTCGTCTGTATTCGGGAACAAATCCATTGGGTATTGTTTACGAGGGTAACTATTATATGAATGCATATTGGGATATAGCTGTAAGTCCTGCTTCTTCTTACAACTATTCACTGGAATTATACCACAAAGGATTGTGGCAAGGAACCAACCCGGATATGGCTAATGTAATTGGTGCGCAGTACAATGGCGGATGGCAGTATATCTATACTACAGCTGTGGATAACGATAATAAGAAACTGGTGCTGACTAACCTGACCAACTTCGGACAGTTTACCGGAACAGATGCTACTACACCGTTCACACCTACATTGATGGTATTGTCGGACAAAAACAAACAAAATGTATTGACCGATCCATTGAAGGTGTATCCTAATCCATTCAGCAATGAATTGAATGTTCAGGTTGACCTGACCACTCAGGGTAATGTTCGCATGAGCCTGATGGATATTACAGGTAAGACTTTAACCGCTAAAGAACAATTCATGAATCAGGGAATCAACCGTACTACCATTGAAGGTATGAACGATCTGAAACCTGGAATCTACTTTATGAGTGTTGAAGTAAACGGACAAACATTCGTTCAGAAACTTATCAAACAATAAAGCTTAAGTCTTTATATAGAAAAGCCCTCCAAGCAATTGGAGGGCTTTTTTTGTACCCGGTAGTTTGAAATTGAAAAACCCCTGTGCTTAATGCATCCATTGACGGGGGAATGAATAAGTGATTAAGATAGCTGCATAAATTGATCAGCAATGTTTTTGAAACATGGAACCGGGGATGTAAAGATTTAGATCAGGAAAGAGATCCGTGTAGAGTGGTTTAGCTCAATTCCAGAACTACAGCTGTTCAATGATCAGGTTACCACAAGGGAATTGTGAGTGACGTATGAGAAGTTAATTCAAACAGAATTATCGACCGGCATAGATAGTCTCTCCGGTTGAAGAAGCTGGAAAAAGAAATTAGTAATTCAAGCGGCAGGGAAGGAATGGGATGCAGCAGATTGAATTTATTCTTCGGTGTTTGGTGTTGCCTTCCAAATGGTTTTTCGTACGGCGAAGCGGTACGAGATACCAACAGTGATCAGCGTTTTTGTGCCAATCTGAAAGCCTTGCATGTATTGATAAAGAGGAATTTCATACATACCAAAGAGGTTAATGCCCTTATAAGTGTACCCCAACTGTGGAAGCAGAGACCATTTGCGGCTCCCGGTAGAAGCCAGATCTACATTGTATAGCGTTAGTTGATCTACATTTTTAGCCGACTGCATTTGATCAGTCCACTCGTAACGCAATTGCAGGGTTGTATTCAGTTTGCGGCGAAAAGTTTTACTTACAAAGAAGCCCGCACCCATATAATCACCAAATTTCTGCCCCAGCTTGTTGTAACCTTTATGCATATACAGGGTATTTAAAAAGACCCTGAATTTGGCTTTTTTGAATTCATGCGCCATAAACCCATACAGAATCAGGTCATTTGAACCCGTGGTGGTTTGTATGGTAGGAGGAGAAGTGTAGTAAATCTGGAGTGGTGGCTGGCCCGGAATCAGCACCGAACCGGCAAAGGTTGAGTCGTTACACGAGCCCAGAGGAATTTTCAGTCCCAACCCAAGTGTTACCTCTGTATGATATTTCTCGGAAGAATGATCGTACACATCATAACGCGGAAAAAGAATGAGATCAGCAATTCCCGAAGAGTTCTTTTTATAATCTACAGCCGTTTCATTGTTGCCATATTCAGTTTTGTTCAGGAAATAGCCCGCCTCAACCGACATGGTAAGCTTTGCAGTTACGCCATAGGCCATACGTAAATACAAATAGTTGGTTTCTAAACGATTTACCGCAGGTGAAGAAGAATCTTTATCACCGGCCAGAAAACGGTCAGTTCCAAAATACTGATGACTCAATGCAAATTCCATCTGATTGTTTTGCAATACACCCTGTGAAACCCCGCCGGCAATGGGGCTACCACTTCCACCCGAACAACATCCTTGCGCTCCTGCATGAAATCCTTGCAGGAGTAACGCGCTGCCGGTCAATAATCGAAGAAAATGCATATCAGTCCTTTTGTATGATGAATTTTATTTGGGTTGAGTGATTTCCACTGATCAGGTTTAGGAAATAAATGCCATTGTTTAAGGAACGCAGATCCAGTTTTTCCAGATTTTTCCCACTCGAATAAGAACCTGAACGCGTATTCAATACCTGTGAGCCAAGCACATTCAGTACTTCAAAACGAATGGCAGCCTGACTATTAAGATCAAATTCTATCTGCAGAAAGTCTTTTGCAGGAAGTGGAAATACCTTAACCGCAGTTGCCAGAAAATCGGGCTGATCAAATCCGGTTGCCAACAGAGCCTGATCAATCGCAGCCGAAACTTGTGTTCCGTTTACATCATTATCCTGTATGTTAAATACAGCATGATTGCTTCCCCCAATCACAACAATTTTAGGCATGGCAGCTTCACCATAATGAAGCATATTGACGGATGAATGGGAGAATTTTGTAGAAGAACCCATTCCATATTGGCTGGCCCAGGAGGTAAGACTTGCACAAGATGTATTGGCATAATCATCGGCCATATAGAATAACACCCGGCCCGGGTGACTGCTGGCATACGACATTGCTGAGTTATATGCTGTTAGAGCCGGGCTGATACAAGAACTGCAAGGCATTACAAAGGCAAACACAATTACTTTCCCGGCATCCAGTTCAGCAAATAAATGATGCGATACGCCATTGCAATCGTTCACGGTAAAGTCCGTAGCAGTGGATTGCGCATAAACAGTAATGGACCCGGCTATTAAGCTGAGAAACAATGCTATTACCCGGATTCGGTGTGTTAGTGTTGCTATTTTCATATCAATCAGATTTTTCATAATAATGGTATTTCAAATAAACAAAGAACAGCCTGAATTAACTACTACCTTTTTATGATCCTTCTCAAGCAGGGGGCTGATGGTTAGTTTGAAAATTATGAAGGGTAAACAGCTCGTCTGAAAGGAATAATGTGAAGTCAATTTTGAAAAGGCACCATGCAACGGGAAAGAGCGAATTGCTGGAAATAGTCCTTTCTGTTAAGGAATGCGTGCAAACAAGCATTTGCCAACAAAAAATTGAAACGTTAAGTACATTAATTTGAAAATAAGTTTATTTTTGCAGCCCATTCATGATTTCTGGTTGAATGGGGCGATGTATTGCGGTGTTCTACGACAAAAGAATTTGAGTAAATCATTGAATTTGAAGGATGAACAGAGCATAGAAATTGATTTTGCATAAGTAGGACGGCAGTTTCAAATCTGCATAAAATTTGAATATGGCGGGGTAGCTCAGATGGTTAGAGCGTAGGATTCATATCCGCCGGTTGGCGGACGGCAGTTTCAAATCTGCATAAAATTTGAATAT
>JBAYIE010000028.1:0-39772 GCA_041665785.1 Bacteroidia bacterium | reverse complement strand
GGAACCCACACATAATAATGCAGGCACTCTACATTTTTAGGAACTTCGCAGGCAAATGCAACCACTTTATTCTGACCGGGTGCTGTAATATTCCGTATTGTACCCATTATTGTTACCTTTTCCCAATGCCCGTTAGGCACTAATGGTTTAGTTTTAGGTTTTTCAATTTCTCCGGCAATTACGCTTAACGACAGGACCAATCCTGCAAATAATAATAGCTGTTTCATATGGTTTATAATTATTGAATGGGTGGATTTGAATGAATAATGAGGGTGTGATTTTCGGCATTGTACTCATAAGTGATGGAATTCACATAAAACAACTGGAATACATTGCTGGCATCGTAATACCCGATAAAATTCTGTCCTTCGGGTACGACTATACCACCGGGAGGAGTAACTTCAACGGTACCCAATTCAGTAGCCAGTCCGGTACCCATGGAAGAGCACGGAATCATCACGCATGTCTCATTCGAAATCACGGCACAAACGATGTAGTTATTAACAGGACCTTCATAAATGGTACGGTAACCGACGACTTTGCAAAACTTTTCATTGCCGTTTTCGGACATGGTACCGGGCTGAACCGGAGGAACTGGAACCGCAACCTGAGTGCGGGAATCGGATGCCCTCTTACCCGGCAATTCCGATGCAGTTAACAATTGAAAAAAGCTGGCCGTTAAGACCAGTGATAGCATGATAGCATGTTTCATGGTGTTATATAATTAAAAGTTTAGGGAGATCAGCTGTTAAAAAATCTATCAACCCGAACAAAAGTGTTCGTCTGTGTCGGTAGCTATTGCGTTAGTTGTATTCATAGGTAATATTATTAATGCTAAAAGTAATGTACTCCACTTGCTGATAAAGGATACAGGTCAATTCATCACCCTCATCACACACGGATTACATCCTCAAAATTAATACTTTTAATAATTTTTACAATACTTATCATATATTTTTTACCGCCATGTCAATTTTTACGGGTCGAACTTGCAGGGGAAATGCATACAGGCCGAAAAATTAAGCTGGTTAGAATAGCGAAAGGATTGACGCAACAAGACCTGGCCGATAAAATCGGAAAAACCAGACCATTGGTTTCATCGATCGAGCAAACGGGCGTGGTAAACGTGCATACCTTACGGGATATCTGCAAAGCCCTCGATATTGATCTGGATGAAGTAGATCAGATCGGTTCCATGAATGATCCCCTTTTCCCGTATAATGGCAAGAAAACCAAGGAGCTCGAAGAACAATTGCGTGCTGAAATCAAGAAATTAAAAAGTGAAAATGATATGCTGAAGGATCTGGCAGAATCCCAAAAGGATCTGATTAAATTTCTGAAAAATCAGCCGGCTAAACCTAAAACATACAAAAAGAAATAAGGATGCATGGATTGAATTCTCATTCAATTTCAGCATACCTTTCTCTCAGTTATCGTAACCCAGGTTTGGAGATAACCAACGTTCGATCACTTCAACGGGTTGATTTTTACGCCGGGCAATATCTTCTACCTGATCTTTCTGAATTTTTCCCACGGCAAAATACTTGCTGTCGGGATGGGCAAAATAGAAACCGCTCACCGACGAAGCCGGGTACATGGCAAAACTATCGGTTAAATGTATGCCTGTATTTTTCTCTACCTGCAGGCGGTCAAATAACTTACGCTTTTCGGTATGGTCGGGACAAGCAGGATACCCCGGTGCCGGACGAATTCCTTCATACTTTTCACGAATGATTTCTTCACTGGTCAAGGTTTCATCCTTGGCATATCCCCACAGTTCCTTGCGTACCATTTCATGCATCTTCTCGGCAAAGGCTTCAGCCAATCGGTCGGCTACCGATTTAATCATGATGCTGTTATAATCGTCGTGATCTTTCTCGTACATCTCGATCCAGGGTTCTATTCCCAATCCGGCGGTTACTGCAAACATTCCGATATAATCCGGCTTTCCGGTTTCGGCGGGAGTCACAAAATCGCTCAGGCACAAATAAGGAACACCGGGTGCGCGTTCGCTTTGCTGGCGGATAAAATGATACGTCTCTTCATCGCCATCCACCTTTATGCGCACATCATCTCCAACAGCATTGGCTTCGTAAAATCCGATTACTCCTTGTGCTTTGAGCATTTTTTTCGCAATCACTTCATCCAGCATCTGGTTGGCATCGTCGAATAACTTACGTGCTTCTACTCCAATTACTTTATCCTCAAAGATGGCCGGATATTTTCCGGTAAGCTCCCAGGTTAAAAAGAAAGGAGTCCAATCGATATAACTGCGCAATTCTTCCAATGGAAAATCCTCAAACACTTTTGTACCCAAAAAAGTTGGTTTAACAATGGAATTGTATTGCAACGCCATGCGGTTTTCCCGTGCATGTTCAATAGTTACAAAATTCTTATCCTTCTTTCTGTTTTTATAATCGATGCGGAATTGTTCGTACTCCGCCTTTATATGTTGTTTGAATGTTTCGCGCGATACATCTCCAATCAGTTTTTGAACTGCCGGAACACTTTTACTCGCATCTATCACATGTACTACTGGACCTGAATAATGCGGGTCAATTTTAACCGCAGTATGTGCCCTGGAGGTTGTAGCGCCTCCGATTAATAATGGCGTCTGCAATCCCAAGCGTTCCATTTCTTTGGCCATATGCACCATTTCATCGAGGCTGGGGGTAATCAAACCACTCAATCCGATGATATCTACATTTTCAGCTTTTGCACGTTCCAATATTTTTTCTGCAGGCACCATTACACCCATGTCTACAATTTCAAAGTTGTTGCATGCCAACACTACTCCTACAATATTTTTTCCGATATCGTGCACATCGCCTTTCACGGTAGCCATCAAAATTTTTCCCTGCGATGAACTCCCGGTTCCGCCCAACCTGCTCTTCTCTTCTTCCATGTACGGCATCAGGTATGCCACGGCTTTTTTCATAACGCGGGCGCTCTTTACTACCTGCGGTAAAAACATTTTTCCTTGTCCAAACAAGTCGCCCACAATATTCATCCCGGCCATCAGCGGACCTTCTATCACTTCCAGCGGACGTGGATATTTCAAACGTGCTTCTTCCGTGTCGGCATCAATAAATTCTACAATTCCCTTAACCAGGGCATGGCTCAACCGCTCTTCTACCGGGGCATTCCGCCATTCTTCATCCTGTACACGTTCTTTACCTTTTCCTTTTACTTTTTCGGCATATTCCAACAAACGTTCCGTGGCATCTTCTTTGCGATTCAATAAAACATCTTCCACATATTCCAGCAATTCCTTATCAATTTCATCATACACTTCCAATTGACTCGGATTTACAATTCCCATGTCCATGCCATGTTGTATGCCATGATACAGAAATGCCGAATGCATGGCTTCACGTACCTTATCGTTTCCACGAAATGAAAAAGAAACATTGGAAACACCTCCGGAAATTTTTGCGCCGGGAAGATTTTCCTTGATCCATTTGGTGGCACGGAAATAATCCAACGCATTGTCGCGGTGTTCTTCCATACCGGTTGCCACCGGAAAAATATTGGGGTCAAAAATGATATCGCCTGCCGGAAAATGTACTTTCTGGGTGAGTATTTTATACGCCCGCTCTGCAATTTCGATCCTGCGTTCGTACGAATCAGCTTGTCCCGCTTCATCAAACAACATCACCACTACAGCTGCGCCAAATCGCTTGATCACTTTAGCCTGATGCATAAACTCTTCTTCACCGGCTTTAAGGGAAATGGAGTTTACCACACATTTGCCCTGTACACATTTCAAGCCCGCCTCTATGATTTCCCATTTCGAAGAATCGATCATCACCGGCACTTTCGCTATATCCGGCTCCGATGCAATCAGGTTCAAAAATTTTACCATGGATTCTGCACCGTCAATCATGCCTTCATCCATGTTCACATCAATAATTTGAGCACCTCCCTGAACCTGCTCCAAAGCAACTTCAAGCGCTTGCTCAAATTTTCCTTCCCTGATCAACCGTAAGAATTTCTTTGACCCGGTAACATTGGTGCGTTCACCAACATTGATAAAATTAGAACCCTGGTATATGATCAGCGGTTCGAGTCCCGATAAATGCAGCGTAAAATCTTTGTGTGTTCCCATTCTCTTATTTAGCCCCGCAAAATACACAATTGAGAGCAAACATCCTTAAGTACGATGGCCGGAATGATAGCGACTTAATTTGGTAAACAATTCGTCCGGATTAAAGGGTTTGGTGATATAATCTACCATACCAATCAATAAACTTTGTTCTTTTGAATCGGATATGGCATCAGCAGTCAACGCGATAATGGGTGTTTCTATTCCCAATTCCCTGATTTTCAGGGTAGCTTCAAATCCGTCCATTTCCGGCATATGCAAATCCATCAGAATGGCGTCAAAAGCATGGAGTTTTACCTGTTCCAGCGCCTGAATTCCATTATTTGCCAGAAGCAATTGCACCCCCCAACGTTCCAACAACTGCTTTGCAACCACAATATTTACATGATTGTCTTCCACCAGTAAAATGTGCATACCTTCCAGATTGGCCGGCACAGTTCGACCCGCCGCATTCTGAGAATGATCCTTTTCCCGGCAAAGAGTTGTTAACTCAAAGGTAAATACGGCTCCTTTCCCTTCTTCGGAATACACTTCGATTCCCGAATCCATTTTACGCAGGATATTCCGGCTGATGGTGAGACCTAATCCTGTGCCTCCAAAACGACGGGCAATTTCATCTTTGCCTTGCGCAAATGCCGAAAAAATCTGGTTTTGATACGCCTTGCTGATTCCTATTCCGGTATCCTCAACAGCAAAGCGGATCTTACATTGATTGCCATCATGTCTTACCATTCCTACATTAAGCTTGATATAACCCTTATCCGTAAACTTTACTGCATTGGATAGCAAATTGCCCAGTACCTGAATCAGACGAACTACATCTACCCGGTATTCCAGTCGTTCCAGATGTATATTTTCCACCCATTCTATTTGCTTCTGCCTGGCTAAAAATGCATACATCTTTGACAGTTCATGCAATGCGCTGTCAAGGTCTGTGTATGCATAATTGAGTTCAAATTTTCCGGCTTCAATCTTATTCATATCGAGCAGATCGTTGAGCAAACTCATGAGGTTTTCGGCCGAACTTTTCAATACCAGAATATTTTCCTTTTCTTGCCGGCTCATCTCCTCATTCATGCTCATCAGGTTAGCTATCCCTATCACGGCATTCATGGGAGTACGTATTTCATGGCTCATGGCCGACAGAAATTTAGTTTTGGCCAGTGAAGCATTTTCGGCCGCTTGTTTGGCAACAATTACTTCGTATTCTATTTCCTTGATATGGGTAATATCCCGAATAGCTCCGTCGCAATACTCATTACCACTTTCATCTATCGTAAGCACACAACTCAATAATCCCCAAAATTCGCTCCTGTTTTTACGTCGAAACCGGATTTCTTCATTGGCCAGATACCTTTGGGATTTAATCTTTTCAATCAGTTGCAAACGTTGTTCAACATCCACATACAATTGATGCATTCCCAATGCCATCACTTCATCCTCCGAACTATAACCAAATAACTCTGCAAATGCATTGTTCACATAAAGCATCTTGTCTGACCGGTTATCACTGCGGTATAATCCTTCCGAAATATTCTGATTGATCGAATACAGCAATTGTTCCTTAGATGCAAGTACTTTCTGTTTCTCAAGTAAAATCTGCTCCGATTGTTCAGTTTTTTTGAGAATAATTTGAATCATAACTACTGTAATTGTAATGGCAGTTATCAGGTTAAAATAAGATAGCGCGTCTTTGTATGCAATCGGGAAAATTTCCAGAGATAATTGTGGTGTAAAGTTAAAAAAGAGGGTGCTCAAAATGCTGAGAAGTGTTAAACAGAAAGCTGTTATTCGAATGGCTTTGCGTGCCGGATCAATCACAATAAAATTAGACAACAATAACGGAAGGTAAAAGACGTAAAAGTGGATCGGGCTGTCAATGCCGGAATCAAAACAAAACATCATTACATTGTTTACACTCATGAATATCAAGTAGGCAACAGAATAATGTTGATTCCGGATCAACCAATGGTTGAAAGCATAAATGGGAATTACCACTAAAAAGAGGTATGTATAAACCGATTGATGAACAAATAACTGATGAAACAAAAAGAAGATTCCACAAATCAGTATAGCACTGATATTAAACGAACGAAGAATCGTAATATATTTATTCATGTGGTGGTATCATCTCCGGGAGATCCCATTGAGTTTCAAGCCCCCAAAATAATTTTCCCTGTTGAATATTCAAACTACTGTTTATATTATTTACAAATAAGCCTCCGGTTCCAAGCCCCTGTGGCAGGTTTAAGGGATAGGTAGAAACCCACTGTGCGATCGCATTTAAACCTATATTCGACTCCAATGCAGATGTTGCCCACCAACCCATCCCCAATTGCTGCGCCCATTTTATCCACTGATCGCAGGCCTGAATTCCTCCCAGCAAAGTGGGTTTGAGGATCAGGTAAACCGGTTTGATTTGTTTCAACATGTTCAGTTGATTCTTCGCTCCCTGCACACCGATCAATTCTTCATCGAGGGCAATGTCAATTTTCGATTTAACACACACTTCATGCATGAATTCATATTGACCCGCTCTAACCGGTTGCTCCAGTGAATGAATCCTGAAACGGGATAATTCTTTTAATTTTTCAAATACATCATCTTCCGAAAATGCACCGTTGGCATCCAGACGAATTTCAATTCCTTGTCCTCCATGCCAGTTACGGACCGTTTCCAGCATCCGGCACTCTTCATCAAAATCAAGCGCTCCAACTTTAAATTTTAACACCTGATAACCTTGCTCCCATTTACTGCGTGCTTCCAGCAACATTTTCTCCTTGTCATCCATCCATACCAAACCATTTATGGCAATGCCTTTCCCTTGCGTAAAAGGTGTATCGTACAAATAATATGGCCGAAGCGATCGCAGCGATCGTTCTGCCGTTTCAAATCCGAAACGCATAGCCGGAAATGATTCGAGGTCTATATCCTTTATCCTTCTGCCCTGACTAAGCTGATCACAAAATTCTTTTAATACGGATTCAAATTCGCTGTTGTCGTCAATGCTCAGCCCTTTCAAAGGTGAAGCTTCTCCGATACCGGTCTTATCCTCTTCCTTCAAAAAAATATAGAAGGCCGTATGCGCGTGTAACGTTGCCCGTGAAGTACGTGAAGGTTTCTTAAACTGCAATTCGCGGCGAATATAAGAGGCCTTAATTGCCATAGGTATGGATGATGTTGGAAATTACAAACAGATCATGAAAGCTACCTACCACTACATATGCAATTACCCATCCTAAAATACCGAGTGATAATTGTTTGAGTAATGCATTGTATGCAGGCGAAGGTTCTTCCAGCATTACTTTTTTAACCTGCAACAGAATGGGAACCATACCCAGAGCTGACCACAACATATAGACCGGATATACAATCATGGTAAACAAAATCATCAAGATGCATGCCGTAAGCGTAATAGTGAGATGATACAACCGGGCATTTTTCAATCCGATACGCACAGGAATGGTGATTTTTCCGGATGCCTGATCATTCGCTATGTCACGGATATTGTTGGTATTTAATACTGCTGTTGAAAGTAACCCCAGAGCCACCGCGGCCAAAATTACAGGCCAGTCATCAGACCAGTTCCAGATAAATTGTTGATGCAAAATAAAAGTACCGGCCACGGCAACAGGTCCGAAAAACAGGAAAACAAAAACATCCCCGAGTCCGCTATAGCCGTATGGATTCTTACCCATGGTATACTTCAAAGCTGCCGCAATGGCCAGTAACCCTACAATAAAAAACAACCAGGTGACCCATTCCCAATGATTCGCTGAAGCTTCATACAACAGGTTTACTCCCAATACTAAGCTGATACCTACAAAAAGTGCAATCGCCATTTTCATTTGCAAAGGAGCAATATGTCCGCTTTGCATGGCCCGCTGGTTTCCCAGGCGCGCAGCATTATCGGTTCCTTTGATAAAATCGCCATAATCGTTGGCTAGATTCGATAAAATCTGCAAGCTTATGGCCGTAGCCAGTGCAAACCAAAAAATACTCCGTGATGATTCACCCAAAACACCGGCAGCCAGTGTTCCCATGGTTATTGAGGCTGTTGCCAGAGGCAGAGTTCGAAGCCTCAAAGCGGATATCCATGTTTTCAATTGCATATAAAAAAAGGTGCTTAAAAATTAAGCACCTTCAATATTAAAGATTCTGAGTTATTCAACCTACTTGGCTTTGGCACCAAGCACTTCTTTCATTTTAGACCCGATTTCTGCAGGAGATTCCACTACATACAATCCGCATTCGCGCATGATATTCATTTTGGCAACTGCCGTATCCTCTTTTCCTCCGATAATGGCACCTGCATGTCCCATTCGACGTCCGGGAGGGGCTGTTTGTCCGGCAATAAATCCAACAACCGGTTTTTTATTTCCATTGGCCTTGATCCAGCGTGCTGCATCTGCTTCATAGCTTCCCCCAATTTCTCCGATCATCACAATGGCTTCGGTTTCGGGATCATTCATCAGCATTTCAACAGCATCCTTTGTAGGTGTTCCGATTATTGGATCACCACCAATTCCAATTGCAGTTGATATCCCTAATCCTGCTTTAACAATCTGGTCTGCCGCTTCATAGGTAAGGGTTCCTGATTTTGAAACGATACCTACTTTTCCTTTTTTAAATACAAAGCCCGGCATAATACCAACTTTGGCTTCATCCGGGGTTATTACTCCGGGACAGTTCGGACCAATCAGCACCGATCCACGTGCCTTAACATATTCTTTTACCGGAATCATATCCTTAACAGGTATGCCTTCTGTAATACAAACAATCACTTTTATACCTGCATCGGAGGCTTCCAAAATCGCATCAGCAGCAAATGCCGGTGGCACAAAGATGATGGAAACATTTGCTCCGGCCTTATCTACAGCGTCTTTCACGGTATTGAATACCGGCCGCTCGAGATGCATTTGACCACCTTTTCCGGGCGTTACACCTCCAACCACATTCGTTCCATATTCGATCATTTGTTGTGCGTGAAATGATCCTTCACTACCGGTAAAGCCTTGTACAATTACCTTTGAATCCTTATTTACTAATACTGACATGTTTAAACTTTTTAGCGGGGCAAATATGCCTTTTTCCTGCAATAAATACTATAAGCAATCTCAAAAGTTGCTATTCTGTGAAAACTAATTTTATATACCGGGGATAAATCAGCTCATGCACTTGCTGAACCTGAGAACGGCTCTCTTTGAAGAGATGTGAGCTTAAAATCAGCCTTCCGATTTCTGCCACTTGAGCACAAAGAAAGTAACATAAATTACTATGACGAAAATCAACAGAATTAAGCCAATGGTGAAAATGTATTGGTTGATTTGCTTTTCTTTCTCCAAATGAATCTTGGCATGAAGCTCGGTATTCTTACCTTCCAGAATTTGCTCCTTTTCAGCTTTTTCCTTCAGGTATTGCTTTTCCATAAAGTTGATCCGTTCGGAAGTAACCTTGTTGTATAAGGTATCACTGTATGCCTTATACAATTGGTGGCAATTCAGGGCCGATTCGAAATTGCGTTCTGCTACCTCTAATTGATACAGCAAATGATACGCTTCCATAATATAATTTTTCAGATCATGTTTTTCGGCTAACTGCAAGGCATTTTCAACATAACTCAACGCTGAATGATACATTTTCAGTTTGATATAACTAGCCGAGATATTGTTGTAGGCCAGGATCATCGATTCTATATCACCAATCTGTTCATTGATGGAAAGAGCCTGAAAATAATAGCTTAGCGCTTCTTTGGGATTATTTTTATCCGCATATAATGTTCCGATATTGTTGTACCCTGCAGCAACCCCTCTCTTGTTATTGCCTTTCTTATTGAGCGCAATGGATTTCAAATAATACTCCACAGCTTGTTCTTCCTTACCGGTATAGAGGTACACATTTGCAATATTGATTAACTCGTCGGCAATGGCTTGTTCATCGCCCATTTCCTGCATGATTTGATAAGCACGGTTTAAATAATACAAAGACTTTTCATACTCGTTCCGGTCCATATAAATAGAACCTATATTGTTCAGCGAACGTGCAATTCCCTGATAATCGCCAATCGACTCTGAAACTTTGAGGGATTTCAGGTAATAGAACAAAGCGACAGCCATATTTCCCTGGATATGATGAATACTGGCAATGGTATTGTAGCTGGAAGCATGCCCCGGGATCCAGTTGCATCGTACAAAATGTAACAATGCCCAGCGTGCTTTTTCCAGGGCCACTTTATAATTACCGGCATTTCGTTCTACCAGTGCCATGCTATTGTATGCATTACCCATCCCTTTCTCGAAAGCAATTTCCTGACTTTTTTCTACAGCCAGTCTGGCAAAACTATCGGTCAGTTGTAAATTAAAAGTGCGGTATTCCCAGGCAATCTGATTGAGGAGGTTCACCTCATTGGTATCGCGTGCTTTGCTCAGGAGTTTATACAGGCTATCAATCCGGTTTTGCCCATCGGCTCTCGCTGCTATGGCAAGTAAAATGGAAAAGCTGAATAGTAGAATGCTTCGGTAATTGAATGGCATGGGACTCAAATGTAAACAATATCTGTTTTAGTTGAGTGCATGGGCAAACTGAATTTCATATAATTTTTTATAGATCCCGTTTAAAAGAATGAGCTCCGTGTGGTTACCCCTTTCAACAATGGTTCCTTTGTCCATGACCAGAATTTCGTCAACATGCCTTATGGTTGATAAGCGATGTGCAATAATAATACTCGTGCGTCCCTGGAGCATTTTACGAATAGCCTGTTGGATCACCTGCTCCGTATCATGGTCAATGGATGCTGTTGCTTCATCCAGAACCAGAATAGAAGGATTGGTAACCATAGCCCGCACAAATGAAATCAACTGCCTTTGCCCAACCGATAAGGTTAATCCGCGTTCTTCGACCTGTTGATGATATCCGTTGGGGAGTTTCGCAATAAAATCATGCGCCCCAAGCAACCTGGCCGTTTCTTCTACCTGCTTCTCTGTAATCTCCTGATTGTACAAACGGATATTATCCAATACCGTACCGCTGAATAAAAATACATCTTGTAAAACAGTACCGATATGCTGACGCAATTTTACATTGTTGAGCGACTCAAGCTGATTTCCATCGAGTTCAATATACCCCTGTGTTGGGCGGTAAAACTTATTCAACAAATTGATAATGGTGGTTTTTCCGGAACCTGTTGCACCTACCAAAGCCATGGTACTTCCAGGCTTTACGGTAAAGGAAATATCTTTCAATACTTGTTCTGTGCCGGTATAGCTAAACCAAACATGGCTGAATTCAATTTTACCTGCCACTTTTCCGGGGTCTGTTTCACCGGTGGATTCTATCAGGTCATTCTCTTCTACCAATTTGAAGATTCTTTCTGAAGCCACCATACCCATTTGCAAGGTATTAAACCGATCGGCCAGTTGCCGGATGGGACGAAAAAACATATTGATATACAAGATGAATGCGATCATTGTTCCTATACTGGTAACATCATTCAATACTCCATAACTGCCATACCATAAAATAAGAGCTGTTGAAGTTGCTGCGATCATCTCCACCACCGGAAAAAAAACAGAATAATACCAAACCGATCGGATATTTGCATCGCGGTGCTGTTGGTTAATTTTTGTAAAATGCTTCATTTCCGCCGACTCCCGGTTAAACAGTTGCACAATCTGCATACCCTGAATATGTTCCTGTACATACGTATTCAATCGAGCTACCTGATTTCTGACATCTTCAAACGACATCCTTACTTTTTCCTTAAATACATATCCGGCATACAACAAAAAAGGCAATACTGATAAACTAACCAGCGAAAGTTTCCAGTCGGTTGAAAACATCATGATCAAAATAAAAATGATTTGCAACATATCACCGGCAATGTTGATGAGCCCGTCGCTGAATACATCGGCAATGGTTTCCACATCGTTGACAGTACGTGTAACCATCGTACCCACCGGTGTTTTGTCGTAATAAGAAGTTCGCAACGAAGTTAAATAACGGTAAACTTTGATGCGTAAATCTTTGATTACCTCCTGTCCGATATAGTTGGCCAGAATGGTACTCCATACCTGCAAACCGGATTGCAATACCAACAATAAAAGGATCCCTGCCGAAATAAGAATCAACCCTTCACGGTCACCCAAAGAAATATAACGATCAATCGAAACCTGCATCAGATACGGACGTAATGGTCCGATCACCGATATAGCCAGTGTTAGCACTATAGCCGTATAAAAACGGGGACGAAAGAGGCGGGTCAGCGTCAACAACTTCCGGAATACCGAATTGTGAAAAATATTCCCTGACTTAAATCCTTTGTTCATGCAGTGTATTAAAAGGATGTTGTCTTGCTGATGTTTTAATGCCGGCACTTTCCGGATAGGTTACTGCAGTAAGAAATAACCCTTTTGCCGGTACCGATTGTCCGGCTTCACTTCTGTTCTTACTTTTCAGAATTAGTTCAAATTCTTCGAGAGTAATTTTTCCGGTTCCGAGTTCCAGTAATGTTCCAACAATAGCCCTTACCATATTGCGTAAAAAACGATTGGCGCGGATGGTGAAAATCAAAAGATGGTCTTGTTCAATCCAGGCAGCATGTTGCACATCGCATTCAAAATGATTCACCTGTGTATGTACTTTACTGAAACATTCAAAATCATGATTACCCAACAGCAAACCTGCGGCACGGTTCATCAAATCCAGATCCACTTGTTCGTATCTATGCCATGCCGTCTCAGTAAGAAATGGATCCGGAACTTTGGTAATGATATATTGATACTCACGCATAACGGCATCAAACCGCGCATTAAAATTTTCGCTTACAGGAAAAATTTCAAAAACCGCAATATCATCCGGTAATGTTCGGTTCAATTTATAAGCAAGCTTTTTAAAATCCGGCTGGACTTCTGTATCGAACTGCACATAAAACTCGCGTGCATGCACACCTGTATCCGTTCTTCCGCATCCCAGCGTTTCGGTATTGCTACCCAATAATAATGATAATTTTAATTCCAGCTCTCCCTGTACGGAATGTGCATTGATTTGTTTTTGCCATCCATGGTATGCTGTGCCTTTATATGCCAGTCGAATGAGGTAACGCATGACACTCGTTATGAATTCCCGGTATCCTTCCTCTTGATTTCTTCAAACAACTTTTCCATTTTGAATACGTAATCGAGGCTGTTGTCTATCATAAAAATAAGCTCAGGAATGACGCGTACCTGCTTGCGAATACGTTGCGCCAATTCGTGCCGGATGGATTTATTCTGTGCTTCCACCATTTCCATGGTGGTGTCTTTGTTTTCTGATTGCAAAAAACTCAGCATCACTTTCGCGTGTCCCAAATCTGGCGACACTGTAACTGCGCTAACGGTAATAAATGCATTGCCAAACCACGAAGAACGTTGTTGCATAAAAATGTCGGCCAACTCCTTCTGGATCAACTTTCCAAATTTCTCCTGCCTTATGCTCATGGGACGAATATCGCTTAATTTTCCGGGGTAAAAAAAAGTCACCGGCAAACGCGTTACCGGTGACGTTCTTGACATTTCGAAGGACGACTATAATTCGTCTTCGTTATAAAAATAATCTTCGTTGGTTGGATAATCGGGCCATACTTCCTCAATGCTTTCAAACGGTTCTCCGTCATCCTCCAGCTCCTGCAGGTTTTCAATCACTTCCAATGGCGCCCCCGAACGAATGGCATAATCAATCAACTCGTCCTTTGTTGCAGGCCAGGGTGCATCATCCAGGTATGAAGCTAATTCTAGGGTCCAATACATAATCGATAAGGTTTAATTCAACGCGAATATAAAATTCTGGACTTTTAATAAAAGGTTTTTTTCAAATTAGTTTTTCACCCCTTTTTGCTGATGGCCCATAAGCCCGCGAAAGTGGCTGCCCCGTTGATAACCAGCATTTCTATCCCGATCTGGTAGAAACCGGGGTTGGACATTAACATTTGTTGCAACAGATAGCACATTGCCGGTGCAAGTAAACAAACTGCCGGAACCCAGGTTGAATTGACCTTGCGGGTGCTCAATATACCAAACGCAAACAATCCCAGCAAAGGCCCATACGTATACCCGGCAATATCCAGCAAAATGGAAATAATGGATTTATTATCGATCCATTTAAACAAGAAAATAAAGGCCAGAAACAAGACCGCAAACGATAGATGAACCAACTTTCGCCTGTTCGACCGCTGCTCTTCGCTCAGTTTCTGATTTCGCATCAATCCGATTATATCAATACAAAATGAAGAAGTCAGAGCAGTAATGGCACCATCGGCCGAAGGAAACAAGGCACTAATCAGGCCGATGATAAAAATGATGGAAATGCTCGCCGGTAAGAGGTTTACGGCAATACTGGGAAATAAATCATCTCCGGAAGTAGTGATTCCGCGTGCCCCGGCATATAAATACAACAACCCTCCGAGAAACAGGAACAGGAAATTCACCAAAACCATCACAGTGCTGAAAGTCATCATATTTTTTTGAGAATCACCCAGTTTCTTCACACTGATATTCTTTTGCATCATTTCCTGATCCAGACCGGTCATGCTCACCGTTACAAAAGCGCCTCCGATGATACTTTTGATGAAAAAACGTTTGTCGTTCAGATCCCACGTAAATATTTGCGTATATCCTTTATCCGACATGGCTTCCAGAGCCGCCCCCACTCCCAGATTCAGATCACTCAGGATATACACCACACACACTACCAGAGCCAGTAACATGAACAGCGTTTGGAGAGTATCTGTCCATACAATGGTCTTTACCCCTCCTTTAAAAGTATACAGCAGAATCATAACCAGAATAATCACAGAAGTAACTTCAAACGGAATTCCGATATGATCCAGAATGAAAAGTTGCAGGACATTGATTACGAGATAAAGCCTCAATGTAGCACCCAAAGTGCGCGATAAGATAAAAAACAAAGCCCCTGTTTTATAGGCTGTCATCCCAAACCGGTGATTGAGGTAATCGTATATGGAAGTTAAATTGAGCTTATAATAAAGCGGTAACAAGACAAACGCCACAATAAAATAGCCGATATAATACCCCAGCACTACTTGAAAATAACCAAATCCGGCAGCTGATACAGTTCCCGGCACCGATATAAAAGTAACGCCGCTTAAGGATGTACCTATCATACCAAAAGCCACCAGCGCCCAATGGCTGCTTTTATTCCCGATAAAAAAAGTTTGGTTATTGGAGTGACGGGAAGTGTAATAGGCTACTCCCAAAAGGAGCAGAAAATACAAGACCACCAGCGTTAAGAGTAAAACATGCGACATACAACAAAACTAAAGGCACCGGTGAAAGCTTCACAATTTAATTAACCACAGTCGTGGCCAATTGTAAAATAAAACACACAGCAATACCAAATGATCATTAGATCAGCCACCATTAATTGTTTGAACATGACACGTTAATTTCAAATTCCTTCTAGGGTGAGGTATACGTTGGTATAAAATCCGGTCGGTATGCCTTACCTTTGTGCCAATGAATTATCCTTCTCAACTGATCGAAGAAGCTGTAAACGAACTCTCTAAATTCCCCGGAATTGGAAAAAAGACGGCCATGCGCATGGTTTTGTTTTTGCTGAAGGAAAGCGAGCAGGATGTGAATCGGTTAGGTGAATCCATTATCCGGCTGCGTTCTCAAATACGTTATTGTACTCGTTGTGGAAATGTATCGGATAGCGGGTTATGTAATATTTGTGCAAGTCCGAAAAGGGATCAGCAACTAATTTGTGTGGTAGAGGATCTGAGAGATGTGATTGCCATCGAAAATACTTCGCAGTTCAACGGCATTTATCATATTCTGAACGGATTGATTTCTCCGATGAACGGGATTGGTCCGGATGCCCTGAATATTGAATCCTTGATTCAACGTATCAGAGATGAAGGTACGCGAGAAGTAATCATGGCTCTGAGTGCAACCGTTGAAGGTGATACTACCGTATTTTATTTATCCAAACGCCTTGCACCGTTGGGAGTTACCGTTTCAACCATCTCCCGTGGTATTGCCATTGGAGGTGAACTGGAATTTGCGGATGAAATCACCTTGGGCAGATCCATCCTCCATCGCACACTTTATACGATTTAGAAAACAGATGCGTTATATTCCAACCATGAGATTGTCGGTAGTCATCGTAAATTACAATGTGAAGTATTTTCTGGAGCAGGCTTTATACTCTGTGCGTAAAGCCATGCAGGGCATTGATGGTGAAATCTTTGTGGTAGACAATAATTCAGTGGATGGCTCATGCGAAATGATTCATCGCAAATTTCCCGATGTACATCTCATCGCCAACAAAGAGAATACCGGATTTTCAAGAGCCAATAATCAAGCCATTCGCTTGGCCAAAGGCGAATATATTTTATTGCTGAACCCGGATACGGTTGTTGAAGAAGATTGTTTCAAAAAAGTACTCGGTTTTATGGACGCTACACCGGATGCCGGTGCCGTGGGGGTAAAAATGATTGATGGGAAAGGGCATTTTTTGCCCGAATCAAAACGCGGTTTACCAACTCCAACAGCTGCCTTCTACAAAATGTTTGGCATCTCGGCTCTGTTTCCCAAATCCAGAAAATTCGGCAAGTATCACCTGGGATATCTCGATAAGAACGAAATTCATCAGGTCGATGTATTGGCCGGCGCATTTATGATGTTGCGCAAAGAAACCCTCGACAAGGTGGGTATTCTGGACGAAGATTATTTTATGTACGGTGAGGATATTGACCTGTCGTACCGCATTGCACATGGTGGCTATAAAAACTATTATTTTCCGGATACCACCATCATCCATTACAAAGGCGAGAGCACGAAAAGAACCAGCATCAATTATGTGTTCATTTTCTACCGCGCAATGATTGTGTTTGCTGAAAAACACTATTCTCAGAAGAATGCTCGACTTTTTAGTTTATTGCTCAATATTGCGATCTATTTCAGGGCTGCTTTCTCGCTGATCATGCGCATTGCACACAATTCGTATCGCCCACTGCTCGATTTCTCGGTCATGTTTGGCAGTATGTTTTTGCTGAAAAACTTCTGGGAAGAAAACGTAAAATACCTCAATGGGGCTGATTATCCGGTTGAATTTGTGTGGATGAATATGTTGGTGTATTGTGTGATGTGGGTAATCGGTTTGTATTTTTCCGGTGCATATGAAAAACCCCGTTCACTGCTCAGTGTGTTTAACGGAATTTTATTCGGCTCGCTGATCATAGCAGTATATTATGCTTTTCTGCCTGAAACGTATCGCTTCTCGCGACCTCTCATTATTCTTGGTGCGCTTGCAGCTATGGTTGGAACTTACCTTATCCGGTTAACCCTTCATTTTCTGAAATTCGGAAAAGTAAATCTTGGACTAACTTTAGATACCAATACCATCATTGTGGGTAATAAAGATGAAGTAAAAAGGGTAGAAAACCTGCTGGTTCAATCGAAAGCTTCGTGTGCGTATGCAGGATATGTGCGTATCGATAAGAACGAAGAAACCCTCGACAATTGTTTGGGTCATATGGAAGCACTTCCTGAAATTGTTACCCTGTTTGGTGTTGAAGAGATCATTTTTTGTTCGAAAGATTTATCCGCTCAGCAAATCATCAGCTGGATGGGAAAAATGCGTAAGCCCGACATTCAATTCAAAATTGTACCCGAAGAAAGTTTGTTCATCATCGGCAGCAATTCCAAGAAAACAAAAGGAGACTTTTATACTCTGGAAATAAATTTGTCGCTGAATACTGCATTGCAATTGCGCAAGAAAAGAATTTTTGATGTATTGGCCTCTCTGGCTTTGACAGTTTTCAGTCCTTTGCTGATTCTGTTTGTACGGAACCGTAAAAACTACATGGTAAATATATTGCGGGTTATGCTGGGCGAGAAGACCTGGGTTGGCTATGCGGCTGTTGAAAATTCAACCACGCTTCCCCATATTCGAAAAGGTGTTGTTACACCGGCCGATTTGCTGGATCAGCGTTCTATGAATACCTACACTATTCAAAAATTAAATTTTCTATACGCAAAAGATTATTCGATCGAACAGGATTTGCGTATTGTATTGGGTTCTTTGCGTAAACTTGGAAATTAATTATGCCGGTAGCCATCACCAACGATATCCGCATTACGGTTGAAACAGCCTACCAAAACAACGCTCAGAATTCTTTCGACGGCCAACATTTATTTGCGTATCGCATCCGCATAGAGAATCATAGTGGTTCTCCGGTTCGCTTATTGCGCAGGCATTGGTTTATTTCAGATATTCAGTATGGCAATTACGAAGTGGAAGGCGAAGGCGTGGTGGGTTTACAGCCCTTGATAGAACCAGGTCATGAACATGTATATGTATCTGCTTGTTCGCTGAAATCTGAATTCGGTTTAATGCACGGCATATATGTGATGGAAAGAAAGCCGGATGGTCTGTTATTCGAGGTAATAATTCCGGAATTCCGGATGATTGTACCCTATCGTTTGAATTGATCCTGTTCATTTAATTTTTTAAAGCCTCTGCAGGCATTATCTTCGCATTACGAAAATGATGACCCTACGCAGAAACCTTTTCATTCTACTTTTACTGTTTTCTGAATCTGCATTCGCACAAACTTTTGACGTCTCGGATGGAGATACCATCAACCTGACCGACAAAGCCGGTAAAAAACAGGGTTTTTGGCGTTATTTCTGGGAAAACAGTGATCTCAAATACGAAGTGTATTACGAAAACAACGAGAAAGAAGGTTTGGAGATCCGATATTACGATGGTCAGGATTGCATTGAATTTTCGAATACCTACAAGCATGGTGTATTGGATGGTCCAAGCGTTTCATTCTTTCCAAACTGCAATATCAAATGTGAAGAATCGTATGCTGAAGGTAAAAAACAGGGTTACGAGCGCTGTTACGATCAATCCGGATATTTATTAACCGAAGCCCAATTTGATAAAGGTGAACTCGAAGGTGCGTATTCGCATTTTGATAAGAAAGGCATGGTCACTTATGAATCTCCGACCAAAGAAACTACCCTCAAATTCGACAAATTCATTACAGGTGAATACAAACTGAAAGATTCAACCCTTTTCCGTGTATTCAACCGCAACGATCAATGGAAAAAAGTGTTGCTGATTGTAGATATGACCGGAAGTATGTTTCCATACATCGGACAATTGCTGGTGTGGTATAAAATGAATTACGAATCTGAAAAAATTACTTTTTATGTCTTGTTCAATGATGGCGATAATTTAACGGATCAGCAAAAGATAATTGGACGAACAGGGGGCATATATGGATTCGAAGCAAAGGACTATAAGAAATTTAAAAAAGATATTGAGACCACCCGCAAAAAAGGTGAAGGTGGAGATGATCCGGAGAACGATCTGGAGGCTATTCTTACTGCTACAACCCTGACGCGTAATTATTCAGATATTGTGTTACTGGCCGACGATAGCGATATACGCGATATGAAATTGCTGAAACGCATCCGAAAACCCATTCACATTATTTTATGCGGAACCAAACGCGGTATCAACCAGCAATACCTGCAACTCGCGCATCATACCAAAGGAAGCATTCATACCTTTTACAATGATGTTGATATGAAAACGCTGAAGGATGGAGATGAGTTTGAACTCGATAACGATGTCTTCACATTCCGCAATGGAAATTTCATTTGGCTCGACGTCAGAGAGCGGGATAAAGACTTCTAAAAACCTGTTTTTGCACAGTAAATTTAACTTTATTGGATGCATGCGTTCTCTAAAGTGAACACCGCCTTATCCAAATTTGAATTCTGATTCTGTCATACTCTTACTAACGCAACCCCTTTCATTACAGGCACTTTAAGGTAACGGCAGTTTAAAATACTGACCACACCGTTACATTTCTATGGAATGAAGGATATGCAGATACGGTTCAATCCCAAACTTATCAACACATCCCTTTAAAAAATTAGCTTTGAAATGACAAAAATACTCTCCTATCTTAGTGCTGAAATCAATTTGATTCATTTATGAAAAAATTATTACTAACTATCGCAGTTGTAGCAACGGGGTTTGCTGCTTTTGCACAAAAACCTGCAGCCGGTAACATTACTACAGAAATTGGCTTATCAAATTTACTGGGTACTCCCGGTAATCCTGTCACTTCTGGTGTTCCTGCCGGTATGTTTCGTGTTCGTTACTTTCTGGCTGACGACATGGCCGTTCGTGCACATTTCGGGTTCGGTACTGGTACCACCAGTTCTAAATACGACAATGCTGCGCCTCCGGTAGCTGCTACTCTTAGCGGTGAAAGAAAAGTAACAACAACCGGATTCGGAATTGCATTAGGTATTGAAAAACATCTTGAAGGAACCAGCGCTTTGTCACCTTATTTAGGAGCTGAGTTTGGCTTCTCAAATGGTTCAACCAGCATGGAAGCTACCAATTCTACAAACGGTACTTCTATTACTGCTAACGGAGATGCTGTTAAAACATCCGGTGGAGCAACTACAACCATTGCTTTAAATGGTCTGATTGGTGCTGATTATTATGTAACCGATAAATTGTATTTCGGTGCTGAAATGGGTATCGGTCTGTTCAACATGACCAGTATCGGTGATTCTGAAACAGCCGTTACTACATCTGCCGGAACTGTTACCGGTACTACACTCGGAACATCTTCTAACTCGATAGGTTTAATGCCTGCAGTTATCGGACAAATCCGTGTAGGTATCATCCTGTTCTAAGAACAACTTAACTTATCTTATAAAAAAGGTTGCCCCTCACGGCAACCTTTTTTATTTTACTTGTGTCTTTACACTGGAATTTATTTAATTTGCCTCCTTAATACCCGATTCGCATGAAGAAGTTCATCGTACTTGCCTCTCTCCTGTGTATGTTTACGGTTTCCTTTGCCCAATATGCCCTTAATCTGACTTATCAGTTTGGACTTGCCGGCAAAGACCTGTATTCAGGTACCATGAAAAACAGTATGCTGGGTGTGAATGCCAAATTTGCGTACCTCTACGACGATTATATGCGCCTCAGTCTGGGAACAGGATTTTATGCCATGCCGTATGAAAAACTGATGGTGGATGGCGTTCAAACCCCGGTTAACGATGTAACCATCAATGTAATTCCCGTAACCCTGGGTGCCGAGTTTACCTTTATCGATCAACGTCCGGAAGCCAAACAAAAAATTAAACCTTATGTTGGGCTGGATATTGGTTATGCTTTTGTGATGCAAAATGAGTCCGCTTATGCTCCTGCCTCTACCAAAGGCAATTTCATTATTGCACCTGCATTCGGAGCAACATATGGACTAACCAACGAGATCATGTTGAATGCTTCTATCCGGAATAACTTTCTGATATATGAATACAGAAGCCTGAACGAGTATTATGAAATATACAGTTTATTGGGTATCAATATAGGTGCGATATACACCTTCTAATTCACCGAAGCATGCGAGATTTTCTCAAGCTTCTCCTTGTTTAACAAACGGATTTTCTTTCCCTCCAGTTCAATCAGCCGATCGGTTTTAAATTCCGATAGAAGCCGTATAACCGTTTCAGTTGCGGTTCCCACAATATTGGCAATGTCTTCTCGGGGTAAGGTGATATGAATTACAGTGTCTTCTTTGTTATCGTGATTGAAAGTGGTATGTAGAAACAATAACGTTTCTGCCAAACGCTCACGTACACTTTTTTGTGCCAGACTCTGAACACGCTCTTCTACTACTCCAAGTTCATGGCTCAACGATTTCAAAATATCTTTTGCAATCAACGGGTTCTCGTCAATAAGTTCTAAAAAAATACGTTGCGGAATAAAACAACATTGCGTGTCTTCCAGACAAATGGCACTGGCCACCAATGGCTCATCGGCTATTAATGCACGGTATCCTAAAAAATCTCCGGGCTTTGCAAAACGGAGAATTTGCTCCTTACCATCGTTGTTGGTCTTCACTAATTTTACAACCCCTTTATTGATGCAATGGATGCCCATGGGATTATTGTCTTCAAAAAAAAGATGTTCTCCTTTTTTATGTGAACTGCAACTTTTCACTTTTGCAACCCGTTCCAATTGTTCTGGTGTGCAATGCTCAAGGAAAGAAACTCTCAGAACCATACAATCCTGGCAAACAAGTTCAATTTTCTGCATAAAGACTCGACTATGATGGGTTCGAATATACTAAATTTCCACTCAAACTGCCTTTATCCAGTAACCAAACAATTCTTTCTGTTGATCCGTTTGATTTTCGACTCTATTCAATCGTATAACTGCCCCCGAATCTCCTTCCTGAACCTGCAGTTCAAGCCCTATGGAAACCAATGTTTCCCGCAGCCATACTTCATGCTGCCCTTTTCCCCAAATCAGGTCTTTAAAATAGGGGACAAACGAACATCCCCCGTATTGCTCCAATAAAGCCTGATAACGTGCTTCGTTATAACCCTTTCCCGACTTGTAATCATGGTGATACAAATCGTTCAAAACCTGATCAAGCCGGTATTTACCCTTGCTGTTCTTCAGGATCATAATATCGGCTACCAGAGCTGCAATCAATCCTTCAATATAAATGGAAACTTTCCTGCCCGGAATGCCGGGTACATACCCGTCCAGCCAGGTATCCCAGGATGATTCGGCAACCGAATAATGAAACCGGCCCTCGTTATCGAAATGCCTTTTCAGATCCGCTTGTAAACTATCCAGATACTGATCCAAATTCCAAACACCACTTCTCAGTAAAAATAAATCACCATAATAAGTAGTTACCCCTTCGTAAACATATCCGAGATGAGAATAATTCTCACGAGTAAAATCATACGGCAACATTTCTTCGGGGCGTATCCGCTTCACATTCCATAGGTGAAACAATTCATGCGAGCTGATTGCCAGCAAATCGTTGTAAAATTCTTCGGTGGTAGCATCCGGCGAAATTCCCATGGCAATAACGGTTGAATTCAAATGCTCTACCCCGTGACGGAATGGCTTGTCCAGCATGAGATAGAGGAAATGATAGTGCTCACACGGCAACTCTCCGAATACATTATGTTGCACTTCGGCATAATGTCTTGTATCCTCCAACAATCGATTTGGATCAATGGTATGCTTACCCTCAAACCACATATGAAAAGTTGTATTGAATTGCTGAAAAGAATAGTGCTCTAAATTTCCGCTTGCAATAAGAGGTGAATCGGCCAGGAAATCATAATTCTCTACCGAAAAAAGATGTTTTGATTTTACCGGAAGTTGAGTTGCAATCTCCCAATGCTCCGGAATGCCAAACTCCACGATGCCGGGCTCATCCATTCTCCCTTCTACATACATTAACGCATTGACCGGGTTCAGGTAAAGAAATTCCTCACAAACATAACTGGCACCTGCATCGGGTTGATTGGCAAAATAGGCATAGGAGATCTCAATTTTGTTGATTCCGGCTGTGTCAATTTCCCAACGGTCTTTGCTCACCTTTCGAAAAGCAACCGGATTTCCCTGTTCATTTGCAACGGTAAAGTCACGCAGGTTTTTTGCGTAATGCTGCAATTCATACCGGCCGGGTCTCCAGGATGGCAACTGCACGTGCACTATGTCCTGATGCAGATTGGGAATGGTCCACTTTATATTTATAAAATGTGTGTCAGGTTTTTCACTGGTAATAAAATAATGCATCATTCTGTAATATCTTTGAAACTATGACTATTGGTTTAATTGCTGTTATGTTTTCGAGTGCCGCTTTGGTAATTCTTGCGGCAATTTCATTCTTTTATATTCAAAATCAACGGGTACAGATCTGGTATATTTTTTTAGCCAGTTTTTTCTCCGGCGTTTTGTTTATCGTAGGGTTGAATTCAGCGGCCTACTCCATCATGCTTTGGCCGATGTTTATAGTACTTCATGTGATTTCAAAAATCAGTCAGCTTTCGCGGCAGTTGTTTTCCTGATTCAGTAGCCGAATTTATTCCCATTCCAAACAAGGCAAAATCATATCGAACAGGATCTTTCGGATCCATGCGTTTCAGGTTTTCTGTTAATTCAATAGCTGCCTTCCAATCGGCCTGGTTACGCAGCATCAAACCCAGTTGAATTGCCACGCGCTGTACATGCACATCCAACGGACAAACCAATTGATGCATGCCAATGCTTTTCCATAAACCAAAATCTACTCCCTGCCTATCTTTTCTTACCATCCAGCGCAAGTACATATTCAATCGCTTACAGGCTGAGTTTTGCCGGGGTGAAGCTATATGTTTCCGGGTGCGGTTTGGCATATCGGCCTCTCTAAAAAACAATTCCCTGAATCCGTTCAATGCGTTTTCAACGGTTGTATCTCCTGCCTTCATTCCATAACTGAATGCCGTTTCAAGCGAACTATTTTCTTTGTACCACCGATGCAGAAATGCAACCACCGCCAACAAATCAGTATCGTTAAACGTACGGTGCTTAAATCCCAATAATTGCTTCAACTCTTTTGGTTGATGAGATACGACAAAATCGTGAGGCCTTTGTTGCATACGTTCAGCCACTTCGATACTCTTGTTGATGATGGTAGTGCGCTGCCCCCATGCAAACAAAGACGCTATCAATCCCATGATTTCAATATCCTGTCTTTTCTTAAACCGGTGAGGGATTGAAATGGGATCCCATTCAATAAAAGCAGGAACATTGTACAGCTTAACTTTTAAATCGAGGAAATTCCTGAGTGATGCATTATCCATTACACAGCGAATATACCATTTCAAATTCCGTAGATTTGAATGCATGAAATCAATTGTTTCTTATTTGTTGCTGCTCATGCTACCCTTTATTGCTAAGGCACAAACAGAAATTACTTTGCGTCAGATTTCGGGTAAACTCTCTTCGCCCGTTGTGGCTGCATTTCCGAAAGATGCCAGCGGCCGCTTATTTGTTGGTGAACAACATGGGATCATTAAAATCGTTTCCCGTAACGGCATTCAACCCGAACCTTTTTTGGATATCCAACATAAAGTAATCCGCCAGTTGAATGTGTATTCAGAACGCGGTTTGCTGGGTCTGGCATTTCACCCCGATTATAAAAGCAACCATAAATTTTATGTGTATTACAGTGCAAAAAGCAATGCATCAGGCAGCAACCATAAAAGTGTTGTTGCTGAATATACAGCACGGGGCAATCAGGCTCAGGCAAATACCGAACGCATCATTCTGGAAATTGAAGAACCCCAATCCAACCATAATGGCGGGCATCTGGTTTTTGGCCCCGACAGATACTTGTATATCGGGGTAGGTGATGGTGGAGGCGCCAACGATGAACATGGTCCCACCGGAAATGGTCAGCGCCTCGATAATCTCCTTGGTAAAATTTTGCGCATCGATGTCAATACAGAGAAAGCTTACCGCATTCCTCCCGATAATCCTTTTATAGGAAAAGGACGCCGGGGCGAAATATGGGCATATGGCTTGCGCAACCCCTGGAAATTTGAATTCGATGAAAAGGGCCGGCTTTTCTGCGCGGATGTAGGTCAGGATGAATACGAAGAAATCAATTTGATTGAGAAAGGAAAGAATTACGGATGGCGCATCATGGAAGGCAATCATTGTTTTAATCCATCAAAAAACTGCAAAACAACAGGGTTGACGCTTCCTATTCATGAATACAACCACAATATCGGCAAATGCATTATTGGTGGTTTTGTGTACCGGGGAAACAAATTAAACTGGAAAGGAAAATACTTTTTTGCCGACTGGACCGGTAAATTGTTTGTGCTTTCAGCATCAAATCGAAAATGGATCTCACAGGAGTTGCAGATCCGTAATTTACCCGGTGGAGGTCTGTATATTAACAGCATGGGTGAGAACGAGGCCGGTGAACTATTCTTGCTCGGACAGGAAGGTATAGGACCTTCCAAAGCAGCATTATTGTATCAGATCGAATTGCCTTAAATTATCCGTAAGTGCTGCTTTCAGTCCGTTTGTGTAATAGATTTTGAATTTATTGCACGATGTAGTTACTTCCCGCATCATTTCTAAAACCCCTCACCATGAAGTTAAAAACATTCACAATGGTATCTGTTATTTCTGCTACTGCATTGCTATCAGCATGCCAAAGCGATAAAAAACAACCGGAATCTTCGGGTTCCGATTTTAAAGTAGAATGCGATCAGGTTGCCGATTTACAAGTATTGCGTTACCAGATCCCCGGATTTGAAGAGCTCAGTTTGCAACAAAAAGAATTGGCTTACTACTTATTCGAAGCTGCCAACTGCGGTCGTGATATCATATACGATCAGAAATACAAGCATAACCTGACCATTCGCAAAACGCTGGAAGCGGTGCTCGAAAATTATTCGGGTGATAAGGCAGATCCTGAATACAAAAAATTAGAAGACTATGCCAAACGCGTATTTTTTTCCAATGGCATTCATCACCATTATTCCAATATGAAATTCATTCCGGAATGCAGCTATGAATTCTTTGCTCAGGCTGTTACCAATGTGGGTGCTGATAAATTGCCTTTAAACGGTAAAACCATAGACGCTTTTCTGAGCGAAATGAAACCTGTTCTTTTCGATCCGAATGTGGATGCGAAAATTGTAAATCTTGGACAAGGAATTGACAACGTGAAAGCTTCGGCCAATAATTTTTATGAAGGCGTAACACAGCCTGAAGTAGAAGCTTTCTATGCAGCCATGGCTAAGCCCAACGATACGGAACCCATCTCTTACGGTTTAAATTCAAAACTCGTAAAAGAAAACGGCAAGCTGGCCGAAAAAACCTGGAAACTGGGTGGAATGTATTCAGCTGCCATTGAAAAAATAATTTTCTGGCTGGAGAAAGCTGCAACAGTAGCTGAAAATGAAAATCAGAAAAAAGCTATTGAGTTATTGATTCAATATTACAAAACCGGTGACCTGCGTACCTGGGATGAGTACAATATTGCATGGGTAAACGATACCGAATCGCGGCTCGATGTAGTGAACGGATTCATTGAAGTATACGGAGATGCCATTGGTAAACGTGCTTCATTCGAAAGTGTGGTTTCCATGAAAGATATGGAAGCAACCAAACGCATTGCAACCATTGCCGATAACGCACAATGGTTTGAAGACAACTCTCCGATTTCACCCGAGCACAAAAAGAAAGAGGTAAAAGGAATCACAGCTAAAGTAATTACCGTTATTCAGGAGTCAGGAGATGCAGCTCCTTCCACTCCTATTGGCATCAACCTGCCAAATGCCAACTGGATTCGTCAGCAACACGGTAGCAAATCTGTGTCGCTGGGAAATATTGTACGTTCATATAATATCGTTGGCGCAAAAAGTCCGATGATGAAAGAATTTGCGTTGACCGAAGAAGAGATTATCCACAACAAGGAATTTGGTGCTTTGGCAGCTGATCTGCATACCGACATGCATGAGGTAATCGGACATGCTTCCGGTCAAATCAACAAAGGAGTGGGTGATCCGGATCAAACATTAAAAAATTATGCAAGCACACTTGAAGAGGCCCGTGCCGATCTGGTGGCTTTGTATTATATCATGGATCAGAAATTGGTGGATATTGGGGTAATGCCAAGTCTGGAAGTAGGAAAAACTGAATACGAAGGATATATCCGCAATGGCCTGATTGTACAATTAACCCGCATTCCATTGGGCGAAAATCTGGAAGAAGCACATATGCGCAACCGTCAGCTGGTGGCTGCCTGGGCATTTGATAAGGGCAAAAAAGACAATGTCATAGAAATGGTGAAGAAAGATGGCAAGACCTATGTTAAAATAAATGATTACAATAAACTGCGAGTTCTATTCGGCGAATTGTTGAAAGAAATCCAGCGTATTAAATCAGAAGGCGACTATACATCGGCTACTGCGTTGGTTGAAGGATATGGAGTAAAAGTGGATCAGGAATTGCTCAAAGAAGTGCGCGATCGTTTTACAAAATTGAATGTGGCTCCTTACAAAGGATTCATTCAACCCCGCCTTGTTCCGGTAATGGAAGGCGATAAAATAACCGACGTGCAGGTAACCTATCCCGACAATTTCCTCCAGAATCAACTCGAATTGGGTAAGCAATACGGTTACCTCCCTGCTTACAATTAATTTACAGTTTCGTTACTCCATTTACTAAAATAGTTACTACTTTGCAGAGTAACTATTTTAGTTTATACACCTTATGAAAAAGCTCATTGTTCTCGGACTACTCCTGCTTACCGGTGCTTTCAGTTATGCACAAGGTATACAACTCGGTATTCGTGCCGGTGTAAACAACGGCACCATGTCTACCAAAATACCCAATATTGTGGAAGGACCGGTGCAAAATGGTTTGTTGGTTGGTGCATTCGGACGGGTGAGTTTGCTTGGTTTTTTTGTGCAACCCGAAATTAATTATTCTACCCGCAAAGCCCGGTTTGAGCAGGTAGCTGTGGGTCAGTTTACCAATACTTTGAATTATATCGATATCAATGCCATGTTTGGCTATAGCTTGATTGGTGTATTGCGTGTGAATGTTGGTCCCACACTCATGACCCTGGTGAGTGCTTCACAGGAAGGTGACGCTGCACTGAAAGACGGCTCGTACAGCAAAGATTTTTACGAAGCTTCAGCATGGGGATTTCAGGCCGGTGTGGGTTTTGATCTGGGCAAATTATGCATCGACCTGCGTTACGATACCAACCTCACCAATATGGGTAAGAAAAACATGAACAGTACACGTTTTGGGTATCCTACGGATTATAGCACAGGATATAGTATGTATACCTTTACTCTCGGTTATAAAATCTTCAAGCTTTAATGCATATAGAGGCATTCAGAGAGTATTGCCTGCGAAAGAAAGGGGTTGAAGAAACATTTCCCTTTGATAATGATACGTTGGTTTTTAAAGTGATGGGGAAAATGTTTTCACTCATTTCTTTGAAAGAACCCGATACCTGCAACCTGAAATGCGACCCGGCTTATGCACTTGAATTGCGAGCCCGATACGATTCTATCACTCCCGGATTTCACATGAACAAGCAACATTGGAATACAGTAGCCTTGAATGCCGACATTCCACCTAAACTGATCAGCGAACTGATCGATCATTCGTATGATTGTGTGGTTAAAAAATTAACCCGAGCCCAACAAGCGACTTTGAAAAATAAATAGAAATGAATTCTTAATTCTTCAACAGTGCTGTCCGGGATAAATTCATACACAGACTTGGAGCACTATTACAGAAAGGCTTCGCATGGTTTTATGCTTCGGTGGGCTTTAATTCCTTTTTTAAATGAAATAAGCGAACCACACATTTCTAACTCTTGAAAACTGGATATTATATCATGAGTAAGAAATAACTTTTTAATACAATGCTTAAATGGAAACGAAGGCCGCGTTAGGGATAGAAGCGGAAATCCTTTTTTGTACTCAAAAAAGATTGCAGCGGATAGCCCGCCCCGAGGAACGAGGGGAACGCCTAAAACATGTTACTTTAAAACTTTCCCTGGACAACAATGTTTCTTAATTCTCTCCCTCACATATTATCCATCGCAATCAAACTCAGCAACTCTTCGCGCGTTCCGGCATCCAGAAAACGTCCTGAGTATTCTGAAGTAATGGTATTGCTGGTCACATCCTGCACCCCACGGGCTGCCACACACAAGTGATCTGCTTCCAGAATGATGGCTACATCCTGCGTTTCCAACGATTCTTTCAACATGGTCATTACTTGCATGGTCATGCGTTCCTGTACTTGCGGACGCGATGCAAAATAGCGTACAATGCGGTTTAGTTTGGATAGTCCAACCACCTTTCCATTGGGGATATAAGCAATATGCGCTTTACCAATGATCGGCACAAAATGATGCTCGCACATGCTGTGAAAACTGATGTTTTTTTCGACCAGCATGTTGGTGTACTGGTATTTGTTTTCGAACAATTTTACGCGCGGTTTATTGGCGGGATTCAACCCCGAAAAAATTTCTCGCACGTACATTTTAGCTACGCGGTGTGGTGTTCCTTTCAAACTATCGTCTTTCAGGTCCAGGCCAAGAATGAGCATGATTTCTTTGAAATGCTTCTCGATCAATTCAATTTTCAGGTCGTCGTCGAGCTCAAATGCATCAGCACGTAAAGGCGTTTCCAGCGAAAATGAAGAGTGGTTCTCTCCCACTTCTTCAGCGTGTTTATGCGCCTCCTGTATATTCAACAAAGTTTCTTTCGGTTTCATATAAGGTAACTTTCAGTTTTATTTCTTCTTTAATTTTCTTTCTCAGGAGCCCCCAGATCACAACAGCAATATGCTCTGCAGTTGGGTTCAACTCCCTGAACTCTTCCGTATCGAGATTCAGGTTTCGGTGATCAAAACGCTCTTCAATTTCAATGCGTATTATCTCCCCCAACGATTTCATGTCCATCAGATAACCGGTAACTGGATCCACTTCTCCGGTCAGACTCACAATCAATTGGTAATTGTGCCCGTGATAATTGGCATTGTTGCACAAGCCAAAAAAAGTCTTGTTTTGCTCATCACTCCATGCTTTTACATGAAGCCGGTGTGCTGCATTAAAACTTGCCTTACGAGATACGGTAATGATCATTCAATGGTATGGAAACTGCAAAGGTATGCGCTTATGCAGTCACTTTTTCTATTACTTTATGGAACCGGATTCCCTTCAAATTGTTTCACTTCCAGAAAAAAATCATTGTAGCTACACCTGTTTTGTCTTTTAACTTGCTTTGAGCTGCTTCAATTTGATTTATTTATACCCATTTTTAGAGCCTAAATGAGAGGTTAATCGACATGCCATTCCATAAATTGACCCAATTCCACATTTTTAATCTCTGATTTTCTGTTACTTACATTTTGTTTAATATTTTTACCAATTTCTTAAACGAAATACATTGAAATAATAAATATCCTTCTTACTTTTGTTTAACATTTAGCATTAATCATTAAACAATATGACAACTATAGAATTCAATAAACTGGTGCATACTGAAAGTAAGTCGTTGCGGAATTATGCGTATCAACTTACCCGGAATTCAGAAGATACCAACGACCTGGTTCAGGATACCATATTAAAGGCTTTGACCTACAAGCATAAATTTGAAGACGGCACCAATCTGAAAGGGTGGTTGTATACCATCATGAAGAATACCTTCATCAACAATTACCGGAGGATGGTGAAGCGCAATACGTTTATCGATCAAACCGACAACGACTTTTACCTCGATTCCATGTCGAATGCGGTAAGAAACGAAGGCGAAAGTAAATTCATCCGCCAGGATATTGAAGATGCTATCGATCAATTGCCGATGAACCTGAAGAAACCTTTTACCATGAATTTCAAAGGATTCAAATACCACGAGATTGCCGACATTCTGCATATTCCGATTGGAACCGTAAAGACCCGCATTTTTGTAGCCCGTCGTATTTTACGCGAGCAATTGCATACCTATGGACGGATGTATGGGTTGGAACATGCGGCGTAAAAAGATCCAGGTCTGATGAATTAATTTTGTCGGTTTATATGGTGTTAATTGGGATGCTTTTATAGAGAAATGCTTTTGATTAGCAGGCATCAAATGGTCTAATTTTTTGGACTCTACCCTCGAAAACTTGATTTGAGTTCAATCCCAGTTTCCTCAACCAAAGAACAAAAAGTTTGTGACTGAGATTTTATGCGATGAATTGTTGCTTCTATGAAAGAATTAATCGATGAACTAAATTAAAAGACTAACTATAATTAGTAGTCTTTTTGAGGGATGAATTCTTAAATCATATAAATATATGAAGATTTTGACCTTTCTAATTTTTCATGAATTTGGTACTATAATGCTTGCCGTTATATACCACAGATAAAAAATATACTCCAACTTTCAAAGAAGAAACGTCAACTTCCTCACTAAGATTCTGAATCTTGCTTAAAGCTAAATCACCATTTACATCATAAATTGAAATTTCGACAGGAGCCTTAGCATTCAGTGCCAAACCCTTTAATTTAAACTTCGTAGTTGTTGGATTAGGAAAAACTTCAAAAATTGTGTTGACTGTAGCATTACTTCTCAGCGGTTTATATGCTAGTTCTATTGAATCATAACTGTAAGCTGAAGTAAACAAGAATTCCTTTGAACAACATTGGTTATAGCTTATCTTATACTTTGCGTCAAATGTGACTGTGTCCTTTAACCAATAATTGAGATAATGATGATAAGGGTTTAGTCCAAAATACAAACTAGAAGGATATCCATGAGGTATTGGGGTGAAAGAGACTTTGTTACCCATTTCATCCAATGTTAACCTATAACTTCCAAAAGGTGGTGAAGCCGTCTGCAATTTTGTATGATCCCATGAAAACTCCCCTGGTAATGTTGGGTATGTGTAAACAAGAAAGTGGATTTTTTGCTTAGTTACTTGAATATTGCTCATTGTAGAATTTCCATTAACGGAAGTTTTATACCAATTGAGCAGACCATTATTGCTAAATGATAGAAGAATTGTTTTATCACTATGTATACTTGTATCTGAATTGATCCTCCTACCTCGAAATGAGATTGTATCATTATATCCAACTGCAACAAGAAATGAATGTTCGCCGGCAAAAGTAGTAAGCAGGCCACCATTGGTTCGAATCATTTCATGCCAGATGAATTTCTCATCTTTCAAATTATAAGCTCCCATCACTATGTCCTGAGTGTTAATATCTATGACATTCCGAGAATAACGTTTGTTTGCAATTGTATAATCTAAAGGGATTTCACTTGTCTTTCCATACAAATCAAGTCTATTTTCCCAAATGGAAAAATTAGAAAAGATACCATTAAGTAATCTCTTTTTTATTCGCTTTCCAGCAGAACTAAATTCAATTAAAGTAGTTTTTCCGTATTGAAAAAGAGAATCTTTATAAAAGAGAGAATCATAATATGTAATGTTGCTGAACATTGCGAAAAAATTTCCATCAATGTCACGTCTCCTAAGACAAACATTACCTGAAACATAAAATGTGTCAATAGCGGTCAGATGCCCATCAATGTTGCATTTCAAAAGAAGTGAAGATGGCGCCGTGTTTGTCAACTTGTTAAAACTTTGGTTGCCTGAATACAAATCACGCGTGCCATCAACTATAATGTAAAAGCCTCCATCCTCTGTGAATAAGGGTTCAATTAAAGAAATTCCTTTAAGAAGGAAACTATGCTTTAAGACGCCCTTTAAATCACAAACTGCTATTAGTATATTGCTAGGTTTGTCAGATTTCAAGGTTACACTATCAAAACAAATACTATCCCCAGAGAACGGGATAAACTGGTATAGTTTCTTATCGTGCTGATAAAAAGAAGGATTGCCTACCGTATAGACACCGGATGGAACCGTGAATCTTTTTGTCCACCAATACTTTTGAATGTATTTATGCTCCATTTGCGCATGCAGTGCAAATGGTACAAGGATAAGCAGGAAAGTTATATGTTTTATACTAATTTTCATCTATCGCGGGCAATAAGGAGATTGCGGTTTTTGAATGCTAATTACAAAATTTTTCGTGTCAATGTTCAAAACACCGCAACCATTTTCAGAACCACATGGAGCTTGGCTATCGCATTCCTTGCAGCAACAGAAAATAAATTGATTTTTCGGGTTAGTGTGGTCATTAGGATCGCCTCCATTCGAAATATATTTATAATAATCAGAAAGCATGAATGATATCAGTAAATTGGTCCTCATGGACTTTAAAGTTAGAACCCATTCGTCGCAGTGCTTATTTTGAAATACCGGTAAAATAAAAGTAGAGGGCGTGTTCCATTTTCCATACAATTCGTCTGTGACTGTTATATTTTGTACTTCACCTGCGCATTGAAGCGAAATCGTATAATCACATTCTAGTTCATTACGCACAGACCATTGTGCGCTCAAATAAAATGGTGTTGTTAGCAAGATTGCTATAATTGATATATTAAATGGATACATCTTCATTGATTTTGTATTGTCAGATCTTTCTCTAAATTAAAGTTAAAAACAATTTGCGGGAGTTCTGAGTGATCTTTTGGAATCACCCGATTTGAGATGAAAGTACTCTAACGATAAGATGTAATTAAAATTTACTACTAACAGGTTTTACCTGATAAGTGACAAAATATTTTTTACTTCCTTATATGAGTTATCTGTACTAAGCATGTATCTTAATAAATAAAAATATGAATCGGTAGGGCAAGCAACATTGTTATTTGAGCCATCCCATCCGGACAATATATCAGTTGTATGAAATACCTGTTCACCCCATCTATTATAAATTGTCAAGTCCATGTATTTAATCCCGATTCCTCTAACAAAAAAAACATCATTTATCCCGTCCTTGTTAGGCGTAAAACTATTTGGAATATATATTCCTCCAGGACAAACATCTTCAACAAGTATAGTATCTGAACCGTCACAATGATGACTTTCCGTGACGGTCACAATATAGATTTCAGGATAAGTAGCATAGATAGATCGAACACGTTCGCCCGTTGGATACCAATAATAACTATTCCAATCCCCTGCATCAAGAATGATTCCAGAAAGATCCCTGAAGCACACAATAGTATCATTCGGTAAGAATAGTTCAGGTTTTGGAACTGTAGCCACCTCTATGGAATCGGTAACAATGCATATTCTATTAGATGCAACCACTTTAAATAACCCTGCGTTCTTTATTACTACACTCGGTTCCTTTGCACCGGTATTCCAAGAATACGAATCATACTCACTTCTCCAGGCGCTGATGGTAATTGTCGAACCTTCGCAAACTATTGTATCCTTGATAAGATCAAGTAGAACGGGTTTCTGCAAAGCAATGTAAAATGAATCATAAATAGCACAAACTGAAGTATCCCTTACAATTACTGTATATAAACCTGAATCTACAATAGCAATTTGCCTTGTTGTATCGTTTGTGTTCCATTCCCAAAAGGCTTCAGGACTGCCAGAAGCAGAGAGCGTTTTCTGATCACCAAGACACAAAGTATCAAACAAATGATGCGAAGTCGGTAAGAATGCGGTAACAACAAACGTGTCCAATCGGATGCTGTCACCTTTAAGAACGAAGCAAGTATAAATACCTGGGTTTCTAGTGTAAATAGCTCTTGCATGAGTGCCATTATTCCAATTAAAAACTCCATCTATCACATTCACTTGAAGAAAAGCGCTATCTCCCTGGCAAAATGATATTGCCTTTACTTCTGAAATTGACTTATAAAAACCTAACTTACTGACAATGCCATCAAAATAAGTTCCGTTCCCATTATTAAAAGTTGAATCGAACGAGTTTCCTGTTGTCGGATAGTTAGAAGACTTTGTTGCTCCCCCAATAATAATATTCCCAGATATATCTATTACAATGCTATTGATTTCATCATCTAAGCTTCCTCCGAGATAGGTCGAAAACATCAAACTAGACAAGTCTCCTGACAATTCAGAAACAAATCCATCGTTTCCACCATTGAATGTTTTATCATATGCTTCATTTGAAGTAGGGAATCCACTAGAACGTGTTTGACCTGTGACCCATATATTACCCCACTTATCAGTTGTGATACCTTGGCCATAAGGCGCCCATGTACCATCAATACCTGTGCCACCTAAAAAGGTGGAAGCCTTCAGTTGAGAAAGGTTTGCGTTAAATCGCGAAATAACAACATCTGGTCCTCCATTGTGTGAGGGATCAAAAGCGTTTTGCGTAACAGGGTAGTTAGAAGAAGAGGTTGTACCCGCAATAATAACATCACCTGATTTGTCTATGCAAATACTGGCAGAGCCGTCCCCGATTGTTCCCCCTATTAATGTAGAAACAATAAGTCTTGTCAAATGATTATCCAATCTTGAAATGAAAATATCTCCACCCAATCTAGAATTTCCATAAACAGGTCCATTCACTGGATAATCAATTGAACTGGTTTGCCCTGAAATTAGCACATCACCAGAAACATCAACTGCTAAACCACCGGGAATGTCAGAATTTATACCTCCTATGAAAGTGGCAGATTGAAGAGTGGACAGGTCAGCACTTAATTTAGCAATGAAGGCATCCGTAATTCCATTAAAAGATGTGTCAAACGAAGTTGTAGTAACAGGAAAATTTAAAGATTTGGTAGTCCCTGTTAAAAATACATTACCAGTATTATCTACTACTATTTTGTAACTGTCATCTTCCTTATCACCACCTACAAAAGTTGACGCTATTATGGAGTCTAAGTCATTACTTAATTTTAAAACAAATACGTCGCTAGCACCATTGTATGTATTATCATAGGGATTACCAACAACAGGAAAGGAATCATCACTAGTTTTTCCAGTTATCAGAACATTACCTTGAATATCTAAGGTTATTGCATTCACGTTCCCATTCCCAACAAGAGTTGAGGCAAGAACTAATGATAAATCTGGGTTAAGTTTAGCAACAAAGATTGCACTTCCCACTGATGAATTGTTGAAAGGATATTCGGGAGATGAGGTAGCGCCTGCAACATATACATTTCCGCTATCATCCATTGCAATAGCATGAATTTTATCACTAAGCGAACCTCCTAAGAATGTTGATGATAAAAGTGGATCAATAAAGAGAGGATAAGAGTTATCATAGTTGCCCATTTTGAAACTATACTGATTTTGCCCTTTCAACTTATAACATACAGGTATCATTATCTTAACACCATCAATCAATTGCCAGGCAATAGGCTTCGTAAAACTCATTTTTCCATTAGAGGTCCTTAAACAAAGTTCTCCTTTGCACGTGATACTGAGATGAGCATTTGTAACTTCCATTTTTATTTTTGAAATATCTGCTCTAGGCTCAATACAAAACAACTTCTCAATATTATTTCCATATGCATGCAGTTCAAGTCTTATCCCTTTCCATAGTTCTCCCAAATCAATATCTTGAAACACCGATAAATTAGTTTGCCAATATTTAGAATCATTGTGCATAAAATAATTCATCTTAGTTGGTAAAATATTGATGCCCTTCACTGCAACCTTGGTTTGAAAAATTGGGATTTCTTTAATGGTGACTCCCATTTGCATTTGGTAAACGATTTCTGATTTGTGAGTTACAAAAACCTCTCCAGCAAAAGTCTTTGAATAATAGGCTACTTCTTTGGGATATTGTCCGTGATTTTCCACCCATTTTAACCCTAGCTTTTTAGTTTTGTTCTCAAAAGAACACTTATATGTTTTTTTTGAATTTAATGCTGTATTTGCAATACTTGAAAAGCCTGCCCCAAGTGCAATTATTAGAAAATAAACACTAAATTGATGTAGACGTCGCATGGAAAACGAAGATACATATAATATCTGGAATAACCTCAATTACAGATATGTTATATAAACAGACAAATCGAAATTCAACGACAAAAAAGACTTAATCAAATTGCAACAGAAATTTCTATGTTATGTGAATATCCTAACTAGGATTACGCATTTTATTGCTAATTCATGATAGGAAAAGAAAAGGGCCATCACTTGATTTTGAGATGACCCTCTTCTTAATACCTATACCTTTGTCATTTGCATCAATGTATAGAGACAGTTACTGTATTACCATCAAAATCAATATCTGTTAAATCCCAAGGTGGAAGATCTGTATTAGTCATCGCTTCATCTGGCCCCCCATTATCATAATCGTGGTTTGCGGTACCAAGTATAAAAGGAATATAGCCATTACTGTTTGGGCCTTTGCCGCTTCCTGGAACATATACCCATATAGCTTCAATTTTTTCAAAGCAATCGGTTGTAGTCGGAGCTGTGTTTACGCCCCATGAAACCACACCCTGACTTATACCCCAAGGAGTACTTGCATTAGTCCAAGTTCCTGAACCTCCATTGTACCATGCCCCAGCCCCTCTAACGAAGGACTCGCAATCATGAGTAGTAGAAGCATCACTAGGATTATGTAGCCATGCAGCATAATAAGGTGTAGCATCATATGATGCGGGCATTGTCCTTAAATCCCATTGGTTATGTTCAACTGTCACCCATTGAGAGCAACCAGTAATAGTAGAAACATAATCGGCTTGAACAGAAGTGGAGGAAGTCCAGTATGGAGTATACTGAGCTGAAGCAGTCTTTGTGAAAACTGTAACTAGAAATAAAATAACAAGGCAACTGAATACATTTTTCATATTAATTTTTGATTATAATTTAATTAGAACACCTTTATCCCTAAAGTTTAATTGGGAAATGCACTTGGTATAAGCATGTTCGATATGTTGAACTTTGTTAGCTCCCTTCTTAGTGCATAAAAAACAGATTGAAGTATTTCGATTAGGAATGCATTATTGGAATAAGTTTACTTTAATCCACGCTATTTATAATACACTCTTAACTGCCAGGTTATTTATGCACTTAAATCTTTATTCCTTATTAAACTAAGGCGGAGGATGCACGAAAAACTGAGGCATTATAATGTCAAGACTACTTAAACCCGAATTTTCCAGCCCATGCAATTCGTTGTAAGTACACCAAATTACTTTCTTGCTGTTTTTTAACACAAGTAAACCAATAAAGTAATTTTTTGATTGTAAATATAGGTATCGAAGCCATCCAAAAACTTTAGAAAAAACAGAATGCGAAGTATAAAGTTCTTTAATTGGAAGTTCTTGTTTCAGTTGGACTAGCATAATGAATTATTTCACCATACAATTTACAAGACTATAGTTGTTTGAACTTACATAAAAACAAGATTGGCACTTTAGTATCAACGAATTTTATATGGAACACATAAAAGAACTTCGATTTTATTCGTTTATTAAATTTATCTCTTAGCTCAGCTAATCCAACTTGTTTATAGTTAGAGGTACACCTCCTTTAAGATATATAGTATCACTAATACATAGTTACACATTGTGAACTTTTAAAACTATTAAACAAATGTTCATTCTGGTACGATAGTGTATTAATTCTGCCAAACCATAAAGCGCCAACGATCCATTAAGAAATTTCTCTTTAAGAAATATGTAGTTAAAATCTGTTTCAACTACATTGAAAATCCAAATCATTTCGACTTAGTCTGTTGATACTTTTAGATCATAATTGAATACCATCACCCAAAAGAGTATTGGTACTAAAGTATCAATTAATGAAAAATATAAATATAGCTACTAATTGGTTCTCTGTACATTAACTGTTGTGATTGATTTCTCTGACAAAATTCAGATTGAACCTAAAAACACATAATTCTAAATTTGAGTATAAACACAATAAATATTATGTCATTTACAGGAAACGAAAATCACAGTATCAGTCTAGAAGATGCAGCTGCACTTACTAAAAACTACAGAGACGCCAATATCAACCCTATTATCGGGGAATATTTTGGTCAAACAGCTATTGAAGAAATCTTAGCGCAAACAGGCTGTGTTGGAATTCGAGCTTACTTTGCAATATGTGATCCAACTAGCCTTGAACCTAAATTAAGGTTAGTAATTTGTGGAGTTGATTCTTCTGAAAATGATATTTTAAATATCATTGCAGAAAATGGATCTTTATGTCCACCAAATTGCTCAACCGCCAATGCTCTGAATTCTGATGAATGATTTCGAAGTTCTAATATCAAAATGCTCTAATTTTTCCGTGCTATCTCCATGTAATACTCCCGGAATCTAGGACCAAAGGTTTAGTTAAAAATAGACTTAATTTTACTAAACCCAATGACAAAACAAACACGGCGCAAATTCAGCGCGGAATTCAAGGCCAAGGTTGCTTTGG
>JBAYIE010000027.1:0-43970 GCA_041665785.1 Bacteroidia bacterium | reverse complement strand
CCAAAGCAACCTTGGCCTTGAATTCCGCGCTGAATTTGCGCCGTGTTTGTTTTGTCATTGGGTTTAGTAAAATTAAGTCTATTTTTAACTAAACCTTTGGTCCTAGATTCCGGGAGTATTACAAATGAACAGCTTTAAAATGCGCATACCCAAAGGTAGGATAAATACGGATTATCCATTTATCCATACTTCAAATTTATGAAACAAAATGTATCATACAAAATGTATCATACTAAAAGTATCAGATATTATACCGATTGCATCTGATGTTACTCAATAACGATTAACTAATAACGATTAACTAATAACGATTAACTAATAACGATTAACCAATAACGATTAACTAATAACGATTAACTAATAACGATTAACCAATAACGATTAACCAATAACGATTAACCAATAACGATTAACCATTAACGAATAACGATTAACTAATAACTACTTATTGATTGACATCAGGTACGCATCCCGTAAATTCTGTACCTGCTCCATCAGTTGAGGCAATTCGTCTACTGAGTATTTTTTCAGGTGTTTGTTCAGATATCCGTGTTCGTGAATCCAGGTATAAACCTTTGGCAGATCTAAACGACGGTCGGGTCCCTTCCATCCCATGGCGGCAAAACAACTGAAAATTTTGCGGCAATAAATATCGCTGATAATCTGGCTGCGGTCGGGATTTGCTTCCAGTTGCAGGTTTTTCAGGTATTTGATAATGGCTTCTGCCTCTTTTTCAAACAGATTTTTGCTTGTAAATACATAGCGACCTTTGAATGCATGGGTGTCTATGATGTCTTGCTTAAATTCTGTTAACCCCAGTTTCTTCAATAGGGTATGCATCTTGGTGAGCATTTGAATGTCCACCTTATTTAGTTTCTTTTTAGGCCTTTCCAGCATAGATCCTGCTCTAACTTTTGCAAGCTACTCAAAAAGGCCATTGGTGGCGAAAAATTTATGCAATCATGCAATTATCAGATACGATTTAATGCTATACGGGATTAAGCCATAAAAGCACATTTTAGAGCATACGTAGCATCCGGCTATTGAGTTTGCGGATTTTCTTCCGGATGATATACGGATTATAGGTCAGCATTTTCCGTCCATTCAGATAATCAATAGGATTGCCGCTATTCATAAAATCAATCAGATTTGGATTGAATGGTTTTTCGAGTTGAACCAACTTATCATTATATACATACAACCCCAATTGATTGCGTTGAGTATACTGCGAAAGATCGTAGCAAATACTCGAAACAAAATAACCCGCAGTGTCTATAGAAATGGTAGAATCCGTTTGAAAGTCCTTATTCAGGAAGATTCCGCGGGTATTGCCTGAAACCACTTTATACGCATCTTTATCGTAGAAAAAGAATACCGGGCAAAAGTTAAACTCCCGCGAAAATTCATTCATGATAATATGGTTGTTCACGGCATAATTGTCTTCAATCAGTACAATGAGCGACTCTGCTCCCCGGCGACGAAGTTCGGCCAACTGTGCCTCGGCCGGTGTGGGCAACATCACCAGCATTACCCCTTTGCGATACTGAGTCACTTGTTCGCGGAGCTTTTCGGCTTTGGATTGTTGCATATCCTGTATACCCTGTGCATTCAGACGCAAACCTATTTCCAATGCCGAGGGTTTGCCTTTTATGGTGGATGCATCGTTGCGGTCACTCAATCCTGCCTGATACAACAATTCAATATTCACAACAGGCGATAAAGCCAGCGAGATACCGAAAACCGCTCCTACATCAATCTGCCCGTTTTTGTTTTGATTGTATGGATCGCTGAGTGAGAAAAAAGATCCGGCTTTAAAGGCTTCCGTACTGTGCGCTATGAGAAATGATGGGCGAATACCAAACACAAAGGCGAAATCGTTGCTGGTACGTGAGGGATAGATCATGGAATACAGGGAAAGATCAATGCCGTCCATCTGGTACTTGGTATCGTTTTGTTGCTGACGGAATCCATTGCCGCTATATCCGGCCTCGGCTACAAAAGTTGCTGTTTGAACCGGCTGATATGAAATAAAACCTGCAAGCGAAGGCATCACCAATCCGGCATAACGACTGGATTTGTTGCCAATCATGGAATAATTTATTCCTGCTTTAGCACCAAAGTTTAGTTTACCCGCATGCTCCTGAGCCGAACACCAGTTTTTGCTGACAAAGAAGAACAATACACAAATGACGAATGCTTTTTTCTGCATGAAACGGGTAAATATCCTTAAAACTAACGAAACGGTCAAATCCTTATTTCTTTAGAAAGTCAATATTTCTCTTCAAACCGTTGTATCCGGTGCGAGAAACAGGGCTTAACTTAAAAAATGCCTTAAATTTTTCTTCACTGATTTCTTCCCAGTCGGATGCACTCATTTGCATTACTTCCGGATTGGGCTCAAACCGGGGTTCGCGGTGAGGAAGGGAGAACCGGTTCCAGGGACAAACATCTTGACATACATCGCAGCCAAACATCCAGTTATCCATCTTGCCTTTTACATCCTTGGGAATTTCTTCTTTCAATTCAATGGTGAAGTAGGAAATACACTTGCTTCCGTCTACTACTTTTGGTGCCACAATGGCTTTCGTAGGGCAAGCATCTATACAGGCTGTGCAGGTACCGCAATGATTGGTTGCGATGCCGGTATCGTAGTCCATTTCAAGGTCTACTATCAATTCGCATAAAAAGAAAAAAGATCCGCTGCCTTTATTGATAAGGTTAGCGTTTTTCCCTATCCAGCCCAGGCCACTGCGAGCTGCCCAGGCCCTGTCGAGTACAGGCGCTGAATCCACAAATCCCCTCCCCGATACTTCTCCAAAATGCACCTGCATTTCTTTCATGAGAATTTTTAGTTTTTCGCGCAATACCTGATGATAGTCTTCTCCGTACGCATACCGTGAAATTTTTGGTGCATCCGGATTAGTTTGGCTTGCAGGTGCATAATAATTGTACATCAATGAAACCACCGTGCGCGCACCATCAACCAGCTTTCGCGGATCGAGCCGTTTGTCGAAATGGTTCTCCATATACCCCATTTTTCCCTGCATTCCCTGTTTTAACCAGCGTTCTAAATGAGAGGCCTCTTCTTCTAAAAAAGTTGCCTGAGAAATTCCACAGGAATGAAAACCAAGTTCTTTGGCGCGTTGTTTTATCCAGACAGAAGGGGCAATGGTTTTCAAGCCATCAAAGGTAGGTAAACGGCGTTAAACACCGCATGCATCAGTGTTGAATGGTGATCTTTTGTACCCTGGTTTGCTGCAGATTATCGGTGATTCTAACCAGATAAAATCCTGCGGTTACAGCACGTACATCCAATGCATTATTCCAATCGTTCTGTTGCAGGATTACTCTTCCATGCAGATCCAGCAATTCAATGCGTGTAATATTTGCAGCACCTTCCAGCCGGATGCTTTCATCTGCCGGTGAAGGATAAATGGTAATATTTTGAAGATTGGACAATTGTTCGTCAATACCCACTTTATACTGCACTGTAAAGTGATATTGTATAAAATCTCCGAAATCGGGATTGAAGGTCTTGATGAAGTTTACCGGAGTTACACCACTACGAATGCGCACCGTGCCATTACCATCGCTGTTGGCCCAAAAACTTAATCCATCTTCACCGGCATCGGTCATTTCAAAAGTATAGCAGCCCAATCCCAGATGAAAAGTATCCCTGTGCATGGTAGATGCTGCAGTAAATGTTTTTGTGAAAATGATATTTTTGTACGCATCGCGGATCACATATCTGTTATCGCCAGGCTTGGTATTGGTAAGAGTTTCGATGATGAAAAAAGCAGGAACAACGGGAGGAATATCCGTTTTGGAAGTAAGCATATTGTTGTGACTGTTCTCATCGCTGCTGATGGCTTGTCCATTCACTTCAGTGAGCCATACTTTAAATGTATTTTGTGTATTATCAGCTGGCCAGTTCAGGTAAGGCAAACGAACTTCAGCTGATTGTTCAAAATTCAGGCTGCCGCTCCATTCCCAGGTTGAAATGGCTGCATTCCCAATCTGGTAACTAAATTTCGCTTGCGTTAATTGCTGACTTCCCCAATTGCGGAGCACGATCTGACCATTGTCGCATACCGGATTTTTACGGCTGTGCCAGAAGTTATTTGTGGGTGCAATGATTTCTTCAATGCCTGCATCCAATGTTCGTTGTACTGGTTTATAATAAACCAGATAAGCCGCGATTCCATACCCTGCTCCTCCGTTTGCCACAAAAGGATCCATGTTCATATCGAGGGTATCGGTTGAGCCTGGAGCTACATCCAGCGTGTATTCAAACACACGGATCTTTTCTCCGGGGCACCAGTTCGACCGGTCGTAGATCCAGGTTCCGGGTTGATTGAAGATGGCATTTGAACCGCAATCGTCTTTCCATACCAATTGGGTGGCAATTTGTTTTTTGTTGAGGTACAGATAATAATTCTTGGCGCAGAATTCGGCACAATTCTCATTGGATTCACCACCATGTCCGGTAATGATTATGCGCAATTTGGTTGCTGCGGCATCAGCAGGTACTGTAAATATTTTCGCGTTTAAATTGTTCTCAATCGGATTGTTTACATTGCCGTAGGTGTAATAAGCATTGTAAAGTTGATCCAGCTTATACGCTTCGCGTGCGGGTGTTCCTTCAATAAAATAAAAGTCTAGTGTAGAAGTAAAGCCAAATGAATAACCTTCGTAAATCAACCGGATCTCAATGGAATCGTGCAACAACGTAGCAAAATCAGTTACATCAAACCAATAATCGTAACGAAACGATTTTGGGAAAGTCTTGGCATAAGGAGTAATCATACGACCCATTTCCCAATCCTTCAAAACTTCAAATACATTGTAATATGGTGTATACGTTACTTGCAAGGTATCTTGTGCAGCAACAAAAAATGAATCGGTTTTTACTCCGTTGCTGTCATAAGCATAGCGATAAAAATTCGCCGGCCATACTACCAGAGTATCTGTGCAAACCAACGGATTCAGTGTATCGCCAAACATAGCAATCCGGATGGGATTGGCTAAAACAGAATCGCTTTGTTTGGATACGGTATCAAACCGGCTCAAATAGGTAGTATCGTATGAACACCGAACAATCGTATCTTTTGCAGCACCATTAATTACCTTGAACGATGGAGCTTGTTTGAGTGTCGAATCCTTTTTACCTGTATGCTCGCGAAGCATCAGCTTCACTGTATAATCCCATTCACATTGTCCGTTAGCAGTACAGCCAACGGTGTATTTCATCCAGATTCGCTGGCTTTTTTGGGAAACTGGCGGAGCCAATGCTTTTTTGAAATGGTTGCCGTACGTATTCATGTGATAATTGTCGAATGTACGAACTACCACCGTATCTCCGTTACCGGCTCTTGCAGCGAATGTTGAAAGCAACATTCCTATAAGCAATAAATACTTATTCTGTTTAATGAATATAATCACGCGTGTTGTGCTTTCAGTTGTTTTGCAGCCTCTATCAATTTCGGCATTACTTCAAATGCATCACCTACAATTCCATAATCGGCAGCTTTAAAGAAAGGCGCTTCCGGATCTTTGTTGATGGCCACAATTACTTTACTTGAACTAACACCGGCCAGATGCTGGATTGCTCCGGAGATCCCTACAGCAATATACAAATTTGGTTTGATGGTAATTCCGGTTTGTCCTACGTGCTCATGATGCGGTCTCCAGTCCATATCGCTTACCGGTTTCGAACAAGCTGTGGCTGCACCCAAAGTTTGTGCAAGCTCCTCTATCATGCCCCAGTTTTCCGGTCCTTTCATACCACGTCCACCGCTCACTACCACTTCCGCTTCGGTGAGTACAACTTTGCCTGTAGCTCTGGCTACTTCTATACTTTGCGAAATACTTTCTGAAGCCTGAATTTCGCTTAGGGTTGATAAACTGAATGCTTTCGGTTGTTCAGTTAATGTGAATGAATTGGGAGTAATAGCTAAAACTTTAATGGCCGTATTGATATTCACGGTAGCAATTGCTTTTCCTGAGAAAACAGTTTTACGAACTGCAAAACCATTGCTTAAATCCGGATCTGAAACTACTCCGCTCACAATACCGGCATTCAGCATAGCTGCTGCACGCGGTGCAACCGATTTACCGGAATATGTATTGGATACAACCAGAACATTAGCTGATTCAGCTGTTGCAACAGCTGCTATAGCCCCGGCGTAAGCTTCTGCATTAAATAAGGATGCAGGTATGGAAATTACTTTATCGGCTCCATACCGTGCTAAATCGTTGAGCTTGCTTTCATCTACTTTACCAATACTTATGGCAGTACAGGAAGTTTGCATGGATGAAGCAATTTTTGAAGCATATGCAACTGCCTCAAAAGTTGATTTTTTAAAATTTCCGTCTGTATTTTCTGCGTATACTAAGATCATATTCAGTGCTTAATTTTGAGAGATCGATTAAATTACTTTGGCTTCATTGTGTAACAAGGAAATCAGTTCTCCTGCGTTTTCAGGAGCCACCATACGGCAGGCGCCTTTTGCCGGTGGAAGGTCAAAGCCAACAGTAACTGCCGGACGAATCGCTTCAATGGCTTCCATTATCTGAAGCGGTTTGGTACGGGCCGCCATGATTCCACGCATGTTTGGAATACGAGGTTCAGTAAGGTCTTTTTGTGCACTGGCAACCAGTGGTAAAGGACAGGATAACTTTTCTTTACCCCCGTCAATATCCCGTTCCAGCGTTGCCACTCCGTTTTCAATTTCTATTTTGGTAATCACATTTACCGATGGAATTCCCATCATGCCTGCTAATAATCCGCATACCAGTCCTCCGTTATAATCAATAGACTCGCGACCGGTAAGAATCAAATCGAATGCCTGTGTTTTTGCATATATGGCAATTTGTTCCGCCACAAAAAAAGCATCGGTAGGTTCTGCATTAATGCGTACAGCATCAGTTGCTCCGATAGCCAATGCTTTTCGAATGCTGGGTTCAGCATCGGCCAAACCTACATTGATAACCGTTACGGTTCCGCCCTGCTTTTCGGTAAGCTCCAAAGCACGGGTCAGAGCAAGCTCATCGTATGGATTGATAATAAATTGAACACCGGTAGTGTTGAACTTCGTGTTATTGTCGGTAAATGTTACTTTCGTGGTCGTGTCAGGAACATTGCTGATACATACTAAAATCTTCATAAATCGCTGTTGTAAAAAGAGCAGCAAAAGTAACCAAAATTTGATTTAATGGAAATGCATAACCCCCGCATGGAGAAAATACAGCAAATGCTGAATCACAGTCCGGACGACCTCTTTCTGATCTATGCTCTGGGAATGGAATATGTTGGCCATTCCGACCTGATAGCTGCTGCTATCCAATTTCGTAAAGTACTTGATAAGGATCATACTTATGTGCCCGCTTATTATCAGCTAGGCTTGATTTTACAGGAACAAGGACACGAGAAGGAAGCAAAGGAAATTATAGCAAAAGGATTGAGTGAAGCGAGTGAGAAAAAGGATACCCGAACTATCAATGAATTCAGATCCTTGCTGGAGGAAAACGGGTAGTCGTTAATGGTTATTAGTTATTGGTTATTAGTTATTAGTTATTAGTTATTAGTTATTAGTTATTCGTTATTCGTTACTGCGAATGAACTATACGGGGAGCTAATTTATGCTTTGTAATTCTTTCTGCTGCCGTTAAAGCCTTGACGCGGCGAAGAATTTTTAATTCTTCATTCTTCATTTTTCATTTTTAATTCTAAAACGGTGGTGGCTGAAATTCATCTTCATCGTGACTCATATCGTTGAGCTTCGAACTGAAGGTGATGGTACCCGGATTATCGGTTAAGGCATTGGGATCTGTCGGATAATCAAATTCACTCAGATCCTGGAACTTGGTAAACTCATGTACAAAACGCAGGCGTACTTTATCCAATGCACCATTCCGGTGTTTTGCAATATGCAATTCGGCGATACCATGCGATGAGCTACCATCTTCCATTTCCGTTATTCCATAATATTCCGGCCGATAAATAAACATTACCATATCGGCATCCTGTTCGATGGAACCGGATTCACGCAAATCGGAAAGAATAGGTACTGAGGCTGTGCCGCGCTTTTCGGAGGCACGACTCAACTGAGCAAGTGCAATTACCGGAACATCCAGTTCTTTGGCCAAAGCCTTCAGCGATCGCGATATATAACTTACCTCCTGCTCACGGTTACCGTTTTTGTTGTTGGCATCGTCGCCGCGCATCAACTGAAGGTAATCGATCACAATCATGTCGATCTTGTTTTGTTCTTTCAACCTGCGGCATTTTGAACGCAACTCAAAAATAGAAAGTGCCGGAGTATCGTCGATAAAAATGGGTGCTTCATTTAAGCGGGCAATTTTGCTGTTCAATTGTTGCCATTCGTGTTCTACAAGATTTCCTTTCCGGAGTTTATCGCCTGTAATTTCCGCTTCTCCTGAGATCATCCGTGTTACCAATTGACGGCTGCTCATTTCAAGCGAGAAAATTGCAATGGCACGGGGCGGCTCTCCCAACAATGAAGCATTGCGGGCCAGCGACAATACGAGGGCTGTTTTACCCATACCCGGACGAGCGGCAATGATGATGAGATCGGATTTCTGAAAACCGGATGTAACCCGGTCGAGGCGTGTAAAGCCGGATGGAATTCCGGTCAACCCGCCTTCTTTTCCTTTCAGGGATTCAATTTCGCGAATGGCTTCCTTGATTACTGAATTCATTTGCTTGTAATCCTTTTTGATATTGCCTTGCGATACTTCGAACAATTTACGCTCGGCACTATCCAGCAATTCAAATGCATCAGAACCTTCTTCGAACGAATCGCGCTGAATTTCCGTTGAAATGCGAATCAGTTCGCGTTGTATAAATTTCTGAGCAATGATGCGTGCATGAAATTCAATATTGGCAGCAGATGCTACCCGGTTGGTTAATGAGGTGATATAATACGCCCCTCCTACCAAATCAAGCTGACCGCGTTTACGCAGTTCAGAGGTGACCGTTAAAATATCGATAGGTTGAGCGTTGGAAAAAAGATCGCGGATTACCTGAAATATATTTACGTGTGCTTCTTTGTAGAAACTTTCGGGTTTTAAAATATCTGATACGGTTGTGATGGCACTTTTCTCCAACATAAGTGCTCCGAGTACAGCTTCTTCGAGTTCTACCGCCTGAGGTTGCAGCTTTCCGGTTTCCATGCCAATATTGGCTGCTACATTGCGCGTTCTTCTCTTTACTGTATTATCATTCATGACCTGGGGAAACTCCTGTTTAATTTTATATCGCTGTTAATCTCAATTACGAAACCAAATCTATTGAAGTTGATAGGAACTGTAAAGTTTGCGTCATGCAATTTACAGTTTTACACAGGGATATTTTTTCCTGTGTATCACGTGTGCATATCTATTTTAATACGTTTCGAAACCCCCTGTTTGATTGAAAAACTTATGCACATTGGCTCAGGGAACATGTTGCATGTTTCACCAAAAAACAAGCCTTTTATTCAAATAACGCATAAACGGTTTTACAGCCCCTAACAATTTTTTAACACCCGCAGGCGCATATCTATATTTGACAAGCCAATCCCCTGAAACTGTTCACCCCTATGGCCAAAGTCGTTGCCGGGCAAGGGTTTGCAAGCATCATATCACAATACACCTGATGAACAACAGATTGAGGTATTCTTTACTTTCTGACCATAAAGGACAATCCTTCTTTTACCATACATTAACCAAGTACCTTTTTATGCTATCAAGAATCTAATCACTAATTTCATCACAAAAATTTCTGGTTTGGGCGGGCGGGTCGCCAAAACAGCGGGGGTAAGCGTTGGATTGTGCGGTTGGAGCTTTGTTTTGGCTTGTCTTTTTTGCTATCTTTTTTTGACTAAGAAAAAAAGATAGTCGGGGTTTAAGGGGCAGATAAGCCCCTTAAAGAATATTATTATATTTAGATAAATGCTAACACTTGGTTGTATGCTTCTCATAAATGGGTATAAATGAATGAATCTTGATTGAACTAAATGTTAACCATGAATTAATAGAATTTTCATCAGCATCTCTGATCTAATTCTGTTAACATTGTAAGCACAGCATGATCAGCACAATGGTTTTTCGCTCTACAATTATTTTGCTTTTTGTTTCAGTCATTTTCTGTAATGGTATGAATGCGCAAACTACCTTTCAACAGCGATCTACCAATGCGGCACGCCTGCAACTAACGATGAGTAATTACGGTACCATTGGCAGACCGGCAGTACGCAGCAATGTGCAGGGGCTGCCTTCAATGGCTTATCCGCAAAAAGGCAAAGAACATTTGTTTGAATCAGGCTTGTGGATAGGTTCCATTGTAAACGGACAGAAACTGGTTTCAAGCGGAGCAGTTGATGCTTCAAGCGGATATGCTCCCGGTGCATCCGGATTTGAATTTACCCCAACCGGTGCACCCATTCAGGAACGATCCAAATTATTGGCCAGTCCCAATTATTCAGCCTCTGCTGTTTCGCATCAGGATTTTGTGTTTCAGATGACTGATGCCAATACGCTTGTACCCGGCACATCGTTGCCCATTAACGGGCATACTAATCCTTTGCTTGCACGTATCAACCTCGAAGTTTATAACTGGAATTATTCGTACACCGACTATTTTGTGATCTGCAATTATACCATCACCAATATGTCGACCAACCGCTGGGATTCCGTATGGATGGGGCAATGGGCAGATCTGGTAGTACGCGATGTAAATGTAACACGCGATGTAGGTACCGCTTTTTATAACAAAGGCCGGAATGGAATCGATACAAAAAACATGGCCATTTATGCATGGCTTGGTGATCATAATGCTGATGATGCTCCCTATATTCAATCCTTTGGTGCGATGCAGTTTTTAGGCATGGATTGGAAAGGCATGTTCTTCAATCCACATAAACCCGACACTTTTGTTTCGCGCGGATTTCCTGCACCACAAACCCATTACAATTTCTGGAATTTTAATTCTACCTCAGCCCCATACATTGCGCCTACCAACGATCTGGAACGTTACCTGAAATTAAGCACCACCATTGACTCTGCATTGATTATGGGAGGATCGGGACCAACCAACGGTCCACCTGCCAACTGGATTCAACTGCTCTCTGCCGGACCCATTCCATCAGTAGAACCGGGCGAATCTTTTACGTATACTCTGGCTTATGTTGCCGCGCGAAACAGTGCATATCAGGTTGCAGGATCCTATGTAGTTGCAAGTCCCGAAGCGCTCGCGGAAATGAAAGAACATTTTATTCGCACACGTTCAACTTATCTGGGTGAAAACACCAACGAAGATGGTAAATACGATCCTGCACTGGATTTGAATAGCAATGGAAAACTGGATCGCTATATTTTGCCCGAACCTCCATCTTCACCCAAAGTAAAAATTATTCCGTCCGATCAACAGGTGGATCTTTATTGGGACAAAAGCGCTGCTTACAGCATTGATCCCATTACACGCAAACAGGATTTTGAAGGCTTTCGTTTATACCGCAGCAATCCCGGAGATGATCTGGATCGCGACCTCACCAATGATTATAACCTCGTTGCACAATGGGATTCGGTAAACAATACCGTTGGATATAATAACGGTTTTGATGCCATTCAATTGGCCGACCCCATTTTCTTTGAAGGCGATACTACTCCCTACACGTTTCATTATTCGATGAAAGGGTTACTCAACGGGTGGCAATATCAATTTATACTGACGGCATTTGATAAAGGCGATGATGCCTTAAAAATACCTTCGCTCGAATCATCTTATTCCGATAACGAATTCAGGGTTTATACCGGAACATCACCGGCGGCCATTACGGAAAACGGCAACAACAAAATTGGTGTCTATCCTAATCCCTACCGTACCTCGGCCGCCTGGGACGGTCAAACATCACGCACACATAAATTATATTTTACAAATCTGCCACGCCTAAGTGAAATTCATATTTTTACCAGCAATGGCGATTTGATTGCAACGCTTCAGCACGATGCTGCAACCTACACAGGGCAGGATGCAAAATGGTTTGAACAATTTGGCGATGCCCCAAAAACAGAGATGAGCGGAGGCGAACATGCCTGGGATTTATTGTCGGATTACAAAACAACGGTAAGCAGTGGGGTTTATTTATTCACTGTAAAAGATTTACAAACAGGAAAAACAGAAATTGGTAAATTCGCTATTCTAAAATGAATTTACTTTCATTAAAACTACCACTTTAATTTAAACACATATGAAAAGACTATTTATTCTTTTAGTTCTGCTTTGCAACCTGGTTTGGTTGAAAGCACAGAATCCTTATCCGGTTGTACCAATAGATACCGTGCAATATGTTAACTCTAGTAAATTGAACGGTACGCCCGCTAAAGACACCCCTGACTATATCAATCCGGTTGCTTTGTATCCGTATGGTGATACTGTACGATTCGAAGGTATTGTGGCTTTTAATCCGCGTGCTTATGCTTTGGCCACAAATGCATCCCGTGTTGCAACATGGCTGCAACGAAAAGGCGGAGGCCCGTGGAGTGGCGTTCAGGTGATGATGGACCCTAATGTTACCGGTGGTGGTTACACCAAAGCACAAATGCTGGCTGAAACCAAATTTGAAGACAATTGCCAGGTTGGATATCCTGTAAGAATCACAGCACGTTACGGGCAGTTTACCGGTGCCGGACAATCAACCGGAGAAACACAAATGTATGTATTGCGAAACAGTGCATTCAGCGACAATTCCGTTGAGCAAGTTTCATTAACAAAAGACACTTTGGTTTATTCAACTATCGCTCTCAGTGATCTGATGACCGGTTCACCCATTACCACTCAGGTACAACATGTTTCAACAGGTGAGCAATGGGAAGGTGCATTGGTTACTATTCCTAATGTTACTGTTTATAGCCGTACGGCGAGTGGTGGAACACGTTGGAACTGGGCAGTTTCAGATGCCAATGGAAATGTGCTCGATATCCGCGATGTATCGGCTTATTACAACAACTCCGACAATGAAGATTCCATTCCAAAAATCGCAAACGGATTTTCACCTCCTGCCATTGGAACAAAATTGAATTATATAAGGGGTATTGTAACAGAAGCTTTTTTAGCAGGGGTCAACCGATACCTCATTGTACCTTTGTACCCGGATGATATCAGTGTCAATGTTCATATTCCTCCTACAGTTAATGCTTTAAAAAAATCACCAACCATCGTAACTGCATCGGATAGTGTAATTATTACTGCAACCACAAGAACCGGAAGTTCTCCCATTTCGTCGGGTTGGTTGTACTTTGCACTTGGCTATGCAAATAATATGTTTGACTCCCTTCAATTGACAAAAGATCCGTTAGATTCAAACAAATGGACAGCTAAGATTCCAATGAATCCATCAGGCTCAGTTGTTAAGTATTGGGTTCGATTTACAGATATGACTTCTGTTAAAATTGACTACCCGAACAATTTAGGAATTAACTCAGCCTACAAGGTTCTGGCCAGTGCCAACATTACCATTCAGGATATTCAGCAAAGTGTATACGCCAATTATTCAACCATGTATCACAATGATTCCTTAACCGGCATTAATATTCGTGGTGTCATAACAGGTAATACATTTACCAGCAGTTCACAAAATTTATTGACCCTTCAAAACGGAATGGGCCCCAATTCGGCCATTTTTATTCAGCGCGGGGCCGGCGATCCTACCAATGCATGGAATGTGGGCGACTCGGTGAATATTACAAGCGCCCGTGTTTCAGAAACGTTCAATACCACCATCATGCACAATATCCGCGGTACCGTTGTTTCAAGTGGAGTAACACTCCCCCGGTTCCAAAGAAATATTCCCATCGATTCCTTCATTCAAAACAAGGTATTGTTTTCACGACCATGGGAGGCTGTATTGTTTAAATTTGATTCGGTAAGCGTTATTAGCAAAAATCCGGATGCACCCAGCAATAACGGAGAGTTTTCATTCCATCTGAATGCTGCCGCATCGGTTGGTTTACGTGTAGATGATATGAGCAATGAATTGCGGAACCTCAACGCCCGTTTAAAACCCGGCATGAAAATGGATTATATTCAGGGTCCGATGTGGTTTAGTTTTGGTAATTTCAAACTTATCCCACGCGGTTTGATGGATCTTGATCTGAGCCATCTGGATACCCTTCCTCCGGTTATCACACTCAAAGGAAATAATCCGGATACCATACCGGTGGGAACGGTAAATTATGTGGATTCAGGTGCAGTTGCAACAGACAATATGGATGGTGATTTAACTTCAGCGATTGTAAAATCCGGCACTGTTAACGGAATGGCCGTTGGCGCCTATACCCTCAAATACAAGGTAACCGATTCGTGGGGACTGAGCGATTCTACCACCCGTCTGGTCATTGTGGTAGACACCGGTTCAGTGGGTTTATCAGATAACGAACTGGATTTTGCTGAAATCAATTTATTCCCAAATCCTGCTCAGCATGATCTTACAATTTCTACACAATACATTAAGAGTGGAAGTTTAACTTTTACATTAACTAATTTGTTGGGCGAAGAAGTTTTGCATAAATCGTATCTGCAATCCAATACCCATGATCAAATTTCTATCAGCCATTTACAAAGCGGTTTGTATCTGGCACACTTTAAAACTGCAAATGGAAACCGAACCATGAAACTGGTAGTCATGGAATAATTTATTTCTCCTTACTCAAAGAAAGAGCATCCAACCCGGGTGCTCTTTTTTTGTTAGAATCCGAAACCAAAACGAAGACCTTGTGCATGGAATGTTCCATTCTGGAAGGCTTGATAATAATCAACGCGAAGGAATTTAAACATATGCTCAATCCCCACACCCCACTCGAAATAATGCGAAGATGTAGCTGTCTTGAGATAATTCAGCGAAACCACTTCCTGCCATTTTAACTTACGGATCAACGGAATTTTGTTCAGCCAGAATCCGTTGAAATGATGGCTGATATGGGACTCAACAAAGGCATGCGTGGTGCTGAAAACATAATAATCAAGTAATTGAAAAGCATCGGGATTAACCGGAGAAATAACCAGGAGATTGCCGTTGAAATGACTGAAGTCAGGAAAGAATACACTCTTAGAATTCATGAATGCTCCTGTCTTGAAGTGATATTCCGTCATGCCCAATAATTTAAAATCCAATTCATGATTAAGGCTGATATTTACTGCATCAAAATTCACTTTACTGTTAAATAAGGGTATTCCCTTTTTGTATTGGATATTGAGACGCGGATAAACGGAACCATAATTGATTTTACGGTTTGGTCTTGAAGCATACTCCTGCGCAAAAACAAAATGGAACCGAACATCCAGAATAAGGGCATGATGTGGATTGAAATAGGTATTGACCATCTCACTATTTACCGGAATATTGGAAGTGAATGCATGTTCGAAATATTTAAATGCAAACGAGCTGGCATTCTCCAAGGAAACCCTATGACTAAACTCCAGACTGCTGTTTAAAGAAATTCCATTCACCAGTTCAGATGTAAATTCCGGTCTGATATATCCTTTCTGGTACAGCTTCATGTAATTCCGTTCCTGCATAAGGGTATAGTACGCATTCAACTCGGGCGAAATGGGTTGAGTAGAATTGTATTGTTCAATAAATAATCCACCTTCCAGTTCAATACTCGATTCCTTGTAGGCATCATACTTATACCGCAGACGCAATTTTCCATAATGTTGTTTTGAGGCGAAGCCGTAGCGATAAGCAGGTGCAATGAGATAATTCCGGCGATCTTCCAACGTACGTGTAAACGACATTCCCGGATTGATCACCAACCCCTCCACTGTATTGTATTGAAATACGGCCAGCAAAGGATCAATGGTAAAAAATTGTTTTTTATACGAGCGGGAAAAGGAATAGCCGGTCAGTAAGAAATCACTCCAATCCGGTTTGTTGTTGATGCGATCCATGGAATCTTTATACGACCTTGAATCGCGGATGGTTTGAATACTGTCCTTTTTTAAATAATCACTCACCTCCTCTTCCGATAATTGAATGGGCCGCATGGCTGACCAAATGCTGTCATCTGTTTTATTGGCCTGCTTGTCGATAGTGAGCACTTCGCAGTTAAAGTACTTTTTATCAAATAACGAAGAATCTGGTTCCGTCTTTTGACCATTCGCTTTTCGGAGTTGTTGCAACAATTTTTTGGGTTTGATCTTCTCCACTTTTCTTACCTGAGGAGTTGGCAGGTTTTCAGCAATAGCTCCTTTTTCCTTCGCATAAAATGCAGAGGGATACAAAGAGTTTACTTTGTAATTGGAGAATACACTTACGAAGTATCCATTACCCCTGAAGCCCATAATTTCGAATTCAAAAATCAGGCGTTGCGATACCTGCATCCAGGTACCTCCGGGTTGACGCGCATAGGATTGTTTAATGTAAAGGGTATCGACAAATTCGATATTTGAACTTTTATCCAGCATAAGGTCGCTGCCAAACAAGCGCCAGCTGTCTTTGATAATGTAAATAAATCCTTTAAAAACAGGATCGCTCTTTCGAATCGGAATCAATTGAATTTTGTAAACCGTGAGTCCGTCTTCCAGCGATTCCCCGATCAATTTATACTTATAATAAAACAGCGCATTGGAAGCCAGTGGCGACACAAATCCCCTTTCGTTTAATCCATACGAGGGGAGTAGATTATCGTATAAAGTAAACTGCAATGCCGATGCCTGATTGAAACTAAATGCACGGTTATTACCACTGACCTTCGATGAAAGCATGCGTTCTTTGTATTTATCGGGTTGCTGAAAATTTAATTCGGATAAAGATTCAGATAAATACACAATCCCGGGTTTTACTGTTTCCGGAATCTTAATCAATAAAACTCGCTTGGGTATGGCCGTCAGCCGTTGGAGCGCTTTCATGTACACGCGGCATTGAAATTCTTTTGCTTCATTCAGGTAAATGGCTCTGCGGGCAATTACCTGTCGCATGATGGGGTAAGCCGGATCTTCTGCCGTTGCGTTAATGCGCACTTCATTCAATTGATAGGTAGATGGCTTCAGGGAAATATGTAGTGTTTTTACTTCTTCACTGTCCACATGTATCGACACTGATTGCTGGTTATATCCAATATATTGGTAAATCACTTCATGGGTGCCCTGCTCCAGTTTCAATTCATACAAACCCTGCTCATTGCTGGTAGTGCCCTGTTGTGTACCTTTTACCCATACGCTGGCAAAACTCAGGGCTTCCCCTTTATCATCTTTGATTGTACCCTTTATTACACTTTGGGCCTGCCCATAGCATATCCCTATAAGGTTGAGTAATACAAAAAAGCTGTAATGTGATAGCTGCATGAAGATTCAATATGATGAAAGTGGGCGTAAAAACAAAAAGCCCGCCAAAATTGGCGGGCTTTCGTTTATTGTTTACAAAGCATTACTTCACTTCTTCAAACTCAACATCCTGAACGTTGTTACCAGCTTCCGGATTCTCGGCTGTATTTGCGTTTTCGGTACCGGCATCTCCCGGATTGGCTTGTTGTGTTGCATTGTACAGATCTTGCGAAGCTGCTTGCCATGCTGCATTCAGCGCCTCTGTAGCAGGATCCAGGGCAACCAGATCTTTGGCTTCATGTGCTTTCTTCAAATCGGCCAACGCTTTTTCAATCGTTTCTTTTTTATCGGCTGGAATCTTATCGCCGTATTCTTTTAACTGTTTTTCAGTCTGGAATATCAGGCTATCTGCCAGATTGATTTTCTCGGCTTCTTCTTTTGCTTTTTTATCGGCATCCGCATTTGCTTCTGCTTCGCGTTTCATTTTTTCGATTTCTTCTTTGCTCAATCCGCTGGAAGATTCGATACGTATTTTTTGTTCCTTGTTGGTGCCTTTGTCTTTTGCACTTACATGCATGATACCGTTTGCATCAATATCAAAGGTTACTTCAATTTGCGGAACACCGCGTGGTGAAGGTGGAATCCCATCCAGATGGAATCGTCCCAATGAACGGTTTTGATTGGCCATCGGACGCTCACCCTGCAATACATGTATCTCAACAGAAGGCTGATTATCTGAAGCCGTTGAAAACGTTTCGCTGCGTTTGCTTGGAATGGTAGTATTGGCTTCAATCAGTTTGGTAAATACGCCACCCATGGTTTCGATTCCCAATGAAAGCGGAGTTACATCCAGCAACAACACATCTTTTACTTCACCGGTCAAAACACCACCCTGAATGGCTGCTCCAATGGCAACCACTTCATCCGGATTTACTCCTTTGGAAGGAGCTTTTCCGAAGAAATCTTCAACTGCTTTTTGCACAGCCGGAATACGGGTTGAACCACCTACCAGAATTACTTCATCGATATCCGAAGCACTGTAACCTGAATTTTTCAAAGCAGTTTTGCAAGGCTCTATCGTACGTTTAATCAGTGAATCTACCAATTGTTCAAATTTGGCGCGGGTTAACGAGCGTACCAAATGCTTCGGACCACTTTGGGTGGCGGTGATATAAGGCAAATTAATTTCGGTTTGTGTTGAACTCGAAAGTTCAATTTTGGCTTTTTCTGCAGCCTCTTTCAGACGTTGAAGAGCCATCGGATCTTTGCGCAGATCAATGCCTTCTTCCTTCTGGAATTCTTCGGCCAGCCAGTTGATGATTTCAGTATCAAAGTCATCGCCACCCAGGTGGGTATCACCATCGGTTGATTTTACTTCAAAAACGCCTTCACCCAATTCCAGTACAGAAACGTCATGCGTTCCTCCACCACAATCGAATACCACAATTTTCATGTCTTTGTGGTTTTTGTCTAAACCATAAGCCAATGCTGCTGCAGTTGGTTCGTTGATGATCCGACGTACGGTTAAACCGGCAATCTCTCCGGCTTCTTTGGTAGCCTGACGTTGCGCATCGTTAAAATATGCCGGAACTGTAATTACAGCTTCTTTCACTTCAGTTCCCAGATAATCTTCAGCTGTTTTCTTCATTTTCTGAAGAATCATGGCCGAAAGTTCCTGAGGTGTATACATACGTCCGTCGATATTTACACTCGGACTGTTTCCGTTTCCTTTTTCAACTTTGTATGGAACACGGGGTATTTCGCGGGTCGCTTCATCAAATCCCAATCCCATAAATCGTTTGATAGAATAAATGGTATTGTGCGGATTGGTAACTGCCTGACGTTTTGCAGGGTCACCTATTTTACGCTCACCATCTTTCAAAAAAGCCACAATGGATGGCGTTGTTCTGCGTCCTTCGCTGTTGGCAATAACCACCGGTTCGTTGCCTTCCATTACGGCAACGCAGGAGTTGGTGGTTCCAAGGTCTATTCCAATAATTTTACTCATAGTATTTGTCTTTCCCCCTTATAATCAATCAAAATGCCACTTCAATATTGGCAGAATATCGCGTTCAATATGGCAGAAAGCTGCTTGCTGATCCTGATTCAAAGGGCAAAGTGGCAGGATCACTGTCAGAAAAAGGTACGATTTTGAATGACGAGGTACGAAGCAGTTCCCGGGAAGGATAAACTTTAATGATGAAGTACGATTAACCAATAACTCAATAACCAATAACTACTCCTCAGTTAAATTGAGGTAAGAGCTTGATTACTTCCGCCAGTTTATCCGGTTTTGTTTCTCTAAGCCGGATGGAATGAACTGAAAGACTGGAGAAGATTCCCAACGCCCCGGGAATATTGGTGTACTGGGTATTCTTGGGTACTATAGTAGCGCTGGGTTGACTCAAATCTGTAATATATGCCAGGTCAGCAGTGCCTCCGCAGGCAAAATTCTCAACCCTCAGGTAGGTTCTGGAACTTACATTGGAATTGAACTTGATAGCAGAGTTCAGGTAATCAAAATAACTTTTGCCATATAACGAAATGGTATAACGCGATGCAATACCACTGCTCGGCCAGTTTTTTTGCAATACATAATCGATATATTTTATCTGCGAACTGTTATCGATATAGGTTTCCAGGTAATAGAAACGAATGAACAAATCGTATATGGCTGAATTTGTTCCGGCCGTCATATTATAACTTACACTGCCCATTTCACCGGTTGCAGTAGCAGGAGTCAGACCTATAAAATTACCCGATGTGCCAAAACGTGCTGAATCTACCAGACTGGTCGGATTAGAAATATACGATTTACCGGAAGACGGATTAAAAATTTCCAGGCGATACGACTTGCTGATACCGCTATTTCCCGGTTTAAAACCAATTCTGCGATAGATATAATGGGTGCCATTCTGAAACACTCCGCTCTGTTTAGGTAAAGGCACTTTATGAAACGTATCAATTCTTCCATCGCTGCCAATCACGCGTACTACCAAAGAATCAAAATACAGGGAATCCACCAGTTGCGCTCCTTCACGAATGCTCATATCTGCTGAATTCTGAAATGTTTTCTGGATACGGATATCCTGGGTATCCTTAAAGGCGTCGATAAAGCCATATACAACAGGTGTTTCAACCCATGCGGCATTGATGTCCAGATCGTTTTCACAACTGCTAAAACCCAAGGCTAATAAAACAAAATAGACGACTTTTTTCATCGGGTGCGAATATACAGGATATTATGAACCTGTCACTCTCAAGTTCTGTAATTTCCCGCATTGGTTGCATGAGTTTTCAAGTATGGATAAAAGGGCTACCTTTGAACCTGCTTATTCCCCCGCAACATGAGTATTCATAAGGAAATAAAGAAGGTTACTACCCATGTCCTTCAGGAAATGAAACAGAACGGAGAAAAAATCTCCATGCTTACCGCATACGATTTTTCGATGGCGCGTATTTACGACGATGCCAAAGTAGATGTATTACTGGTGGGAGATTCAGCCAGCAATGTGATGCATGGGTTTGAAACCACGCTTCCGATTACCCTCGATCAGATGATTTCGCATGCTGCTTCGGTGATTCGCGCTGTAAAACGTTCGCTGGTGGTTGTGGATCTTCCGTTTGGTTCGTATCAGGGCAATTCCAAAGAAGCATTGGCCTCGGCCATTCGCATCATGAAAGAAGCAGAAGCGCATGCTGTAAAGCTGGAAGGTGGTGCTGAAGTAGTAGAATCGGTAAAACGTATTCTTACTGCAGGTATTCCGGTGATGGGCCATCTGGGTTTAACGCCTCAAAGCATTTACAAATTCGGTACGTATGAAGTTCGCGCCAAAGAGGTGGAAGAGGCAGAAAAATTGAAAGAAGACGCCAAATTATTGGAAGAAGCAGGTTGTTTCGCTATTGTTCTGGAAAAAATTCCATCCAAGTTGGCTCAGGAAGTAGCTCAAACTATAAAAATTCCAATCATTGGTATAGGAGCCGGTCCACATGTCGACGGTCAAGTATTGGTAAGTCATGATATGTTGGGAATCAACAAAGAGTTTTCTCCAAAGTTTTTGAGACGCTACCTTAATTTATACGATGATATCCGTAAAGCAGTTGAGCTTTATGTAGACGATGTGAAAAAAGTAGATTTTCCGAATGAAAAAGAACAGTATTGATGCTGTTGATCCGGAAGGATTACACCAACCCGGCAATCGAAAACAACCACAGATTCTGTTCGAAGACAATCACCTGCTTGCTGCTTTTAAATTACCCGGACAAACAGTACAACCCGAACCCGGTAAGCCTGCCAGTTTAGAAGAACAGATAAAAACATTCATTAAACTTCGCGATAAGAAACCTGGAGAGGTATTTTTAGGTGTGATTCACCGCCTCGATATGCCGGTTAGTGGAATTGTGTTATTTGCCAAGACGAGCAAGGCATTGATTCGTATGAATAAACTGTTTCATGATCACCATGTTCAGAAAATTTACGAAGCGGAAGTTGAACATTGTCCATCGAAAGATAAAGAGACCATAACACATTGGTTAAAGCGCAACGACAAGCTTAAACTAACCAAAGCTTATATACACGAGACTCCGGATGCAGATAAGGCCATGCTGACTTATACAGTATTGCGGAAGACAAAAACCGGATGTTTGTTACGCATCGAATTGCATACGGGAAGAAAGCATCAGATCAGAGCACAACTTTCGGCAATCGGTTGTCCGATTAAAGGCGATGTGAAATACAAAGCTTCTCATCCCAATCCCGACAGAAGTATCAGTCTTTGTGCAGTTGAACTTTCGTTTTTGCATCCGGTTAAACAGGATCCGGTTGTGATCAGAACATCACTGTAATTTTGATATGCGCCTAATGGCAATTCCTTTCATAAAAGTTACATACTCATAATACTTAGTTCGTAAACTCCTATCACTATTTCTTCTCTCTTATGTTGATATTTTCAACTGCGTCTCCCCCCGTTTTGCCGTAAATTCGCCGGGTGGATTATCTGAAAAGTTTAAATGAAGCGCAACACGATGCTGTTGTAAATACCGAAGGACCTGTAATTATTGTAGCCGGTGCCGGCTCCGGTAAAACACGGGTGCTGACCTATCGAATTGCTCACCTCCTGCACAACGGTGTGGATGCCTTTCAGATACTTTCACTCACCTTTACCAACAAAGCAGCCAAAGAAATGCGGGAACGTATTCAACATGTTGCCGGCAGTGAGGCACGCAATGTATGGATGGGAACCTTTCACTCCATATTCTCGCGCATCTTACGCATTGAACACGATAAAATAGGATACCCGCGCAATTTTACCATTTACGATACCGACGATTCGAAAAGCCTGATTAAATCCATTGTCAACGAAATGAAACTGGATGATAAGGTGTATAAACCTTCCATTGTGCTGAACAGGATTTCGGCTGCGAAAAATGCGATGTTAACGGCTGCTGAATACAGTGCCGACAGCGATCAGACCGATTACGATGAATCATCGGGCCGGCCAAAATTTTCTCAAATCTTCAGTGCGTATGAAAAAAGGTGCTTTCGTGCCGGAGCTATGGACTTCGATGATTTGTTGATCAAAACATATCACTTGTTCAATCAACATAATGAAGTACTCAACCGCTATCAGCACCAGTTCAAATATATCATGGTAGATGAGTTTCAGGATACCAATCATGTGCAGTATGCCATCATTCGTAAACTGGCCAATGTGCATCAGAATATTACTGTTGTTGGTGATGATGCTCAGAGTATTTATGCGTTTCGCGGAGCAACCATCCAGAATATTCTGAATTTTCACAAAGACTTTCCGGAAACCAAAGTTTATCGCCTCGAACAGAATTACCGTTCTACAAAAAATATTGTAGAGGCTGCAAATTCAATCATAAAACAAAACAAAGATCAGATTGAGAAAAAGGTTTGGACCAATAACGAAACCGGCGATCGTATTAAATTATTCAGGGCTCTGACGGATAACGAAGAAGGCAAAATGGTAGCTTCTTCTATCTTTCAGGAGAAGATGAACGGACACAGCATGAACCGTGAGTTCGCTATCCTGTACCGTACCAATGCACAAAGTCGTTCCATGGAAGAAGCTTTGCGTAAAATCAATATTCCATACCGCATTTATGGCGGACTATCTTTCTATCAGCGGAAAGAGGTAAAAGATTTATTAGCCTATTACAGGGTAACAATAAATCCAAGTGATGAAGAGGCGCTCAAACGCATTATCAATTATCCGGCTCGTGGGATTGGTAAAACAACGCTGGATCATATCACAGTACTAGCCAGTCAACACAATAAAACCTGGTGGGAAATTCTGAGCGAACCACATGCATACGGACTCAAAGCGGCCAATATTTTACAGGATTTTGTGATGATGATCCGCAGTTTTCAAACCCTGCTCGACCGCAATGCCTATGATGTTGCCATGCATATCGCCAAACAAAGCACACTGCTCAAAAACCTGCACGACGATAAAACGGTGGAGGGCATTGCACGTTTCGAAAATATTGAAGAGTTATTGAATGGCATCAAGGAATTCAGCATCGATGAACCCATTGATGATGACGGGGTAGTAAAAGTGAGAACTCTGGCCGACTATATGCAGGATATTGCCCTGTTAACCGATGCAGACAAGGATGACCAAAGCGACAATGATCGTGTAACGATGATGACCATTCATGCATCCAAAGGCTTGGAATTTAAACACGTATATATTGTTGGACTGGAAGAAAATTTATTTCCCAGTCAGCTCTCTCTCAACAGCCGGCAGGAACTCGAAGAAGAACGCCGTTTATTTTATGTAGCGCTTACCCGCGCCATGAAAAAGCTGAACCTGTCGTTTGCTACCTCACGATTTAAATTCGGCACCATGATTCAATGCGAGCCCAGCCGTTTTCTGCAGGAAATTGATCCGCAGTTTCTTGCGCTGGAAGGGTTTTATAACAAAGCTAAAGAAACCAATCCCCAAACAAACCGATATGGTTCAACCCGTTCTTATGGAGGTGCACCTAAAACTATATCAACCAATACACCGGCCAAGCCCCTCAATATTCCAAAAAATTTCAAACCGGTAAATAAAGCAAGTATCAATACACAATCGATTGACCCGAATTTCATTGGAGATGATACCAGCAATTTACAGGTTGGTCAGGCAGTGGAACATCAACGGTTTGGAAATGGAATAGTTCAATCCATTGAAGGTACAGGCGACAGCCGAAAGGCTACGATCGATTTCAATGCACAGGGAAAGAAAGTGTTGGTCTTGAAATTTGCGCGGTTGAAATTAATTGCAGGAAAATAAGGGAAGGCAGAAATTGATTTAACGGTTGAATGCAGTTGAACAGGTTAGGAATTATTTCTTCCCTGCCACTTCTTTAATCTTCTCCTCCAGCACAAATTCATCACCCTCGGTATATCCATTATGTGAATATACGATCTTCCCGTTCTGATCGAGCAGGAATGTATGTGGTATGGTTACTACGTTTAAAGCACGTTTTAAATCTTCGTTGATATCCATTACACAGTCGAATTCCCAACCCTGTCCGGCTACATAAGGTTTTACTTTAGGGACATTACGTGAATTATCGGTACAAATGGCCACCATAACTACATCATACTTGGCTTTCCAGTCGTCGAGGAGGTTGTCGTTTATATTGGTCAGTTCTTTCTTGCAGGGAGTACACCAGGTTGCCCAAAAAGACACAATAGTGATCTTGCCGTTTTTGGAGTAATCTCCTGTATTGATGGTTTTTCCATTCACATCTTTTAGCTGAATATTAGGCATGGTTTGGGCATTCTGAGCAAAGCCAGCTACGGAAATTCCAATGAATAGAGAAAACAAAATGAACTTTTTCATACTCCTGTATTTGGTCGTGAAATTATAAAACTTCGGGCACAATAACATCCTTGTTACAAAAGTTGTGCAAATCTTGATTCCGGAGAGCATTTATTCCACTTATATTCGAAGCAAACATTACATTTCATGAGAGTTGGAATCTTTTTTGGCGGTAATTCCCGCGAACGCGAAGTGAGCTTTGCAGGCGGACGTACTGTATATGATAACCTCGATAAAACACTTTTTGATGCGGTACCCATTTTTGTCGACAGTTTCAATAATTTCATTCTTCTTGACTGGCATCTTATATACAAAGGCAGTATTCGGGATTTTTATCCTCCGGTTCAGGCCCTCCAGGCTTACCCGGGAAATTTTTCTGTCTATGCCGAAAGTCTGGAAGAAGCCTATGCCGATCGCGGAATTAAACTGGCAAAGGCATTGGGAAAAGTAATTCGTCCAGAAGATTTGCACCGCCATATCGATTTTGCTTTTCTCGCCCTGCATGGCAGTTTTGGTGAGGATGGAACGATCCAAGGATTACTGGAATGGCAAAAAATTCCATACAGCGGATCGGGTATTCTGCCTTCAGCTTTGGGGATGCATAAAAAAATTCAGAAAACATGGATGCAATCAGCCGGATTCGCAGGTCCAAAATGGAAAACCATTTCCAAAACAGCATGGAAATCAGGAAATCAGAAATCCTTGCATGACGAAATCCTTAAATCCATTTCACTTCCATTTGTTGTAAAACCCGCCAATCAAGGATCTTCGGTTGGCGTAAGCGTAATTTCAACTACACGGCTCACCGATTTTATAACTGCAATCAACAAAAGTTTCTTTATTCTGATTTTAACCAAAAAGGAGTGGCAACTCAAATCGGATACAGACAAGCAAGCCTATCTGCAAAAACTGGCGGATGTGAAAGAAGGTATTTCTTTTCCGTTAACTGTAAACGGTCAATTGGTATATCATCCGCATGCATTGAAAAAGAAACTGGATCAGGCTTTCAAAAAACTAACGGAAGTGACACTTGAATGTATTCAGAGTGAAACCGAATGTCTGATAGAAGAATTTATAAGCGGGAGAGAATTTTCCTGCATTGTTGTACGCGATGAAGGAAAAGAGCCCATCGCACTTCCTCCTACCGAAATTGTAAAAGGTCAGGAAGTATACGATTACCGCTCCAAATACCTTCCGGGTCTATCACGCAAAGTTACTCCGATTGATATCCCCGTTAAGTTATTGCAACAAATCCGCAAAGATTGTGTTCGTCTCTTCAATTATTTCCAATTCAATGTGTATGCACGCATTGATGGCTTTATTTCCGATAAAGGGGAAATATTCCTGAACGATCCCAATACTACATCCGGAATGATGCCGTCTTCCTTCTTCTTTCATCAGGCGGCGGAGATTGGGTTGAATCCTTCTCAATTTCTGACCTTCATTATCCGGGCTTCTTTGTTCGAACGTTCGGTTACCTGGCCTGAACATATTCAAGTTCAACAACTGATGTATGAATTCGATAAAAAATTAGCTTCCAATCAAAAGAAATCATCCATCAAAAAACGCGTGGCTGTGATGATGGGTGGTTATTCCACCGAACGTCATATTTCGGTTGAAAGCGGAAGAAATATTTACGAAAAACTGGCTTCTTCAGCCAAATACCTTCCGTTCCCGGTTTTTGTAACGGGAAACGAAAAAACGCATAGCCTGCACCTCATCCCGATCAATGTGATGCTGAAAGACAATGCCGATGATATCCGCGAGAAAGTTTTTCATTTCAAACAAAACAAAGCCATCCAGGGTATCATCGAAGAATGTAAATCCATTATCCGCAAATATGGTAATGCGGCCAACCTGTTTGCTCCGAAGGAAATCTCATACAAAGAACTGGCTCAACGCTGCGATGCTGTGTTCATTGCTCTGCACGGACGACCGGGCGAAGATGGAACCGTACAAAAAGAATTGATTAAATACCGTTTGCCTTTCAATGGTTCAGGTGTTGAAAGTTCTCAGATAACCATAAACAAATACGAAACCAACGTATTGCTCAAACAACATGGATTCCTTGTTGCGGATCATTTACTGGTTTACGAGAAAGACTGGAAATCGAATCGCAATGAATTACTGCGCAAAATTGAATCAATGGGGTTTCCGCTTATTGCTAAACCAGCTGATGACGGCTGCAGTTCAGCAGTCAAGAAAATCAAAAACAGCAAAGAATTGATAGCATATGCAGAAGGCGTTTTTCGTAAATCACTTTCGATTACTCCGGCTATGGCAGCCAATCTGGGATTGAAAGACAAAGAGGAATTTCCGAAGAAACAATATTTCCTGATCGAGAAATTCATCGACCGGCAAAAGGCTGTTCACTTTTTAGAAATTACCGGCGGCATGCTTACCTCATTCAATAAACATGGTAAACTGACCTTCGAATCTTTTGAAGCATCGGAGGCGCTAGCAGAAGGCGAAATACTTTCGCTGGAAGAAAAATTTCTGGCCGGTCAAGGACAAAACATTACTCCGGCCCGTTATCATAAAAATGAAACTATCCGCAAAACTATCAGCAAAAAAGTTCAACAAACCCTGGTATCAGCTGCCAAAGTGTTGAAAGTTGAAGGATATTGCCGCATCGATGCATTTGTACGCATCGACAGGAAAAACGAACCGGAAGTGATCTTTATAGAGGTAAATTCATTGCCCGGTATGACCCCTGCTACCGCAATTTTCCATCAATGTGCCTTGAACAATTACAAACCCTTTGAGTTTATAGATGCCATTCTGGAATTTGGCTACGAAAGACAAAATAAAATTTGAATTATACGTATAGTTTTTTTATTTTTGTCGTATAAAATGTTTTTTTATGGATGCCAAGATCACGTTAAGCTTTAATGCAGATGTAATTCATAAAGCAAAAAGATTTGCTGATAAAAACAATATGAGTCTTTCACGCTTAACTGAGTTCCTGTTTGCACAAATTACGAGTGGGAATTATCAATCTTTGGAAGACCTTCCGGTTGCTGATTGGGTGCATACCGTTGCTGAAGGCGAAGCTACTTACAATACCAAAACACAAAGTAAAAAGGCTTTACGTGAAGCGTATTTTGAAACAAAGAAATAATGAAGCTATTTCTGGATGCAAATATTCTTGTTTCTGTACTCAATAAAGAATATCCCGTTTTTTCTTATTCCTCACGCATTCTCAGTCTTGCCGATCAAAAACCATTTCGTTTATATACCTCTGCCATTTGTCTGGCTATTGCTTATTATTTCTCTGAAAAGAAAAGCGGCCGGGTTCTGGCCGGAAAGAAAATGGAGCTCCTGTGCAGTAAAATAAATATTTGCCCTTCGAATGGCGAAACAGTTCAGGCTACGCTGGCTAATAAAAAAATCAAAGATTTTGAAGATGGTCTGGAATACTATGCTGCCCTTCACAGCAAATGCGATTGTATCCTTACTGAAAATGAATCCGATTATTATTTTTCCGCCATTGAAGTAATGAATTCCATGCGATTCATTGAAAAATATTTCAGGCAATGACCGGTAAATCCATACAATACGAAATCCTGCGCAACAAAGAATTCAAACTCTTCATCGCTACCCGTTTTTTTCTAACGGTAGCTTTACAAATACAATCTGTAATTGTTGGCTGGCAAATTTTTAAATTGATGCAGGATCCGTTGTCGCTGGGATTAATTGGCCTTGCCGAGGCTATTCCTGCTTTGAGTATTGCGCTGTATGCCGGACATAAGGCCGACACCAGCAGCAAAAGAAAAATCCTGCTTGGTTCTATTCTGGTGATGTTTTTGTGTTCGTTTGGATTGTTGTTATGTACCCTGGATGATTTTATCATTGGTTTAGGGAGTACCATAAGCGTGCGATGCATGTACTTCTTTATTTTCATCAGTGGTTTTGCAAGAGGGTTTTACGCGCCAACCGGTTTCTCTTTTTTATCCCAATTGGTTAAACGCGAACAACTCACCTTTGCCTCCACCTGGAATAGTTCGTCGTGGCAGATTGCAGCTATTGCCGGCCCGGCCATTGGAGGATTGTTATACGCCTGGGGTGGAATTACCTTTGCCTTTTACTTTGTTCTTGGATTTACTTCTTTGGCTTTTATTTCCATGGTCAATATCAAACCCAAACCCATTGTTCAGCTTTTGAATACCGATCCGATTATGGTAAGGCTCAGGGAAGGAATTGCATTTGTGTTTCACAATAAAGTAATGTTAAGTGCTATTTCGCTGGATTTGTTTGCCGTACTTTTTGGAGGAGCGGTGGCCTTACTTCCGGTCTTTGCCGATCAGATATTGCAGGTTGGTCCGCAAGGACTTGGACTATTACGCGCAGCTCCATCGTTGGGAGCAAGTTTAACCATGATCTGGTTGTCGTTTAACCGCCACCCGCACAAACCCGGTATCACACTTATGTATTGCGTTGGCGCATTTGGGTTGTGCATGATTGGTTTTGGTTTAAGCACTTCGTTTTACCTGTCGCTATTCCTTCTGTTTGCCAGTGGTGCATTTGATAGTGTGAGTGTAGTAATCCGGGCAAATATTCTTCAGCTGCAGACTCCCGATCATATGCGCGGAAGGGTTTCGGCGGTTAATACGATGTTTATAGGATCATCCAACGAAATCGGAGCTTTTGAAAGCGGTCTTGCTGCAAAGGTTCTCGGACTTGTACCTTCGGTGGTCTTTGGCGGATGCATGACCTTGGGAGTGGTTATGACAACCTGGTGGAAGGGCAAATCCCTCAAATCCTTTACCTACTGATCCTGATTAATATGAATTCCCGTATTTTCGCACCATGAACATCAAAAACCCCTACCTCGATGCTGCCAGGGAAGTTTTCCGGATCGAAGCCAAATCCATTTCCGATCTTATTAAACTGGTTGATGATGAATTTGTGAAGGCGGTAAAACTGATCCTGAAAAGCAATGGACGACTAGTGATCAGTGGCGTTGGGAAATCCGGGTTAATTGGCCGGAAAATTTCTGCTACGCTGGCCAGTACCGGCACACCAAGCATGTTCTTGCACCCGGTGGAAGCTTTTCATGGCGATTTGGGAATGATTCGGAAAGAAGATGTAGTATTGGGAATTTCCTACTCGGGTGAAACGGAAGAATTATTAAAAATTATTCCATTTATCCGCTCGGCAAAAATTCCGTTTATCGGAATCAGTGGTGCGCCAAAATCAACATTGGCCCGAAACAGTGATGCCCATCTCAATGTAAAAGTTTACAAAGAAGCCTGCCCGCTTGAGTTAGCACCAACCTCATCAACTACTGCAACACTGGCCATGGGCGATGCATTAGCAGTAGCACTCATGAAAGCCCGTAATTTTCAACCGCATGATTTTGCACAATTTCATCCGGGAGGAAGTTTAGGAAGACGATTACTTACAACAGTCGAAAGTTGTATGCGAAAAGACAAACTACCTGTAGTAAAACCGACCGATGGAATGAAGCAGGTAATTGGTACGATGAACAGCGGGAGATTAGGAATGGCCATTGTTATTGATAATCATAAAATCAAAGGCATTATCACAGATGGAGATTTACGCCGGGCCATGGATAAATACGAAGCTGGTTTGGTAACGATGAAAGCACAACAAATCATGACTCCAAAACCGCGCGTTATTTCCAAAAACATGATGATGGCCGAAGCTGAAGAAAAAATGAATGAGCATAAAATCACTTCTCTGCTGGTTGCCGAGAAGGGAAAACTGATTGGTGTGGTTCAGATTTACAATGTTTCTTTATAATATAATTTGAGATAATTTGAATGCGTTCAATACCATTCTTTCATTAAACAAAAATCTGCAAAATGACACTTTACGATAAAATTAAATCATCCACCTTCATCTTGTCGGGACCTTGTATCATCGAAAATGAAGCGATGGTGATGCAACTGGCTGAAAAAATTTCGAAGATTGCTGAAGAGTTGAATTTAACTTATGTATTTAAAGCCTCTTTCGATAAAGCCAACCGTACATCAGTAGATTCATACCGGGGTGGTGGAATGGAGGAAGGATTGCGCATTTTACAAAAAGTAAAGGATACTTTCGGATTGCCGGTTACCACAGATATCCATGAAAGCAGCCAGGCAGTTGCTATCGGATCAGTAGTCGACATCATCCAGATACCTGCTTTTTTATGCCGTCAGACGGATTTATTGATTGAGTCTGCCAAAACAGGAAAAATCGTGAATGTAAAAAAAGCTCAATTCCTCTCCGGCATGGGTATGCAACATGCTGTAAAAAAAATTGAATCAACCGGTAACAAACAAATCATACTTACCGAGCGCGGAACCATGTTTGGTTACAATAATCTGGTGGTAGACTTCCGCAATCTGGTTGATATGAAGTCTTTCGGCTATCCGGTTTGCATGGATGTAACGCATAGCTTGCAGCGACCGGGTGGACTGGGCGGCAAAAGCGGAGGCAATCGTGAGTATGCACCTTATATTACCAAAGCTGCGGCAGTGGTAGGTGCTGATGGCTTCTTTTTTGAAGTGCACGAGAATCCCGATCAGGCCTTGAGCGATGGACCCAATATGATTCCATTGCACGAATTCAAAAAATTACTGGAAACGTGCGTGATTCCATTTACCCGACCATAGTCAGCATTTCTATCACTTTTTTCTGTTAGCTTTATGCAATGAAACAATATTGCAAATTGATTCTTATGGTCATTAGTTGCCTGATGCTGGAATCATTTATCCAATTTGCTCCACAATCCTGTCGCGAATATCAGGAAATAAAACCCGGAGAGAATATTAAGTTTATGCACGGTGTTTGCGACTACCGCAATAAATTTATTCTAAGTATTCATACACGCGGATCTTATGATATGACTTCGTTCAGAATCATGTCCGATTCTTTAGGTCTTATCACATTTGGGAAAGCCAGAAAAGCAAAAGGAATGCATCAGAATGAATTAATGCTTTATCACAGCAAGGGCTCGTATACCTTGCAGGATAACCGCTTCAATATAACAGCACAAACTCCGTTTGAAAAATTTTATCTTCTTGAAATTTCAAAAAAAGGAATTGTAGATTCCTTCTATAAAAAAGTGGAATTATCTTTCAGACCATTAATGCTGAATGGAAACAACACCAAGGTTTTTACCAATTGCGACGAAGAGCATAATTACATTTTGGCTTTACCTGAAAATGTAGCAACGGATCAGATTCACAAACCCTTTCATTCCAAAAAAAGCATCGGTGTATTTTCAGATTTTTTCATTACTGATTCCCTCGGTAAAAAAAGATTCTTACCTCAGGGTGATTATATTTTAACAGGAGGCAACCGCTTGGTTCGGGATGAAAATTTCAAGGAACCCTGGTAGTAGATTATTAAACAGCAAGAATTAGGTAACCAATTCTTTGTTCAAATAATTCAAAGCAAACCGGATCTGCTGATACGTAACCTCATCTCCCAATAACTGCTTTATCGGACCGATTTGAATACCTCCTGTTTCAACCTGTGCATCCTGAATTTTTTTCAGCAAGGCTTCAGAAACGAAATCGAATACATTTACATCACCTGTTTGTACAAAACCCGCTAAATGATTTTCGATCGTACTAACTGTATAGCCCCTATGCTTTGCAATCTCCACGGGTTTCAACCCTTGCTTATACATGGCCAGCGTTTCAGCCTGACTGCCGCCTTTAACCGGCTTTTCGCCTTTCATCTTTTTTGTTTCCGAAGGGATGATTGTTTTTTCGATCTGCGGAATTTCAAACGAGTAAGCCCCAAATGTTATACGCTGAACATCATTCAGTTTTTTCCAAATCATTTCTTCCAATTCATGTATCAGTTTCAGGTACTGCTTCACCTGAGCCTTTCCCTTCAAAAATTCACGGATCTTTTGAAAGGGTTGCAAGACTTCATTGTGCAAGCTGTTGGCAAAATACAATTTCGCTTTTATCACACGTTCTTGTAAAACCGTTTCATCAATCGGGGTTTGTCTGAGTATTTGTTCCAACTGCACCATAAAGCGGTCGGCAAAGTCCTTCTGTTTCGAAACCTGCACTACCAATCCTGCGGCCACACCCGTCAACATTTCCTTATCGGGTAATTTCTTTTTGCCGGTTACGGATTCAAAGTGCTGCATTTCATTCAACAGGCGGGTCCAGTCGAACGTGCGTAACAACAAGCGTGTAGCATATAATGGTTTTTCCTCATCTATGATTTTCTGAATATCATCTTCTTTATGCTCACCTTCAGAAAACTGAACGATACGATCATCGCTGCGCAAACTATTGGGTCTGATTTCAGTTAAAAGGGAAATTCCATCCAGGGTGCGACATCTGCTTAGAGCCACATATACCTGCCCTGCTGCAAAAGAAGATCCGGCATCAATGACCACTTTATCGAAAGTAAGTCCCTGACTTTTATGAATCGTAACGGCCCATGCCAATCGAACCGGATATTGTGTAAAACTGCCCATTTCCTCTTCCTCTACATGATCGGTTTCCTTATTGTATACATACCGGATATTGCTCCACTTCTCTTTCTCCAGATCCATCTCTGTTTCGCTACCCGAAAATCGTACCCGTACCATCTCAGGATCAATACGAATTACGGTGGCCAGTTTGCCGTTAAAATAGCGCTTGGCTGGATCTGCATCATTTCGGATAAACATGATTTGCGCACCCTCTTTCAACGAAAGCTGCCTTTCTGTTGGGAGATTCTTTTCCGAAAAATCACCAATAATTTCACCTTCAAACTGATGCAATGGAGCCTTTAATTTTTGCAACTCTTGTTGGTTTATTTTATCCGCCATGTAATTGTGCGAGGTCAATGTGATACTGTTGGCATTTTCCAGTATGGCTCCCGGTCGATACCGTTGTTGCAACAGCGTAAAGTCCGCCTCCCCCATGGTATTGTTGCGGATATTGTTGAGCAATGCAATAAACTGCTCCTCTTTTTGCCGGTATATTTTTTTGAGTTCGATATGCAAAGGCGGATGTTCGCGCATTACTCGTGCACTAAAGAAAAAGGGACTTTCGTAAAACACTTTCATGCGTTCCCATTCTTCGTTGCTTACCACAGGAGGTAATTGGTACAAATCTCCAATGAACAAGACCTGAACTCCTCCAAAAGGTAAATTGCGTTTTTGTCGAAAATGACGAAGAATTTCATCCATCGCATCCAGCATGTCGGCGCGTAGCATACTCACCTCATCCATGATCAATAGTTCCAGGCTGCGAATGAGGTCTATTTTGTCTTTTCCGAAACGAATGTTTTTTAACAAATTGGAACGGTCAACCGAATAACGGGTTTGTTCAAATAAACCTGAATTTCCAGGTAGAAACGGAATAAAAGGCAATTGAAAAAAGGAATGCATGGTAACTCCACCGGCATTGATAGCCGCCACGCCCGTTGGCGCAACAACCACTGTGCTTTTTTGGGTATGTTCCTGAATGTATTTCAGAAAGGTGGTTTTTCCTGTTCCGGCTTTTCCGGTCAGAAACAAGTTGCACCCGGTGAATTGAACCACCTGGGCAGCAAGATTAAAGGGCAGATTTTCGTCATCCCGGTTCATAGGCGTAATATAAATGTTCCGGATCGAACCGGAGTATCAAACTTACTAAGGTAACTGGGATAAAATCAAGCATCGACAGTGTTTACCCGTTTATAGGTGATTATTTTTTTGTTTCGGGAATATCAACATTCAATTACAATTATTTTGGGCGAACCCATGAAGGATGCGCGATGGATGGCTGCTTTAAAATTAACTTCTCGTGCGCTAACCTTCATGGTCGGGTCATTCGCTTCAATCCCTGAAGGTAAGCTAGCGCATCCTTCAGGGGATTTACGCTGCTACCCCTTTCGCAGGGCTAATTTCATCCATTCAATCTTTCCGGAATACAATTAGGCATAAACTCATTTTTTGGGGTTACCCTTTAATTTGTATGTTGGTCAACTTTATCAAATTCTCCTATGCAAAACTTGATAACAGCCTAGCTTATAAAATCATGTACATAATTATGCTGATAAGAGATTAATTTTCTCACATTCTCCGTGAATTAAAGCATGGATTCCAAATTTCTCAAGATCTAGAGATTCTGCATCCGTTGATACATCATTTTTGGGTAGACTCTACAGAATTTATGTGAACCATTCCTTTAAAGAGAAAAGGATAAATTAAGTACAAACATATCAATCAAAATCCCAGGTCAGGAGTTACAGTTTCAATAGAAAATCCATGGTATCCACCCCATCGGCATAATCCCACAATTCGGGATCTTGGGCTTTGCCAAAAGGAATATAACCGGCTGTTTTGCCCACTATGCATTGAATCTGATCCTTTTGCTCCGCTAACCGTTGATTTAATTCCTCCGTATTTTTATATGTTTCATAAAACAATACCGACAAAGGCGAGGCCACGGCGTTGTCTTCCTTCACCAGCAAGAATCCGTTATCGAGATGATGGGTCATGTTCATCAGAAAAATAGATTTGTGATAGGTATAATTATTTGCATACTTATGGTGATCAATCGAACCTACATAGGCATTGATCTGTTCAAAAAAGGGAATGAAATCGTAGTTTTCAGGCACAAATATTTTGGCCACATTGCGGCAACCCAGTCCGTAATAGGTAAAAATATCGTCGGCAAGTCTCTGAATATCTTCCGGTGTTTCGTTGCCGGTTAAAACGGCTACACTGTTTCGGTTTTTGCGTAAAATATGCGGTTTATCGCGGAAGTAATATTCGAAGTAACGGTTTGAATTGTCGCTGCCGGTGGCAATAACTGCATCAAATGTTTTTGGTAATCTTTCCGTCAGGATTTGAATTCGTTTTTCGAATGCAGGCTCTATGCGTATCAAGGCATGGATTACAGCTTCCATCAATACCGAATCATCCGAAGAAAGCTTTACCAGGGCGTTGTGACCACAAAGCAACACACAAATCAGGTCGTGTAAACCCACCAAAGGGATATTGCCGGCCATGAGGATAGCGACCGTTTTAGGGTCCGGATTAGCTGACGGATACGATTCAAGCCACTTTTCCAATGAATTGGTTTGCAGTAATTGAGCCCACCCCAACAAGGCTTTTCGGGTATTTTCGGGTGTAAACCACCGGTTGTGCACGTAGGCGCGCTCTATCACCGGGTTCTCCGTTTGTACCCAGTTTTCCAATTCCTGGCCCAATTGGACAAAAGCGCCTATATGCTGTTGAAAATTCATGTTTATTTTATTTGTGATGCAAATCAACAAAACTTATTTTGCATCTGTAAAACGAAACTAAATAAATCTTACTTATGGCTATCATGATCACTGACGAATGCATCAACTGCGGTGCATGCGAACCTGAATGTCCCAATAACGCTATTTACGAATCCGGAGCCGAGTGGGCCTGGGCCGATGGCAATAACCTGAAAGGAAGCATATCGGTTGATGGAGTGGATATGGATGTGGCACAACGCCACGAACCAAAATCAAACGATGTGTATTATATCGTAACCGAAAAATGCACTGAATGCGTTGGATTCCACGAAGAGCCCCAATGTGCGGCTGTTTGTCCGGTTGATTGCTGCGTACCCGATCCGGATCACGTAGAGGCCAAAGAATTGTTATTGACCAAAAAAGACAGAATGCACGCTGCATAAGCCTTTACACGACATACTTCAAAACCGGTTAGTTTATCTGGCCGGTTTTTTTTATGTTTAAAGATGCAAATCCGGTGGCTGATCCTTGCTTTTCTTCCCTTGCTGGCAACCGCACAGGATACCCTTTTACCCTTCCGGGTGCAAATGCTGAATCTGCAGCAAACATGTTCTCCATCTTCACAATTTGATCATGGTCGAAATATTATCTCCCTGAATGGTCAGTTTGATTATTCAGCTTATTCTACAACTTCCTTCATTCAGAGCCAGCGATTGCAGCTGGGTTATTCAACACGTCTCAAACAACATGCATTGGCTTTGAACGGGGATTCGTACTCCACCTCTACTTATAAAAATCAATTCCTGAATATTCAATATGCTTACACTTTCCGGTTTAAGAACAAGATCTTTGGAAAACAACTGGCATTTATACCCGGAATCGGATATACCTATCACAGAAACGTCATTCAATTTGACAAAGTGTTGTTTTATGATATGATTAGCCAGGGTCAGGGCTTTGGGGCAACATCAAAAGAATTGGGGCCTGCTTCCGTTTTAACCTATTCTACTTTTCAGTTGAGCTTACTTTTAAGAAGTGAAAAGTTCTATATCCAACTGTTTACAACCAATCTAACAAATCTCAACCCATCTTTTTATCCGTTCAATCAATATTCTACACATATTATTACAACTGTCAGTATGGAGAACAGGGTACATGCAGCTGCAAAATTAATCCAACACAAGCAATTCGATCTATGGCTAAATGGCCATTTACAGTCCATTTCACAAGCCAGTGCTGGCGCCACGGTAACCTGCTTTAAAAACCTAATGCTAAGTTATAACCAGTACTTCCGCATCAGCGAAAAAGAATTCCCCGCAAATACATCTGAACTTAGCATCGGTTTTTACACCAAACATCTCCGTACATTCTTTCGATATAAAAACAATACCAATCCGTTTATACCTTATTTCTTTTATGGAAAATTTAGTATTGGCTTATCGGCTGCAATAGGAAAACAATGAGAATAGTATTTTATATATTGTTTATTTTAACGGTGTCTTGTAAGAAACCAAATACCTCCGATGCAGGGTTGCAGATCTATGTACCCAATGCATTCTACCCTAATAGTAGCGTGAGTTGTCCTGATGGAGATCCCGATTGCAACAGGCATTTTCAAGTCAGTTTTTCAGATGAAACTCAACTTGCTGCATACGAGATGCGCATTTTCGACCGGAATCAGGTAACGGTATTTCAATCTGTAAGATATCATGAAGGTTGGAATGGCCGCAAACTGAACGTTGGTAAAGAGTTGAATGGAGGTATATATCAGGTACTCATCAAATACACCGATAAACAAAATGAAACATTCATAGTAACAAAAAGTATTTTGCTGATTCGATGAGATTTACTAATGCTATAAACGGGAATTTAAACACTTTAAAAATGCGCTTCATATTGTATTTCGTTTGCTTTCCATTTATCACATTAGCACAGGATTCAACTTTGCTTTTCAATGTTCAGCGCTTTAACCTGCAAACTTCTTCCTCTCCTTCTTCCAGGTTTGATCAGGGTAAAAATGTGATTTCCCTTCAAACACAATTTTCGTATTCAATATACTTTGAACCAAAAATAACAAAGAATTTTCTTGACTTCAGCTATTCAACGCATATAAATCGTCACTCATTTGCAATCCACTTTAATCGCCATGCTACGCTGGATTATCTTATCAATCAGGGCATGGAATTGCAATATGCATATACAATAAATCTTCCCGCACGCATATTTGGAAAAAATACGGCATTCATTCCAGGTACTGGATTAAGTTATCACAAGCGAATATTCAATTTAAGTCAATTCCGGTTTGGTGACCAGATTGATGACCGCCTTGGCTTTGTTTACCCAACAGCAGAAATAAGCCCTACTGAACCACATTATTATCCGAATGTACGCTTGAGTGCCTTGATCAGAAGTGAAAATTATTTTTTACAACTTCAGCTCAAAAATGTATTTGAACCAAACATCTCAGTTTATCCGATTTCAGCACCTACTGGCAATATTTTATCTAAAACGTATGAATGGGATTTGGGGTTAAATGTATTGCGTACATATAACCTGGAGTGTTGGTTAACCGGAAATTTATTCTACTCAAAACTTTTTTCCTATCAGGGAATTGGAATTACTACTTCCGTTTTTAAACATATCATGGCTGGTTACGTATTCCAACAAGGAACTTCCAGAATAACCGGTGGATATTACTCAAAAAGATTTCGGGCTTTTATTCAATATCAAGGAATTCCTCTTATGAATCAGCCCTTTTTCAATATCGGAGAATACAGTGCAGGCATATCCACCGCAATTGGAAAGCAATGAAAATACACTTTATACTTTTTTTGTTCGTCTTTGTTGCCTGTAAAAAACCGGAAAACACAACTTCTTTACAGGTCTACATACCGAATGCTTTTTCACCCAATGGGGATCAATTGAATGAAGTTTTTAAAGTTGTTGTTTATCCCCAATCTGACTTAATGGAATTTGACATGCGAATTTTCAACGATCATCGCCACCGGGTGTTTCAAACCAAAATTTACGATGAAGGATGGAATGGAAATCAAGACAATACAGGACCAGAAATGATTACGGGTACGTATACTTATTTAATACAATTATCCGACATCAACGGGGGTAGTTATACGCAAAGTGGCTCGCTCCAATTACTGCGATGATTTCAAATCGAACCGGCTATTTCTTCCAATTCATCATACCAGTCCTTTCCGAATTTTCGAATCAGCGCATCTTTCAAAAATTTGTACACCGGAACTTTATGCTTATCGCCCAGCTTACAGGCCGGTTTACATACTTCCCACCGATGATAATTGAGCGCCTCGTAATCGCCAACCGTAGAAACGCGAATGGGATACAAATGACAGGAAAGGGGTTTGCGAAAGCTGGTCGCACCTGCTTTCCAGGCTTTCTCGATTCCACAACTCAAAACTCCCTGTTCATCGCGATACGAAAAATTGCATTCTCCGGTTGGCAGGCAGGTTGTTACTTCTTCTTTATCGACGTCCAGTTCCCAAAATCCTCTTTTCTCTATTTCAGCGATAGCTTCAGGAATGAGGTAAGGTTTGATATCCGGCAATTCCTTTTCCATCAAGGTGATTTCATCCCTTGTTAAAGGCGCACCAAACTCACCTTCTACACAGCACGCACCTTTGCATTTCGACAGATCACAGATAAAATGCTTCTCCATCAAATCTTCCGAAACCAGTGCATTCCCGTGAATAATCATTGTTGTCTTTAATTTGAGGGCAAGTAACAGAATAATCCACGAAATGTATTTATTTCGGATCAAATTTGACATCATGAAACGTTTCTTAATATTCTCTTCTTTGCTTGCATTTTTCATCGCTTGTACTTCTGATCCGAGAAAGGCGCTTCCAGAAACAGGTTCATACGGTAAAACCATTGGAAATGAGCCTGTATTGCAGGTTTCACAGGTTTTGGCAGCCATGGATACGCTTTCCGAAATGCCCGTAACCGTAGAAGGAACAGTGGCTGAATATTGTAAAGGCGAAGGTTGCTGGCTTACCTTAAAGAATGATCAGGGAGATAATTTGCTTATTGAAATCAAAGACAAAGCGTTCGTACTTCCCTATCATATAGAAAACAAATCGGCCACTGTAACCGGGATCGCCATGCGCAACCTGGAAGACAGCACTTTATCGGTTTTGGCTGAGGGTGTCGTGCTTAAATGAGTTCCTGTTAAACGATCCTGAACTTTGCTTAACCTGAATATCGATCAGTTGTTGAATGATATCGGTATAGATGGAATCAATCTCCATGGGCTGGAGTTTGTAATATTCAAACGAGGTTCTGAAATTTTCCTCCTGTACTCCGTGTTTCTTGTAAATCGCGGCATTTCGGTTGACCGATAACTGAATAAAACTGTCGTTTACTTCATTCGTTGCGTTTACCATGGCTTCCGATAAATGAAGATCGACCAGGATGGATGACATTTGCTTGCGCGACAGTAAATCAGCAGGTGGAGCTGCCTGAATCGTTTCAGATTGTCGACACGAGAATAATGTCAGCACAATCCATAAATAAAAATAATTTTGCAGTCGTAAGAATTTAAATGATTTCATGTCGAACGCTGCAAATATCCAGAAAATTAACGCGCAAATCTCACCATCCGCAAAATTGATTGCAGTGAGTAAAACCAAACCGGTTGAATTGATACAAGAAGCTTATGATGCTGGTCAACGCGACTTTGGCGAAAACAAGGTGCAGGAAATGGCATCTAAAGCCCCATTATTGCCAGCGGATATTCGGTGGCATCTGATCGGCCATTTGCAAAGCAATAAGGTAAAATACATTGCGCCGTTTGTGTATATGATTCATTCGGTAGATAGTTTGAAACTGCTCGAAGTAATCGACAAGGAAGGCCGGAAAAACAATCGGGTTATCCCTTGTTTGCTGCAGGTTCATATCGCCACAGAAGAAACCAAATTCGGGTTGGATGCTGAGGAGCTTCAACAATTAATTGAACACCTGAGGCAATCACCGTTATCATTTGTGGTGATCAAAGGATTGATGGGAATGGCCACAAATACCTCGGATGAAAACGTGATTCGAAAAGAATTCAAACATTTAAAAGGATTGTTTGATACCTATGCCAAACAACAAGATAACAACATTCAGATGCAGGAACTTTCCATGGGAATGAGCAGCGATTATTTGCTGGCCGTTGAATCCGGTTCTACGCTGGTTCGGATTGGTAGTAGTGTATTCGGAGAACGGTAACAGATTAAGCGGCTTCCGGTAATTTACCGTCGCTGTATTTGCTCGGACATTTCAACAGGATTTTGGACGCCATAAATTCCTCTCCTTCCATTTTACCAATGATCACTATTTTTTCGGAACGTTCGAAATCCTGCGGTTCAGGTGCATGGTAAATTACTTTACGGGTATCACCGCGTTCATCAATCATATAGAAAGTGAAATAGTTGGGATCCACTTTTGGATTGTACTCTTTAACTTTAGTAGTATCCAGATTGCCTACCACATGAAATTCTTTTCCCGGATGTTCTGCTGCAACAGAAAAGTTTTCGTAGGTACTGGCATCACCGTATGTACTTACGATGGCTCCAATGGCTACGGCTATTAATACTATAAGGAGGATATATGATTTTTTCATTTGTATTTCTATTTCTTCTCCAGTTTGGAAATTTTCTTGTCCAGCGATACCAGATAGGTTACAATTCCTGCAAAAAGCACACCTATTACGGCAATCACCACATAAAATTTATGGGTATCGGCCGCATCGGCCAATTCCGAAGCGTTTTGCGCTTGTTGTAAGAGTATGGATAAAAAATTAATCATGTTGACGTTGTTCTAAAGTTTTGTAACGAATACTCAGTTGAGCAATCCAGAATCCAAGCAATGTCCAACCCAGTACCGCCGGATAAAATACCATACGCAACCGGCTATCGAGGTCATATGAATTAAAACCCGGATTTCCGCCATTGCCCGGATGGAGCGAATCTGTTAACCGGGGCAGGATAAAGATCAATACGAGGTATACCGGAAAGCAGAAAATATTGTATACGGCAGATACCCGAGCACGTTTTTCTTCGTCTTCGATCGAGCCCCGCAGTACCATATAGGCCAGATACATAAGCATACCGATGGCCGCACTGTTTAATTTGGGATCGTTGGTCCAAGGAGTCCCCCAGGTATAATTGGCCCAAACCATTCCGGTAATCAGTCCGATAACTCCATATAAAATTCCAATATAGGCATACTGGGCTGATCGCATATCCGAATTCAGATTGGGTTTAGAAAGGTAGCGTACGGCATGGTATAAAGATGCAGATAAGAGCAGGATCATACCGAACCACATGGGCACATGGTAAAACAAGTTGCGAATGCTTTGTTCCAGAATAGGCAAATCCGGAATGGGCATCAGCAATCCGCCGATCAGTGCATAAAACACACAAATTACACCCACTATTTTCCACCAGGATATCATGTTGCAAAGGTAATCAATCCGCTTAAAATATCCTTTTACTTTTTGAAGAGAACCCTGTCTTTATGCTCACGGTCAACAGGAGCATGATAACCGGTTTGCGGTTTGTGTTTTTGTTGAAGAAAAAAAATGAAAGGAATAGACACTATAGGAAGTAACAAACCTATGATAAACCAAAGCCGGGATGAATGACCACGCGTATGAGCATATTGAGCCTGAGCCAGTGCAATTCCAATAAAAACCGGATAAATCACGATCATTTCCATGTGGTAGAAAATTACAGCACAAAAATAAGACGAAACATTTATAGGATTCAGCAAAAACCGGCTGAATATTATCATATCTGGATTCAATCCTGAATTCAAAATTCAGAGTATAAAAAACCCCCATTCATCGAACAGGGCACGCTGATCCGGTAACGACATGATTTCCCGGCCCCGAAAACCTTCGGGGTTATCCTGGTATCATCTGTTCAAATGGGCTTAACAACTCTGTTTGGTCCCGATAGTAATCGGGAGGAAAGAGGTTGAACCAGAATTTGGGGCATAAAAAAACCCCATTCTTTCGAACGGGGTTTTTTAACTGATCCGGCAACGACATACTTTCCCGGGTTTTATCCTAGTATCATCTGCGCTAATGGGCTTAACTACTCTGTTCGGAATGGGAAGAGGTGGACACCATTGCTATAGTCACCAAAAAGATCTTATAATCAGGCAGGGCCTGAAAATTTGACAATAATGAAAGAAAACACAATCAAAACACTAGGAAAAATTTTAAGTCTACAGGTAATTAGTACTACTCGACTTTGACATTACTGTCTTTACATCTGTAGCCTATCAACGTAGTAGTCTACTACGACCTTTAAAGGAAGTCTCATCTTGAGGTAAGTTTCGTGCTTAGATGCTTTCAGCGCTTATCTTGTCCGTACATAGCTACTCTGCACTGCGGCTGGCGCCACAACAGATACACCAGAGGTACGTCCGACCCGGTCCTCTCGTACTAAGGTCAGATCCTCTCAAACTTCCAACGATCACATCAGATAGGGACCGAACTGTCTCACGACGTTCTGAACCCAGCTCGCGTGCCACTTTAATCGGCGAACAGCCGAACCCTTGGGACCTTCTCCAGCCCCAGGATGTGACGAGCCGACATCGAGGTG
>JBAYIE010000026.1:0-56859 GCA_041665785.1 Bacteroidia bacterium | reverse complement strand
TTAACATGATAACCTTTTCATTATAGGCTGCCATATATTTCATTAATTGATGGTGCCGTTTCCAAAAGATTCCGATCATAAAAAAACTAAGTATCGTTCCAATAAAAGTTGGTATTAACTGAAGTAATTTAATCAATGCCATTCCGAATGAAGTACCATGCTCCAAATGTGGTGGTTTTACTTCTATCATCATTAACGTTATTGCGATAGCAAAAACAGCATCGCTAAACAAAGCAATTCTTTCGAGTTGAAATTTCATATATGGTAATTGTTAGCTGAAAAATAAATGGCTTTAACAAGGTCGTTAAATCTTTTTTCATGAACAATAGAAATCATGCAATAAAAATCCCCCGCCGGAAACCGACGGGGGACGAATCTATGAGATCAATTTAATCCTAACTGCAACCGGTTTGTGTTCCGCAATTCATGCATTTGTAACAGGCACCGCTGCGAATGGTAATATGTCCGCAGGTTGGGCAAGCAGGCGAATCGCCCATTCGCTTGTTCATCTCGCTCACCTGATCAACCGGAACCGCTTCAGCGATATTGGCTGAAACATTCACATTGGTTTCTGCTTTTACTGTAGTCTGTTCAACAGCTCCTGTAGGTTTCATAAAACCGATCGGGGTCATTTCAACAGCAGCGGGAGCCGCATTCAACATTGGATTTACCGCAGTTAATTTAGCCTTATGCTGATTCAACGCCAACGACTGACGTTGAGTTTCGTTTGGCGGAACCTGAATAAAATCTTCTCTTCCGAGATATTCAAATCCGAGCATGCGGAACATATAATCGATGATGGATGTTGCACTCTTGATATTTTCGTGACCACTCACCATGCCGGCTGGTTCGAAACGGGTGAAGGTGAATTTATCAACGTAATCTTCCAATGGAACACCGTATTGCAATCCCAGCGAAACAGCAATTGAGAAGCAGTTCATCAACGAACGCAGGGTAGCACCTTCTTTGTGCAAGTCCACAAATATTTCTCCCAATGTTCCGTCTTCGTATTCACCTGTGCGAACAAAAATGGTTTGTCCGCCAACGGTTGCTTTCTGCGTAAACCCACCGCGTTTACCCGGTAAAGTTTTACGCGCTACAACCCCTGCCAGTTTATGTTTGAACGCGGTATCGTGTGTGCGGTTGAGTATGGCGGTAGCAGCTTCCAGGACTTGCTCAGGCGACAATTCACCTACCGGTTTGTGTGCATCTACTCCCAGAATTTGTTCGATTACTTCCTGTGTTTCTTCTTCGTCGATCACATCTGATTTGTTGCTCAGCGGTTGCGATAATTTACATCCGTCGCGGTACAGGGCGTTTGCTTTCAAGCCCAGTTTCCAGCTCAGGTAATAACAATCTTTGATATCATCTACCTTGGCTTCGTTCGGCAAATTGATGGTTTTCGAAATCGCACCGCTCAGGAAAGGTTGGGCAGCCGCCATCATGCGAATATGACCTTGTGCAGCGATATAGCGCTCGCCTTTGGTACCGCATTTGTTGGCACAATCAAAAACAGCCAGGTGTTCGTCTTTCAACAGCGGTGCACCTTCTACGGTCATGGTTCCGCATACATAATCGTTGGCTTCTTCAATTTCTTTTTTGGTGAACCCCAGTTTGCGCAGCAGGTTGAAACTATAACCGTTGTATTCTTCCGGTTTGAAACCCAGACGTTGCATGCATGCTTCGCCGAGCGTCCATTGGTTGAATGCAAAACCGATTTCAAAACTTCCTGCAACGGCTTCCTCTACTTTTTCAATTTCTTCTTCGGTCAGGCCACGGAATTTTAAGGTTTCCGGATTGATATGCGGTGCACCGGTCAACGTAGCATGTCCGGTAGCATAGCGGATGATGGCATCGGTTTCATCATCGGAATAACCCAGATTACGCAATGCCTGTGGCACCGACTGGTTGATGATTTTGAAATATCCGCCACCTGAAAGCTTTTTGAATTTCACCAATGCAAAATCCGGTTCGATACCGGTTGTATCGCAATCCATCACCAGACCGATGGTTCCGGTAGGTGCAATTACTGTAGTTTGCGCATTGCGGTATCCGTATTTCTCGCCCAGTTGTACGGCACCATCCCACGAATTGCAGGCGGCCTTAAGCAAATAATCCGGGCAGAATTTAGGATCGATGCCTACCGGTTGAATCGATAATTGTTCGTAAGCATCGGTGGCATTGTATGCAGCATAACGATGATTGCGCATTACACGCATCATATGCATTTTATTTTCGTTGTATTTCGGGAATGCTCCGAGGAACTGAGCCATCTCGGCCGAAGTGGTATAGGAAGTTCCGGTCAGGATGGCTGTGATGGCTCCGCAAATAGCAAACGCTTTTGGAGAATCATACGGAATACCTGCTACCATTAGAGCAGTACCCATATTGGCATAACCCAATCCAAGCGTGCGGTATTCGTACGACAACTGCGCTACTTCTTTGGAAGGGAACTGCGCCATCAATACGGAAATTTCCAACACGATGGTCCACAAACGCGAAGCATGTTCGATAGCCGGCACATCGTACTCACATGTTTCTGAATTAAAAAACTTCATGAGGTTGAGGGAAGCCAGGTTGCAGGCGGTATTGTCGAGGAACATATATTCTGAACAAGGATTCGACGCGTTGATGCGTCCGCCTTCCGGACAGGTATGCCATTCATTGATGGTGGTATCGTATTGTACTCCGGGATCGGCGCATGCCCATGCAGCATCGGCAATCATGTCCCACATTTCCTGTGCAGGAATGGATTTCATTACCTTTCCGTTGGTACGTCCAATCAGGTCCCAGTCTTTGCCTTCGTTGAGGGCTTCAAAAAATTCCTGAGGGATCCGAACTGAATTGTTGGAGTTCTGACCCGATACGGTTTGGTATGCTTCTCCTTCGTAATCGCTCGGATAACCGGCAGCGATCAGGGCAGCTACTTTCTTTTCTTCCCCTTTTTTCCAGTTGATGAATTCTACGATTTCGGGATGATCGAGGTCGAGGCAAACCATTTTAGCTGCACGACGGGTAGTTCCTCCCGATTTGATAGCACCGGCAGCACGGTCGCCTATTTTCAGGAAACTCATGAGACCGGAAGATGAACCACCGCCTGAAAGTTTTTCGGATGCACCGCGAATGCGCGAGAAATTAGTTCCTACGCCTGAACCGTATTTGAAGATCCGGGCTTCGCGTACCCACAAATCCATGATACCGCCTTCGTTTACCAGATCGTCTTCAACCGAAAGGATAAAGCAGGCATGGGGTTGCGGACGCTCATAAGCGGAGGTTGACTTTTCGAGTGTTCCTGTTACCGGATCAACATAATAATGTCCCTGTGGCTTTCCCTTGATGCCATAGGCCGAAGCTAAACCGGTATTGAACCATTGGGGTGAATTGGGTGCTGCATATTGACCAATGATCATGTAGACCATCTCTTCATAAAAGTTCTGGGCATCCACACGCGAATCGAAATAACCGTACTTTTCGCCCCACTGCATCCAACAATCGGCCATACGATGTGCAACCTGTTTGATAGATGTTTCGCTTCCCGTACTACCATCCGGCAAGGGAACACCCGCTTTTCTGAAATATTTTTGTGCTAATACATCGGTTGCAACCTGGCTCCATTGTTTGGGAACCTCCACGTTGTTCATTTCAAATACTTTGGTCCCGTTCGGGTTTTTAATTACAGATGTTCTGTAATCATACTCGAACATGTTGTACGGGCTAATGCCATCCCGGGTAAAAAAGCGCTCGATGCGAAGGCCTTTTTGCTCTGATTTTCTGGTAGTTTTTCCACTCATGGCTGAAGAAATTTATTAAGTTATATTATCGTTATCTTATGGTTAAAAAAACTTTGGGGGGTTTTTATCCAAAAGTGCTTTACAAAACATTCCCAATCAAAAAGCATTATCCACAGCAAAAATGAATTCACACAAGTTGTCTTGATTTTGGTAGTCGTTTCTCTGTGCATAACATAAATTATTCACAAAAAGTCGTTTATTTGCCTAGGCTTTGCACCTGTAAAGATGTATTTCAAAATCAGAGCATTGTCCTTTTTAAGATACAATAAGATAAAATAATTTGGTACTCGAAGGAATACTCCAGCGCATCCGGACCGGCAAAAAGATGCTGGCCGTTTTAATTGATCCCGACAGCATTCCGGACGAATCGTTTCTGGTTGATTTGTGCGGAAAGGCTGAATCAAGTGGTGCCGACCTGATTCTGGTTGGCGGAAGCCTTATCACCAATGGCTTCTTCGACGACTGTGTGCGTGTGATCAAGCGGGAGAGTAAGCTTCCAGTATTGCTGTTTCCCGGCAGTCTGATGCAAATCAGTCACGATGCCGATGCCATTCTGTTTTTATCCCTGATCTCGGGTCGCAACCCCGAACTGTTGATTGGTAAACAGGTTTTAGCTGCTCCCCAATTGAAAAAAAGCCGGCTGGAAGTTATTCCTACCGGGTATATGCTGATCGACGGAGGCAAAACCACTTCGGTATCTTATATGAGTGGTACCACTCCAATTCCGGCGGATAAACCTGCCATTGCAGCAACTACGGCTCTTGCCGGAACCCTGCTTGGGTTAAAAGTTATTTATATGGATGCCGGCAGCGGAGCACAAAATCCCGTACCGGCCAGTGTAATTGAAGCCGTTTGCGAACAGGTGGACGTACCCTTGTTTGTAGGTGGTGGTATGCGCACGGTGGAACAAGTTACTGCAGCCTGCAAAGCCGGAGCACATGTGATTGTGGTGGGCAATGCGTTTGAGAAAGATCCGGGTTTGGTAGCTGAATTGGCAAAAGCGGTGCATGGCTCGGTTTAACTAATGTATACTCAACCTGTAATGCTGCGTGTGGGATTTCCAGAATATGCAGCAAACAACTTTATCATTTAAGGAATAGTATTTAAAGTCATGTTGAATCCAATTTATTCAAAAGAAATGTCTTGAAACATTCCTATATTTGATAAACACCAATTTTATGCTTACAAAGGAAGAAATTATCAATTCTATCAAACAATTACCCGATTCCTTTTCATTGGAAGAAGTTTTTGAAAGAATTCTTCTTTTAGAGAAAATAGAAAAAGGAAAACAAGATAGTATTAAAGGAAAAGTTATCCGCGACGAAGATTTGGATAAATTTCTTCCATCATGGTTAGTATAAACTGGACTGAACAAGCGAAAAACGATCTTGTTTCCATAGCCGGATTTATTGCTCAGGATTCGGTAAAATATGCCCGGATTACTGTTCAAAATATCAGAACATCCGTCATTCAATTAAGAAAATATCCCAGGAGCGGAAGATTGGTCCCTGAGGCAAGTAATGAAAATATCCGGGAATTAATTCATGGAAATTACCGGATTATTAATTGGTTAAAAGACGTTGATCGCATCGATATATTAACAGTTCATCACTCTTCAATGCTCCTGTTTGTTGAAGAATTAAGAGAGCACACCCGTTAATACAGAATGGTTATTAAAATGAATGAGTTGTTTTATTTAATCCATTCATAAAAGATCACCTGATCTCAGGCAATCAACAATTTGTGACCGGCTAGCAAAATTTGCATTTCAGCAAGCGTGTGTTTGAAGGATTCCAGTTCTTCCATCATGCGTGCTTTACCCGAAATGGCTTCACGCGTTACTTTCTCCAGCAACTCTTCATAATATTTCACACCTGCCTCGAGGTTGGTTTTGAAATTGGTAAAATATTTCACCTGTTTATCGGATACAGGTGCCTGCGGTTTTTGCAATTCCTTTTTCAGGTAATCGATGTACATCGCGCACTCGTTGATGAAACAATGCGGACGAGGGAGGTTGTTTAAAATATTCAAGCGACCATAAATATGATTCACCATTTGTTTCAAGGAAAATATTCCGGAGAAATATGCCAGGTTGGGTCCCGGACAAATCGTAACCGCTGCACGGTGCTTTGGTAACGGGATATGATTTTTCAATAAGGCAGATGTTGCCAATCCTTCGCAGAGGCAATCCTTTCCGGTTATCTCATCGAATTTAGCATCGTATTCCTCTTTGCTGAGGTTCAACGTTTCCAGTTGATTTAATTTTAAACGCTGATATTGACGCGAAGCCTGGCAAATGGGTGTTTCAGTAAATTCGGTATCAAATGCGAGATGTTTGTTATAACACGGACTACCGGGTTTGTCGAGTTCGATTCTGCGCAGTCGCTGTGCTTCTGATGTACTCTTGCGAAAGTTATTGAACGGAACACCCAGAGGTGATGCTTTGCTGAGAAAATAGTCTTCCTTACGGGCATGTGACAGATCGTTTAACGTATGTTCATCTACGCTGGTGGCTTCGGGTACCAATAAGAATGGACTACCCCAACCGGTTGCATCTACTCCGTAATAATCGCGGAATAAGCGGTCTTCTTCTGCATTTCCAATTCCTCCCTGCACTGTTACGCGACTTTCCGGTTGTGCGGTATACACCGGCCATGTTTTGGTTTGAAGAGCTTGATTGCAAATAGAAAACAATTCGTTTGCCAGGGCAAGGCGGTTTTGCCGGAACTCTTCCAATATGGGACCCAAGAGGTATCCTTCGGTCGGGAAGGCATGTCCGCCACAATTCAAACCCGACTCAATACGGAATTCAGAAACCCAGATACCGCGTTTTGCCAGCAATTTTCCCTGAATGAGAGCAGAGCGGTAATCGCTGACCTTTAGAATAATAGATTTACGTACTTCTCCTTTTTCGTCCGGAAAGAAATCTTTGAACGACTCGAGGTAAGCAAACAAACGCGGGTTCAGTCCGGCCGAGAATACAACGCCGGCCTTTAAATCGCTGTTGGCAAAACCACGCAAAGCCGACATGGCATCAGCGTATTCAGGAGGTAAAGGTTGCTTATCAGAATTATAATTCAGGTTATCAATTTTGGTCATGATATTCACCTGGATCTGACCGGGAATGATACGTTTGCGCAATTCTTCCTGCAATTGGATTTGTTCATCACCGGTAGTTTCCAGCATGCGTTGATACAAAATCCGGGATGGGGCATGATCCGGCAACAATTCAAAATAATTAGTGATCTCGCTGTTTGGTTCAAAGTCCTGGTTCTTTAGCTGTTGTACCTGTAAAGTCACTATATATTGTACCAGATTGAGATAGGCCGTAATGCGCTTGGCACGGTGATCAATGTCGGAATCAGGTATGGCTTCAAATGGTTGCTGATACTCGTGGGCGTAATGTTCGCGCATCTTTTCCAGCAATTCGTCTTTGATAATGGAGACCACGCTGGTAATTCCGTATCGCGCGACCTTGATGGGAGTGTCGATCGAATATGCAAGGCCCAGTACCGGAATATGAAATGTATGTTCAGAGGTTGAATTCATGAGGAATAGAATGCATTAATATGCTCTTGCAAGGTCGACCTATTCTGATTGCCAATTTATGACCCAGGTCAACGAATGGGATGATAAATATTATAGAGGGGGATGGATAAATGACGTTGTTGGCAATATACCATTTTAAAGACCTGCGTTATTGGGAGCATCACAAGTTGTGTGCAGGGTATCACATGTGATGCCCCTCATTTGTTTTCAGTGTTTCCATTACGGATAAATCGTACAACGGGTTAATTCTGAGTTTTGGATTGGTTGCCAATTATAAGCTTAGTTCATCTCCAATAAATATTAAGGGTTGATTGTGTACTTCACACTCTCTCCCTACATTTGTATCGGTATGAAGCTGTTTATCAAAAACATGGTATGCAATCGTTGCATTGCAGTTGTATCAAATGAGTTTGAAAAACTGGGGTATGCGCCGGCCAATATTGCAATGGGTGAAGTAAATATGGACCATGATCTAACCAAGGAAGATTTGCAGAAAATCAATACAGCTCTTCAAAAGCATGGATTTGAACTCATAGATGACAAGAAAAGTACCATCATCGAAAAAATAAAAAATATAGTGATTGATCAGGTTCATCATGCCGGCGAACGGTTAAAAGTAAATTACTCCACCCTGATTTCTGATCAAATCGCAAAAGACTACAGCTATCTCAGTAACTTATTCTCAGAAATTGAAGGCATCACCATCGAACAATTTATTATCCTTCAAAAAATCGAGAAGGTAAAAGAACTGTTGGTATACGACGAATTAAATTTAAGTGAGATTGCAGATGAGGTGGGATACAGCAGCGTAGCACATCTTTCCAACCAGTTTAAGAAAGTGACCGGCCTTACGCCCAGTTATTTTAAGAAAATTAAAGAAAACAAACGGCTTTCGCTCGACCGGGTAAATCAATAAAAGATGTAAAACAGTCCCATAATGGTGTAAAGCGAAAAATGGTCCTGCGCCTGAATTTTGTTGAAAATTATACAGGTCATGAAAAACATCATCCATTTGCCCCTGATCGATGTAGAGAGTGAACATTGCGCACGTATTGTAGACAATGGACTTGCACTCGTTGAAGGGCTGAAACAACACAAGGTTGAGCTTAATAACAACCGTGCAGTAATTGAAGTTGATCCGGCAAAAACGAATGCAGTGAGCAATGCAGTGTCTAAAATCCGGGATTTGGGATACGACGTTGAAACAGTTAAAGAAACTCTTCCGGTAACCGGTATGACCTGTGCATCCTGCGCTATCAGTGTAGAAAGCATGCTTCAGGCGCAACCCGGCGTAATTCATGCATCGGTAAATGTGGCAACCAATACGGTATTGGTTGAATATATACCCGGAGCCATCGCGAAAGAACAAATGAAGATCGCCTTACAAAGCGTAGGCTATGATCTCGAAATCGGCGAGAGCGAAGATGCCCGCCAACAAATGGAGGATCTTAAAGTAAAACACTTTAAACAGCTTCGCTTTAAAACGATCGCATCAGTTGTATTGTGTATTCCGCTGATTGTGGTAGGTATGTTCTTTATGCATGCCCCTTTTGCCAATTATATCCAATGGGCGTTGGCCACACCTATTGTACTCGTGTTTGGCGGACGTTTTTTTGTGAATGCTTATAAGCAAGCCCGGAACAAATCTTCCAATATGGACACACTTGTTGCCTTAAGTACCGGAGCGGCTTATCTATTTAGTGTTTTCAATACCTTGTTTCCGGAATACTGGCATAGCCGGGGAATGCATCCTGAGGTTTATTTTGAAAGTGCCGGTGTTGTTATTGCCTTTATACTATTGGGGAAATTACTCGAAGACCGCGCAAAATCAAATACATCTTCGGCCATCAAAAAACTAATAGGGATGCAACCGAAAACCGTACTTCGGATCCATGAAGATGGCTCGGAACAAACAATTCCGATAGCTCAAGTTCAGATTAACGATCTATTGCTGGTTAAACCCGGCGACCGGATTCCGGTTGATGGGCTGGTAAAACAAGGTCATTCAAGCGTGGATGAAAGTTCGATTACCGGCGAACCTGTGCCTGTTGAAAAACAATCGGGTGCATTGGTTTATGCAGGTACCATCAATCAAAAAGGGGCCTTGCACATTACTGCACAAAAAGTAGGTGGCGAAACGGTGCTTGCTCAAATCATAAAAATGGTGCAGGAGGCTCAGGGTAGCAAAGCTCCTGTTCAGAAACTGGTAGACAAGATTGCCGGCATTTTTGTACCGGTAGTTATACTCATTGCTATAATGACCTTTTTGGTTTGGATGTTTTTTGGCGGCGAACATGCACTTACCCATGCCATGCTTTCCATGATTACAGTATTGGTCATTGCCTGTCCCTGTGCGCTCGGACTGGCTACGCCCACCGCTCTTATGGTAGGTATTGGAAAAGGAGCCGAACTCGGAATACTCATAAAGGATGCAGAAAGTCTGGAACAGAATAAAAAAATCGATGCAATTATTCTCGACAAAACCGGAACCATTACCGAAGGCAAACCTGAGGTAACCGACCTGATATGGTATACCGAACAAAACAAACCGTATGCGGCATTGCTTGGTGCGATCGAAAAGCAATCGGAACATCCCCTGGCAGATGCGGTTTACAAACATGTAACCGATGAAACGGAAACTCAGCAGACATTCCTGTTTGATTCTTTTGAAAGCATTACCGGAAGAGGGGTAAAAGCCATGTACCAGGGCAAAACCTTTCTGGTAGGCAATCGTAAATTAATGAATGAACATGCTGTAATTTTCTCAGATCAACAAGATGCTGACCTTGCTCTTTTGCTTAATCAGTCGAAGACCGTTGTTTTCTTTGCCGCTGATAAAATTGCATTGGCGATTATTGCGATCAGCGATAAAATAAAAAGCACCTCCGCTTCAGCCATTCAACAATTGCACGATGCCGGGATAGAAGTTTTTATGCTTACCGGAGATAATGCTGCCACGGCAAAACAGGTAGCCGAAACTGTTGGTATTTCAACATATAAAGCCGAAGTTTTACCGGGCGAAAAAGCATCCTTCATCCGGGAGTTGCAGGCAAAGGGTAAAACGGTGGCCATGGTTGGCGACGGGATCAATGATTCGCAGGCTTTAGCCCTGGCCGATGTGAGTATTGCCATGGGAAAAGGTTCCGACATTGCAATCGATGTGGCCAAAATGACAATCATTTCTTCCGATCTTACCCTCATTCCAAAAGCGATTCAATTGTCGAAACAAACGGTACGTGTTATCCGGCAAAATCTTTTCTGGGCATTTATCTATAACCTGATCGGTATTCCGATTGCGGCCGGAATACTGTATCCTTCTACCGGATTTTTGCTGAATCCGATGATAGCAGGAGCAGCCATGGCCATGAGCTCGGTAAGTGTTGTGGCAAACAGTCTCCTGCTGAAATTCCGAAAACGCTAATCTTTCCATGATTATATAAGAATAAACCAAAATGATACAAGACGAATGGAGTCACAGTCCTGAACTTTGTAACGATAAATTCAACAATAAAATGAATAAACTAACATTCAAAACCAATATTAAATGTGTAGGTTGTGTTGCACGTGTAACGACACCTTTAGATGAAACCGCCGGAATTAATCAATGGTCTGTTGACCTTGAAAATCCGGACAAACTATTGACTGTAATGACTGAAGAACTGGATGCCGGACAAATTATTGAGGCAGTAAACAACTCAGGTTACAATGCTGAAGTTTATGCCGTTCAGGCCACAGTTTGATGTGGCAACCTCAAGTAAATTGATAATAATTTCTTCCCTCAAACCAAAATTAATAACCCAAAATATGAAACCGAAATTCGCCTTTATCCTTAACGGACTGTTCATAGTCCTGAGCACTCAATTTGCTTCAGCAAATTCTCCTGATCACCGGAATATAAAATCTTCCGTTGAAAATACGGAGTTGAAAATTGTTATTTCTTCATTACAAACCAATAATCTGGAAAAAGTATATAATCAATACTTTGCTTTAAAAGATGCGCTGATTCAGGGAGATCCAGATCAGGCTGCACAATTTGCCCGGGTATTGATTGTTGAACTGGATGCTGTTCAAACTGAAAATACCGATCCGAAAAGGAATGCACTTTTTATAACACAACACGCCGAAATTAAAGCTGCAGCTTCTGCTATCGCCGGTGCCAAAAAATTATCCTTACAACGAACTCAATTCTCCGCATTATCAGATCAGATGTATGCCCTGATGAAAGTATTCAAACCTACTTACCCGGTTTACCTTGCACATTGCCCTATGTTTGGCGATGGAAATGGTGCCAACTGGATCAGTAAAGAAAATGCCATACGAAATCCATACTATGGCAAACGTATGATGACCTGTGGGAAAGTAAAAGAAACGCTTAAATAATGTTTACAAGAGTTCATTTGTTGCGGGTTGTAAACAGGTTCAGGATCATCCTTCTACCGGTAGCCCTATGCTTGTTAAGCTTAGCAGCAACAGCCCAGCAAGTGATACGTTATGATTTGTACATAACCGATACGCTCGTCAACTACACCGGTAAAACCAGAAGTGCGATTGCCATCAACGGACAAATACCGGGTCCGGTACTCGAATTCACCGAAGGGGATACAGCCCTTATTTATGCACACAATAAATTGCACCACGAAACCTCTGTTCATTGGCATGGTATTATACTTCCCAATGAACAGGATGGTGTACCCTATTTAACCACAGCTCCCATCAAACCGCATACCACCCATATTTTCAAATTCCCGATCCGGCAAAATGGAACATACTGGTATCATTCGCATACCATGTTGCAGGAACAGGTTGGTATGTATGGTGCATTGATTCTGCATAAACGGAATGTTAAGCAAATGCATGAGCATATACTTTTGCTGAGCGACTGGAGCGATGAAAACCCGCATCAGATTGAACGGTCGTTGCACAATGCCACCGACTGGTATGGCATAAAAAAAGGAGCCACTCAGGATTATGGTGCATCTATACGGGAAGGTTATTTGGGAACAAAACTCGAAAACGAATGGAAACGTATGCATGCCATGGATGTAAGCGATGTGTATTATGAACGCTTTCTGGTGAATGGCCATACACAGGATTCGGTTGAAAAGCTGAAACCCGGAAGTAAAATCAGATTGCGGGTTATTAACGGAAGTTCTTCAACGTATTTCTGGCTTAGGTACGGAAGAGGGAAAATAACCGTTGTTGCTTCCGATGGTGAAGATGTGGAACCCGTTGAAGTCGATCGGTTAATCATTGGCGTTTCGGAAACATATGATGTAGTTGTTGAAGTTCCCGCCGATGGAACAGCAGCTGAATTTTCCGCTACATCAGAGGATCGCATCGGCGCAGTTTCAGTTTGGGTTGGTGAAGGGAAAAGAGAACCAATGTTGCCCATGAAAAAGCTCCACTATTTTGAAGGCATGATCATGATGAATGATATGATGCAGTTGAACGGAAACATGCACGATATGGGTATGAAGATGAGTCTGCAGCAAATGGACATGAATGCGGTGATGTATCCTGAAATGAATGGTAATACCAAACCTGATCACGAACATGCAGCCAGGCATGAAGAAACGATTGTTACCTTAAATTACTCTATGCTAAAGGCCGCAAAATCTTCGCGTTTGCCTGATGTCCCGGTCATGAATTATCAGTTTGAACTGACCGGCAATATGAATCGATATGTATGGACTGTAAATAATAAAACCGTATCAGAAGCAGAAAAGATCTTGATCAGAAAAGGTGAAATCACACGCATTATAATGACCAACAACTCCATGATGCGACATCCGATGCACCTGCATGGTCATTATTTCAGAGTGCTCAACGGACAAGGAGATTTTGCACCGCTGAAAAATGTGCTGGATATAATGCCGATGGAAACCGACACCATCGAATTTTATAATTCGGAATCGGGTGACTGGTTTTTTCATTGCCATATTTTATACCATATGATGAGCGGGATGGGTCGTATTTTTACCTACGAAAATTCACCTCCCAATCCTCAATTACCCAATCCGCAAAAAGCTTTAAAGCAGGTGTACCGCGACGACCGCCGTTTGTTTGCTGCCGCAGAAATCAGCCTGGAGAGCAATGGCAGCGATGGTGAAATTGCTTTAGCCAATACACGCTGGAGTTTGCAAACAGAATGGCGCGTAGGATTGAATGCAGTTTCAGGATATGAATGGGAAAGTCATTTCGGTAGATTTATAGATTCAAAACAATTTCTCATGGCCTATGCAGGTTGGGATTACCGCTACCGGAAACCGGAAGAGCATGAACAAAATCTGTTCGGAATGAAGAACACACAAGATAACCGCGGCGTTGTTTGTTTGGGTTTTCAATATGTGATGCCCTGGTTTTTAGTTGCCGACTTCCGCACCGACCATACCGGTAATCTCAGGATCTTTCTTACACGGGAAGATATTCCTCTGACTGCAAGGTTGCGGGCATGGGGAACAACCAACAGCGACCGTGAATTCAGCACAGGTTTGCGCTATATAGTTACCAAATACATTTCCCTTTCGGGGCATTACGACAGTGATATGGGATATGGTGCAGGGCTTACATTTACTTATTAAATCAATTTCCGAAAACCAATCCGCTGTATTTCTTATTCTGAATTTGAATAAATGAATTCAAAAGCTGATGCGAAAATTTTTCATCGAAGTATAGGTATTACATTGCCTTAACTAACCTGAAACAATTTCTACTCATGCTCATTCGAACCTATGGAAGCGCCGTGCACGGAGTGAATGCCGTTACCATCACCATTGAAGTCAATATCTCGGAAAAGGGGATCGGATATAGCCTTGTAGGTTTACCCGACAATGCCGTGAAGGAAGGAAAAGAACGCATTGAAACAGCGGTCCGGAATATGCAATGCGATATGCCCCGCAAACGGGTGGTCATCAATATGGCACCGGCCGATATCCGCAAAGAAGGATCATCTTATGATTTACCGATTGCACTTGGAATACTTTCTGCATCCGAACAAATGCAGTCCGAACGTTTGGATCAATACATCATTATGGGTGAACTGGCCCTCGACGGATCGCTCAAGCCCATTAAAGGTGCATTGCCTATCGCTGTACAAGCGCGTAAAGAAGGTTATAAAGGATTCATCCTGCCTAAGGAAAATGCACGTGAAGCTGCCATTGTAGGAGAAATTGAAATTCTGGGTGCCGAAAACCTGGCGGAGGTCATTCAGTTTTTAAACGGAACCTCCAAAATTGAACCTACTGTGGTGGATCTGATGCAGGAATTTGAAGTGAACTTCAACGCACCCGATTCGGATTTTGCCGATGTACGCGGACAAGAAAACATTAAACGGGCATTGGAAATAGCTGCAGCAGGAGGACACAATGCCATCCTGATTGGTCCGCCGGGAGCCGGCAAAACCATGTTGGCCAAACGACTTCCATCCATACTCCCACCCCTTTCGCTGAACGAAGCACTCGAAACCACCAAGATTCATTCGGTGGTTGGAAAACTGGGCAAAGGTGTTTCCATGATTTCAGCCCGACCATTCCGATCCCCGCATCACACCATCAGCGATATGGCTTTGGTAGGTGGCGGCAATATTCCACAACCCGGAGAGATTTCGCTGGCGCATAACGGTGTACTTTTTTTGGATGAATTACCGGAATTTAAACGAACCGTTCTGGAGGTGATGCGCCAACCGCTGGAAGAAAGGTGTGTCACCATTTCGCGCGCCAAATTTTCTATTGAATACCCCGCCAGTTTTATGTTGGTGGCCGCTATGAATCCATGCCCTTGCGGGTATTACAACCATCCCGAAAAAGAATGTGTATGCGGACCCGGTATTGTACAAAAATACCTGAGCAAAATATCCGGTCCGCTGCTCGACCGCATCGATATCCATGTGGAAGTAACGCCGGTAAATTTTGATCAACTGGCCGGGAGCCGAAAATCTGAACCCTCTGTTCAGATTCGTGAACGGGTGATTCAGGCCCGACTGATTCAACAAACACGATTTAGTAATATGGAAAACATGTATGCCAATGCACAAATGAGTTCACCCATGGCACGACAGGTTTGCACCATCGATGCTACCGGACATCAATTGTTAAAAACAGCCATGACCCGCCTGCAATTATCGGCACGCGCCTACGATCGCATTCTGAAAGTAGCAAGAACGATTGCCGATCTCGGGCAAAGTGAAAATATACAAAACGAACATTTGGCAGAAGCGATCCATTATAGAAGTTTGGATCGGGAGAATTGGGGCGGTGGGTGAGTCCACCTTCGCTAAAGCTACGGTGGAAGAATGAGGATGAGTCCACCTTCGCCAAGGCAACGGCGGATAAAAGTGTGCGTCTACCGATGACATGGTTGCGGTGGATAACCTTGCAAGGCTTCCTGAAGATTTTATGTTTCAATTATCAACTGCTGAATTTTCGGAAATGTAAGTACATGTATTGCCCGACAAAATGTACCAGCACAAATGGTGAACGGCTCATTAAAGTATGGATCTAACCAGGTTGCTCCTTACGCCTTCACTGAACAAGGAGTGGCTATGTTATCGGGAATAGGAAGAAGCACCCAACTTTCAAAGTCTATTAGTTGCTTTTATCATTTTTAATCGTAAGTTTTACATGGCTGTCAATTATAGGCTTTACATTTCCAGCTTTAAATTCCAGAATCAATAATCCAATTGCATGGATATAATCAGAACAAATACACTCACTAAATATTTTGGAACAACTCCGGCTTCCGACCATATTTCCATCCGCGTGAAGGAAGGCGAGATTTATGGGTTTTTGGGGCTTAATGGAGCTGGCAAAACAACCTTGATACGCATGCTTTTGGGTATGATTAAACCCGATCAAGGCACAATACATTTATTTGACAAGTTGCTTACCCCACACTTTGATCGTTGGAACGATATTGGTTATATGGTTGAAACGCCTTCATCCTATCCTAACCTTTCGGTGCTCGAGAACCTGAAGGTTTATTACAAACTGCGCCAATTGACCAACCCAGCTTTAATTGATGATATCATCGGAAAGCTAAAACTGAACCATTACAAAGACAAAAAAGCGAATGTGCTTTCGCTTGGCAATCAACAAAGGTTGGGTCTGGCAAAAGCACTCATGCACAAACCAAAACTTTTAATACTTGACGAGCCCATTAACGGCCTGGATCCTGAGGGAATTGTAGAAGTCAGAGAATTGCTTTTAAACCTTGCACACAACGGATCAACAATTTTTCTTTCCAGTCATATACTCGGTGAAATTTCTAAACTGGCTGATCGCATTGGTATAATACACGAAGGCAATCTGGTGAAGGAACTTACCAGCAGGGAACTTGGCGATCAACTTGCTAAAAAATTGCTGGTAAAAACAACCGACAATACCAAAGCTCTGCAGGAATTATCAGATGCCGGATACAAAGCGGAATTGAATGACCATGGCGAAATAGAAATTACAAACGGAGAAGCACATTCAAAACCTGAGCTTTTATCAAAACTGTTGACCGAAAAAAACCTTCCACCCAGCCAGGTATATTTGTTTACCGAAGATCTGGAAATGTATTTTTTACGAACCATCAGACCCAAAGCGTAAATGAAACAACAGCTACAAGCCATCAGCGCTGAATTAGTGAAAACAAAACACGCGTATACCCTTTGGTGGACATTTATTGCATTTGCCATAGCTCCATTAATGGGGGGAGCATTTATTATGCTTATTCAGGATCCCGCCTATGTGGCACAGGGAGGTGCACTTGCCGCAAAAGCAAAAGCCATGCATATGGAGGCCAACTGGAAATCGTATCTGGATTTGCTGACACAAGCCGTTGGTGTTGGTGGAGTTTTGGCATTCGGGTTTGTTAGCAGTTGGATTTTTGGACGCGAATATTCTGACGGTACGGCTAAAGACATCCTTGCCCTGCCTACTTCACGGATAAAAATACTGAATGCGAAATTTTTGGTTTATATAATCTGGTCTTTTGCACTTGCCGTTTCCAATCTTCTGTTTGCTTTGTTGCTTGGCACCATGCTTAAACTTCCAGCGATAGAAACCCATATGCTGTTCAATCTTTTGTCGGACTATTTTGTAACAACAATGCTCACTATATGCATTGGCTTTCCAATCGCTTTCTTTGCACTTTCAGGCAAGGGTTACCTCGCTCCTTTGGGCTTTGTGGCACTGACCCTGGTGCTTGCTCAGGTAATCGGAGCCATTGGCTATGGAGCCTATTTCCCCTGGTCTGTTCCAGGCTTATACAGCGGCGCAGGTGGCGCTTATAAAAACCAGCTGGATCAGTATAGCTATATACTTTTAGCAATTACCTGTATTGCCGGTTATCTTTTAACAATAGCTTATTGGAGATACGCAGACCAGACAAAATGAAATGTCTGCTATAATTTTTTGGCACGCATTATATACCTTATTTTGTAACCCGGAGAATTGCCATGCTTTTCAAAGGCATATTTACTGAAGTCTTTTTAGCAGGTTAACTCCGTGTCGTTCTACCAGTATTTGTGTACCCATAACCATGTGAATTACTCTTAACCCAAGAACCCAACCGAATGGAAATAGCAAAAGTCTTTAACTTCATCAATCTGCACAATGGTGAAGAAGAACGAAAAAAAGTTCTGGAGAATGTACGATCCAATACCTCTTTCAGGGGATCCAATTTATGGATTCTGGCTTGTGCCATAGTGATTGCCTCGGTTGGATTAAATGTAAATTCTACCGCAGTAATTATCGGTGCCATGCTTATATCGCCGCTGATGGGACCAATTATCGGGGCAGGATTTGCCATGGCCATTTATGATTTTGAATTGCTGAAAAAATCGGGGAAAAATTTGCTCATAGCTACTTTAGTAAGTCTGGTTGTGGCTACCCTGTATTTTACCATCAGTCCTTTTAAAGAAACACAATCCGAAATATTAGCGCGTACTGCTCCCAATATTTACGATGTATTGATTGCATTTTTCGGTGGACTGGTTGGCGTAATTGCCATTACAAGGGTTGAAAAAGGAAATCCGATCCCCGGTGTGGCAATCGCTACCGCCTTAATGCCTCCTCTTTGTACTGCGGGTTATGGGTTAGCCATTGGTAACTATCCCTATTTTTTCGGGGCCATTTACCTGTACATCATCAATTGTTTTTTCATTTGTATAGCAACCATTTTTATTATTAAATATTTAAAGTATGAACCTGTAACCAGTTTGAATCCCCGGTTTGAGAAACGCATCCGTTACGGAATTACTACCTTAATACTAGTGATGATAATCCCCAGCTTTTATCTGGCCTACAATCTTTTAAACAAAAAAAATTACAACCACAAAATAGAACAGTTTATTGCTCATGAGTTTACCAACAATGGAAATATCGTCATCTTTAAGAATGTTAAATACAATACAAATCCGAAAATTATTGAAGTCGCATTTTTAAACAAACAATTTAAGGACGCTGAAATCAAATTATTGAATCAAAAATTGTTGCAATACGATATTGAGAATACCAGACTGGAATTCAGACAGGATGTAACTGATCTGAAGAGTGAAATCTTAAATGAAATAGGAAACCAGAATAAAAACATAACAGAAAAAGACATTCTGATCAACAATCTGCAGAAGGAACTTGCGGAATATAAAATTGATTATTCCGAAGCATGTAAAGAAATTGAAATCCTGTTTTCCGAATTCAAAAATGTGTCGATGGGAAAGCATTTCATAAATCAAAACACGGATAGTGCTGGCGTAATAACAGTTATATTGTATCAAACAACAACTGAATACGTCATAGCGGATACTGAGAAAATTGAAAAATGGCTCATCCAAAGACTAAAATCGCCACAGGTAAAATTAATCCGGTACGAATAACGTGCAGCAAATAGATACATTTATCACCTGATCCGGTTGTGCCCTGTTAAACCATTCTTCCGACCCGGGCAAGATTAACGGCAGCATGTATAATCCGCAAAAACCGGTTCAAAACTGGTGCGTTCTCATTAAAAATAATCGCTACAAATGCCTATAAAGCAATGTTGATGACAATTTCTCCTCCGTCAATCCCCCATCAAATTACAGTAATCCCGGAGTAAAATAAATTCCAAACAGCCTATAATACCCTCATTCCCACGCTCTCGCTGCTAATATCTATGGTTTAACGCAACCTTTTTGTTAACTTCGTTATCCTATATCAAACCAACTTAATTCAAAAAAACATGAAAAAACTTCTCCTCGCCGTCGCCTTCTTTACTGCTGTGCAGGTTTTTGCACAAAAGGACATCATGATTACCATGAATACCCCTGTGGCCAACCAAACCATTTACGCCAATACGCAGTTCAATATTACATTCACCATCAAAAACAATGGAACCATTGATATTCCGGCTTCCGATTCTATTCAGGTTGGTATTATCATCAACAATTCACTGGTATCAGCCGCAACTTTAAGTCATAATGTGATTGCTGCAGGTCAAAGTGTGAATGCTGCTTTCAATAATTACAGCCTTACTTTTTCGCAAGGTGCTTCCAATGTTGATTTCTGTTTGATGGCCCTTTTACGTTACAATGGCAATCTGGATTCAAACACGGCCAACAACGTTTCCTGTGCCAAAGTGAACTTGTCAACCGCCGTTGGTATCGACGAATTAGGAATTGCAAACACCGTTAAAGTGTATCCAAATCCTGCTGTTCAATTCATCAACTTCGAATACGATTACAACAATGCTTCAGTAATTCATGTGATGGACATTACCGGCAAACGGGTAAAATCTGTACAGGTTGCAAGCGGTGTTGCTTCAATGGATATATCTGATCTGAACAACGGTATTTACATGTATGAAATCCGCACAACAGAAAATGCGCTGATCAAATCCGGTAAATTCAATATCGCTCATTAATCTTATTTTCTTCTTTCATGTACCCCGTTGAGATGAGTTTCAACGGGGTATTTTTTTGCAGTTCTCAATCATTAGTGTCCGGGGAATTAATGAGAGAATGATTTTGGGGGTGCCCATGAAGGATGCGCGATTGATGGCTGCATTAAAATTAACCTCTCGTTCGCTTACCTTCATGGTCGGGCTCTGCGCTGCAATCTTTTTTGAGTACAAAAAAGGATTTCCGCTGCGATCCCTCACCCAGCCTCTGCTCAACAGAGAACTTAATCTTAAATTAGAAACTTAACTCTAACAGATTATTAAACTATTCACCAGTTCATATTTCAAAAATTAGAATCACTTTGAAGTAAGCCCCCAATCAGAGAGAACAAACCTAAGCCTTTATCCTCATTGACTTTAATTGAGTTTACAATCTATAATCCAGGACAGCAGTGGTTCACAATATATTCTTAATAATATCAATCACCTGATTTCCATGACCCCCGTCAACCTTTGCGCACGAAGCCAACGCTAACTTTGAATAAAATATCAAAGAAGTGAAAACGCTCTACCGCCTTTGGCCCCTCCTGGTTTTGCTGATGGCTTCATCCTGTGAAAAAGATGAACCGGCTAAAACAACCGTTCAATTTGGAAGCATGACTTTGAACGTGACTCACAAAGTGGATCAGGCTCCCTTGCTCTTTGATAGTATGATGTATCAGAATGCTGCCGGAAATCCATTCAGTGTGTCGCGGCTTTATTATTATATCTCCGGCATTCGCTTGTACAATCAGGAAAAGTTGATGTTTACCTCCAACGCAATTTTTTATATTGATGCTACAAGCGCGGAGAATAAACTCTTGCTGAATTATGTTCCTACCGGTGAATATACCTCAGCCACCTTGCTCATCGGTCTGGCTGCCGATACCAACAAAACAGGCACACTCCCTGATCTGATCGAAAACCTCAATATGGCCTGGCCGGATGAGATGGGAGGCGGATATCACTTTATGAAACTCGAAGGTCATTACCGCAATACGGCGAACCTCAAAAAAGGCTTTACTGTTCATTTGGGAACTAACCCAAGCCTGGTGCAGCATCAAGCTATTCCAAAAAACTTTTCGGTAACGCTGGGCCAAAACACGCCCTTGACTTTGGAAATGAATATCAACGAATGGTTTGCCAATCCTTACGCTTATAACTTCAATACCGATGGAAATTATACCATGGGTGTTGCATTACTCATGCAATTAATCAGCAACAATGGAAAAGATGTATTCACCCTTCGTTAAAGGAATATTTGTTGGATTGTTGTTACTCAGTTCCTGCGATAAGGATCCGGAACAACAAAACAATCTCCCTACAAATCCGGGAGAAAAAACAGCCCCTACTCCTTATACATTAGTAAAACCACTGGGCTTTCCTGATCCGTATTTGTCGGAAAAAAACCCCATGACCGTTGAAGGAATTGCATTGGGTAAGAAATTGTACGCCGATCCGATTCTATCCGAAAACGGATTGAGCTGTACCTCTTGCCACAGCAAGCCACGCTCTTATTCCGGCGGAGTATACCATGCTCTGAACGGATATAACATGGCCATCATGGCGCATGTAAATCTCGCCTTCAAACCGGTTTTCAACTGGGAAGGTTCGGCACCTGATCTGGATCTGTTACCCCTGGGCGATTTTGAACCGGAGTTTTTCAATACCGACCATCAAAAGCTGGTTACCCGTTTGCTCAGTCATCCTGAATACCCTGCCATGTTTAAAGCAGCATTCAGCATCAACCATATCGACAGTCTGACTTTTCTGGAACTCAAAACCAAAATTGCTTACTCTATCGTGCAATACCTGCGCAGCCGGGTAAGTGCCAACTCGCGTTACGATGCATACCGTGTTTACAAAAAGAAACTCAGCGCCGAAGAAATGAACGGAATGGCCATTTTCTTTTCTGAAAAAGGCGATTGCTTTCATTGTCATCCCGGACCACTGTTTACCGATAACGGATTTCACAACAATGGCTTAAACGATGTGTTTACCGGATTTGATCAGGGTAAATTTTTGGTAACCGGACAACAAAAAGACATGGGTCTTTTTATTGCTCCAACTTTGCGCAATATTGAACTCACCTCACCCTATATGCACGACGGACGTTTCACTACGCTGGAAGAAGTGGTTGAATTTTATACATCGGCAGTAAAGACTTCTCCAACGCTGGATCCCATCATGACCAAGCGTATGACCAACCGTACCATGCAACTTTCGGAAACCGAAAAGAAAGAATTGATTGCGTTTCTGAAAACGTTGACAGATCCCAGCTTTGTAGAATAACAGTCGCTCACTTAATTTAAATTTCTTATGGCTTCCGGAAAAGTTCTCTTCCTTGCCTTTTTTGTTAGTTTACTATTACAAAGTAAAAGCAGCGGGGCACAACAATGGCATGCACTTGACAGTGGACTTGAATACAGCGCCAATTCTTTTGCGGTCTTTAATGGTAAATTAGTTGCCGGTGGCGATGGTGTTCATAGTTGGAATGGTCAGAAATGGACCGATAAGAGCACCGGACTGAAATCGTTTTTTGGTGGTGAAATATATACTATTGCAATAAGTAACTCAGGTATTTTGTATTGTGGAGGTGACGGATTTCATGTGTTGACTCCGGATCAAAATCTTTACAACTATGCTGCACGCTGGGATGGAGACAAATGGACCACTGTTGGATCCGGAACAGGAAACGACGGATCAGGAATGAGTGGTAGTGTACATGCAATGACTTCCTACAACGGCATTTTGCATGCAGGTGGAAATTTTAGTTCAGCCGGAGGTGATCCGCTCGATCCATTTGCCGTTTATTATGCCGCTCGATTTTCAGGTACAAGTTGTTGCTGGCAAAGTATTGGTACAGGGGTAAACGATAAGGTAATTGAAATGTTGGTAGATCCCGTTACCAATACCTTATATGCCGGTGGATTATTTACCGAAGCCGGGGGTCAAACGGCCAATCATATTGCCAAATGGAATGGTTCAAATTGGTCGGCATTAGGTACCGGATTGAATGGCACTGTATCAGCCATGTGTTTTCATAATGGAGAATTGTATGTTGGCGGATCCTTTAGTACAGCGGGTGGACAAAGTGTAGAAAATATAGCGCGCTGGAATGGAACAAATTGGATTCCACTTTCAAAAGGATTGGGTAATTCCATTTATGATCTGATTTCATATAATGGTTATTTGTTTGCAGCCGGACCGGGATTCTACTTAAATGACACGAACCAATATGTTGTAAAATGGGATGGAGCTAACTGGACTCCATTGGGCGCAGGAGTAGATAAAACTGCCATCAAGTTTTTTGTATACAACAACGAACTGCTTGTAGGAGGAATATTCAAAAATGCAGGAAACAAACCTGCCAGTTGTATTGCAGCCTTTACATTACCACCAAACGGAATGGATGAAACAAACTTAAAGCATAAAATAGCGCTGTATCCGAATCCAGCTTCTTCGCATTTGTATTTTGAACAATCCGGGTCAGTCAAAATTATGAATTCCCAGGGTCAAATGCTGATCGACCTGCCAAACTATGCAGCAAACACAGCAATCAATATTTCTGAATTAACAATCGGTTATTATATTGTTTCTATCGATCAACAAGGTAATTTCGGCTACGCAAAATTGCTGAAACAATAATGTATACTCATCTGTGAATAAAGGGTAAAGTATTATGTTTTTGTAAGTTCCTTTTAATCCGTAGAACTTAATCCATTAAAGTTCTTGTCGCAACATTAAACCCTTTCCATCAATGTGCGGAACGCAATAAATTTATTGCCGAATTTTTTTATGGTTTCGTTTTGCAATGCAGGCGCAAATTCCTGAATATACTTTTCGTAATGTGCCATATCGTTGGCCAGATACTGAATAACATAAGTGATTCCGGTTTCATCTTCCTGACGGGAAAGCAGGCGTGAGAAACTGTGATCAACAAACATCCCTGTGCGCATTACTTCCGGGATATGCGTTTCTTTCATCCACAAGAGCCACTCGTCGTGGATCTCGTCTTCAATATTGATGGTTACGTTGTAGATGATCATGGGTTTTGAGATAGGTGTTTATGTGATATGTGTTTAGGATAAATGTGTTTAAGAGATAAGTTTTAAGAGAGCAGTTTAGCATTCTTCCCGCCTTCGCTAAAGCTATGGCGGACGAGGCATTTTTCCCGCCGCCGCTAAAGCTATGGCTGGCAATGCATTTTTAATTATTCATTTAAAACATCTCCGCGTAAGTTTCTGTACCGCTTCCTCACTTCGGTCAGGAAAAAACTACCCGGATACTGATTGATAAATTGTTCGTATAATTTAATGGCTCCGGCAGCATCGTGCAAACGGTTGTGGGTAATATCGGCTAACATAAACAAGGCATTGTCGCCCAGAATACCCGATCCATGTTCTTTTAACAATCGTTGCAGGAATTCGATGCTTTCGGGATAATTCCCCTTTTGCAAACTGATTTGAGCCCGCTTGTAAAGGATATCATCATCTAAGGTATGACGCGGAAACAAGAGGTTGATACTATCCAATATGACAAGCGCCTGTGCATGTTTCTTCTGATAAATATGAAGGTCGGCTTTGGCAAACATGAGTAAGGGTTCTTCTATACTATCAACGGTATTATCCTGAATCAGCAGCGACAATTCGAGGGCATCGTTGGCAATCAGCTGGGATGTTGCGGTTTTCAACACATCGAGTTGTGCTTTGGCCCATTCAAACTCTCCGATATAATACGACAAGCGCGCATTGCGAAACTTGGCTTCCTGTCCGAGGGGATCTTCAAGAAAATCTTTATCCACTTGTCCATAAAGCAATACCGCTTCCCAAACTTCTCCTTCCAATACGTGCACATCGCCCAGCATCAGTTTGCATTCTGCTTTAAACCGGTTATCGAGTCGTGGCATGGCAATCAATTCCTGAAAAAGTGCAATGCCTCTACTGCTATTAGACAGGTAATAAATTTCAAGCTTCGCCAGTTCGCGCATGGCCGATGCAGTGAAATTGGATTTTCCTTCTTCCGTCAGAAAGAGTTCGTATTCTTTTTCTAGTTGAACCAAATCGTTCGCCGTATAGACAGTTGATTGGGTCACTTTGCGGTTGCGCGATTCCAAAATGCCTATCCGGGCTGCGAGGTATAATGGTCTGTCTTTGCCCATCAGCAAAATATATTGATAGGCGTTCAGCGCATCATCGTATTTGGCATTCGATAAAGCCAGGTTGGCCAATTCGTATACTCTTCGACCTTCTTCCCTGTTGCGTTTATCGAGCGCTTTGGCTTGTACCAAGGCATTTGTAAAATCTTTACGCTGCACATACAGCCAAATGAGCAATTCGTTATAAACCATCGAACCCTGATCATTTTTCACCCGCTTCAGAATCGCAGATTTCAATAATTCGTAATCGGCATCCTGTTCCATATACAGTTGCAGATATTCCTGCACCTGATCCTGAATGGTCGGGTTATCCTGCAATGCATTCAGGTATTCTTCGACCATGGGACCTGTTTGTCGTAATGAAGCATACACCTGTGCCAATGGAAGTGCAAACAAAGATGCATGTCCACCATTCTTTTTCCGGGCGCGCAAATACGTTTGAACGGCCCACTCCCATTCGTTTCGCTTTTGAAATGCATGTGCCAGAGAAATGGTTTGATCTTCGGTTCCTGCAAAATTTTTAAACAAACCTTCGTAGTAGTTTCTTGCCTTATCGGGTAATCCCTGTTTGGTATACAGATATCCCAGATCCACTTTATAAAATGCCTGACCCTCGAACCTGCGCTGTTGTTTCTTTACTAATTTTTCCGCCTCAAAAAAATGCCCAAGATTCACATAACATTGCAACAGGTTCTCGTAATAATAAACGGAACCCGGTGTTTTTTGAACGAGGCGCTCATAGGCATCGGCTGCTTTATCGAATTCGCGGTTCGCAAAAAACTGCGCAGCCAGTTGCTCATCGGTTCCCTGTGCAAGCAGCGGAACGCCGGATGTAATCAACAATAAGAAACCAAAAACAAAACGCAGCATATGGTGCAAAAATAGACAAACCCAATGGGATGTGAGTAAACAACGCTTATTCTCTGAAATAATTTTAAGTTATTTGAATCGTTAAGCTCTCAGCGGTTGACTACACTAAAAAAACTTGCTTCCCAAACGGCTGTTTATGGCCTGAGCCAAATCGTAGGTCGTTTTGTTAATTACCTGCTGGTTCCTCTCTATACCACCCTCTTCAGTCCGGGGGAGTATGGTGTGGTTACCTTGTTATATGCCTATGTAACTTTCTTTAATGTGTTGCTGACTTATGGTATGGAAACGGCATTTTTTCGCTATGCCAACAAAAGCCACGATCCTAAGGAAGTTTATTCTACCTCACTCGGATCGGTATTGAGTACCTCGGTATTGTTTATTTTTATTTGCAGTTTTTTCTCCGATAAGCTCGCAGGAATGATCAAACTCAACGATCATCCCGAATACATTATCTGGTTTGTGTGGATCATGGCATTGGATGCTTTGGCGGCCATACCCTTTGCGTTGTTACGCCATCAAAACAAAGCCCTCAAATTCGCCCTGGTTAAGAATATCAATATTTTTTCCAATATCCTGCTCAACCTGTATTTTCTGATGTTATGTCCATATATGGAATCCAATCAGGGAATAGCGTTACCACTGTACGATCCCGGAATAGGAATCGGTTATATTTTTATTTCCAACCTGGTGGCCAGTGTTATTACGATTCCTATGCTGGCAAAGGAATTGCTGGGATTGAAATTCTCACAATTCAATACTGCATTGTGGAAAGACATGCTGGTGTATGCGCTGCCGATGATGGTGGTAGGATTTGCAGGAATGATCAATGAAGCACTCGACCGTACGCTTATAACCTGGTTCTATCCCGACCCTGAAACCGGCCGGGCAATGAATGGTATTTACGGAGCGAATTATAAACTCTCGATTCTCATGAGTTTATTCATTCAGGCTTTTCGTTATGCGGCCGAACCTTTCTTCTTTGCGCATGCAAAAAGCAGTAACCAAAAAACCATTTATGCTGAGGTCATGAATTATTTTGTACTGGTATGTTTATTCCTGTTCCTGTTGGTTATGTTGTTCATCGATGTTTTCCAGCATTTTATAGGTCCCTCGTATCGTGAAGGTTTAAAAATTGTTCCGATTTTACTACTCGCCAATATGTTTTTGGGTATTTATTACAACCTGAGTATTTGGTATAAATTATCAGATCAAACCAATAAGGGAGCATTGATATCGCTGATAGGTGCCGCTATTACCATTGCATTAAACCTGTGGTGGATTCCGCTATTCGGGTATATTGGTTCGGCCTGGGCACATTTCGGTTGTTATTTAAGCATGATGGTCATCTGTTATCTCATGGGGAAAAAATATTATCCCATTCCGTATCATACCGGAAAGGTTATAGCTTATATGGTATTTGCTCTGGGACTCTACCTGATTTCAATATGGGTTGGACCAGCACTGACTCTGTCGTTGCGCTATGGTTTGAATAGCGTTTTACTGATCCTTTTTGGGTTCATGGCGTGGTATTTTGAACACCGCAATCCTGCTTTCCGCTTATTTAAATCCTGAACGGTAGCCAGACAATACTTAAACGTCTATTTATCAATCACTTCCTGCGTGTTTGATTGCCGAAAGAAAATCTTATTTTCGCGAGCCACATTACCCCGTGCTGATGGAAATAAAAGTGATCAACCGTTCTGCAAATCCTTTACCTGCATATGAATCGATTCATGCTGCCGGAATGGATATCCGGGCTTCATTAAACGCACCGGAAATTTTAAACCCTGCGCAACGGGTTTTGATTCCAACCGGTCTGTTTATAGAAATACCACCCGGTTTTGAGGTACAAATTCGTCCACGCAGCGGTCTGGCGCTAAAACACGGCATTACCGTTTTAAATGCTCCGGGGACTATTGATGCAGATTACCGGGGAGAAGTAAAGGTGCTTCTGATCAACCTTGGAAGCGAAGCATTTGTGATTCAACCCGGAGAACGGATTGCTCAAATGGTGGTATCGCGACATGAGCAGGCCAACTGGAAAATTGCGGACGAACTGAGTGAAACTGTCCGTGGCGAAGGTGGATATGGCAGTACCGGCAAATAATGTAAATTTTAGAACACAAGAATTAACGTACAGAAACAGTAAACATGAAAATTATCGTACCAATGGCCGGAATGGGCAAACGCATGAGGCCACATACCCTTACAATTCCAAAACCTTTGATTCCTGTTGCCGGTAAACCCATCGTGCAAAAAATCATTGAAGATCTGGAAGAAGTATGCGGCGAAGGCATTGAAGAAGTGGCCTATATTATTCACCCTGATTTCGGACACGAAACCGAAAAGAAACTGATAGACGTTGCCAGCAAACTGGGAGCCAAAGGAAGTATTTATTATCAGGAAGAAGCATTAGGTACCGCTCATGCCATCATGTGTGCCAAAGATTCGCTGGATGGAAATGTATTGATTGTTTTTGCCGATACCTTATTCAAAGCAGGTTTTAAGCTCGACCGATCCAAAGACGGGATCATTTGGGTTCAACAGATCGAAGACCCGAGTCAGTTTGGTGTAGTAAAAGTAGATGGTCATAATGTGATTACCGATTTTGTAGAAAAGCCAGCGGAATTTGTATCTGATCTGGCCATCATCGGCATCTATTATTTCAAAGACGGAGCCAACCTGCGCAATGAATTGCAATACCTGCTGGATAACAATATCAAGGAAAAAGGAGAATTCCAGTTGACCAATGCACTGGAGAATATGAAGCAAAAAGGCATGAAATTTGAACCGGGTAAGGTGGAAGAATGGCTGGATTGCGGCAATAAAAATTCTACCGTTTATACCAATGCGCGGGTTCTGCATCACATGCATCTGGAGAAAAAAACCATGGTGGATCCTACGGTTGAAAGCGAAGGTTCAGTAATCATTCAACCTTCGTATATCGGAAAAAATGTAAAACTGATCCGCAGCGTGGTTGGGCCTTATGCTTCAATCGGAGAAAATTGTACCCTGGAAAATTCGGTGGTTGGAAATTCCATCATTCAAACCCATACCCGTATAAAAAATGCTGTTGTAGACAATGCAATGATAGGAAATCACGTTGTATATCATGGCGACGCCCGTGATCTCAGCATAGGCGATTATACCACCAATCTGTAAATACGTTGATCAAAAAAATTCAGCATCCCTCCCTTCTGTTGATCTTCCTCTTTTGGGGAATTTTCAACGTATCTGCTCAAAAAAAGCCGGAATTAAGCGATGCCCGCAAAATGGAACTGGAACGCCTGTACCTGAACGGGGCGCGCGAAAAACTGGTACAAAATTTTGACGAGGCTATTCAATCCTTCAAAGCCTGTCTGCTGATCGACCCGTCAAACGATGCGGTATATTATAACCTGGCCGATATTTATTTCCAAAAGAATCAAATGGCTGATGCCGAAGAGCAGGTAAATAAAGCACTGGCCTTAAACAAAAAGAATAACTGGTACTGGAAACTGGCGGAAACCATTTATGAAGCCAGGCGTGATTACGAAAAGGCCGCTGAGATCTGCATTTACCTCAGCAAACAGGAAGACGAAGTGCCGAATTTGTTGCGGGCTGCTTATTGTTACGAACAATTGCGCAATTACCCGAAAGCCATAAAAATGCTCGAAAAGGCTGAGAGAAGAACAGGGATCAATGAAGATATCATTTTGCGAAAAGAACAATTGTATCTGGCGCAAAATAAACTTTCAAAAGCCATCAAAGAAATCGAACGTTTATGCAAAGCCTATCCCTCCAATATCCGGTACCGCGTATTGCTGGCCGAGTTGTATCTGGTCAATGGCAAGACCAAAGAAGGCCTGGCGATGTACGAAGACATTCTGAAGGCCGACCCGGATAACGGATATGCGGCCTTTGCCCTCGGCGATTATTACCATTCTATCAAAGACTACGAGAAATGGTTTTCATACATGAAAACAGGAATGGGAAGCAGCGATGTCGATATCAAATCCAAATTACGGATGATGGTGATGTTTATGACTTCTGCCACTTTTGAAGATCAGCTCAGCCGAAGTTTATTGCTCGCCGAAATTTTTATCAATGCGCATCCTGCCGAGCCTTCAGCCTATATGGTTAAGGGAGATATTTTGGTGGAGCAGCAACAGTTTCTGACAGCCCATATGCAATACGAGAAAGCTGTAGAGTTGGATCCTTCGGTATTGGTGGCATGGCAGCAAATGATGTTCTGCAGCACCCGCATTCCGGATTATACCTTACTTCAAAAAGATTGTGCACATGCTCTGGAAGTTTATCCTACCGATGTGGTTTTTTATTTTTATCACAGTGTAGCGTCGATGCAATTGAAACAATACGATACTGCTATCTGGAGCGCCAAACGCGGAATTGAATTTGCCGGTGAAGATTTGCAAATGCGCGCTCAGTTATACACCAATATTGGCGAAGCCAATCACAATCTGGAAAATTATTCGGCCAGCGACAGTGCATTTGAAAGTGCATTGAAACTGGATCCGCTCAACGCAACGGCCATGAACAACCACGCTTACTATCTGAGTTTGCGTAAAGTGCAACTGGACAAAGCGGAGCAATTGTCGAAACGTTCACTGGAACTGGAACCCGAAAATGCATCGTTTGCCGATACCTATGGCTGGATTTTGTATCAGAAAAAGGATTATCCGAGAGCTAAAATTTATATCGAGCAGTCGCTGCAAAAAGAACCAAACAATGCAGAGGTAATTGAACATTTGGGAGATGTGTTGTACCAAATGGGCGATACAGAAAAGGCGCTGGAACTTTGGAAGCGTGCTGCGGAAAAAGGGGAAGGATCCAAATTTTTACCCCGAAAAATAAAGGATGGTAAATTGTATGAATAATGCATTGCGTTTAATACTTATCTCCTTCATTTGTACCGTTTTTCTGTATTCATGCAAAACAAAAAAACAAGGTACTCTTCTTCCTCCGGTTAAACCGAAAGTTATGGAACAAGCATCAGCTAATGCCAAATTACTGCAGGCGATTGCGGCGAATGAAAATCAGTTTAATTACTATTTATCGCGCGGTTCGGCCCGATACAAAGATCCGGAGCAGGAATATAACCTGAACATGGAAGTGATCATGGAAAAAGATCAATATGTGTATATTAACGTAACGGCTTTGCTGGGAATTTCGGTTGCGCGGATCTGGATGACCCGAGATTCGGTCAGCATATTGGATATCCTGCACAAGAAACATATCCTGACGAGTTTTGATTATATACGCCGGTCTACAAATGTAGATCTAAACCTGAATCAGGTACAACGGATCTTCAGCGGCAATACCATTTTCAACGCTGATCCGGATTCCATGACTGCCGATACTATACTGTCGTATATCCTGGTCAATACCCCCATCTCTGCATCGCAGATCCAAACCACCTATTATCAGCAATCGACCTATAAAGTGAGCCGCTGGAATATTGCGGATCGTTTGAGCGGACGGGAGTTACGCGCTGAATTCAGGGATGGTCATCAACAGGGTAGCAATTATTTTCCAAAAGATATGACTATCAACATCAAGGCAGAAAAAAATATAGTTTGCGACATCCAGCTTGATTATTTTGCATTCGATAAAAAGAAGGAAACCAAATTTGTTGTTCCCAAGAATTTTGAAACGATCCGGAGGTAGCATCCTCCTGCTGCTGCTTTCTGCTGTGCTTGCTTTTGCACAACCAGCGCCATCCAACCAACGCAAGGAACTGGAGAAAAAACGGAAAGAACTGAACGAGAAAATATCATCCACCAAAAAAGTTCTCGAAGAAACCAAAAAAAAGCAGAAGACTACGCTGAGTCAGCTTAAAGTCATTGCACATCAGATCCGTACCCGCGAAGAGGTGATCAATAATTTTCAGGAAGAAATAGAAGTACTCAACGGTCAGATAGGTGAGTCGCGCAAAACACTGGATACCCTGAAGGCTGATATGAGAAGGCTGAAAGAAGACTATGCACAAAATATTCTGGGTGCCTATAAAGCCCGAAACGTATACGATAAAATCATGTTCATCTTTTCGTCGAAGAGTTTTAATCAGGCTCTCAAGCGCGTACAATACCTGAACCAATACAGTAAATTCAGGCAACAACAAGCCGAATTAATCTTACGTACGCAAAAAGAAATCATAGCGGCACTCAATGCCATGATCGCCATCAAACGTGAAAAGCTTAACCTGATGGGTATGAAAGAAGCCGAGAAAAAAGAACTGGAACAGGATAAGGTGCAGGAAAGCGTGGTGCTCACCAAATTGCAACAGCAGGAAAGCACATTGAAACGCCAACTCGCCGAGAATGAGCGGTCAGCTAAAAAATTAAACAAAGCCATCAGCGACCTCATCGCACGCGAAATTGAAGAAGCACGTCGCAAGGAAGAAGCTGAAGCGCGACGACGAGCTGCTGAAGCCGCCGCCAAAGGATTGGCTACTCCAAAACCTGCGGCAAAAACCTCAACGCCTGAAATGTATCTCACACCGGAGGCGCTGAAACTTTCCAACGATTTTGAAAGTAACAAGAACAACCTGCCGTGGCCGGTTGAAAAAGGATATATCACCGGGCAATTTGGGACTCATGCGCATCCGACACTCAAAGGCGTGCAGGTAAACAATAACGGAATTGATATCACCACTCAACCGGGCGCATCGGTACGCAGTATCTTTAAAGGAAAGGTTAAGTCCATTTTTAATATCCCCGGAATGGGAAGAATTGTACTTATCAGTCACGGTAAATATTTTACAGCTTACGCAAAACTCAGCCAGGTGAATGTAAAAGAAGGACAAGTGGTAGATACACGTCAAACAATCGGTACAGTAATGACCAACGAAGAAGAAGAATCGACCGAGGTGCATCTTGAAATCTGGAACATGAGCCAGAAACAGAATCCGCAGTTGTGGCTTAAAAACTGATACCCATGGATGTGAATGGTCGTCTGGCTCCCACTCCCAGCGGTTACCTGCATAGCGGGAACGCATTCAATTTTTTACTCACCGATTATTGTGTACACAGGCTGCAAGGAACCCTGCGTTTGCGTATTGATGATTTGGATGCAACAAGAGTTAACGAAGCATACCTCAGCGATATTTTTGATGTATTGCATTGGTTAGAAATACCCTGGGAACAGGGTCCGCGAAAAAATGCGGAACATCATGCTGCATACAGTCAGACGCATCGACGTAAAACTTACGACACCTTTATAGAACGGTTGATCATGACCGGTCGCGTATACGCTTGTTCCTGCTCCCGTGCCTCCTTAAAAATAGCCGAAAGATGCAGCTGCAGCCGGTTGCAGCTGGCATTGGATACATCAGAAACCGCTTTACGCATTTCTACGGAGCATGCGCTCATTGAATTCGATGATGTCTGGGTAGGTCGCTGCACCATTGACCTGCACGAAGTCATGCACGATTTTGTGATCCGCAGAAAAGATGGAATTCCGGCATATCAAATCGCTTCGCTGGCAGATGATTTATTGTATCAGACTACCTTAATTGTGCGAGGCCGGGATTTGTTGACGAGTACTGCTGCACAAATCTGGTTAGGCAGATTGCTTGATCTGCCCGAATTCAGTAAGGTGAGTTGCTATCATCATCCCTTATTAACCCGGGCCAATAAACAAAAATTATCCAAATCGGCCGGCGATATTTCGTTGAAATATTTTATAGAAACGCATCAAAAGTCCGAACTTTTCTATCAGCAGCTTTCACCCTGGTTTGGGCTAACTCCTGTTGCCAATCGCCGGGAATTGCACGAACAACTAGATATACAGGGCGGTACAGCTTATTTAAAAACACATTTCAACAATGCATCTTTTTGGTTGCCGGATACCCGATAAATACAGATTTTGCAACCATGAAATTTCTGGTTGTTGGTTTAGGTAATGTCGGTCCCGAATACGCCCATACGCGTCACAATATCGGATTTGATATAGCAGATGCCTTTGCGGCGAAATACAATGCTGTATTTCAATCAAAGCGTTATGCCGATGTGGCTGAAGTTCGCCTGCGCGGGAAATCGATTGTCCTGATTAAACCAAACACGTTTATGAATCTGAGCGGAAAAGCTGTCCGTTATTGGCTGAATGAACTCAAGCTCACTCCGGAACAAATGCTGGTATTGGTAGATGATCTGGCTTTGCCTTTTGGAAAAATCAGGATCCGTGGCAATGGCAGCGATGCCGGACACAATGGATTGAAAAATATTCATGAGATCCTCCTAACAAAAGAATATCCCCGCCTGCGCTTTGGTATCGGCAGCGAGTACCCACAAGGCCGACAGGTTGAATTTGTGTTGGGGGCATGGAATCCCGAAGAGCAGAAAGCTTTAAATGAAATCTTTCCAAAAACGGTGGAGGCCATTGAATGTTTTGTAACCCAGGGACTCGCCAAAGCCATGAATCTTTTTAATACCTGAAACATGCAGGAACATCATATACAGGTAACAAAAACCGCCCGCTATTATACGCTGGGAAATTTAACAGAACACACCAAAGAGATCTGGATTGTGATACATGGATACGCACAACTGGCTAAAACTTTTTTATCGCACTTTTCTTTTATGGAACAGGAGTCGCGGTTTATAATTGCCCCCGAAGGACTGAACCGTTTTTATTCCAGGGGTTTTGGAGGAAACCCTGAAGGTAAGCTTGCGCATCCTTCAGGGGTTGCCACATGGATGACCAGTGAAGACCGGGAATCAGAAATTGCAGATTATACAGCTTACCTCGAAACATTGATGCAAACGCTGGTACCGAAACATTTTAACGGAAAAATAATGCTGCTTGGTTTTTCGCAGGGAGTTGCAACCGCCACACGATGGCTTCAGCGAACAGCATTGCCCATATCGCACCTGATTATTTACGCCGGCGAAATTGCTATTGAATTGCGTGAACCCATCAGCGAAAAATTACAGACTATTCCGGTAACCTATATCACCGGCACACGTGATCCTTTACTCAAACCGGAACAAAAGATTCTTGTTCAGGCGTTGATGCAACAACTGCATGCGCGGGTCGTTGAATTCGAAGGCGGACATGAAATTAAACCCGGACCGTTGCAACAATTTATGCAATCGTTGTAATCCGTTATTTTACTTCTGCTCCCAGATTGTACAATACAAAACTCCAGAAATCTGTGGCGTCCTGAATCAATTTGGTAGTTGGCTTTCCGGCACCATGTCCGGCTTTGCTATCGATCCGAATCAATACCGGATTCCCGTCTTTTTGTTGTTTGGCCTGCAATTCGGCGGCAAATTTGAAAGAATGCGCAGGTACAACCCGATCGTCGTGATCTGCTGTCATGATCATGGTGCAAGGATAATTCACATTCGGTTTTACATTATGCAACGGCGAATATCTGAGCAAATAATCAAATTGCTCTTTATTATCGCTGCTGCCATATTCCACGGCCCATCCCCATCCAATGGTAAACTTGTGATAACGCAACATATCAAGTACTCCCACTTGCGGAATAGCCACGCGAAACAATTCAGGTCGTTGGGTCATGCATGCACCCACCAATAAACCTCCGTTGCTTCCACCATTGATGGCGAGCTTTTCGGATGAGGTATACTTTTCGCTGATCAGATATTCAGCAGCAGCTATAAAATCATCAAATACATTTTGCTTTTTTTCGAGCATGCCTGCTTTATGCCAGTCTTCTCCGTATTCGCCTCCTCCACGCAAATTCGCGATTGCATAAACACCTCCTTGTTCCAGAAACATGATACGTGCTACACTGAACGAAGGTGTTAGTGAAATATTGAAACCTCCATATCCGTAAAGTAAAGTTGGATTGGTTCCATCCAGCTTCATTCCCTTTTTATGTAAAATGAACATGGGAATTTTTGTTCCGTCTTTGGATGGATAAAAAACCTGATGTGTTTCAAACAAGGAAGGATCAAATCGTACTTCCGTTTTGCGGAACAATTCCGATTTTCCGGTCTCCAGTTCATAGCGATAAATTTCACCCGGATTGGTAAAGGAAACAAAGGTGTAGAAAGTTTCTTTATCGTCGCGATGCCCGCCAATACCACTTGCAGTGCCAATGCCCGGCAATTGAATTTCCGTTTTGCCCGAACCGTCTTCGTTGAAACGATAAATGCGGGTACTCGCATCTTTCAAGTAATTGGCAAATAATTTTCCTCCCCAGTGATTTGCCGATTCAAGTAAATCCTGGCTTTCGGGAATTACGGTTTTCCAATTCGACTCCTGTGAGTTCTTTGGATCCACAAGTACGAGCTTATACTTCGGTGCTCCTCTATCGGTTGTCACCAGCAATTGATCACCTGCATTGTCAATTACATTGTAATTGTTTTCGAATCCTTTAAATAACAATTGAAATGGTTCTTCATTTTTAGAAAGATCCTTCACCAACACTTCGTTTCCGTTGGTTCCTTCGCTGATGTAAACCAGCATGAAACGCTCATCTTCGGTAATGGATGCATTAAAATAACGGAGGGGATGCGCCTTATCTTCATAAATTAACTTGTCCTTATCTTGCGATTCGCCGAGTGTATGATAATAAATTTTCATGAACTCATTCTGGTTGCTGAATTCTTTTCCTTCAACCGGTGCATCGTAACGGCTGTAATAAAATCCGTTCTTATACCAGGTTGCTCCGCTGAATTTTACCCACTTCACCTGATCCTTAATTTTCTCTTTCGTGGCAAGATCGATAACCTGAATCTCGTTCCAGTCGCTGCCACTTTGCGCAATGCCTACTGCACAATATTTATGGTCTTTGCTGAAGGCGAGACTGGCCAGCGAAGCTGTACCATCTTCACTTAATTTATTGGGATCCAGAAACAACTCGGGTTCGGCCTCCAGTCCTTTCTGACGGTACAATACGCTTTGGTTTTGCAATCCATCGTTTTTAAAATAATAATACCAATCGCCCTCTTTGGTGGGTGAACCGTATTTGGGATAGTTCCAGATTTCGGTTAAGCGCGCATTGATTTTGTCGCGAAACGGAATTTGTTGCAGGTAATTTTGTGTTACTGCATTCTCCTCTTTCACCCAGGCTTCCACATCGGATGCTGTGTCGTTTTCGAGCCATCGGTAGGGATCGGCAATGCGTGTTCCGAAATAATCTTCAGTGAGGCTATCCATTTTTGTTTCCGGATAAGCAGCTAATTTTATGGCGTTCATCTTATGGTTCTCTGAGGTGCATGCGGTTAATCCCATTAATGCATACAGGTAAATCTTATTTTTCATATTCCGGTTCAATTTATTGCGTACAATGTTTATCAAAAATGATTCTTGTTTATTGGATCTGCTTTACCGCTCAACATAATTCTTCTTCATCTGTAAAACTCCTTCCATATAATCGGCCGGAACCGGATCTCCGTTGCGTTCGCGCCATACCAGGAATTCGGCAAACGCTTTGATTTTTTCTTCCAGGGTAATATGCTCCCGTGCAGCTTGCTGCGTTAATTTTGTAATCCATTTCGGACTCTCCGATAAACGTTTACGGATATACGCCACCCGAATTTTTTTCACAGAAGATTTAGTCGGATCAGTTGTAAAATAAGCATCGTATAAATTTTCAATCAACCCGTAACTCATTCGGTGAAGCCCTGCATCGGTTTGAAGGATTACGATGAGTTCATGCTTGTTTAATTCATCCAGTATTTCTGCATCGAACAAACGTAAAGGTTTATCCCATGCTTTGGAATAAATTTCGTTGTTGTAATACCAAAACTGACCGTTTCCAAATACCTGATCCGTCATCCCAAAATTGTACATGCCCCAATAATAACTATCGGCCATCACCATTACTTTAGGCGAATCAGTAAATGTATCCCTTTTGAAATGAAATTCCGGATATCCCATGGGATAGGTATTCAGATGAAAGATCATGTTCAATCCATCTCCCATATCGTAATCGCCTCCCCGGTTTTTATCTTCCCATTTTACCGTATCTATAATCAGGTCGGGCAAATGGTATCCGTAAGTCTTGTTCATAAAAGCTATCATGGTATCGGCTGCCAGTGCTTCACCGTAAAGGCTCCAGTGCACACCACATTTTCCGTACAAGGGATATGGACTGTTTGGTTTCATTTGAATGAACCATTGATTGATGTCGAGAAAATCTATTCCTGCCTGCTTCAGTGCCTTTGCATATTCAGCGTAATTGGTCTGCGTTTTCTTTTGTTTTGTAAACGAATCGGGAATGTATTCGGGAAAGAAAGAGCCTTTACCCGGCGCAAAGACGACCATGATGTTTTTTCCCTGTTTCATCAACGTATCGCGCACCCGTAACAAACGGTACATGTCTTCCTGTATTTTTTTATTGCCTACATAATCGGTTCCCAGATAGGCTTTGATATAATTTTCTTCGTAGAGGTAATTTTCTTTCCCGAAGATGGCTGAGCGCGCATTGATCCGGTTGAATAAGGAATAATCGATCTGATTATGAATTCTAACGCAAACCTCTCTGAATCCAAAATGTTGATTCATGAAAGCTTCCCAATCAATCTGGAAAGACTCATCAAACCATGATTCAAATGTGAGCTTAGAGGCCTCACGGTTTTCTATAGCACCCCTGAGCGGTTTTATTTTCACAATGCGGAAAAACTGTTGAGGCATGGGGAAGAACAGAATCACCAGCAGTGCAATTCTCACCCTCAACTTTGTTTTATGTTTCCACTCCTGCATCAGAACCTGAAATAAATAAATGGATTGAAATTGGCTGTAGTGATGGATGACAAACAAAGAACATATAACAACAAGGCAAATGCCAAACGAACTGTTACCTGGTGTTGTACTTCTCCATACGCATAAATATACCGTTCTGCTTTTTGCCCGATCTTAAATAATCCCGAAAAGGAAATTCCTACAGCTAAAATAAAAATGGTCCAGAAGCGCAACGAATCCGGGAGCACTCCGCTAAGCACTTCCGGTACAAACATGGTATGCAAATAGGCAAATGCATCGGAAGTGGTTTCGATGCGAAAGAAAACCCAGCCCACTACTACCACCAGAAATGTTACAATGGCCGACAGCTGTTTGCCTAAACGATCGAGTACCTTAATCAGAAAAAGACGGTCGAGAATCAAAAACAATCCATGGTATACTCCCCAGATCACGAAATTCCAGGAAGCCCCGTGCCACAACCCCGAAACAAGAAATACAAACCACAAATTGAATAAAACGCGGATCTGAGAATTAGCCCTGTTTCCTCCGAGCGGAATGTATAAATAGTTCTTCATCCACTGACCGAGCGAGATATGCCATTTGCGCCAAAATTCAGTAATGCTGGTGGATGTATAAGGATTATCGAAATTCTCAGGAAACCTGAAACCCATGATGCGACCGAGCCCCAGCGCCATGTCGGAGTAACCGGAAAAGTCGAAGTAAATCTGAAATGTATACGCCAGAATGCCGATCCAGGATTGCAGGGTGGTGATCTGATCAGGTGGCAGATCCATGATGGCATCGGCTTGTTGTCCCATCACATTAGCGAGCAAAACCTTTTTACCCAAACCAACGCAAAAACGAATGAAGCCTGCAAAAAAATCGTCAACGGTTTCTGTACGCACCATCAACTGATCGGCTATGGTATGAAAGCGTACAATAGGACCCGCAATCAATTTTGGAAAGAGAATGATATAGCGCTGATAATCCCAGAAATTGGCCAGCGGTTTATGTACCCTGCGATACACATCCACCACATATGTGATAGTTTCAAACGTATAGAATGAAATTCCAACAGGTAGAATTACTTCAACATAATTAAAGGTATCACTACCACCGAACGATAATACCTGGTTTACATTTTCGAGGAAGAAATTGTAATATTTAAAATAAAACAACAATCCCAGGTTGAGCGATAAGGAAACAACGAGGCACAACCTTCTTTTCCAATTAACCTGCAAACGGTCTATCCAGTTAACGAGATAAAAATCAAGCAACGTTGTTCCAAACAATACAAATACAAAACGGGGTGCACCCCAGGCATAAAATACAGCACTGAAAATAAGCATCACCCAGCTTCTGTATGCTTTTGGACATGCCGTATACACCAGCAAAAACAAGGGAAGAAAAATAACTAAAAACGTAATGCTGCTAAATACCATGAGCCATTCGGGGGTAAGGCAAGGAATAAATTATCCTACAATTAACCAAACCTTTCCAAAGAAAAGGTTTTTACAAGTTGTTGCAAAAGTTAAATGGATACGCACCAGTAGTGAAAAACGGATGATTGATTGCACTAATTTTCAAGGTGAGTGGCATCGTTGCGTATGACGAGTGAGGCTTTTCCGTCTTCAATTTCAACCACATACAATCCCAGGTTGGTATGCGGAAATTCCTCCATTTTACTGATAGGATGACCTAAAAGCAGGCAAATAAAACTCTTTAAAGCTCTGCCGTGCATACAAATTAAAACCACATGCTCATCGGGTTGATTCAGGATATGTTCGAGTACCCTACGTTGTCTTTCCTGCAATTCAAAAGGACTTTCTCCGTTTGGGATTTTTGCATGTTCGTCGCCTGTTTTCCAGCGGTTTACAATATGCCAATAATGTTCGCGCTGTTCGTCGGTTTGCTCTTTGCCTTCAAAATCTCCCCAACCAATCTCATTCAGCTCGGAAAATGTTTCATGAGGAATACCCAGGTTAATAAATCCCTGAACCGATTGAATGCTTCGCTTCAAGGCAGAGGTATAAACTTTCTGAAACGGAAAATCCTGAAATGCCTGAAAGAACTGCTGGGCCTGGGTTAAACCCAAATCGTTGAGATGGGTATCTACCCCTGATCCCTGTACAATATTGTTCCGGTTGAAGTCGGTTTCGCCATGTCGGATTATGTATAAAGTCTTTTTTCCTTTATGAAGATGCACTTTGTAATGATTAACGCCCAAATCTACCATTTTTTCCTTAATTTCGTTTTGTAGAAACGACTAATGAATAAACCCATTTCGGACAAGCCGGATAAGATTGATACGATCCTCGAATCACTAGAGGATATCGTATTTGAAGTGGATTACAGCGGGGTCATCCTGAATGGATGGGCAGCCGATTACAGCACGTTTTTTATTCCCCGGGAAGAATTTCTGAATAAGCCACTCAGTGAATTATTTCCACCTGAAATGGCAGATCCTTTTATGCATGCTATTGATACCCTGATAAAAACACAAACTTTTCAGGTTGTTGAATACGCCTCACCCTTTGATAACCGATTCTTTCATGCCCGGTTTCATCTGTTAAAAAACACAACGGACCGTATCATGGTTTTGATCCGTGATGTTACAGAAATGCATGCCATCCAAACGCAGCTGCGCCTGAATGAAGCCCGGTTCCGGAATCTTGTAAAATTCTCGACCGATATTACCACCATCATCAAACCGGATGGAACCATTAGCTATCAAAGCGATTCCTACATCCACCAGTTTGGATATTCCAAATCATTGATTGGTCGCAATATTTTTGATTTCATTCATCCGGATGACCGCGCCCGTGTGATGGCAGAAATAAAACGGGGGATGGAAAAAGGTGGCGTTTCCGATTTTATCGAATTCCGTTACCTGCATGCCAAAGGTCATTATGTGTATGTAGAGTCGAAAGGAAATAACCTGTTGCAAGAGCCCGGCATAGAAGGAATTGTGGTGAACTCACGCGATATCACCGAACGCAAATTGGCAGAAGAGGGTTTGAAGAAAAGTGAGGAACGCTACCGTAACCTGTTGCACAATTCCATGGATGTGATAACGGTATTGAATGAAAAAGCGGAAGTTATTTTCGACAGCTTTTCCATCTTTACCCAATTCGGTTATTCGGATAATATTGAAGGCCGTAATGTGTTTGAGTTTGTGCATCCGGATGATCGGGCGCTCGCTCAGGAAGCTTTTGCAAAAGGCCTGGTTACCCCAGGAATAACCGAACCGGTTGAATTCCGTTTCCTTACTGCCGACGGCGGATACCGCTATGTGGAGGTAATCGGCAATAACCTTTTTCATGAACCCTCTATCCATGGGTTTGTAATTAACTCACGCGATATCACGGAACGCAAACGTATGCAACATGCCTTCGACCAAATCAATGCACGCAATATTGCCATTCTGGAAAGTACCCAGGATGAAGTTTTTGCTGTAGATACCCAATTAAAATACACGGCTTTTAATGAAGCGCATCGGCAATTCATGGAATCGCATTATGGCATCCGTATTGAAGTCGGGCAGTATGCATTGTTGTCCGACGAAGCAAAGGATAATCATCTGAAAGAATCGCTTGAAACCTGCCTGAGTGGCATTCCTTTCAATCAGACTTTACAATTTAAAGATTATAAAATAGGCTTGCAGTACAAAGATGTAAGTTTCAATCCGATCAAAGGTGAAGGAGATGAAATCATTGGTGTGGCTGTTTTTTCAAAAGACATTACCGACAGCAAGCGTGCTTCCGACGAATTGTTGGAAGCCAAAAATGACGACAGAGCTGAAGCTACAGCAAAGTGGGAATTTCTTTCCAATATGAGTCACGAGATTCGTACTCCGATGAACGCCATCATTGGTATGACGCATTTGCTGCTCGAAAAAATTCAGGATGAAGAAGTGCGGGAATACCTGCACTCGATCAAATATTCTTCCGACAATCTGCTGGTGGTAATAAACGATATCCTCGACTTCTCGAAAATAGAAGCAGGAAAAGTTTCGCTGGAACATATTGACTTCAGCCTGCGCCAGAAGATGGAAGAAGTGAAGAAATCATTTGATCTGAAAGCCAAAGAGAAGGACCTCGAATTGAAAATAGAGATTGATTCCAAATTACCTGAATATATCAAAGGTGATCCTTACCGACTGAATCAGATCTTATTCAACCTGATCGGCAATGCCATCAAATTCACTCACAAAGGTACCGTAAGTGTGTTGATCCGTAAAATAAAAGAGGAGAACGACTGGGTTACATTGTTGTTTGAAATCCGCGACAGTGGAATTGGAATACCACAACAAAAACTGGATTCCATTTTCGAAAGTTTTACCCAGGCCTATACCGATACCACGCGCAAATACGGAGGTACCGGACTAGGTTTGGCCATTACACGCAAACTGGTAAATATTCAGGGTGGTCGGATTTACCTGAACAGTACCGTAAATGCCGGAACCACCTTTTATGTAGAAATACCATACATGATAGCACAAGTAGCCACAGCAGAAAAACCGCATGTTCCGATCGAGGAAGACAAAGAAGAATTGCTCAAGGGATTAAATATTCTGATCGCCGAAGACAATGTGATGAATCAGTTTGTGATCAAGCAAATTCTGGCCAAATGGAAATGCGCATTAACCATTGCCAACAATGGAGAAGAAGTGATAAAATTATTGCACGATACCGATTACGATGTAATTCTGATGGATCTGCAAATGCCCGAAATGAGCGGTTATGAAGCAACGCGCATCATCCGTTCCAAAGAATCGATTGTAAAAAATCCTGATATTCCGATCATCGCTTTAACAGCTGATGCATTTCCGGAAACCAAACGCAAGGTGCTTGAGACAGGCATGAACGACTTTCTTACCAAACCATTTAACCGCGATGAGTTGTACGATAAAATCTCAAAGTATTGTTTTAAGCCGTCGACTACTTAAAGTACTTATTCATCAGAAAAATCGCATCCTTAATTTATTTATTTGGGCGAATCCCTGAAGTACGCGCGTTGTATTTATTCCTAATTTAACAAACTCTTCCTGCGCTTAACTTCAGGGTCGGGCTATTCGCTGCAATCTCTGAAGTATGTGGGTACACAATACTTCAGAGGATTTCCGCTTCTATCCCTTTCGCGGGGATAGCATTCTATACTGCATTTTCCAGATTACTGCAAACTAATATCGAGATACGTAGCATAATATATCGGGCGAATCAAAGACCAAATGGACAACCATGAGGGTTGAAATCTGTTTTTAAATACGGGAACATAAGAGTTGTATTTCTTATGCGATAGTTGGTTTACAACGGCCAATTTGTTGATTTGGCTGATTAAATAAAACTTGTTCTTCTAAATGTGTTTTATTACTCAATAGCGAAATTCGCCATGCACTGATTGGATCACCACTTCCTTTTTATCCGCTGCTTCTACCCTGCCAATAATTTGTGCTTCGATATTGTATTTGCCTGCAATCGCAATGAGTTGTTCCGCTGTTTTTTCGTCGGTATAAAATTCGAGCAGGTTGCCCATATTAAATACCTGGTACATTTCTTTCCATTCCGATGCGGATTGGTTTTGTATCATGCTGAACAAAGGAGGAGTTGCAAATAAATTGTTTTTGATGATGCGCAGGCCATCCACAAAATGCAATACTTTGGTTTGTCCTCCACCGGTACAATGCACCATGCCATGCAATTGTCCGCGATGCGCATCAAAAATTTCCTGCATCATCGGTGAGAAACTTCGTGTAGGCGACAAGATCATTTTACCTACCGGCAATGGATGTCCTTCCACCTGATCGGTCAGTTTCAGCTTTCCGGTATACACCAATTCATCCGGCACAAGCGGATCAAAACTTTCTGTAAATGTTTTATAATGCGACGACAAGGTATCGTGCCGGGCCATGGTTAGTCCGTTGCTGCCCATTCCGGCATTGTATTGCTGTTCGTAATTTGTTTGTCCAAATGATGCAAATCCAACAATCACATCTCCCGGTTGTATACGGCTGTTATCAATAATTTGGTTGCGGGGCAGACGCGCAGTAACCGTGGAGTCGACAATGATGGTACGCACCAGATCACCCACATCGGCGGTTTCGCCTCCGGTGGAGTAAATGGATAAACCGTGGTTGCGCAACATGGCCAGAAATTCTTCAGTGCCTTCGATGATGGCTGAGATCACTTCGCCAGGGATCCGATTTTTGTTGCGACCAATGGTAGACGACAATATGATATGATCGTAAACTCCTGCACAAAGCAGATCGTTCAGGTTCATCACGATCGCATCCTGGGCAATGCCTTTCCAAACACTGAGGTCGCCGGTTTCTTTCCAGTACAGGTATGCGAGACTCGATTTGGTACCGGCACCATCCGCATGCATCACGTTGCAATAAGCCGGATCGTTGCCCATAAAATCAGGGACCACTTTACAAAATGCCTTAGGAAAAATGCCTTTATCGAGGGTGCGTATGGCGGCGTGCACATCTTCCTTCTGAGAAGAAACACCGCGTTTCATGTATTTATCCGAAGTCATGCAGAGCGTTTAATTGCGTTGCAAATTACTGAATTCACTGCAAGGAGCATAAAAAAACCCTGAAGTATTTCAACTTCAGGGCTTACCCTTACGTATTTCAGTTCAGGGATTGCTTGAGAATAAAAGGGTTGTTACTTTTTCGCAGCAGCAGGAGCAGCAGCGGCGGCTTTCTCGTCAACTACAGCAGCGCGGGTAGATTTTACCATCACCACCGGATTGTTCGGAGAATCCATAAATACTACATTATCCATTTTCAATTCTCCAACCTTGATGGCCTTACCAATCTCCAGGTTATCGATATTGACTTCAATAGAATCGGGCATTTGAGGCGGCAAGGCTTTGATGCGCACTTTGTGCGATTTTACCACCAACTTACCACCCGCACGTACACCAACAGAGTTTCCGACAATCTGAATCGGTACAGCTAATTCGATGGCTTTGTCGTCGCTGATTTCAAGAAAATCGGCGTGCAAAATAGCATCGTTTACAGCGTGATACTGAATGTCTTTTAAAACTGCGCGGTAGATTTTACCGTCGAGTTCTAATTTCACTTTGTACGTGTTAGGGGTGTACACCAGTGTTTTAAAATCCTGGGTGTACATGGAAAAATGAATGTGTTCTTTACCACCATACAATACACACGGCACTTTACCCTCGTTACGAATTTGCTTGGTAGCTGATTTACCAAGATCCTCCCGCAAGTAACCAAACATGGCAATTGATTTCATTGTTGTTATTTGTTTTTTTGTTGCATTCTTTCACTGAATCTGCCAGTCAGCGTAGGAATACCATTTATTTAATTTTCAGGCAGATCAATTATTTCCGCTCGACTCGTTCACATTAAACAGTGAACTGATCGAACCAAATTCGGTAACGTTACGGATTGCACTGGCAAACAGTTCGGCTACACTCAATACTTTTATTTTGCTACTATGCCCTTTTAAAGGAATGGTATCGCAAACTACCAATTCGTCGATCACTGAATTTTCCAGTGTTTCGTAGGCTTTGCCCGAAAGAACAGGATGGGTACACATGGCGCGAACGCTCAAAGCACCTTTTTCTTTCAGCATTTGCGCCGATTTAGCCAGGGTATTTCCGGTATCAATGATATCATCAATCAGGATTACATCTTTACCGGACACATCTCCGATCAGTGTCATCGAAGCTATTTCGTTGGCGCGTTTGCGTTCCTTATCGCAAATCACCATATCGAGGTTCAATGCACGGGCAAATGTGCGGGTACGGTTTGAAGAACCCATATCCGGCGAGGCCATGATCAGGTTGGTCTCATTCATTTTGCGGATATACGGTATAAAAACCATGGATGAATCGAGGTGATCTACCGGAATTTCGAAAAATCCCTGAATCTGCGGAGCATGAAGATCCATGGTCATTACCCGGCTTACGCCTACGGCTTTGAGAATATCTGCCACTACTTTGGATCCGATGGATACACGGGGTTTATCTTTACGATCCTGGCGGGCCATACCGAAATACGGAATTACTGCCGTGATATAATGTGCCGAAGCACGCTTGGCCGCATCAATCATGAGGCAGAGTTCCAGCAGGTTATCTGCATTCGGAAAAGTAGATTGAATAAAAAACACATCGCATCCGCGCACCGATTCGTTGATGCTGGGCTGGATTTCGCCGTCGCTGAATTGCGAAACCGTTACATCGCCCAACGGTTTGCCGTAAGCCAGCGCAATTTGCTCTGCAAGGTATTGCGAGTTGCGGCCGGAGAACAATTTTACCTCATTGCGTGGTGACATGTTTTTTAGTTTTGACAAAAATGCCGAACCTGATTAAAGTCCGGCATTCTTCGGTTGGTTGTCCGACTAGGGCTCGAACCTAGACTCTTCTGAACCAAAATCAGACGTGTTGCCAGTTACACCATCGGACAAAATCTCCTTGAAGGAATCCCTTTTTGGAGGCGGGATGCAAATGTATGGTTTTGCCCATATTATGCAAAACCGGAACTACTTTTTTTTCGGGCTATTTAACCGAGTGCCTTTTGAACGATTCCGATGAAGCGGTCGATATCGGTTCGTGAATTGTAAATATGGGTAGAAACCCGCAAACTGTCCATGCCGTTTTCGGGTACATGCCTGATTCTCACTTTCTCAGCACCGCAAAGTTGATAGATCTCGGCACTCGATTTTCCCTTGATCCGAAATCCCACCACACCACCCCGGGAAGCATCTTCGGTTGGAGTCAACATTTCTACACGGCTGCTCAATGCCATTAAACGGGCTTGAACAATGGCAGAAAGGTATTTAATGCGTCCGGAAATATTCTTCATGCCGATTTCATTGATAAAATCGATTGCGGTATCTACTCCTTTGTATAAACTGATATTCATGGTGCCGCCGTAATACCGGTGGGCACTTGGATGGTACTCAAAAGTTGTTATCGGATCGGTGGCCATGTTCCACTTTCCGTTATCGCCCCCTGCTCCCATAAATATGGCCTGCAAGGTGTCCTGGAAATCCCTGCGTACATACAGAAATCCGGTTCCTTTCGGCCCCAGCATCCATTTATGACAACAACTGGCATAGGCGTCGCAGCCAATTTCATGCATATTCAAAGGCAACATGCCCGGCCCGTGTGCTCCATCGATAAACACAAAAATACCTTTGCTTTTGGCCAGTGCCGTAATTTCTTTAATGGGCATGATCTGGCCCTGAGAGCAGGGAATATGTGGAATGGCAATAACCCGTGTATGTTTATTCATCAGCGTTTCGGCACGTTTAACCGTTTCAGCTGCTGTCATTGCAGGCGCAAAAGTGCGGATAATAATGCCATCCAGTTTTTGCCGGTTGAGCCACGGAATGGCACTTCCGGCGTGTTCCTGGGTGGTCATGATTACTTCATCACCCCGCTTGAGGGGCAATCCCCAACAAGCAATATTGATTCCTTGCGTAACATTTGTTGTGAGCGCAATCTCATTTTCGTCGGCTCCAACAAACTCCGCTATTTTTTTCTGCGATGCTTCCCAACCGCCATAATGCAAATTCTTGTCGATATCTGTCATGGTTTGTCTGACCTTATCGTACACCACAAAAGGCGATGGACCCATGGTTCCATTATTCATATAGGTCAGATCGTTGGCCAGAATAAACTGCCCGCGCATTTTGTCCCAGAACTGATCACGATCGGGAGGAATATCGGGAACGATATCCGGCATCCGTGGAATTTCCAGGCGATCAGTATCGGCTTGTCCAATCGATAAACCCGCTAACAGCGCAACCGAACCTTGCCGGATAAATTCGCGGCGTGGAGTTGTTTTCATATACAATCAAATGTGGTGCTTTTTGGCTGAAAACACAATAGGATTCTGCGCAAGTGTGAAAAGGAAGAAAGTGCGCAGGATATCGATTAAAAACCAAATATCCTGCGCATTATCTGCTAGTGCTGTATTATTAGTTTACTGCGGTAAACTTTTTCACCGTCATGGATATTTACAAAATAAATTCCGTTGGCCAGACTTGTAATATTTATTGATTCCAGTTGATTTACTCCGGTTGCAGCAATTACTTTTGCTCCGGAAGTATTGTAAATTGTTATTGAGACATCTGCAGCTGATGCATCTTCCAGTTTAAACTGAAAATGATCTGCACCCGGATTGGGATATATGCTCATTTCATTCCGTACATTTTGCGCTTCATCCAGTCCGGTACTCCCAGTTGAATACGACCACAATTCGTAACCGGTACCCGAACCAAAATTACTAAAGAATACTGTATTGTTGAGAATGAAAGGCGGATAAGGAATAGTACCGCTGAGCAACTTTTTAGTTCCTGCTTCAGTGCCATCTGATTCCCACAATGCAGTACCTAAAGTGGCGCTATACATTTTATCATTTAATACGGCAAAGGATGCCGCATTGGCAATGGAATCTGCAACCCGAACAGTACCTGCAGTGGTGCCATCCGAACGCCAGAAATAATATTCATAGTATGGAGGAGTGGGCAGGCTCCGCATATACCGGGAAAGAAAAAACGTACTGTTCATACCCAGAATAACACCGACCGAATCCTGCAATACCACTGTACCCGCAGTGGTACCATCGCTTTTATACATGGAATGTCCAACACTGTAGTACATGTTGTTTTTAAAAATGCGTGCATCGCTGTTAAAACCAATCTCATTTACATTCACAGTTCCTGCCGTTGTACCATCGGTTTTCCAAAGTCCTGTATTGCTCTCTTTTGCCTGAAAGAATAAGGTGTCGTTAAAAACTGTAAAATGTTGCGGATTGAAACCCGGACCGGATTTTACCACTCCTGTACCAGCTGACGTACCATCGCTGGAATAAAGTCCTGTTGGAGAACTGAATGAGGTAATGCCCTGAAAGTAAATTTTATTCTTATAGGCAAGCATCGGTACATTGTTGGTTCCTCCGTTTGCAATACCCGAAGTGGTGCCCGGAAATAAATCTGTGACTTCCTGCGTGCCTGATGCTGTACCATCGCTCACCCATAGCTCATACCCATGATCGGTATACATCTGGAAATACAATTTCCCTCCAGCTATGGCATATTGCCTGGGTTCCCCGTTGGAGATTCCACTGAGCCTGCGGCTTGTAAGCGTGGTTACCAAAACAGGACTGGTGCTGTTGGTTACCATCCACAATTCGGTGGTGGTATCGCTTTGTACATTCTGGTTTACGGTATAATACAAGGTGTCACCTGTAACTCCGCGAATCATAAACCGATCCGAAACATTGGTAGTAATGATGCTGTCTTTTACCATCACCGTATTGGCTACTGTACCATCTGTTTTCCAAAGAGCGTGCCTTCTGCTTACACCTGGGTCGGTAATGAAATACACGGTGCCGTTTACGTGTGTAAATTGTTGTGGATTGGAACTTACGTTGCTGCCGGTTTCCAAATCTTTAAACAGCGTCTGAGCTTGCAAAGAAGAGCTTACTCCACTCATAGCAAGTAATAGAGCGCATACCATGGATTGACATAAAAGTTTTTTCATTTTCATATTGTGGTTTTTTGATAGGCTTGTTAAGCCTGCAATGAAAATATAGCGTGCTGCTATATTCTTTCAGATGCTAATATAGAATTTGCCTTGGTAAACCATACATAAAATATTCCAACCCAAACCAGGGTCTGCATGGTTTAATTGATCAAAAAGAATTATCTCCCGTTTATTTACTGACAGCGCTGAATATACTGTTTTGCCAGATCCCGGTCTTCCTGACTTAATCCTTTAAATTCTTTGATCCGATGCAAATAAGGCAATGCCTTTTCACAATCGTTCAGTTTATAATATATAAAACCCAGGTCGGTTTCAATAAATGGATTTTCGGGATTCAGGCGATATGCTTTACGCAGGTGACTGATTTCCATTTCGTAATTCTCCTTTGCCTTACCAAAAGCTGCCAGCTTCTCGTAACAATCGGCCAGATACAAATGTGCATTGAGATTTTGCGGTTCTCTTTCGAGGCATTCATTAAAGGGAGTAAGCGCTGATCTGTATTGTCCTTTCGTATGCAAAACTGCACCCAATCCAAAAAAAGATGACGCATCTGCATCGGGTTGTTTGATGGCCCGGCGAAAATACATTTCTGCTGAATCCAGCAAAACAAAGGTGGTGTCTTGTCCGGATTTGTTGAGATAATACGTTCCCCACAATCCATCGGTTTTATTTGCACCGGCCTGTTGAATAAAAGGCACTGCATTTTGAATGTCCTGCATTTCCAGAAAATAACCAGCCAGTCGATCGGTATATGATTTTAACCCCTCTTCGGTATATAAAGGAAACAATAAATAATTAATCAGCGTATTCAGACTTATGGTTTGTATGGCTGATGCCTGCGTTTGCAAATGTGGTTTTTGTTTGCTGCGTTTTTGATACACAGTACATAACTGATCCCAATGCACCAACGCATACACACTATCGTGATACAAATAACGGTGTAGGTTTTTGTCCTGATCGTTCAGCAAAACCACCGCTTTAAACTGATACTGACTATCGAGTTTAAGAAACTCTACCGGATCATTGGTTGTTTGCACATAACGATCGAACCATGCAGGTGTATAAATTTCATAATCGCGTAAATCGATGATGGTCCGAAACCCCTCCGGAAAAAACTTCCAAAGCAGATATGAGGATGACCGGTAATCGGAATAAATATTTTTAGTTAATCCACGCGACCTCAAAAATTCAGCAGCTTGAACCGGATGATGGGTTTGAGGAAGCGACAAACCAAAAAGATAAAACGAGTTGGTTGCTTTGTAATAGGTGTTGGTAACAATAAATCCGTACAACATTACCATCGTTAACAATAAACCGGTTTGAACCACCATAGTTACCCTTGCATTCAATTTAGAGATCCAGATTTGGCTTTCTGCAATAAAAATTGGCGTTAATACAATGGATAAAAAAATCAGGTTGCGGTGTGCTGTTAATGCCAACAAAACAAATGCCCCCAACAACAAATACACAAAAAGGTCATACTGCAGAATCACACGTTTAAAAAAAGGAAGTGGATGCTTTCCGTTTTTAGCTTTAATAATTTTAATAAACATCAGCGCAAGTGTAACACCCAACATGCACGCCAGCACATAGGCTTCAAAAGACCAAAACCGATAATCGGTATAATTCAGAAACTCGGTTGTGATTTTGGTTTCCTGCACCTGCATAAATACAGCGGGTACTTTTTCCAGCAAAGTCCAGCCATACGGATTGATGCAGGTTGCTAGGCATGCACCTGCAAACACGAGCAAGGTTTTACCCACCCTATTTTTACGGTTCAGCCATTGCTGTTCGAGTAAAGTGGCACCGATCCAAAGCAGAATCAGGATCAAACCGATACCATAACCATCGTGCAGATTCGACCACAAAACCTGCAAAGGAATCAACCAAAAAATACGGCGCGAGGGATGTTTGATCTCATGCAAAATCAAACCGATAAACAGGGCTGTAAACAAATGACTGAACATTTCCGGACGGCTGTTCATGCGGTACGCCGATGTAAGCAGAAACAACAAGATGCCGGCCATCATCGCACTGGTAAACGCTATTCCTTCATGCGACTCGCTTTTGGCTTTTGCAATGAGCAGCAAGACCCATACCAGCAAACAGCTCATAAATGCCTGCAGGATGGGCAATGATTCGGGTGAAGTTAATCTAACAAACAAAGCCAGTAAAATTTCATACCCCCATTTGATATTGATCCATGGAGTTTGTGCAAAGGTGAGCGAGAAGGGATCGTTGAAAATGAGTGTTCCCTGTTCCAGCATAAAATTTCCGGCAGCGAGTTGCCACCAGGTATCGGGTTCGGTTAAATGCCGGATGCTGAAGACAATGGCCAGCAGGTAAATTAAAATCAATACAGATCTGTACCGGAGTTTTTGCACGGTGTGTGATTAAAGCAATTTGTGATACGCCTTCATCCAGCGATCGGGAATCTCGTTGTTGAGGGCCATTTGATAATCGTTGTAATTGCAAGGTACCAGAAACATTCCGCTTTGTTTGCTTCGCTCATTGGGATAAGGAACTTCCATCCACCAACGTTCAGAATACAAATGTTTGTAAAAAACAATTTCGTATTGATTGCCCTGAAAAGTTGTACGGTATTTCATGTAGTCGTTGCTATCAGCCACCGGATAATCGTTGCGGCGGTTATAAAATCCGTCCATAAAATACCAGAGCATTTGCGAAGCCAGTTTCAGCGTGCGCTCGCGGTTATCGGAAGGTGCATGGATATCGTAAATACCAACCGACGACAAATCGTTGGCCATGCCGGCATAACGCATCAATTGACAGGCTTCTTCGCCAAACAAACCATTGGGATTGGCTTCGGCTGATGCCGGTGCATCCGATGCGCGGATGCTGTTCATGCTCATCACCAGTAAATCGGCATTGCGCAACAAGGGTTCTGCTTCCTGAACTTTGGTGCGCAAATTTCCGAGACGAATCAGGTCGAAATTCATTTTTTCGAACGCATCCAGGCTTTCCTGTTCGATATAATAATTTTGATTGGCCATATGCACCAGGTTAAACAAATAATTGGGCTGGTGCGAAATGGTTTTATACAAATAGTTTGACAAGGCCGGGTTGTTTTCATTTTCCTTCAGGTCGATACGTGCATCGCAGGCCACCATATTCAGCGCATGTCTTTTCCCCTGATAGGCACTAAACTGCGCATAGGCTAAATCCTGTGTGCCTCCGAGAATAACCGGAATTATTTTTTGATCAAGTAAATAAGCTACAGTAGCCGAAAGTGCAAACAAGGTATCGTTCACCGAATCGCCTGCTTTTATATTTCCTAAATCAGCCAGTTGCAAATCGTATTTTGGTTTCAGCAGGGCATAGAACTGAGCGCGTATGGCATCGGGCGATTTGCAGCATCCGTGAAAAGCCGGATTGAAGCGATCTTCTTCTACGCCCAGAATAGCCAGTTGCACCCCATCTAGATCGGGCATTGCATTTTCATAAAAGCGGGTAAAATGGATTAATGCCTGCGGTGATGCATCAGAAAGCGAGGCCAGTAAGGCTCCATCGACCGGACTCAAATAATCGGTTAATTGCATGGCGGTATGTTGTTACGCACAAAATAGGTTAATTTAGCCGGCTCTTAAATAAACATTTCCACATTGATTGTCGTAAGCGGAGCTACAGGTTTTTTGGGTGCATATATGGTTTGTCACCTGCTCGAAAAAGGGAAGCAGGTAAAAGCGCTGCGCAGACCGGTTTCGTCGACCCGCGAATTCAATACCATTTTCAACCATTGTTTTGAAAGCTTACCGGATTCTGAAAAAAGTACCGTGCTGAAAAGACTCGAATGGGTAAATGCCGATGTGCTCGATATCGTTTCGCTCGAAGAAGCCATGACAGGCGCCGATGAAGTATACCATTGTGCTGCTATCGTTTCGTTTCAGCAGAAACACAAAAAACGCCTGATGCAGGTAAATGTGGAAGGTACAACCAATATGGTGAATGCCGCATTGCATATGGGAATCAAACGTTTCTGCCATGTGAGTTCAACTGCTGCACTCGGTCGCGAGCATTCAGGAGATCATATGGACGAAAAATCAAAATGGCTAACATCATCCCTCAATACCAATTATGCCATTAGCAAACACAAAGCTGAAGTGGAAGTTTGGCGAGGTATGGAAGAAGGATTAAACGCCGTGATTGTAAACCCGGGAGTCATTTTAGGTGCCGGCGACTGGAACAAAGGTTCCTGCAAGTTGTTTACCCTGCCCTGGAAGAATTTTCCTTTTTATACTACCGGAATCAATGGTTATGTAGATGTACGCGATGTGGCTTCGGCGATGTATCAGTTAATGCAAACCGAATCCGCTTCTGGCCAACGCTATGTATTGGTGAGCAACAATATGAACATGGAATTTTTCATGCATACCGCTGCAGCCTGGATGAATAAAACCAAAGCCCGTTTTCGCGTGAAGCCCTGGATGGCAGAGGTAGCCTGGATGCTTTTTGCAGTGAAACAACTGATCACCGGAAAGGAAGCATCCATCACCCGGGAAACAGCACGTGCATCCATGAATCACTATTATTACAGCAGCGCAAAAATTTTAACACAAACCGGATTTACTTTTATTCCGATTGAGGAAACTTTACAGTATATATGCCAAAAATTTATTAAAGACCAAAGAAGATGAGAACTTATTTAATCCTGGGAATACTCCTTGTTTCAAGCATTTCATGCAATTACAGTTTGGATGTGAAATCTGACGAAAATTCCAAAACGGCCGAATATCAGCAGCTGTATGAACGCAGCATGAAGATCAAGGATCTGCAGACTGCCATCACTGCCATTCAATTGATTTTGCTCGAAGACAGCTCCAGCACCTTGCGCGATTCATTGCCCGAATTGTATGGCGCCGTAAATAACCTGGATGCTTGTATGGCAACCAACGAAGAAGCTTTGAAAAGAAATCCAAACAGCGAAAAATATAAAAATATTAAGGTTTTATGTTTGCAACAAATAGGGGATCTGGACGGCCAATTTACGTTGCTGAAAGACTTGTTTGAAACCACCGATAAACCTCAATACCTGGCACAAATTGCAGCGATCCAAATTGCAACTGACAATCTGAAAGACGCCAACGAAACCATCGACCTGATGATGACGAAATACGCCAAATCAACCGACAGTCTGGAAGTATTTGTGGATGAACGACGCAAGCAAATGGTGCCGGTTATTGCAGCGGCCTGGAACATGAAAGGGTATATTTATATGCAGCAGAAAAACATCAGCAAAGCCAAGGATGCCTTTTTTGCAGCACTCGAAATCTATCCCGATTTTGTAATGCCGAAAAACAATCTGGAAGCGATTTTTGCGCGGAAATAATCATTCCGTTTAAACAGTTCACTGACCTGCATCTGATTAATACATGTTCACGGTAGATGAATACATTGCATCCGACAAGGTTTTGCCCTGGATGAAAACACGTATGGAAGAAGTGCGTCAGATGATCCTTACTTTTCCGGAAATTTCGGAGCGCGTACGTTATGGTGCACCCTTCTACGATTATCAGGGCATGATGTTGTATATGGGTCCGTTTAAGAAGAAACGACTGATGCTCGGATTTTGCAATGGCATTCGTATGCAGGATGAGTTTGGCGCCTTAAAAAACGATGCCGGTCAAACTCAGATTCGTCATTTCGAATTGTATGAACATACATCACCGGATCATGAACAACTGGTGATTTATATTACTGAAGCCATGCGTATCAATGACCTGTTAGCCCAACAAAAACATGCACGTAAAAATAAGAAAAGCCGTACCTGAAGATGCCGCCCTGCTAGCCGAACTGGGCGCCACAACGTTTTACGATACCTTCTCTGCCTTTCATTCAGAGGAAGATATGCAGCTGTATTTGAAAAAGGCTTATGCACAAAAAGATATTGCTGTCAATCTCACCAATCCGGAAATCGCTTATTTCATTGCCTTTGATGGCGACACTGCTGCAGGATATACCAAACTGTTGCGCAATGCATCGCATCCTCAGATTCAATCAACTGCTATTGAACTCGAAAAAATTTATGTGCGCAAAAACTACCTCGGAAAAAACGTTGGAAAAGCCTTGATGGATCATGCATTGAATTATGCACGCACAGAAAATTTCGAAATACTATTTTTAGGTGTTTGGCAGGAGAATAACCGTGCCGTAAATTTTTATAAAAAAGCCGGCATGGAGGTTTTTACTACACGCACTTTCCAGCTTGGTCAAACGCTGTGCGACGATTATTTATTGAAGATTGATTTACAAGAAGGAAGCTAAATTCCGTTCTCGCATTCTATGGTAAAAACAAATTAATTTTAAGCTGCATAGTTCATAGTGGTAACGTACGGTGTACCTCTTTTGACTGTTGCAAATACCCTAAGAATCAATTTGTTCCTGATTGCA
>JBAYIE010000025.1:0-58061 GCA_041665785.1 Bacteroidia bacterium | reverse complement strand
CCTTTCAGGGCTATAAGTTTGGGAGTGATGAGACTTTGACTGGTTGTGATCTTATGCCCTTTCAGGGCTATAAAGTTTGGGAATGATGAGACTTTGACTGGTTGTGATCTTATGCCCTTTCAGGGCTATAAAGTTTGGGAATGATGAGACTTTGACCGGTTGTGATATTATGCCCTTTCAGGGCTATAAAGTTTGGGAGTGATGAGACTTTGACTGGTTGTGATCTTATGCCCTTTCAGGGCTATAAAGTTTGGGAATGATGAGACTTTGACTGGTTGTGATATTATGCCCTTTCAGGTCTAAAAGGTTGGGACGTGATGAAGCAAACCTATGTAACGTATCGCTTAACGATTACACCCCACTTTAAACCTGACAAGTTGATTCCGTTTATAATTTCCGCGAGAGCGTCTGATTTATTAATCTTCCACCCTCTTCAGTTCATCGTTCTGGAAATGAATAAAATTCAAGATATTGTTATGGTAAGCGCCACTTTTTTGTTTTACAAACTGATATGGCGTATGAATGCTATGAAATGTTGAATCCGCTATTTTCTCCATGAAATCTTTGCCCTTTTTCACGCGTTTTCCAATGAATAATAAACCCTGATCATACCCTTTATATGCTGCTTCAGAAGGTTCGGTTCCGTATTTTTCGCGGTATGTTTCTATAAATTTACGCGTCGCGGGATTGGCATAATCAATATAAAAAGTGGTTGCAAAAATTACGTTCCTGCTTTGCCACAATTCTATATCGGCATTCTTGAAATCGAGCCACTGCTGAAAACCAAAACAGGTAAGATTTCGATACATAGAGGTATCCTTCATCTGATACAGAATATTGTTGGCTACCTGTTCGTTGTGAGTCGGTATAACAAGTATATTGTGCCTGGTAGCCGACAAAAATGGATTTACATCAAGTGTAGGCGTATAAGAAACAGTTTTAATGATGATCTTTTTTGAAGACGGAGACAAAGACTTAAATCCCTCTCCAACGTGCTTGTCGAAAGATGAACGATCGCTTACCACAAGAATCTGAACAGTATCAAAATGAGCTTGAATATAATTATAAAGGATTCCAGCAAATGAAGTCAGATTCGGATGCGTAGATATCCAATATTTATCATTCAGCCGGGTTTTAGAGAAGGTCATCAAGGGTGACACATGATAAATTTTCTTGTCGTTGCACAAAGGAGTAAGCATTTTATTCCCTCCCTGAAGTACCGGTCCGATTATAAGATTGGATGCTTTAAATTCCGGTTTCTGTATAATTTTTAAAGTGACCAGACTGTCGTTTTGTGTATCATACACGTGAAAGATTATTTTATCTCCCACTTTATTAAGAGAATCCAGTGCAATATGCATACCCTGATAATATTCGCGGCAAAGTTTTCCCAATTCAGCATTGTGCGAATTGGGGTTAGTAGCAATTTCCTTGCTGCAAAATGGCATTAACAAAGAAACTTTAACCGGTTCCTGTGCAAAAACCAGGGTATTCGCAAAAAACACAACAAGCCGTATAATTTTCATAGATCTGATTCGATGCAAACTTATTCAATTTTCACTTCATCCTTCAAACCGTCCGGAGACAATATTCAGGATGCTGTTGAAAAATTATGCCTGAAAACTCAACAAAACTTTCCAGGCACTTTCTACCTCCTTTTTCAATAACAGATCGTGCGCCATTTGATGCAAAGCATACTCTAACTCAGGACCAGTAAAGCTTTGCAACAAGTGCGACAATTCCTTATTCATACGTTGATAGACCCCTACACTGTCACGATCCGGAATAATTTCTGTATTTCCCAGCATACCCAGATCGTTTCCTGTTAGTACATTACTGTTACGAAAAGATGACGGCAACTGATCTACTCCCATTCCCAAAGTTGTTAATGGTTTAGGTACTTCAAACAAAGAGTCACCAAATGCGCGGGAATACCAATCGCCACCCATTCGGGCAACAAGGTCAATTTTTTCCTGATCAATTTTACCAAGAGCATTTAATACGTCCATATTTACATGGACCAGTTTTGCTTCACAAATAATGAGGTTGCCTGCTCCACCTTTATCGCCCAACGGAATAATCTGATTTACGATGCATTCAATCTGCACTGGAGATTCTTTAACGCGGGGAGGTTTAACCAAAACGGATGGCTCCGGAGTTAATCCGGCTTTTTCAAATTCATTGACCCCTTTAGCATATTCGGTACTTGAAAGACTTGCTTGCTGAACTATAGCATAATTGACAACATTGATAACCACCTCTTTTACAGCCATTGCATTCTCCAACGTATGCTTTGTAGTATTATCCCGAACCCGTCGTGCCGGAGAAAATACCAGTATTGGAGGATTGCTGCTAAACATGTTGAAGAATGAAAAAGGACTTAGATTCACGTTTCCTTCTGCATCCATGGTGCTTGCAAAGCAAATTGGACGAGGCCCAATGGCTCCCTGCAATAAGCCCTGCACATCTGCCGGTTTCATTTCCGAAATGGAAAAACTGCGAAAAACGGGGTCTCTTTTCATGGTGTAATTTTCAATGCATCAGGAGACAATGACGAGATAATAATTCTTCTTCCCTTTTTGAATAATCAGGAATTTATCGCGAATCAACTGATCGGTTGTGACCATACCATTGACATCTTCAATCTTAACTTTATTCATACTTACACCCCCGCCCTGCAACATTTTACGCGCTTCGCCTTTGGAAGCAAAAACAGTTGTTTTCTCAGCCAGAAGGTCTATATAAGGAATTCCTTGCTGCAAATCAGCAGCAGATAAATGAAACATCGGAACCCCATCAAAAATATCGAGAAAAGTGTCTTCATCAAGTGATGAAAATGCTTCTGCTGTTGAATTTCCAAATAAAATACCAGATGCAGCAACCGCATTGTTGTATTCTGCTTCTCCATGCACACGTATCGTGATGTCTTTGGCCAGGGCTTTTTGAACTGCTCTTAAATGAGGTGCTGCAGCATGTTCGGATTCGATGGTTTCAATCTCGGTTTGCGACATCAGTGTAAAAATCCGGATCCAGCCTTTTGCATCATCATCACTGGCATTGAGCCAAAATTGATAGAATTTATAGGGCGATGTCTTTTTCGGATCGAGCCAGACGGCACCGCTTTCTGTCTTGCCGAATTTGGTTCCATCAGCCTTTTTGATCAGGTTGGTGGTTAATGCAAATGCATTGCCACCGGCTTTGCGGCGGATCAGTTCAGTACCGGTTACTATATTTCCCCATTGATCGCTTCCACCCATTTGAATTTGAACGCCGTGGGTTTTCCATAAATAATAAAAGTCAAAACCTTGTACCAATTGATATGAAAATTCGGTAAACGACATACCGGTTTCTCCTTCAAGGCGCTTTTTTACGCTGTCTTTGGCCATCATGTAGTTAACCGTAATATGTTTCCCTACATCGCGGATAAAATCAAGAAAGCTGAAACTTTTGAACCAGTCGTAATTGTTGACCATTACAGCACTGTTGATACCGCAATCAAAATCCAGAAAGCGTTCCAGTTGTTTATGCAATCCTTCCTGGTTAATGCGCAGGGTTTCTTCATTCAGCAGGTTTCGTTCTGCACTTTTTCCGGATGGATCGCCTACCATTCCTGTGGCTCCGCCAACCAGTGCATAGGGTTTATGACCGGCACGCTGAAAATGAATCAGGGTCATAACCTGCATCAGGTGCCCCACATGCATACTGTCGGCTGTGGGGTCAAAGCCTATATAACCGCTGGCCATTCCTGCATTCAGCATGTTTTCCGTTTCGGGCATGATATCGTGAAGCATACCACGCCAGGTCATCTCCTGCACAAAATTTGTCGTACTCATGATGCGCGAAAATAACAAATGATTTGAGAGTTATTCAGGAGAATTGTTATTCTATTCATTCCTTGCAAGTAATACCCAATGCCTATCTTCGTTCAGATGAAAACGATTGGCATTCTCCGCGAAACAAAACAACCACCAGATAAACGAACTCCACTAACACCGGAACAATGCCGTGATGTTATGGATAAACTGGAAGATGTGCAGATTCTGGTACAATCTTCACCAGACCGTTGTTTTCCGGATGAGTCGTACAGGAATATGGGAATACAGGTGGTTGAAGAACTTTCAAATGCAGCTATTTTATTGGGTGTGAAAGAAGTTGTACCTGAACAATTATTATCCGGTAAAACGTATTTGTTTTTTTCTCATACCATCAAAAAACAGGCTCATAACAGGCTTTTGCTGCGAAAAATAATGGAGAAAGGCATTACCCTGATAGATTACGAAACCCTGGTTTGGGATGCGGGCAACCGGATTATAGGTTTTGGCAGGTTTGCCGGTATTGTTGGCACCCATCATGCGTTGCGCATGTGGGGCTTAAAAAAAGGAACTTACGTGCTAAAGCCGGCACATGCCTGTAAGGATATGGAAGAATTGTTTGCCCAATATGAACATCTGGAAATTACTCCGGCACGTATTGTTTTATGTGGCGATGGGCGTGTAGCTCATGGCGCAATAGAATTGTTCAAGAAATTAAAAATACACCATGTAACTCCTGAAGAATTTATGGAAAACACTTACGATCATACGGTTTATGTGCATTTGCGATCGGAAGATTACTATGAACGTAAAGACGGGCGTGAATGGGACAAATCCGATTTTTATAAGCATCCGATGGAATACCGTAGTAGTTTCCGACCGTTTTATCAAAAGGCAGACATCCTGATCAACGCTGTTTTCTGGAAAGAAGGTGTTGAACCCTTTTTTACGAGGGAAGAGATGAAACGTAAAGACTTCACTATTAAGGTAATCTCCGATATCACCTGCGATATTCCCGGACCTTTACCCAGTACTCTGTTCAATACTACAATCAACGACCCCTATTACGGTTATCAGCCATTGCTGGAAAAAGCCGTGGCCCCTTTTGGAAAAGATACCATTGAAGTGCAAACCATTGGAAATTTGCCCTGTGAGTTACCTGTGGATGCTTCGGTAGAATTTGGTGAACAGCTTATCCGGCATGTCTTTCCCAACCTGTTGTATCAGGATACGGGAAACATCATAGCGCAAGCCACCATCGTACAATCCGGTAAACTGACCGTGCGTTATAATTATCTCTCTGATTTTGTAGCATAATCAGAATGTTAAAAAAATGTAGATTGCTGCATGATTCCTGAATGTATTTTGCCCTTTTAATAAATAAATGATTTTATCTGACGTTCGTATTCTGGAAGAAATTGAGAAAGGGACCATTATGATTGAGCCTTTTCGCCGCGAGTGTTTGGGTACAAACTCGTATGACGTTCATCTGGGCCGATACATGGCCAATTACAAAGATCGCGTATTGGATGCCCGCGAACACAATAAGATAGAGACCTTTGAAATACCTTCTGAAGGATTTGTATTGCAACCGGGAACCCTTTATCTGGGCGTAACTGCAGAATATACAGAAACACATGCTCATGTTCCCTTTCTTGAAGGAAAATCGAGTACCGGCCGATTGGGAATAGATATACATGCTACAGCAGGTAAAGGAGATGTAGGTTTTTGCAATACCTGGACACTGGAAATTTCGTGTGCACAACCGGTTCGTATCTATGCAGGAATGCCTATTGGCCAGCTCATTTATTTTGTTGTGGATGGCACGATTGAAACCATGTACAATACCAAGAAGAACGCTAAATACAATAAACGCACCGTTAAACCGGTAGAAAGCATGATGTTTAAGAATAAATTCTAAGCCTGAAACAGCCTCCGGCCAAACCAATCCAAACAACCGGAACAAAACCCGGGACCAGATTCATTTCCGGTTCCGGGTTTGTTTATTAAATGGCTATTTGCAATTGCATGCATACTTGTCCTTTGCGATCAGTTTCATTTAACCGAATGGGATCCAATACCGGACGGTTTTGATAATTCAATGAAATCTTGGTTCGATGGCCGTCAATGATCCAATTGAATCCAATATCCCAAACGATTACCCGACTGTTGAGTCGGTCGAAATTAGAAACCAGCAAGTTCGTATAGGGTTGTAATTGCCCTCCCTTTTCACCCAATATTTTCCGTGGAAGCAGATAGCCTAACTGCCCGAAAAAAGTAGTTCCGGTACCATACATCGGAAAAGAATTCCCACCTCCGCTGAATGAAGTACCTGCAATGACAGGATTCATAGCACCGTTGTTGCGAATATAATTCTTACCGTAATTTGTATTTGAATATGCGGCATAAACAGTAAGAGCGGAGCCTTGATTACCAATAGGCTGATCCATGAAAAAATCGATTCCGATATTTAACAGGTTCTGGTACATGGTATCTTTTACAATCGCATCGGAATAATGCCACATGGCTTTGGGCTGGAATTGAAATCCTGTACCCAAATTCAGGATTCTTTTTTTGCCCAGATATGTACCAGTGGTATAAGGCGTAATATTGCTTTCCTCGTCCATAAATTGCCACATACCATAACCACTATACTGTGCCTTTGGTAAAGTGTAAGCAAAGTCGGAATAGGTGTTGATTTTTTTAACCGTGCCAATGGTAGAATCAATTAAGAATGGATCCGAACATACCAGGCGGTAATCCAGTTTTCCGATTTTACCTTTGATATAAACGCTTAGCTTTCTTAAGAACTGATCGTTTACATCGTTGGTAGCCTGTTGATACAAAGGCGCATCATATGCCAGGATTGAAGCCACAGAAGGAGATGAATAGCGAAGAAACCCGGTCCAACCGGTTAAGCCTGCCCCCAATTGAATAGCGCGGGGTGTAATTTGATATTCAAACGCCATATCGTGTAAAAACAGTCCGGGTTTTCGTGCACTGTTATAGCTGAAATTATTGATGCCGGCCTGAGCATAGAAGAAAATATGAGGCTGCAATTGTCCGTAAAATTGAGCCCGCACTCTTCGTAATCCGATATCAAAAATATGAGGAACTTCCTTCCCTTGTATAGTTGAACCGGAATTGTTATCGGTATATCGAAGCCAGATCTGTGCAGTCAGATTTGATTTCAGGTACAGGGAACCGCTTTCATTCAGATTCCATTTCAGTTCAGGTGTTTTTGTAGTCTGACCGTTAACAATCCCGGTTGTTAACAGGCCAATAATGCAAACGATTTTTTTCATATGCATTCATTTAACGTGGATTCATAAACTTACGTGTAGCCTTAGGGTGCGCAGATAATGGCATATGATTATCCAACCCAATGATATTGAATTCTCCCCCATCTTCAATATATTTATTTTGCATTTCATGCAGGTGTTCCATCACGGTATGATCGACCAGTTTCACTCCTGTGAAATCGAGGGTGATTTTTTGGTTTCGCGGCAAAGCATCGAGTTGTTTTTTTAAGCCGATATAGTTGCTAAAAATAGCCGAATGTTCAACATCAATCCGGTAATGGTCATCTTCCTGATCGATCGTTAGAAAGGGTTTGAATAAACTTTTTACCGGTACACCGTTAATGGTATGTATGATCAGCTTAATGATGATTCCAACTGCAATTCCAATTAAAAGATCGGTTGCCAGTGTAGCTACAATGGTGGAAACAAATATCACCAATTGTTCTTTTCCGATGCGATAGGTTTTGGCAAAAACTCTGGGTGAGGCCAACCGGTAACCTGTCATCATCAGTAAAGAGGCCAATGCCGCAAGTGGTATCTGGTGAATAAACTGGCTTAAAAACAATATAAACATCAATAGAAATACACCATGAAAAAAATTGGCCCAACGTGTTTTTGCGCCATTGTTAACATTCGCTGAACTTCTAACTACTTCTGCAATTATGGGCAATCCCCCAATTAAAGATGAAATCATATTACCCGATCCTTTGGCAAACAATTCTTTGTTGAAATTGGAATGACGCTTATATGGATCCATACGATCAATAGCTGATGCTGTCAATAAGGATTCAAGACTAGCCACCAAAGCATAGGTTATCATCATTTGAATGCCAAAACCGGTTAACAGATAGTCGAATCTTGGGAAAACGATTCCATCAGTTATATGTGCAGGCAATGAAACTAAAAACCTGGGGCCCAATGTATATTCATGACCATCCAAAAACAAATATTTATGTTCATGTTCCAGATCAAAATAATGACCCAGGGGAATTGACACCAGCACCACCAGTAAAGGTATAGGAATCATTTTCACGTATTTGTTTTTAATGAATGGGAACCCGATGAGCAGTGCAAATGAAATCAGGGCGATGATGGCAACCTCCGGATTCATATGCATGATGCTGTGCGGAATCTCTCCTATTACTCCGAGCATTTCTTTTGATTCAGGTTTAACACCCAACGCCGTATGAAATTGTTTGGCAAAAATCATGATCCCTATTGCCGCCAGCATTCCATGTACAACAGAAGATGGAAAAAAATTACTTAATACTCCGGCTTTCACCAATCCGAAAAGTATTTGCAGTACTCCGCAACCTACCCCAACAGCCAGAGTACATTGATAAGCAAACAACTCAACCTGTTCGGGCGTTAGTCCGGCAGGTGCCATTTTTCGAAATCCATCGATGCTCAAAAGTACAATCACAGCCAATCCGGCTGCAGGTCCGTTGATGGTAAGATGTGAACCGCTGGTCAGCGATAAAATTAATCCGCCAACTATCCCGGCAATAATACCCGACATTGGCGGGACGCCTGATGCCATTGCAATTCCCAAACACAAGGGCAAAGCGATCAGGGAGATAATAAAGCCTGATATCAGATCGGCTTTCCAGTTTTGTTTTAATCCGGCAATTCCATCGGCCGGTATATTTTTATAAAGATTCATATGTGGTTATTAATTGGTAAGAAATTGAATTAAATCAGGAAGAACGAAAAGGAACTTCAATATTGGATTTACTGTTTGTACCCATAAAAAGGCGGGCGAACATGCGTATCAAAGCCAGACCATCTATGATAAAACTAACAGATACCAGAGCTGCCAGAAACAACTGATTTTGTTGAATATGGCTGTATATCAAATCCTCTCCGATAAAAGTAGTTGTGATAGGAAAACCCGACAAACCCAGACAGGCCATCAGAAAAACAAAAGCCAACCGGGGATAGAGGGAAGTTAATCCGTTGAAGCCATTCAGGTTTAATCCCTGATGCCTGCGCAACAGAAAAAACAAACAAACAATACCTATCAGCCATGATAGCAAAGCTCCGGATATGTAAAGGATGGTGTGCGTGATTTCAAAACGTTCGTTGAATGAAATGGCCAAGGCAATAAACATTTGGTTCAAAAAAACATAGGTCCATGCATAGACAATTCTGCGCCTTTCTACAAATGCTTTCAGCACCAACATTAATCCCAGCAAAGCAAAAAGGAATGGGAAATACGGATAAATGAAATAGTCTTTCAAAAAACCGGTACGTAATGTAACTATTCCCAGAATCAACAAGACACCGTATAAAATCAATACAGCTCTATTTCCCATACGACTTACGCCCGAACCTATTTTTTTCATTGGCATCCATATATATGCATACATGAACCAATCAAGGTTCCACTCTTTCAAACTCAGCATATAAATGGTATACTTAACGCGTTGTGGCCAGGTATTTTCAAACGAATTGATGCGCGGTGTATAATGGTAAAACTGTTCCCTGATCAGGTAACTAACCATAGATGGTGACACCAGTAACTGGTATGTTCTCAGAAAAGCATTACCTGCAAAATGAAGTAGTGCCAATGCCTGAAATCCGGCAGCAATTTCAACAAAAATGATCCCTATTTGAGCAATGGAGGCATACGCAATCTGACTTTTTATGGATGATTGTACATGTGCTGTTAAAGTTCCTATAATGGCGGAAATGAACCCAACCAATGCAAACAGTATGCGCACTGAAATCTGGTGTTCCCAAAAAGGAAAAGTTCGAAGCAGCATAAATACTCCCATATGAACCGAAAGAGATCCATAAAAAATTGCACTCGATGGTGTTGGTCCTTCCATTGCCCTTGGCAACCAGGATGAAAATGGAAATTGAGCCGACTTTGCTGTTGCCGCAATCAGAATCATAAGAGAAATGAAAACACCAATAAGGCTATGGGCCTGCAAGTGTTCGTTTACCAGAGTTGCATTGCTGAGTTTAAGAAACGTTATGTTTTCGTGCCAAAGGTGATGACTCATCCACATCAACAATAATATACCTACATCTCCGATTCGGTAAATACTGAAAACCTTGATTGCGTTTTTTACCGGTAAATATCGTTCGCGGTAAAATGCAATTAACAGGAAGGAAGAGATACCCAATACTTCCCAACCGATAAACAGGGTTTCGAAATTACCGGCCAGAATTGTAAGAATATAACCGAGGTAAAAAAACAGAATAGCATTGAAGAACCGCTTGTACCCTTCTTCGCGATGCAGATAGTACCGACTGTAAATAGTAATCAGGAAGGTCAGAAAGCTCCCCACAATCAGGTATACTGCGGACACCCTATCGAAATAAAAATCCACCAGAAACTCGTATTGAGCAGTTTTATAAATCATTATTTCCGGAATGTTTAAAACTGGATGTCCATGTGTTAACCAAAAGAACAGAAAGACAATCAACACCATTAGTTGCAAACCCAGTGTGGTAAAAGCACCAACTGAAAGCACCAACTCCTTTTTCCCGGGAACGATCAGGCTCAAGAAAAAGCCAGAAAGCGGGATAAAAATGAACAATTGAATGAATATTTCCATAGCTATCTGTTAATATGGATTACGGGTGCATTGTCTGAAATTGAAGCGATAAAATCATATGGATCATCCAGGTTTATCATTTCGTTTTCCAATTCCTTGAAAGGTCTAAAAACTCCTTCTTCATACAAATTGAAGGTCTTATCATCGGGATGGATGGCTATCAGATGTATCCAGTTACGGGTAAACCATTGCATGGTATCCGGTGATTTATGCATGATTTTCAAAATCACTTCCGGTTTATGTTCTACTATCATCAACAGTCGAATCGGATCATGAACTTCAATCATTTGTGCGGGAAGCCCTGTACGCAGGTCACCATCAATTCCATTTGCAACTCCAATCAATCCCATTACATTGTGTGGCAATTTGGTCCCTGCTCCCATTCGTTGATTGTCTACACGAGAAAAGAAGTATTCCAGATTAATCCCGCCGCAAACCGGAGCCGCAGCTTTTAATATTTGAAGCAGATATGTTCCATCCGGATCAATGCGTGAATTATAGGAATTCAAAAATGCTCTTCTGTCCAGAAACAAATTTTTGGTCAACTCACGGGGACCTACGATACACAAAGTATTTGTCGCATGATTCAATTCGGGGCGAGGCTCAAACAATGAAACCGATCTGGTTTTGATTTGTTTGTGAATAGTTCCTGCACTTTTTTTACTGTTGATCACTTCGAAGCGTCTTGAGCGTTCTTTTGCATTGTGATCCAATGCCTTCTCAAAAACTGCTTTGTTTTTTTCGTGCATTGCTTTTTGCAAATCGCTGAGTTCATCTTCATCGTAAAAAACAATTTCATCGCGGGTAGTATCATGCAAACCGCCAACAAAAGTGGTTTGTTGAGGGATGTGAATGCCTCTGTGTTCCAGCATAGACCGAACTGCCCGATGATTGGCCATGAATGAAAATACACGTGCATTCACAGATCCCGGACGACCTGAACAAGCACCACAATCGTAGGCTGCATAATGTGGGTTGTTTACACTGCTTGAACCGTGACCTATTACATAAACCAATGGAGCCATGTTTTGAACCAACCCAATGCTTTTCAATAAATTTGTTACTCGTTCGGCCATTTCTTCCACGGTAAATCCAATTTGCAAACCGTTTTCACGGTCTTCGGTATGACTATTCATAATGGTCAATTTGGCCAAAGCATCCATGTGCTTTAATGAACTGGCTGTAGCCGGACTCATTGAAGGTTTAAAGATATTGACCAGCAACCTTAGTGCCGACCAATAGCCAATGGTTTGTGTTATCAACCAACCTCCGACAAGTCCATGCGAATGTTTGGCAATATGAATATCGGTTGCATGTCTGGTTGAACTATTGGCTTCCTTGATAAGGTATTTTGGAGTTACCGGTGCGGGACACAACTTGGTTTTAAATTTGCCGTGTTCCGGTTGATAATAAAATTCAACTCCAAAAAAACCCGGTGTACCAAACGTCTCCGCATTTGGATCGGTATGTTCAATATGTCTGCGCAATGAACATTCCCGATCATCAAGACAAAACAGGGCCTGAAAGCTAACCGGTACTGCGGTATTCTTATCCATGGCAGTTGTACTTAAACCAAACAGAACCTCCTGATAATAGGTCCACTCGTAAGCCTCCTGCCAAACAGATAACAATTGTGCCGTTTCATCCGGCGGGGTGTATGATAAAAAAGGCTTATCGTTATGTTCCCAATAAAAACTCAGGGGCTTCCAGATTTCGTTAAACTGCGAATCCAAAGCATCTATTTCAAGGAGCAATTCAAAAAAGACAAATTCCCTTAGCGTGATTTGTTTTGGATCTAAAAGTGTCTCGGGATGATCTTCCACAACCGAAACGATACCCGACCAGCCCTGGTGTGCAAATTGTTGATCAAACAAATACCGGCGATACAGGCTGGGGTTGCCAACCAATAAATCAAGCAGCTCGGCCAATTCCGTTTTTTCGTTTCGTAGAAACTGCCGGGCACGCTCCCCTTTAAAGATTCCGGAGAAGCTGATTGTGTCTAATTCGCGTAATGAAGTAAGAAAACCTTTATGGTGTACCGGGAATTGCCACATCGCTATGCCCTGATCCAGATAACTGCAAACAATTCGAAACAAAGTTGGTTGAACCATGGAATCCAGATCGATATGAAATTTTCGTTTCCATAGAGCCCTGAGATTTCCAATTTCCGGTTTGATTTCAGCATCCGGAATATGTGTGAGTTTATGCTTCCATATCTCCGCTTCCTCACTCCCCCAACGTTTTAATATAACCTGATCCAGTACGGATTCTTTTATTTTATTTTCCCTGTACAAGGAATAATATTCATTGGGCGAAAGTGTAGTTCGGTATCCAAAGAACCTTTTGGCACTATGAATGGCTTCAAAGAATTCCATTTCCTGAAAAGCATGAAGTGTATTATGATGGATGAAGTCTTTGAGCGGAGCTTGCGCCGGTAAGTAGTGTTTCAGTTCGTGCAACACTTCCTGCTCAATAAACAACATGTTGTTTTGTGTGGTAGTCATGAATAATTAAAATTTACTGTTGAACAGGAACCTGAAATTCCTGTCAGACGACAAAAAAAATCCGACCTTAAAAGGTGCGTCATAGCGGAATTACCGGCTACAAATAAAAATTAAATCAGGAGTTTACCCGTAAAAAGATAGAGCGGGCAGTTAGTTGAAGTGTTGTCAGCAAAACCGACCAAAAGTCGGGAAAGTGCATGAAAAGAAGATGAAGGCGTGGTACCTGTGTATAAAAGATGTGTAAACGGTTCGTATTGTTTCTCTGATTCTTCTTCTTCAACCTCCTCCGAAATCCATGAATCAATAAGCAATATGGCATTCAGGGGAGCCTGTTGCTTTAATGCGATTTTTAAGTGATCATGCAAAGGCAAATTGCTACCAACCGTTGATGTGGTCCATACCATCAACATCTGTAATACAGTCAGAAAACAAATTGTCTTAATCCATTTCACGGTGCAAGTATAAAACTTTTCTGTGGTGTTAACGAAAAACGTTCCTATAATGATATACAATCCATTTCCAGAGTTCATTTTTTTACCCATAGAGTTGAATGTTTTTGTTATACACTGTTGAACCACATACCTTAAGTAGGAATAATTATGTACCTTTCCACCATGAAATTATTCAAACTTTTACTTGTTTGTTTTGCACTTCAAAATGTGGCGAATGCGCAGGATTCCTGGCGCCTGCGCCTGCAGGGACACTGGAATAATCCGAATCTGGCTGTTAACCCACATATGCCCGGACAATTATGGAATGAACTGACCGGTTATGTTGATTCCGCTTCGCAGAAAGAGTACATTATCATGGGGTCAAACGATTCGGTCTATTTTTTCGACATCACCGATCCCACTCAAATTCGCTTGTGTGATGTTGAATTTGGTACAAATAGGGATGCCATCAATCGTGATGTAGAAACATATTCGCATTTTGCCTACTGTGTGAGTGATAATGCGCCTCACGGCAATTTGCAAATTTTCGACTTGCAATACCTCCCCGATTCGGTACATAAGGTGTATGAAGATGATACGCTGGGAGCCAATACGCACAGTATTTTTATTGACAAAGCGGCCAAACGGCTGTATATGTGTGTTAACAAATACCGTTCGGGTAAAGTGAACGGTCTGGAAATTCTTTCGCTGGAGAAACCCGATAGTCCTGTTTATATGGGTAAGTTGAACGAAGAATTATTCGGGTCGGTGAGTTGCAAACATGTGCATGAAATTTATGTCAGAAAAGATACTGCCTATTGTTCGTGTGAATACAACGGTTTATTTGTAATCGACTTTAAGGATGTTGCCAATCAAAAACCATTGGGAAGCATCACAACTCCATACCCTTACAACGGTTACAACCATACGTGCTGGATCGACAGCAGCGGACAATACATTGCATTTACGGATGAAGTGCCCAGAGGGCTACCGGCAAAAATTTACCAGATCCGGGATCTGAGCGACATGACTTACCTCACGCATTTCAATACCCATGTAGGAGCAACACCCCACAATGTTTTCTGGCTGGGGAACAAACTCTATTTTAGCTGGTATCAGGATGGAGTGTATATATACACGGTAGATACTCCGCGTTATCCAAGGTTATACGCCTATTACGATACCTATCATCAGAATGAACCGGGTGTTTACGATAATTATAGAGGATGCTGGGGAGTTTATCCTTTTTTACCTTCAGGTAATATTGCAGCCAGCGATATGACCAATGGTTTGTTTATATTAAAATACGATGTATTGGCGGGTATGGAACCGGGTCTCACCCCGTTTGCGCAATTATCTGTTTCACCGAATCCATTCCTACAATCTTTCAGAGTGCGCTTCATCGCTAAACAATCTGAAAAAACCGGCTTGCAGGTCAAAGACATTCAGGGAAGAATACTATATCAGCAAACCATGGATACCCAGGCAGGAGAAAACGATTCAGAAATAAACGGTTTAGCTGAGTTGAAATCCGGCATCTATTTTGTTGTTTTGCGAAACGAGAGTGGTTTTCAAACCATGAAAATAGTGAAAGAATAATCCATTGGCGCGTTCCGGTTTTTACATATTTATTTTATTGTTATCCTGTTCGGGCCTTTATGCTCAGGACAGCACCAAATCATATATCCGCCCCGCAATTCGCACCATTACAAAAGAATTCGTCGCAGCTGATTTGCCGCTCCGCGATCTGGATACCAATTCAAATCGATTGGAGTTGTATCATCCTTTACGCAGGAATAATGTTGTATACCAGGATCTCGGAAATATTGGCTTGTCGGCCCGTTCACTGCATTTTTCCAGCGAACGCGAGGCGGGTTTCAATTACGGTTATATTCCCCATGCTGCATATTTCATAGATCCATTACAAACCAGGTATATTAATACGCGAACACCCTATACGGATATTTTCGCCATGCAGGGTGGTAAGGAATTGTTGCTATTTAAACTCAGGCATGCACAAAATATACTGCCGCGATGGAATGCCGGAATAGATTTAAACCGCATTACTTCAGAAGGATTTTTATTGAGGCAATACTCGAGTGTGTGGGGCGTAAATGTGTTCACGCATTATACAACCCGGTATAAACGCTATGTATTGCTGGGAAATTTGACCTTTAATTCCGGATTGAATGACGAGAGCGGTGGCATCAAATACGATTCGTCGTATGAAAAATTAACCGGAGGTGAGAAACAGGTTTTTACAAACTTAAATAACAGTGAAACTCATTTTCGAAACCGTCAGATTTATGCACAACAATTCTTACGCTTTGGTACCGCCCGTTATCTGAGTTCGCTTAACGATTCGGTTTACGACTTTTCATCCCGCTCACAATTGGTGCATACTTTTCATGCATCGGAAGTAAGTTATGCATTTTATAATAACGGTGATGTAGATCCGGTCTTATTACCCAACCGGTATTACGATACAACGTCCAATACATACGACTCTGTCTATTATGGAAAACTCTCCAATTCGCTGGCATATCAGCATTTGAGCACTTTGCCCTCCTACCGTTTTTTAGGTACACGTAACGACTCTTTGCGTGCGCTCTTGAGTGCAGGACTCACATACGACCTGATTAATACCGCTCAACCAGTTTTTATCCGACAGTATAGTAATATTGTGGTGGATGGCAAATTTGAGATGACCAGTCTGAAAGATTTAACCTCCGTTGTAAAAGCTGAAGCTGCTTATGTTGCAAGCGGCTACAATCAGGGAGATTACAAACTGAAATTGCAAACCCGGTTCACGTATGATGCATTTTCAATTATGCTTCATGTTCGCCAGCAACAGGCCTTGAGTGATTATACCACGTTATTTTACAAATCCAATCCGTTTATCTGGAACAATACCTTCGAACCGGTTCGAACACGCGAATTTAAGGTGGGTCTGTTGAGCAACCGCTGGCGAAATAATTTCCGGCTAACAGGCGGTATACAACAACTGGAGAACTGGGTTTATTTTAGCTCAAGCGCTTTACCTGCGCAACTGAAAAGTGCTGTAAATGTTTACACAGCTGAGCTGCAGAAAACATTTGCAGTGGGAAAATTTCGTTTTGAACACCATTTATTATGGCAAAAAAGTACAACTGATTCTATACGCCTTCCCGAATACTCAGGCTTTATACGTTATTATTATCAAGCCCGTTTCTTTGGCATCTCAAAGCTTCAAATTGGATTTAACGTTTACTACAATACAGCATACAAAGCGGATGCATTCAATCCATCATCCCGGCAATTTTATTTGCAGCAAGAAGTCAGAACAGGTAATTATCCGGTGTTCAACCCCTTCCTGATAACTGACATAAAACGAGCATCCATATTCCTGACCTATGAACATCTCAACATGGATTGGTTCAGATCAGGCATGTATTATACCGCCCATTATCCGATTGAATTGAGTTCGATGCGCATGGGCGTTCGCTGGCGTTTCTACGATTAACCGATGCTATCCAATCATTCTGCGGTGATAGTTGATTTGTCCAAGATGATATTGCAAATGTCCGTAGAAGTATAACAAATATTGTAACGTACTTCCTTTACCTGCAAAATCAAATGGAAAGGTGGCTTCCAGTTCAGCAGCTGAAAGATTATTCATCACTTGTTCCATCATAACAGTTGTGTCTCCCAGTTGTTCCAACAAACCGGAGCGACTTACTCCCCGCAGGTTGAACTCAGCCTCCCGATCGCGCACATACCCGGTTTTGCCAAGTGTAGCTCCTATAAAATGATTCAGATTACCGATGATATGCAGGCACAAATTTCCTCCCGAATTTTTAATTTCACCGGAAGTAGCCCAGATCTTGTTTTCGTCGGCATAGTTTTCCAATTCAGTTTTCATGGTTTCAATAGCTTTTTGATACCAATTTAATAATTCGGTTATATTCATGGTTATTGGTTAATGGTTAATGGTTGATCGTTATTCGTTAATGGGTATTCGTTAATGGTTAATGGTTATTCGTTATTCGTTATTCGTTAATGGTTAATGGTTATTCGTTAATGATTAATGGTTATTCGTTAATGGTTATTCGTTATTGGTTATTCGTTATTGGTTATTGGGTGGAGACGCGATGAATCGCGTCTGTACGGGATAAGAATTTTATCATGCATTGGAATGCAAATTTATAGAATGAGCTTGAATCCTTTTCCAAATCGTTAAAGCAAATTTGCAATTCTGTATACTTGCAGCATGAATCTTTTCGTCTATGCAATTCGCCTTATCTTGTTCTGGTTGCTGTTTTTCTGTTTACAGCAAATACTTTTTATAGCTACAGGATATGATTCCTATAAGGGAACAATTCCGGAATTGCTTCAAAACTTTTGGATTGCCTTACCTATGAATCTGGCTGCAGGTTGTTATCTGGTCAGCATTCCACTCCTCCTGCATATGGGAACTTCATTTGGTTTATTGCCTGCACGAACAATCCAGCTTAACAAAATCATTGCTCTTGTGTTTATAGGGTTTAACGCCATTCTGTTATGCACCGATATCAGCTTGTTTTCGGTTTGGGGAACCAAATTAAACAGTAAAGCACTGGGGTATTTAAAATATCCAAAAGAACTGATGCCTACTGTTTTTACTGTGCATAATACCGGTTTGTTCTTATTAATTGCCTTTCAGATACTGGCGGGGTTCTGGCTTCTGAAGAAATTAAATAAACCGGTATCTCCCCCGTCCGAATCCATATGGCTGCGAATGATATTGTCGGTAGTGATACTTGCCTTGCTTGTTGTTGGGTTCAGAGGAGGCATACAGCGGGTTCCCATTAACCGTAACCGCGTTTTTCAATCGGCACATCCTGTTTTAAACTATGCTGCACTCAACAGTTTCTGGAACACTGCGGATATTCTGACACATCCATTGGAGAAGCAGGGCAATCCCTATTCCTTTTTTGAACTGCAGACAGCTGATTCACTGACATCGGCCTTGCATCACACACAAGCCGACAGTACCCCGCTTATATTAAACACAACCCGGCCCAATATTGTTATCATCTTTCTGGAAAGCTGGGCAGGCGACATTATAGAAAGTTTGGGAGGTGAGGCTGATGTTGCACCCAAATTTGAAAACCTGTGCAAGGAGGGAATTTTATTCACGCATTTTTATTCCACCGGTTATCGCACCGAGCAGGGATTTCTGGCCACTTTGAGCGCAACACCAGCATTGCCTGTTGGTTCCGTTATTCATTCGTTTGGCAAGTTCGACAAGCTTCCCAACCTCTACCGCGAATTGAACGGACAAGGTTATCAATCTTCCTTTTATTCAGGAGGAAGATTGTTTTTCGACAATATTGAAGCTTACCTGCGTGCTGCCGGTGTACAAACGATGAAGGGCGAAGACGACTGGGAAATTAAGCGCAGAACGGTGTGGGGAGCATACGATGAAGAAATTTTTGCATTGCATTTGCACGAAATGAATCAAACGCCACAACCTTTTTTCAGCGCCTTAACCACCATGACCACACATGAGTGGTTTGATGCCGATGTACCGGAAATATTTAAGGGCGACCGTGATCCGGTGAATGATCGCTACCGCAATACCGTTCACTATTCCGACAGTTGTTTGTATGCCTATATACAGGAAGCCAAAAAACAAGGCTGGTATAAAAACACTCTCTTTGTTATTGTGGCAGATCACTCCTGCAAATTCCCAAAAAACAGAAACAACTATGAAATGGAACGGCATCGCATTCCCATGCTGATTTTGGGTGGAGCGTTGAAAGAGGATCGTCAGGGTCAAAAATTTGAATCCATCGGATCGCATACGGATATAGCCGCTACCTTATTGAAGCAGATGGGACTCCAATCAACTGCATTCCGGTTCAGCAAGAATTTATTCAACAAAAACTATAACCCGTTTGCTTACTACGCTTTCGACAATGGTTTTGGACTCATTACACCCGATTGTGATTATTTGTATGATCACAACCGGCTTATGATAACCGAATCACATGGTTCCGACTCTACCTTGTTAAACCAATGGATTAATTACGGAAAAGCCTATTTACAGATTCAGTATCAAAACAATCTGGACTTGCCGGATCGTTCCCGCAAAGAATAAAAAAACCGATGAATCCATAGGGCAATATTGATTCCGGAAACCCGGGTTATTACAACATTGCAAACATTTTCCAATGTAACTGTAAAATTTCGATGATAATAAAAGAGTACAATTCTACTGCATTCTGCGTTGAAGTGAAATCGTTACCTTTACAATATGCAAATAGCCTTTCATGGAGCTGCACAGGTTGTTACCGGTAGCAAGCATCTGATTACAACACCCCGTGGAGTAAATATTTTACTCGATTGCGGTTTATTTCAGGGACGTATGGATCACCGCGATGAATTAAACCGGCATTTTGGTTTCAACCCTACTGATGTGGATTATGTGGTACTTTCCCATGCACATATTGATCATTGCGGATTGCTTCCACGTCTGGTTCGTGAAGGTTTTAGGGGAATTATATTTGCAACACCGGCCACCATTGATTTGTGTAACCTGATGTTGTTTGATTCGGCGCATATTCAAACCGATGATCTGAAATATGTGAATCAACGGCGGGCCAAAAAGGGTAAACCACTTCTGGAACCATTGTATGATGTGGATGACGTTGAACGTGCACTTGACTTGTTTGTTCCGGTGGAATACGATGAAGAATTGCATATCGATGCAGAGACTACTTTACTTTTTACCGATGCCGGACATCTGATCGGTAGTGCAGCCGTTCACCTCGACATTAAGAAACCGGGCGATAAAAAATTGCATATCACATTTACAGGAGATATCGGTCGTAAAGAGGATCCTATCCTGCGTTCACCACAGAAGTTCAGGCAATGCGACATTTTGATTTGTGAATCAACTTATGGTGATCGGCTACATCCTGTACGCGAAGATTCTGAACAGATGTTGTACGATATCGTTCTCGAAACCTGTGTGAAGAATTTGGGGAAACTCATTATACCGGCATTCAGTGTTGATCGCACCCAGGAAATTGTTTACGCTTTGGAGAAGATGTTCAATAATGGAAAACTACCGAATATCAAAATTTATGTCGATAGTCCATTATCCGTCAGGGCAACCCATTTAATCCGCGAACATGAAGAATGCTATAACGAGAATTTTCTCGCCTATATGCATCAGAATGATCCGGAACCTTTTTCGTTTCGAAGTTTAACGTATATCACAGATGTAATGGAATCAAAAGCTTTGAATGATAGCAAACAACCCTGCATCATTATATCTGCATCGGGCATGGCTGAAGCAGGTCGGGTGAAACATCATATTGCCAACAATATTGCCAACCCCAACAATACGATCCTGCTGGTTGGTTATTGCACACCGGAGAGCCTGGGTGGGCGTTTGAAAGCCGGCGAAAAGGTAGTTCGTATATTTGGCGAAGAACATGCCGTTAAAGCGCGGGTTGAAAGTCTGGAGAGCTATAGTTCGCATGCCGATTATCACGAAATTGAAGAATACCTGAACTGCATAAAGCCTTCCAAAGTTAAAACTGTATTTCTCGTGCATGGCGAACAACCTGCCCAAGAGGCACTTAAAACACGACTGATACATCAGGGTTACAAAAATGTACTGATTCCGGCTCAGGGAGAAATCATTAAGATCTAAGGCGCTTATTCAGGAAATTTTTTGCAGGAATTCCTCTTCTGAAAGAATGGTAATTCCCCAATCGGTTGCTTTCTTCAATTTTTCAGGACCCATTTTATCACCGGCTACCAGGTAATCTAAACTTTTTGATATTGAGCCTACATTTCGTCCTCCGTTTTGCTCAATCAGCTGCTTCAATTCTTCGCGGGATATTGAAAAAACTCCCGAAACCAGAAACGATTTACCCTCCAGTTTGTTCGACACCGGTTCAGCTCCGGCTTGCATCTCCAATTGTATTCCGGCAATTCGCAACGATTGAATCAATGCCTGATTTTCCCGATCACTGAAGAAGCGCAATACCTGTTCAGCAATTTTATCTCCTATCTCATCCACCTGTAATAGTTCTTCCAATGTAGCTGCTGCCAGGAGCTCAATGGATTTAAAATGCCTGGCCAATTTACGTGCTACCGTTTCACCAACCATCCGAATACCCAAGGCAAATAGCACTTTTTCGAAAGGTTGCTTTTTTGAAGCCTCTATACCATTCCAAATATTTTGAGCCGACTTCTCTTTGATGCTACGCACTTTTAACGTTCCATCCTCCGATTCCGTTTCGAATTTTAAACCGTTGAGATCTTCCGGGGTCAGAGTATATAAATCGGCGTACGTTTTTATTTTTCCAAGACGGTATAATGCGCTGATTGTTTCTTCACCCAAACCATCTACATTCATCGCTTTGCGTCCAATAAAATGTTGAATTTTTCCTATGCGTTGCGGGGGGCATGTTTGCTCATTCGGGCAATAATGCACAGCCTCTCCTTCCCGGCGTTGCAAAAGAGTATTGCATTCTGGGCAATGGGTTGCATATTGAATCCGAAGACTTTCCGGCAAACGTTTCTCTATTTCAACACTTGTAATCTTCGGAATAATTTCACCGCCCTTCTCTACGTAAACCCAATCTTTTTCATGTAAATCGAGCCGTTCAATTTCATCGGCATTGTATAAACTTGCACGCTTTACGGTGGTTCCGGCCAAAAAAACCGGTTTTAGTTCGGCTACCGGTGTAATGGCTCCGGTTCGACCCACCTGATATACCACCCGCTGCAACTGAGTCAGGGCACTTTGCGCTTTGTATTTATAGGCAATAGCCCATCGCGGAGTTTTAGCCGTAAAACCCAATTCTTCCTGCTGTGCGTAGTTGTTCACTTTAACCACCACTCCATCGATTTCATAACCCAAACTTTCGCGTTCAGAGTCAAATCGATTGATGTAGTCAAATACATCTTGCATCGTCGGGCATCGTGTAACGAATTCGGAAACCTGAAATCCCCAGCTCCGGGCTTTTTGCATGCTCTCAAAATGCGATTCCGCAATATGTTCGTCGGAATAAATAAAATACAGATATGCATCGAGTGGCCGGCGCGCTACCTCCCGCGAATCCTGCAATTTCAGAGTACCTGAAGCAAAATTACGCGGGTTTTTGTATAAACGTTCCCGGATCTCTTCTTCGTCCATTCCTTTTAATTCCAGTTCTTTCCGCAATTTGTTATTGAGGTTATCAAAGGTTTTACGGTGCATGAATATTTCGCCGCGTATTTCAAATTCATCCGGATAATTTCCCGGTAGCAACTGATGAGGGATGGTTTTAATTGTTTTTACATTGGCCGTTACATCATCTCCCTGAATACCATCTCCGCGTGTAACCGCCCGAATCAGTTTTCCTTTTTGATATGTTATGCCAATAGCTAATCCATCAAATTTCAATTCACAAACATATTCCACTTGATTGCCAATGATCTTACGCACGCGCCCATCAAATTCGGTCAACTCCTGTTCGCTGTATGTATTCCCCAGACTCATCATGGGGTATTTATGCTTTACCTGAATAAATTCCCGTGTAATTTCTCCACCCACTTTTTGCGTGGGCGAATCGGGATGTGCCAGATGCGGGAATTGTTTCTCCAGGTCTTCCAGTTCCCTGAGCATCTGATCAAATTCAAAATCCGAAACAACAGGATTTGAAAGCGTATAATAAGCGTAATTGTGGCGATTGACCTCCCCGGTCAGGTAATCTATTCTTTTTTTGGCTTCCTGTTCATTCATACAAACATGGTATGGTGGTAAAAATAACTTTTCGAAAGGTAAGAACATAAAAAAAGGAGCCCGGAGGCTCCTTAAACAAGTAATTAATTTTTGGTATTAATTTATTCCTGAAGGCAAATTATGGAATACTTTATACAACAAATTGGACTTCGGGAAAACAATATACCAGCCGGTCAGGAACAGTATCCGGAAATCCGTAGAAAGAGATCGATGGTTCAGGTACCATAATTCAACATCCCCTTTTGCAGGCGCAATAATTTCTTCATAATACCTTTTAGGATTTTCAGCATGATCAAAAAGATATTGCTCTTCGTTTCTGAATACCAGTGATCCCATTCCTGTTATGCCAGGTCTAACCGTGTATATTTTAGATTTGACCTCATCCGAATATTGGCTGAAGATTTCTTCGGGTAAGGGTCTCGGACCAACCAGACTCATTTTTCCGGTTAACACCAGCAGCAATTGGGGCAATTCGTCCAACTTAAAGAAGCGCAAAAATTTTCCCAAACGTGTTTTCCTGCTGTCGTTTAAAAGGGTAATCATACCGGGTCCCCGGAGCGCACTACCGGGTTTCATGGTTGTGAATTTAACGATGTTGAAAGATTGATTCTGATAGCCTATGCGTTGTTGCACAAAAAAGACATCCCCTTTGTTGAATACCAGTTGCAGGAAGCTGATCAGCAGATAAACCGGGATCAGGAAGATCAATGCAGGCAGGCTAAAGAGCATGTCTGACAAACGTTTAAGGTTTGTATAAACTGATCCTTTTGACTGGCGCATTATCCTTTGCCCAAGCCTTTGGGTAAATCTTTAAAAACAGTATACACCAATTGACTCGATGGAAAAAGAATAACCCAACCTGTGAGGAACAGGATTACAAAGTCGACCCACAATGATTTGTGTTTTAAATACCACATTTCGAGTTCGCCTTTATAGGGCATGATTACATTATTCATGTATTCGCCGGGATCACCCTTTTGTTCCGACAATAATTTTTCTTCGTCGCGGAATACGATAGAACCTATGCCCGTAATTCCCGGTACAGAATTGCAAATCTGATCTTTGATATGAAGCGGGTAATGCTCAAAGGTCTTGCCAACCAAAGGCCGTGGACCCACAAAACTCATATCGCCTTTGAAAACATTGAAAATCTGGGGCAGTTCATTCAGCTTGGTCATACGCAAAAATTTACCGGCAGGTGTAACACGCGGATCATTTCTCAGCGTTACCAGTCCGGTACCCAGGTTGGGACTGTCTTTGAGCATGGTAGCAAACTTGATGATATCGAATGGTTTTTGTTTGTACCCAACCCTTTTTTGGTAATAAAAGATATACCCTTCTCCGGTAAAGCGTAACCAGGGAAACAATACGATAAAGATGGGTATCAATACCGCTATGATCACCAGAGAAAAGAGCAAATCAAAAAGTCGTTTTATAATTTGATACATAATTACATTTTATTATCCAGACTCAACCCTGTTTCAATATGACCGAATTCCGGAATCTGCTTGCTGAGCCATTGCACTATTTCTGATTTTCCGGTGGTAGTTTGAGCCAACAGCATTTTCAATTCTTCAATGATACTGCTCATCTGATCGTGTGTGAAAGCTGGTGTTTTTTGAATTACACCCAATGCCGCATAACGATTTAAATCGTACTGCTCTTCTTCGGTATAAAACTCTTCGTATAGTTTTTCCCCGGAGGTATCGCTTTCAAAAACATATACCGGATACTTGCCTTCCTGAATCAGGTGGGTATTGTTTCGGGCTTCCTGATCCGAATGGAATACCACCGGTTCAAAGCCCAGCTTCCTTAACAATACCGGATAAATATCGGCAAACAGGATGAGGTCCTTTTCCATGTCAAGTTTAGGGAAATAAATTTCAGCCGATTTGCCCAGGATGCAGGCCATCAGGCAAATTTCACCCGATTCCTGAGGAGCTACAAAGAATCGCTTTACATCAGATGGACAAGAGATAGGTTGATTTTTTTCGATGCGCTTCATAAAACCTTCCAGCAAACTTCCGTTCGAGAAAGCCACATTGGCAAAGCGCGCGGTTGATACTTTGAAATTTGTGGAATATGACAGAATCAGGTCTTCCATCACCTTTTTACTGGCTCCCATGATATTGGCCGGATTAGCTGCTTTATCAGTAGAAACACAAAAGAAATGCGCCGGTGGAAACTGAACCAGCAAATCCAACAATCCCTTTGCCTTGATCACATTATTTTCCAGCAATGCTTCGATGGAATAAATATCCTTTTCGCTGCGAACATGTTTATGAGCTGCAAAATTGGCTACAACATCAAATGGTCCGTGATTTAAAAACATTTTGCGAAATGCCAGGCTATCGAACGACATCGGATATGTAAGCATCTCATCAGGAATAAACTGCCCCTCCGTACTTCTCATGTCACGAACCAACTCGGTTAAACCGTTTTCGTTTACATCTACCACCACGAGTTTGGCCGGTTTAAATTGCAGCGCAGCTTTGATGAAGGATGAGCCAATCGTTCCGGCTCCACCAATCACCAACATTTTCTTATCTTTAATTTGAGCAGAGAGCTCTTCCTTATTGCGTTGGATATCGTTAGCAAACATACTTTGTTTGCGATTCAGAAAATCGAACATAAACGTATTGTAATCAATCATAATCTGTGTATTTGGTATTCGGTTAATGTAACAGGGATTCAGCCGGCTAAAATATTCAGTAATTTTTTAAATAGCTGAAAACCGCGAAATAATTTTTCCCGGTTCGATCAGCGACCGGCTGCTGATGTTTGAATTGCTTCCTATATAACTCAAGGGTGAAATATGCACCGCATCCTGAATGTTGCAATCGTGATCAATGCAAGCACCGATATTGATGATGCAATGCTTTCCAACATGGCTATTGGCCTGGATCACGGCATTTTGCAGGATCACGGTTCCTTCGCCGATAGTAACATTGTCTGCAAGTTGAGCCGAAGGATGAACAAAGGTTGCAAACCGGTGTTGAATGATTTGCGCCACTTCGTTTCGCACCCGGTTGTTGCCAACCGTTACGATAATGGGGCAATCCGGAAATAAAGAGGGAGAATAAACCCCTAGAAAAAGGGTATACGCATTCTCAAATTTTTCCGCACCAGCCACATCAAAAATTCCAATGCAGGCAAATCCGGCTGTATGCAGCAATGAGGACAATGCTTTACCATGACCTCCTGCTCCAAATAGGAGTATTTCCGGTGTATTGTTAGAAGATTCGACCACGTATCAGTGCCTGGGTAGATAACTGACAATGCTACCGGCCAGGCCGGCATTGATTGCTGTACGGTTAAAGGTATCGATAAATGAACCCGGGTCTATCCGCGTTTCCAGATTGAGTTGTTTAACTATCTCGGTCATTTTAGCGGCATCGCCCGGATCAAATAGATGCGCTTGTGCAAGATTCTCTGTTATAAAGGTACGGGCATAACCTTTCACACCAGCCAGCATGGGTTTATTGAAAACCCCCAATTCAAAGACTTTTGAAGGCAACACTTTCTCGAAGGCGGCGTAATCGTTGAGGTGAATAAACAAAATGGAGGCCTGACGGTATTCCTGAATGAGTGTTTTGCGGTTAACCGGATTTCGGATTTCGACATTGGTAACTCCCAATCGCTCAATTTCATCCACCAATTTGTTTTTTGCTCCTCCATCTCCTATCAAAATGAACTTATACGCGTTGCCGAGTAGGGCGGCTGTTTGAGGTACAATTTTATGCAACCCCTGCCCTTCCCCGAAATTTCCTGCATAAACAATCGTATACGGTTTTGAAGGAATCATACCGGTTTGCGTTTTGCTTGCTTCTATAAACTCATCATCGATGCCGTTGGTAAAATAAGTGTAGTTGGGATTTCTGAATTTGCTGAAGTAATTTTTAAATCCACCACTGATCAGGTTGATATGACTGGCATAATTAAAGGCTTTGGATTCAATGTATTTCAACACAGGCATCAGAAACGTTTTGATCCATTTGGATTGAACCACATCGTTGATGGTATCCACAAATATATCACGGATATCAAGGTAAAGTTTGGCCTGATTTCGTTTGGCGATCCGATAACCCAGGTAACAGGAGAATAGTCTACCCGATGATACAAAAACCAGATCATACTTAGTGTTTTGTGTTGCCTTCAAGACCTGGAAAAAGTATTTACGGTATGCCAGCATCTGATCCACAAACCCACTTTTATGAGCCGGAATATCGATGCGGTTTATATTTAGATTACCCCGTTTTTCATGCAAAGGGGCCTCCTGTGTAAAGGTGCTGTAACGATTGGGCAATGTGGTAAACAGATCGATCTCATAATTTGTTCCTTCCAATTGCCGGCTCAGTTCTTTGGAAAGAGGTGAATTTCTGAACGAACAGGCACTCAGATCGGGTTCATAAAGAAAGGTGAGGTAGAGAATCTTGCTCATTTAAATGAAAATTTCAAGGTATGTGGTTCAGGTGATGTGATGGTTAACCGTGTGGTTTCCAAAAGTTGATTGTAACGGCAGGCATGTGTTGCCGGCTCTATTTCCCCGGAGGGTTCTACCTGCATTGTAAGCGCTTCATTCTTCAATTCACCTGTTTCAAACGTATAGACAAAGTTGCTGTTGAACAAGATGGTTGATTGAAATGGTTGTTGTGTATTGTTTACAATATCGTGTATGCTTAAAGTATTTGAAGTGCATGAAAAGGTGCGAATATGTCGGAGCCTCTTTGAGGTCCACGATTTCACTTCTGCCGTCAGTTCATTTTTAACATCCTTGATCAAACGGCAAACACCTCTTTTCCCAATACGAAATGCACCCCATACATCGCTTTGATTCTGCCGGTTTATGGATACTGTGTTGTGAGATGGAGTTCCTCTTTCTATCTGGCGTTGCAACGTATTGTTGTAAGTTGATATTCCGGGATCAACGATAACCTGACCAAAGCGTGCATGCCACAAACAAAAACTCAGCATGTCGGAGTGTGTATGACCAGGCTGATAAGAAGGAATGATATTACCTGTTTTGATGATGCATTCCCATTGATCACCTTTAAGTTTCCTGAAGCCCGATTCTTTCATGGGAACTAATTTGAGTTCAAGCCGGAGATCGGTTGCAACCTTTTTTAACCGAGCTGTTTCCGGAGCTATATTTTCGGCAGCATCGTTCATGAGTGCCCAGGAACCATCAGGGAATGCAAATTGAGTTATCCAACCCAGCATCAATTCAGCCTCCTTTTTGAGGAATTGGGTAAAATCCGGATCGTTGCCTGAAGAAGCTGCCTCGATACACAGCAAAACTTTGGAAAGTATAATGCTATGGTACATGGGAGAACATTCGTAATGCGCTCCATCTTTCAATAGTTGAATGCGGAGCTGTTGCCGAAGTAATTTCTTATACTTTTTCTGCAGGCTTTCGTGTTGCAATGCGGATGATAGGATATATGCGGAGAAACAGTTCTCCAGCAAATGGTTGGCAAGCAAATGATACTCGAGGTTGTGATCAAGGTAATCGAGTTGTCGTTTCAGTCCCTCTTCAATCTCTTCATTCCTGATCTGATGTTCGGAAATAAACAAGAGAGTATTCAAAATGCGCAATGAAACCGGATAAGGTTCAGGCTTCACCAATCCCGACAATAATGCTGCATTGAAATCAGTCAATAAGCGAAGTCGTTCATCCACTGAAATGGAGTTATCCAACAGAAAATCGAAATATTGCAGGTTATAGTTCCATAATTTCCCCGGACCTGCATGTTTCCAATCCACGTTATATTCGAAAGTATGGGTAATACCAATAAAGGTGAATTGATTTTTCCCGGAGTATTTACCATCCGCCACAATCAGTGAACGGGTCAGAGGCAAAGGAAAAAATTGAATGGAATGTTTTAATAGTCCAGAATAGGAGCTCAACTTCACCCAGGGGCGCTTGATGCGGTACCAAACCTGATAAACGGCTTGCACGGGATGGATATGAAGAATGGTAAAAAAGTAGCGTTTAAATTTCTTCAGCAAAGTCATCAATTAAATAGTTGATTCAGACGGGCTACAATACGTTCCCCTGTTTTTCCATCCCAGAGCGGAGGTATTTCTCCTTTTTTCCACTCGTTGCGGAATAACTTACCCATGGCAGGAATCAAATTGGCCGGGTTGGTTCCAATCAACTCATTGGTGCCGATATCAACTGTTTCGGGCCGCTCGGTATTGTCGCGCAAGGTGATACAAGGTACTTTCATCACTGTTGTTTCTTCGGTAATGCCACCGCTATCCGTAATTACTGCTTTTGCGTATTTGACCAGATAATTAAATTCCAGATACGGAAGGGGCTCAATCATAAAAAGATGAGCGGATTGTATACCCAGCTTCTCAATATTTTTTGCTGTACGCGGATGAACCGGAAAAACAATAGGTAATCCATTGGCCTCGGCAATGATGGTGGTCATCAGGTCGTTCAGCTTTTGGGGATCATCTACATTGGCCGGCCTGTGCAAGGTTACCATAAAGTAAGATCCGCTTTTAAGCTTTGCCTCGTTCCATATTGCAGGTTGAATAAAATTCGGTTCCTGTTTGAGCAGGGTATCGATCATGGTATTCCCAACAAAATGAATTTGCGATGCATCAAATCCGGATTTGCGCAAATTTTGATTGGCCGTTTCAGATGTGGTGAAGAAATGATCGGAAATGGAATCGGTAACCATGCGGTTGATTTCTTCAGGCATAGACAGATCGAAAGATCGGATGCCCGCTTCCACATGAACAACCCGGGTATTCAGTTTTTTGGCCACTACCGAGCAGGCCAGGGTTGAAGTTACATCGCCTACAACCAGCACCACATCAGCAGGATGCTGCAGGAGTTCTTTTTCAAACCGGATCATGATATTCGCCGTTTGCTCGGCTTGTGTACCTCCCCCGCTTTCGAGATTGGCATCCGGATGCGGAATTCCCAATTGTTCAAAAAAACTATCGCTCATGTTTTTATCGTAATGCTGCCCGGTATGCACCAAACGATATTGTATGTTGTTCTCCAGCAAATTGTGCCTTTTGATGGCTTCAATAATCGGAGCTATTTTCATGAAATTTGGCCGAGCACCGGCAATCAGTGTAATCCGCATTTTTATTGATCTAATTTTATCCATTTGCCTGTAATCAGGCTTTCTATTGCTGCAAAGGAAGTCCGGGTGGTATTCAGAATTTCGTCCACCGGAATCAATGCCGGTCCACCTTTTTTAACCGTTTCTATCAGGCGGGTAAATTGAGCTTTATGTCCTTTATCGATGGTTGAACTTTTCGTAGAAAATCCGTTGAAACCATAACCGGTTAACTTTCTGAAATTATCCAGGATCAGGGTTCTGCCCTGACTGTACACTTCAATTCTTTCCTTGGAATAAGCTTTTGATCCATTCGAAAAATAATTGATCACTCCTTGCGATCCATTCTCAAACTTCAGGGTTATAATAGCATTATCGGTATTGTCGGTAGGGTGCGTACCCATTCCGCTCATGTTGACTGCTGTAACTTTAGAACCATTTAAATACACCATCAGGTCGATATAATGACAGGCTTCTCCTATAATTCGTCCTCCACCTACTTTCATATCCTGCACCCACGAATCGGAAGGGATAAAACCTGCATTCATGGTTGCTATCATATTGATAGCCGTCGAACCATCTCCAAGCAATTGTTTTGACTTCTGAATAAATGGAGAAAAACGCCGGTTAAATCCAACGGTTAACGATACTGGTTTTTTCGCCTGGCGATAAGCTTGTTCAATGGCTTCCAATTCTGCCTGATTGAGTGCAAGTGGTTTCTCAACAAAAACATGTTTGCCTGCTTCGATGCATTCTACAACCATTTTTGCATGCAAATTGTGGCGTGTAGTTATCAAAACCAGATCAACACTTTCATCAGCCAAGATCTGGTGATAATCAGTTGTGCTGCGTTCAAACCCATATTTTTTTGCCAGCGATTTTGCTGTTAAACCACCATTGCTGGCAATATATTTATATTGTGCTCCGGAGTTTTTCAATACCGGCATCAGATTCATTTTGGTAAAGTTCCCTGCACCAATAATTCCGATTATTCCTTTGCCGGATGAAAGAGAATTGGTTTTCAATGAAACGGTATGCTGACCGGCATCCGCATCCGAAGTAAATTCAAGCAAAGAGGCAATTGAATTTCCTCCCATGTCCTGGTAAATACGCATATACTCCTTCAACGGAACTTTTTCAGTGATTAGAGGAGCTACATTCAATGATTTACGGGAAATGGCCTGGAGGATGGCTTCAAAATTGCGTTGTTCAGTCCATCGAACATACCCTATCGGATAATCCTGACCATTGTATTCATAGGCTTCATCATACCGGCCAGGCCCATAGGAACTTGAAACCTGAAACGACAATTCCTTTTTAAAGAAATCTGCCCTTTGTATATCAAGACCAACCACACCTACCAGAACAATTCTGCCTTTTTTGCGGCACATTTGAGCCGACTGATGAATAACGTCGTTTGACTTGGTGCTGGCCGTAATAATCACAGCATCGGTTCCAATGCTGCCAGTTGACTCCTCCACTATTTTTACCACATCGCTTTTGGCAGCGTTGTACGCTTTTGCTCCGAAACTGCGCGCAAGTTCTACTTTGTGATCATCAAAGTCGAAACCGATTACTTCGCAGCCATTGGCCAGCAAAAGTTGCACAGTCATTAATCCAATCAAACCCAATCCGATTACGACTACGGTTTCACCAAGCGTTGGATTGACCAGACGAATACCCTGCAATCCGATGGACCCTATTACTGTAAATGCAGCTTCGTCGTCGCTCACATTGTCGGGAATTTTAGCACAAAGGTTTTTGGGTACACAAACAAATTCAGCGTGATTGCCGTTTGAAGCCACCCGATCTCCAATGCTATATCCATTGACTCCTTCACCTACAGCGATCACTTCGCCTACATTGCAATATCCCAGAGGCAGCGGTTCATCCAGCTTATTAAAGACTGCTTCTAAGGTTGGGATCAAGCCTTCGGTTTTAATTTTATCAAGCACCTGTTTAACACGATCGGGTTGTTGACGTGCTTTGGAGATCAGGCTTCCCCGTCCGAATTCAACCAGCATTTTCTCTGTACCAAGGCTTACCAAAGTTCTTTTGGTGCGAATGAGTAAATGTCCTTTTCTCACTAGAGGAACCGGAATTTCTTCCAATAAGGTATCCCCTTTTTTCAAATCCTGTATTATCTGTAACATATTATTTTACTTATTATTAATTGCTCTTTGGAGCAAATCAAATTTCTCAGACCGGTTAGGATAGTTGATTAAAACGGCCTTGTATTTTCCTTTAAAAACAAACAAACTACCGGCAGCTACACCCAGCACGCCAAATTCGCTGATAGCTCCGGCTACATCATCGAGGCTGGAAGCGCCACCCAGAATGGTCATGGGAATGGTAGTCGCATTCCTGATTTCCCGGATTAGTTTTAAATCATAGCCGGTCATCGTGCCATCTTTATCAACTGCATTGATCACCAGTTCGCCTGCCCCCTTTTTTTCACATTGAATGGCAAACTCAACCGGATTCAAACCAGTAGGATGCATCGCATTATGGGTTACTACTTCCTTTTTGCCCAATAATCCACGGGCTTTTACATCAATAACAACGACTACACTTTGCGAACCGACAGCATCGGCCATGCGGGTAATAATGGTTAAGTCTTCAACTGCTGCCGAACTAATAGCCACTTTCTCAGCACCCAAAGAAATGATGCGTTTTGCGTGTTCTATTGTTTTTACCCCGCCTCCGTAGCACAAGGGCATACGGCTTTCAATGGCAATATTCCGGATCAGTTCAAAATCCGGTTCTCTGCCTTCAACCGTAGCATCAATGTCGAGGATCATCAGTTCATCGACTTCTTTTTCATTGAATATTTTTACCGCATTGAGCGGGTCGCCCACATATTTTCCTTCTTTGAATTTGACGGTTTTTACCAAACCCTTGTTGTGAACCAATAAACAAGGCACTATTCGCGGTCGCAGCATATCAGATTTTTGAGAAATTATGAAACAAAGAAATACCGTTTTGATGGCTCTTCTCAGGATGAAACTGCATGCCCATCACATTATCGTGTTGAACCGCTGATGCAAAGCGGATTCCATAGGTAGTGGTTCCCAATACATCTGCTTGATTGGTGCATTGGAAATAAAAACTATGCAGGAAGTAAAATCCAATGGATAAGTCCACCTCGTTAAACAAGGTTGTTGGCTTATTCACTTCCACTGTATTCCAACCCAGGTGTGGCAAATAGGGTTTCTCTGTTAAGGTGGAAGCATCAAATCGTTTCACGGTACCTTTGATCCAGCCGAAACCGGCCAGATTCCCCTCTTCGCTTCCTTCTGCCAACAATTGCATACCCACACAAATACCCATGATGGGTTTCCTTTTCTCCAATACCATTTCGTCAAGGTATCCATGCAATCCTGAAGAATTGAGAATTTTCATCGTTTCATCGAATGCCCCAACACCCGGAAGGATCAAATGACTTGCTTTATTGAGTTCAGCCGGATCATCCGATATCAGGTAAGCTATATTCAGCCGGTTATAAATATTGGCAATGGCATGAATATTCCCCGAGCCATAGTTTACAATTCCAATCATAGTCAATCGTTTTTCTTTCCGGAAACTAGCGCTTACCGGCTTTCTCTACTCCGAGCCATTTCAGTACTTTTGCACCGGTCTTATATATATTTTCCTGCGATGCATAATCCTTGTAACTTTTGTTTGGTGCATGTAAATACCCCATCAACTCATCGGTAGAAATTCCCAGCTTATTGGCCACAAATTCTACATCCTGCATAATAGTTGCCTCATCGTATGGCGATGTTTTCAATTTCTCCAGTGCTTCTTCACGTGTCATCTGACCTGTCAGAATCAAGCTGGAATATTGTACTTTTCGCACGTCGTATCCAAATTTTTTCGGCAACCAGAAACTTTCATAAAACTTGGTAAACCGAGACTCGAAATGCTTTTGCGGATAGGGCTGCCAGCCAAACTTTTCCTGCAGGGTTTTCATGGCTTCCGCCTTGATATACGGCATATAGTCAAGTGGCTTAAATACCCTGATGCCACGGATATAAGGTAAATAAATCTTGTGCCAAAGGATATTGGTAACCGGGAAATTCTTCAACGGTTTTCTTCCGAATTTCTTATGGATATCTTTCAGCTGAATTACATCCGATTGATAATACATCCATTCTACCGGATTGCGCACGCATTCGGTTGAATTATTCGCACCGGTGAGAATATATTTAATCTTATTCTTCGACGCAAAATTATACATCGTAGCAAAGAAGGCGTGATCCTGTGGGGTATCAATATGCGAAACTCCGGATTTGAAGAACGACAATTGCAGGTCGCGCATCTCTTCCCAATCTATCACCTCGGTGTAAAGGTCCAGACCCAGTTTATCCACTATCCGTTCAATATTGTTTACGGCAATTTGCGAATTCCATCCGGCATCTACGTGAAAAACCAGTGGTCTTAATCCGAGTTTTTCTTTAGCAAGGTAAACCAGGTAAGAGCTATCAATACCCCCACTCATACCGATGATGCAATCAAAATCTTTTCCCTTTCCTTCCTGTTTGATTTTCTCTATGGTTACCATAAGTTCTTTAAACCCGGTCTCATCCGTATGCCAGTTGGGTAATATTTTGTTGTAATAATTCCGGCAATGGTCACATACCCCTTTTTCGTCGAAAGAGATGGCCGTATCGGTGGTGTCCATTACACAGTTGGTGCACGTTTGAATTTTTATTTCAGATTTATTCTTCAGTTGAGTTTGTTCCATGAAAATGTGAATTAAGGTGAATCAGAAAATATTAGTATAGATCAGGTACGATAAAGCAGGATCAGACCACAATTCCGGGATCAAATCTTGAATCGCAATGCCCTGGATTCAATGAATCGCCAGGATAAAAAGGAAATAAATGTGGTCGCCATTATGGCATAAAATACATAAGATAATTCTCGGATGAATCCCAAATGTACAAATGTATTGATGACCAACATGTGATAAATATAGATCCCATAGGAAATATCATTGCCTGATAAAATCTTATTCATATTTCTATAAGAGAATGCGATTGAGATGGTAAGGAAAGAAAGCAACAGATTAGAAACTACCTGTGAAAGTGCAGGCCAATAGGCTGGTATAAATCCCGTGATTAATACATAAGCATTGAATCCAATAAACCAATAAATTGCTTTACCCTCAAGATATTTCTTAACTCTATCCCAGGCATGATAAATAAATGATCCTGTAAGAAAGCACCACAAATAAGGCATAATGGTAACTCCCATTAATTTATAAAGAACCGAGTGCGTATTCGTTTGACCCATAAAATAGTTAAACGTTAACGACAAAATGGCCAATACTATAAAACGAACATATAACTTCCACCCCCGCACCATCATAATGATTGGCAAAACAATGTAGAATTGAATTTCTACCGGAATGGTCCATAAGCTGCCATTTGGAGTACCCACACCCCAGGGTCTTAATATATCCGGTGTCCAGAATTGTAAAAAGGAAATTTGTGTAAGTATCCATTTAATCACTTGAATGTTGGATAAATCAGCAAGACTTATTATTCGAAATGAGAAAAGCAAAACCAGTGTCAATAGAAAGCAAAACCATAAAGCCGGATAGATCCTCAAAAAACGGTTTTTAATATACTTTCTAATATTGCTGTTTCTGTCTAACGAAGAAGCGATCAGAAACCCGCTGATGGTGAAAAACATCAACACACCCGGGTACCATGAAAAGTAATTTACCAGTTTGCCACCTGTATTGTTCAGATCAATCACGAAATGACCGAATGTATGAAATACCAGAACCTGCATAGCTGCAAAGAGCCGTAAAAGATCGAAATTATTTTCTTTTGGGAATACTGGCACGTTAACTTAAATATGGGTAAAAAAGTAAATGAAACTGAACTGTTATCTTTTATCCTGAATGGTTATCAGGTCCCTAAGGTATCATACATTCAAAAATGATCTTACTGTTGCTTTGACCAGAATTTACGAAAGGTTTGTCCATTCCTTCCGAAATTTGATTGATGGAATATTGGTTAAATTGAATTCCATTTTTTCGCAGATAATTTCCTACATCCATTGCAGAAACCGGTAGTTCATGAATATTTCGTGTATCCTGCATCAGGTAATTTCTTGCAAACAACATATTCATGATTTTTTTGACAAAATTCTTTGCCAGAATCTTTACAAATGATTTGCGGTGTTTATCTATCAATGACTTCACATACTCAGAATCACTGTTCATAATATCAAACATCACAAAGCCTCCCTTCCTGGTTATACGGATCATATTATCAATGGCTTTATACAAGTCCGGAAAGTACCACGTAGAGCGGAAACAATAAACAATATCATATTTTTCACTGGTCAGTTCCGGTAGATTTTCATAGGAAGAAACATATGATTTTATTCCGGGGTGGTTTTGTTTGAGTTGTTCGATCAGGTACTCCGAAATATCACTACCTGCAACCTGTATTCCTGCTTCAGTGAACCGGGTAGCGAATGGCCATCCTGTACCAATTGCCAATTCAAATACGGATTGGGGATGCTTGCTTTCAACAAGCGTGCAAAGACCCTGACAATAATCGTCAAATCCATATTTAACAACCTGGTTTGCCCAAAATTTAGAATATTTATTCTTTTGCCAGTTTACACGGTCTTTCATGAGTGATAGGTTTAAACAACTCGAAGTAAAATGTCAGTTCCGGACAAAAGCAGCCCCCCATAGAGGATCGCTTTTGCCAACTGATGAGTGGGAATTAAAATCAGAGTGCCTGCAATTCTTTTACCGTTTTATCGATAATCTCGGCGTCCAGATCATACCAAATGGGTAAACAAATATGTTTACTTCGGATATTGTTGACATCCCTTCCGATTATATAATCGTAAACAGGGGAAGTTCTTTGGGTAATTGCAGCAAACTCCTCATTGACATCGTTTTTAGCAACCAGTGAAAATTTATAATGATTTCCTCGTTGTCCGTTTTGGTACGGATCTACATAATTGATTCCTTTTGCTTTACATACATTGATATATGCCTCGGCTATCTTTGATTTATTCTCAATGATCATTTCAGACAATTCACATACACAGTAAGAGAATAAAGCCTGCAATTCAGATACACGGAAATTCACACCAATGGTTTGCTTTCTGTCAAAGCGGTCATAAATTAAAAATTTGTCGAGCATGGCTCCCAGTTCCAGATCGTTCGAAACTACGATTCCACCTTCTCCGGCAGCTACCGCTTTTGTGGCATATAGCGAGTAAACGCCACCAACACCAAACAAGCCTGTGTGTTTTCCATTGATTGTTGCGCCCAAACTATGTGCACAATCTTCAACGAGCGCTACTCCTTTTGCTTTACACAATTCAGCAATCTGGGCGATATCGGGATTAACAATTCCGCCGATATGAGTCAATAGAAAAACAGTTTTCTCGGGTGATTTAAGGTTATTGATATACGCTTCAACCTGACTGAATGTAGGCATCAGGTTAGGCAGGCTGCAATCCACCTCACTCAGGTAATTTAAACCACTTGTGATGGCGATGGTTTTTACCCCATACATGGTATTATCCTGAATGAATACGTTTTCGTATTTCCGGTAATTCTTTAATAACATCAGAATAGCTAACAAACCGCTTCCATTGGATGAAAATGGAGCCGCATAGGCTGCGTGAGTATATTCTTTAAAAAAGGTAGCAAGCTTCTTGTTCCATTCGCCTTCGGCCAAACTGCCCGATTCGATAATCTGAGGATAATGCTTTGCAAATTTTTCTGTTGCTGACTGGGGGATTTTGATCATTGCCATAATTGTAGTATTTATTGATTATTATTAATTGTTGTCTTTTTGAAAGTCTTGCCAAACGGTATTGGACACAAATTTCCTAACTTCCTCAAAAGTATATTTTGTGTTTTGTCCGGTCTTGATCTGCTTCATTGGATTGCGTTTATAAATTCTTCGAAAAAATTCAGGACCAATACTGAATGCCAGAGTGAATTTGCCAGGAATAATAGCTAATGCGCCATCTTTGAGCGTGAGGATATGAAAGAGATAATTTCGGGGTTGTCCTTTCAGAATAATTTCACTTTTAATCCCAACATACTTATGATGAACAATTAATTCAGGATTATAAATCTTATGCTTGGCAATAACTTCTTCAATATAAGGATCACACTCTTCGAGTCGATTGAATGAAATTCCACCAATCAAACCCACTTTACCGTCTTTAGTGAGTAAATTGATGCAATTCTTAGGAAAATAATCCAGCTCCACAAATGAGGTGTCATCTGCTTTGATATTGCTGACAACAGCCATTGGGGCGTAGGATGTTTTTACGGTAGAATCGACCAGCTTTGCTATATTTTTACCAGAAGCAAACACCAGATTATCGGCAATAAACGACTCGTTTTCACCTTGAATATGATAACCATTTGCATCTTTGGAATGACTAACATAAGCATTGTTTAACGAGAGTTTAAGTCCGTTATTCATGGCATTGTAAAGGATCTCAGTCAGCAGGTTCCGTGAATTGGTTGTAAAGTCGGATGTTTTATAATTGAAGAACTTTGATTTATACCTGAGCAACTCCAAAGATTTGGTAACGATCGTTTTATAATTGAATTCGCTTTTAAACTCTCCTGCTCTTCTTCTTAACCAATCATGGTGCTTTAATTTTTCCAACAGGAATATGGCTCTCGAAACACCAATTACCCATGGAAAAGTGAGCTTCCGATTGGTAATTCTAAAATGAAAATGAATATAGTTTTTATTGAACCAACCACGATCTGAATCCGCAATTTGAAGACCTTTTTCAGTGGGAACCAGGTTCATCCCTTTAAATCCACCGTAGAATTCTATCAGATCATCAATGGCCCCCAATAAAAATCGCATGGTTTTACCTTTGTCGGGAATCAGGGTATATAGCGCACCGGTATGAATCCACTCATGAAAATCGCGGGTAGTCTCGCCTGCAAGTTGTTCATTCTTTTCAACCAGTGCCACTTTATATCCTTCCCGTGTAAGTATTTCGGCGATTATAATCCCTACAATTCCACCACCCACAACAACCCAATCGTATTTTTCCGTATTGCTCATAATTATTTATGCTTGTACCATTCAACTGTAGTAGCCAAACCTTCTTTAAATTTTATAAATTCTTCCACCTTAACAGGTAATTTCTCACACATGTGTTTAACAGAACCTTCAGATCTTTCAGGATCGCCAAAAGGAAGATCTTTCAGGGTTATTTCAGGTTTAAATCCAATCAGGTCAGCTAAATCAGCTACCAGTTGATCTATAGAAACTGAATGTCCGGTAAGTACATTGGCTACTTCACAACCACCTTTTTCAGCCAAATGTTCATAAGCCATAAACAAACACTTAACCACATCACCCACAAATACGAAATCGCGTGTCTGATACCCTCCATTCACTGTAATGGCTTGTTGGTTAAGCAAACGTTCTATAAATATTGAAATGACTCCTGAGTAAGGGCTTGATGCATCCTGACGAGGCCCATAAACATTAAAGAAACGAAGTCCAAAACTGTTTAACCCGCTGGCTTTGTGCAAAACATCGGCATACAGCTCCATGCAGTATTTATCCACTGCATAAGGACTTAACAAGTCTATTCCGCCCTTTTCGTCGCCAAACTCCAGATTACCATAGATGGCAGATGAAGTAGCATAAACAAAAGGTATTTTTCTTTTCGTACAGTAATCAAGTACATTTAACGTGCCCAGCAAATTACTACTTGAGCTTTCCAAAAAGCGCTCTATAGAAATGGGAACACTTGCCTGGGCTGCCAGGTGGAACACCCCATGCAGCTCTTTTATCTGACTGAGATCGAATCGTTCGATATCTGCTTTATAGATTTCAATCTGCGTATGGTGGGCTATGTTTTCATTATACCCGGTAGATAAATTATCAATTACATAAACTTTATGGCCAAGATTGACCAAATGATCCACCAAATGACTTCCGATAAATCCACAGCCTCCGGTTACCAAAAAATTACTCATGTTGTTATTTTATATACTGTTTCACAAACATTTTTCATGGATGTGTATTGATCGTACATTGAAATGGCCTGCTGAGTAGGTACATAAGGTTTTTCTTTTAAAAGATCAGCAAATTTCAATGCTTTATCAAACCAATCTGCCTGCTGCAAATCCACCTTAAACAATCGCTCTACCATGCATGGAGGCAAATCATCAATCCATTCCAGATTGGTTACAGCTACCGCACATCCACAAAAAATCGCCTCATAGACACTTCTGGGTGAAGAATCACTATACGGTATTGAGATCACTAATTTTGATTTGTACAGTTGATCGTAGAGTTGTTCTTTGGTTAGTCTACCGAGATTGCGATCGGAAGGAATTGACAAAGTCAGCATTTTTGCCAGATAATCTTTTTCGAAATACGGATAAACAAAATCAATACCGTTTGATGCATTATTGGCGTTTCTGGCTTTGAGAATGTCCTCTATTTGGTATAACTCATAAAATCCACGGATAGAAGTAATTTGGGTTCTATTCTGCATTTTGTTGAAACTTTGAATCTCGGGTACATCAACTCCATTTTGAATAACCAGGGAATCTCTGTTACACAACGTCTTGATTGTTTTTTGAAGTTTAACAGAATCAACGGTGATGATATGTGCATGCTTCAAAGAATGCCGGGTGAAAAATTTGTAGGTCTTTGACTTAAAAGGCCTTACCAATACATCACTTCCCATAGGTGTGGCTATATACCGAATGCCAGCCATCCAACATAAAAAAACATAATACATCGAATGTGCATGAAAAACATCATTCGGATTTTGTTTAAATATTTTCCTCAGTTTAAGTGCCTGCAAAGGCACAACCATCAATTTGATCGCGTTTCGTAAAAGGTCAATCCATCTGCTGTTTCCGTTTATAAAGCGCGCAATATTAATAAGTGGAATTATTTCAATCCCTAATTCGTTATCTCCGTTCTTTTCCGGAATTACATCAGAAATGATTGCAACCTCATGCCCGATTACAATGCTTCTAACTGTAACACACCAGTCAATAGTATGGTAATCTCTTGAGTCACAAACAAAAAATATCTTCATATACTGAATTTAATTTCCAAAAATCGGCAGATAGACTAAAATAAAACAGGTTTCAAAACAATACATGAAATGACAATTGCTGCAATAGTAACTTTTTTATGTTTGTTTTTTTAATACCAAATGATGGCAAAAACAGGATATATATTGCTTTTTCAAGAATGCTCTGACGCTAATCAGATTTGATTCCTGTAATCCAGTCTTTTTAAAAGATAAGGTGCAAACAAAAGTGCGAACAAGGAACTGTCCCAAATGGAAAGCCGTTGAAAAATAAATGGTGCCAGAGCAATAATGGAACTAAATACCACCTTCTCATCTTTTGTCAGATCGCCTCTTAAAATCATTCTGAAGCTTATATAGACCGATACAACAAATACTGCTATAAAACCTAAAAAAGCCAAAATGCCTCCAAATTGAAGATAATTACCCGGCACAAAATTGTACCCGGAAAACAACTTATTCTTTTCCATATCATCAGTGGTATCTGATAATTTGGTGCCTAATGGATATTTCACCAAAAGAATCGGCAAATTGGTAAATGTGCTGGAGAAGTTTTCTTCCCGGATTGTTGCAGAGTTTCCTTTTGCCTCGTATTCCGTATTGAGCGAATCGCTAAAGTAATACCAGAACATAATTGAAGTAAGGACCAAAGCAAGAAATGAAAGGATCAGTGAATTTCTGTTGCGATTGAAGATTATAAAAATTACAACGGCGGCAAGTATTATCAAACTAATTGTTCCTCCCAATGAAAAAGTCAGATAAAATGCGGTTAACAATACAATAAGACCGAGTATCTTCCGATAAAAAAAGGAATAAGCAACAGCAGGTATAATAAACATAGCCAGACTTCCAGGTTCCGTAAAACAGCCATAGTACCTGAAATGAGCCATGCCATCCAACATGGGAAAATAGATGGCAATGTTATCGCATAAAAATTGCCCATGTGGTGTTAATATAAGCCTTAAATTGGGTGCACCGTTAAAGACCGTGTAATAACTATAGATTCCCAATAAGTTTGCAATGAACATGAAATAGTAAAAATATTTCCAAAGCCTTCCCGGATCTATGTTTCGATGTATCACAAAGTAAGGTATAACCAGATAGATCAACCATGGTAAGGAATTTCCAAATAAGCTGATCTGGCTCGGTTGGGTAATTATGTTCAACAAAATATTGATAAACATTCCGCCAAAAATGAAGAGCCCCGGAACCAGGTAACTCTGCCAAATAGATAAAGAATAATTTCTTTTGGTCAGGGCAAAATATCCAATCAACAAGAGAACAAACAAAAACAACATATTCAGAATGCGCGACAACGACTCGATGCCCCACATCCACTTGAATGCTGTAAGTTGGAACACAACAGTTACAGCAAAAAGTACCAGCACCAAAACGCTGTTCTTATGAATATAATTTCCTGAATCTGCTGTGATTTGCATGTTTGCTTTTAATAGGTATGCTCATTTGTACCTTAAACCAGTAGGCTAAAAGAATCAATCCCTAGTTCTTGTTTCTGTACCTGATAACCATATACTTCATCAAATCTTTATTGAACCGAAGAAATAATTTGAAGTAACTTAATTTCACATCCTTGTATTTCAACAGGTTCATCGATAACGTGAATAAGGTACGAATGGAGTTTAATTCTCTACTCGGAGCCGAAGCTGAAGTAGCTGTTACACGATATTTAACCAAAGCCTCAGGCATCAATAGAAACCTGTAGCCATTCAATATAAGTTCAATCCAAAGGTTATAATCTTCGCATGCAACAAGGTATCTGTCTTCGTTAAATCTGACTATGCCTGAATTTCGAAGCATAACAGTAGAATATGAAAGTTCATTGGAAGGAATAAAATCATCAAAATTACGAACCGGCTTTTTATTGGTTTGTGTAGAATTTACACCTTCACCAAATAAAATGGTATTACAATATGTCAGACACAATTCAGATTCGCCTTTGTACTTCTTTAACAGCTCGAGTTGTCTTTCCAGTTTTTCGGGTAACCAAATATCATCATCGTCACAAAAGGCCAAAAACTCCCCTTTGGCTAAATCAATGCCAACGTTTCGGTTAACTGCAATAATTCCCTGATTTTGATGTTGAACGCATTTGAGTTTTTCACTCTTAAAGGATTCCATCAGTGCAGGAAAATCGTAGTTAGAAAAATTATCGACTACGATCAATTCAAAATCCTGAAACGTCTGATCCAATATAGATTGGATGGTTTCACGAAGTTGTTCCTTTCGGTTATAGGTGGTGACGATAACGCTTACTGCCGGCATTGTGTTGGTGGGTAGTGGATTCAATCCCTTTTTAAATAATCAAAGATCCTGTTGATTCCTGCTTCAAGCGAAATTGAAGGTTCGAAACCCAGTGCTGTCAATTTTTGATTGCTGATAGTGTATTTTTCTGAATGGGGATTGAACGTTGCCGGGTTGAACAGGCCTGCAGGAGTATAAACCGGAATTTCTTCCTGATATCGGTTTTGGTATACCTGCCTGATTTTTAATGCGAGTTCCATGATGGTAGAGGTTTGACCGGAGCTGATATGATAAACATTATCGCTTCGTTTTTCAGTCGCATGCAGCAAGGTTTCAACGCCTTTTACCACATCATTGCCATGAATAAAATCGCGTTGCGGAGTTCCGTCCGACAACAAACGCAATTCCTTTTTTTCGATGGCCATTCTGCACAGATCATTAATAGCAAGCCACCAGCAATTGTTTTCATCAAATACAGGTTCCCCGTAACTATTCGATAAACGTACCGTGATAATATTGGTAGCTGTATTGCGATTATAATGATCGCAAAGCTGTTCGCTTAAATGATGTGTTAATCCGTATGTATTCCCTGTTTGAATGGTTGTTTGTTCATCGAGTATCTTGATGGGAAGTTTTCCGTAAACCTGTATGGTTGAGAAAAAGATGAATTTTTTAAGCCCTGCCTTCGTGCAGGTATCCAGCAATTGCCATGTTGGCAACACATTGGTTTCACTCACCGTTGCAGGATCAGCTTCAGATGCACGGTGATCGAGTGAAACCAAATGAATTACAACATCAGCACCTGCATCGGCTATTTGTTGAATTATTTCCTGATTACGTATATCCCCTTCAATGGTATCAAACATGAGAGCTTTCCAGGAAGCATAGGATGCCGATAATTTCCTGAAAACCGGAATCACCTCGTGTCCGGCCGACCCCAGATCGCGGCACAACCGTGCTCCCAAATATCCCGTACCTCCTGTAATTACAATGCGCATGAATCAGTTGATTAACGGTCTTTGGTTGACCAATCGTAAGTAATCAAATCGTTTTGATGAGGATCCATACGTACGATTTCTTCGGCCGAATGCGGGATATCGGTAAAATTGATGACGATGGCTTCTTCAGTTCCGATACCTTTAAATCCGTTCCATACAAATGGAGGTACGGTAACCATCACGTATTGATTTTCGCCGATAATGATTTCCTGGATCTCTTTGTAAGTTGGTGAATCTTCCCGTCCGTCATACAATACAAATTTGATATTGCCTTTTAAAACCACATAATTCAAGGTCATTTCCTTATGCATATGCCATCCTTTTACAATGCCCGGATATACTGTGGAACAGTACACTTCACCAAAAGTGGTGAATTGTTTGTCCGACGATTTCATGATATGCATGATTTTTCCGCGATCGTCAGGAATAATACGGCGTGTGGTTATTTCAACATCTTTAATCATTGGTTGAGTCCTCCATAAATTGGTTGATTTGTTTGAGAGATATTTCATGGGTGGGTTTGCCACTCAAATAGTCTTTGTACCAGCTAACGGTATGATTGATTGTTTGATCGAAATCCCATACCGGATGCCATCCCAGTTCGTGATGTGACTTATCGCAATTGAGATGCAATAAACCGGCTTCATGCTTGTTTTTGTCACCATCTACAACAGCAACTGATCCTTTTCCAAAATAGGCAATCGTTTTTTCGGTTAATTCTTTAACGGTTTTGATGGAATCGATGCCCGGACCGAAATTCCATGAACCGGAATACGATTGCGGCTGTTCAAACAGGTTCTTTGCCAGAATCATGTAACCGTATAAGGGTTCCAGCACATATTGCCATGGGCGGGTTGCTTTGGGGTTACGAATTTCAATTTGTTTGTCGGCTTTGAGCGAACGGATACAATCCGGAATGATCCTATCCACAGCCCAATCTCCTCCACCAATTACATTACCGGCTCGTACGCTGGCCACTCCTATCTTTTCGTTTTTCGAAAAAAACGAATCGCGGTAAGAAGAAAACACGATTTCGGCTGCCGCCTTGGAAGCGCTGTACGGATCATGCCCACCCAGCTCATCGTTTTCGCGGTATCCCCAGATCCACTCTTTGTTTTTGTAACATTTATCGCTGGTTACGTATATCAAGGAACGAACTGAAGCTGTTTTCCGGATGGCTTCCATCACATTCACCGATCCGGTTACATTGGTCTCAAAAGTCATTTTAGGTTCGTCGTACGACAAACGCACCAAAGCCTGAGCGGCCATATGAAAAACTATTTCGGGTTGGGCATCGCTGAATACCTGTTCTAGTTTTTCGCTGTCGAGCAGATTACCATCCACATGACGAATCAATTGATTCAACTGCAGCAATTCGAAATGACTGTTTTCGCCATCCGGCGGTAACGCATAACCTGTAACTTCAGCTCCCATGCTGTGCAGCCATAAAGCCAGCCACGATCCTTTAAAACCGGTATCTCCGGTGATCAGAACCTTCTTACCTTTATAAAAATCTCCGATTACCATTTTTTCCATGCTGCTTTGTTTTTATCGTACAATTCATTGAGTAAAACATATTCCCGGTAAGTATCCATGGGTTGCCAGAATCCATCGTGATTGAATTGCATCAGTTGCTGATCGTTTACCAGTTTCATCATCGGATCTTTTTCAAAGACCAGATCATCGCCGGCATCGAGGTAATCAAACAAACGCTTATCGCATACAAAGAATCCACCATTGATACGGCCTTCTACTGATTGTGGCTTTTCATTAAATTCAGAAATTACTCCTTCATTGGTGCACATAATTTCGCCGAAACGACCCGGTGGACGCACTCCGGTGAGGGTTAATGTTCTCCCGTGGTTTTTATGGTACTGAATCAATTCATCGATGTTCACGTCGCTTAATCCGTCACCGTAAGTGAGCATAAAGGTTTCGTCGGCACCGATATATTTTTTGATCTTCCTCACACGGGCGCCGGTCATGGCCTTTTCGCCGGTTTCGGCAAAGGTAATGTTCCAGTCTTTTTCCTCGCTTTTGTTGTGAAATACAACCGATTCCTTATGTCCCAGTTGCATGGTAAAATCGGATGTATTGAATTCATAATTCAGGAAAAAATCTTTGATTGCTTTTCCCTGGTGACCCAGGCACAATATGAATTCATTGTGACCAAACAGAGAATAATATTTCATGATATGCCAGATGATGGGATATCCACCAACAGGAATCATAGGTTTAGGGATATTGTCGGCTACGTCGCGGATCCGGGTTCCCTGCCCTCCGCATAAAATTACTACTTTCATGAATGGTAGATGTATATGGTTATTTTGTTTTCAATGAATTCAGATTTGTGCTGTCCTACCTATACATGGATCACGATTTCTTTCTTACTAAAAAAGTGAATCCACCTGCAAAATGATTTGGAAAAGTTCTAACCAAAAAGCGATTCAGCGATTTCATAAATCCAAATCGTCCAATAATTGGAACCACGGGAAAGTGAACGCTCAGGTTCTCGATTAATTCGAACCCTTGTTTATTAAATATATTGAGTGAATCGCAATACTCATAAAAGCGAATATGCGGAAAAGTCCATCTGCTTTCATCTTTAAAAAAAGTAAACGTATCTATATTGTTTGAAAACAGGAACCGTAATCTGGCCGAAGCAGGAAAGTGATTGGGTACATGCAATAAAAACAAACCTTCGGGCTTGAGAACTCTGTGTATTTCCGATAAGGTGTGAATCGGATTCAACAAATGTTCAAATACATCTTTGCACACCACCAGGTCGAATTGATTGTCATCATAAGGTATTTTACTTGTATTCAGATCCGCCACAATTTTAACTTCCTTGTACCCACGAGCAACGGCTCTGTCGGCAAACTCAGAATACCCATCAATTCCACAAAAATCTTTGCAACCGGCATCAACCAGCGATTTCATAAAGATACCGGTACCGCAACCCACATCCAGTATTTTTGCATGCTTTATGTCGACATAACGCGCAACATCTTTTAATACGGGGATAAAATAATTGTCCGTTTCAGAGGCTTCATCAATTTCGGTGAAATACTTGCTTGCAAAATGTTGGTTTTGCGCCTCCTGGTTTTTATCTGTTTGCTCCATGCGGTGTTGATTTTAAAAGGAAATTGTATTGTTCAGCCATTTTTGTGGCAGTATAGCGTTCGTTAAAAACTTTAAGGCCATTTTGACCCATTTCTGTTGCCAATTCTTTGTTGTTCAGAATTTGCTTCATGGCGGTAGCAAATGCTTCCGGATTGCTTTTCGAACAAACCAGACCGGCTCCTGTTCCTTCCAATACTTCGGGCATACCACCTACATCGGTTGTCACCACAGGAGTTCCCAGCGCCATGGCCTCTATGATAGTTAATCCAAAGGATTCGTTTTCCTGGGAGGGAACAACCAATATAGCCGCACCCGCAATCAGGGCTTCTTTATCGTTGGTAAACCGGTTTAATTCAACTTTATCTTCCAGCGACAGGCGTTTTACTTCAACTTCAATGGCTTCCAACTCATGCGGTTTGGCCACGTACCCAAATACTTTCAATTTAATATCCGGAATGGTTTCTGCGACAAGTTTAAACGCCTGTAACAGGTAATGATGTCCTTTCCGGGGTTCATAAGTAGCCAGCATTAAACAATAGCGATTGGCATCATTTTTAACCCTTTTTATTTGGCTGAGATCCGGTGTTTCAATGCCGTTGTGAATAAACTGCATATTGGTACATCCTGCAAAAGCACTGCGTGTAAACAAGGAATGCAGACAAGCCTTGGTAACGCTTACTATTTTTTCACTATTGCGGATCAGGGCTCTATCCATCCAATTTTCCTGCACCCGGAAATACCATGGAGATGGTGTAGTTGAATTGTGAAAATTAAACACGGGTTTCTGTTGCTTTCCTGCCAGATTCCAGGCAATAACTGCGCTGATTCCAATAATACTGGCCGGATATCCCCCATTCACCACCATGAGTCTCTCGAAATTGCTGCGCCGGAATAAGCGGGTTAATTGGAGGGTATACCAGCAAAATAAAAAAGGATACTGCAAAACCAAATGGCTCAATACGTAAAAAGCACGGAGCCACTTCCAACGCGCCAACTTATGTTTTCCTTGCCCTTGCGAAAGGGCCGATGTATAAAAGAAGGAATAATGTTGCAGGGCTATCTTGCGTTTCGTATTCTCTTTAATGGTTTCGAGACCCGGATGTGAAGCATTGCAAAGCAACGTGAGCTCATCTTCCTCCTGCGGCCATGCATTGAACAGATTGATTAAAAATGTATCCAATCCGCCTTTGTAGTAATTTTCGGTGAAGAAGCAAATTCGCATGAATAGGGTAACCGTTTAAAGAATCATTCCTCCGGCTACTGTTTCATTGGTGGATTCATCTACCAATATAAAGCTCCCAGTTTCGCGGTTATCACGGTATGAGTCGATCATCAGGGGTTTGGAAATACGCAATTTAACTTTACTGATATCGTTCATATTTAAAATTTTGTCGTCGTGGTTGCGATCAAAAGTATTGACATCAATTTTATAAATTACTTCTTTGATTACCGCCTTCTGTTCATTGGAAGTATGTTTGATGATATACTTTGCATTGGAGCGCGATGAATTGTTGTGTAACCAACACAACATCACTTCCAGGTCTTGCGAAATTTGCGGAACATTGTTCACTTTTACAATCATATCTCCTCTGCTGATATCGATATCGTGTTCGAGGGTAATGCTTACCGACATGGGAGCAAAAGCTTCATCCACCGATTTGCAATTGGTATCAATACCTTTGATATTAGATTTAAAACCGGAAGGGAGCACCAGCACTTCATCTCCTACCCTGAAAATACCTCCGGCGATGCGTCCGGCATATCCCCGGTAATCGATGAATCCTTCGCGTTGCGGACGCAATACGGTTTGTACCGGGAAGCGGGCATCCACCTTATTGTTGTCGCTGCTGATATGAAGTGTTTCCAATGCATGCAACAATGGAGCATCCTGGTACCAGTTCATGTTTACGGAGCGGTTGACCACATTGTCTCCCAATAAGGCACTGATCGGAATAAAACGAATATCCTTGATCATAAGCTTGGAAGAAAAATCTTCAAATTGCTCAATGATTTGCATGTAGATCTTTTCATCAAATCCCACCAGATCCATTTTGTTGATGCAAACGATGATATGCGGAATTTGGAGCAACGAAGCTATAAAAGCATGCCGTTTGGTTTGTTCAATAACTCCATGCCGGGCATCCACTAAAATGATGGCTGCATTGGCCGTTGATGCCCCGGTAACCATATTGCGCGTATACTGAATATGACCGGGCGTATCTGCTACAATAAACTTGCGTTTGGGTGTAGTGAAATATTTATAAGCCACATCGATGGTTATGCCTTGTTCGCGTTCATCGCGCAATCCATCTGTTAAAAGGGCCAGATCAATTCCACTGATTCCTTTCTTCAGACTGGCAATTTCTATGGCCTGGTACTGATCTTCAAAAATAGATTTTGAATCGTAAAGTAACCTGCCTATCAGGGTACTTTTACCATCGTCTACGCTACCTGCAGTGGTAAACCTGCACAGTTGATTATTATTGATTTCCATTGTATTGTTTCTATTCGTTAAAAGTAACCGTGGCGTTTACGGTCTTCCATGGCGGTTTCCGAACGTTTGTCGTCGTCGCGGTTTCCTCTTTCGGTATGACGCATGGAAGAAATTTCGGCTACTATCTTTTCCAGTGAATCGGCATCCGATTCAATGCCTCCGGTAATTGTAATATCGCCCAGAGTGCGGAAGCGAATGCGTTTGGTTTCAATTTTTTCGTTGGGTTCAAGTTTCAGAAATTCAGAAACCGGTAACCAGGAGTTGCGGTAAACTACCTGCCTTTCATGTGCGAAATACAAAGATGGCACAGCAATTTGTTCGCGACGTATATAATTCCATACATCCAGTTCGGTCCAGTTACTTATGGGAAAAACCCGGAAATGTTCACCCTGAAAATGTTTTCCATTGAACAGGTTCCACAATTCGGGCCGTTGGTGTTTGGGATCCCATTGTCCAAATTCATCACGGTGCGAGAAGAAGCGTTCTTTTGCACGGGCTTTTTCTTCATCGCGTCGTCCACCTCCTATAGCGCAATCGATTTTGTGTTCAGCAATGGTATCAAGCAATGTAGTAGTTTGCAAGGCATTGCGGGAAGCACTTTTCCCCCGTTCTTCTGCAACCCGGCCATCATCAATTGATTTTTGTACAGACCCCACGATGAGTCGCAGATCAAGTTCCTTAACCAAATCATCTCTGAACTCCATCGTTTCCGGAAAGTTATGTCCGGTATCTACGTGCATGATTGGAAAAGGAATTTTTGAAGGGAAAAATGCCTTTTTAGCCAAATGCGTTACCACTATGGAATCTTTCCCACCCGAAAATAAGATTACAGGATTTTGAAACTGACTGAATACTTCGCGCAGCACATAAATGGCCTCCGACTCTAATTCATCCAGGTAATTCAAATAATATTTATTCATAACCGTGCTTTTATTTTTTTGTATACTAACTCTACTGCTTCGTCAATGGAAAACTTTTCAGTCAATTCAATATCGGGATTGGCCGGCTGTTCATATGGACTTGAGATTCCGGTAAAATCTTTGATTTCTCCGTTTCTAGCCTTTTTGTACAACCCTTTGATATCGCGCTTTTCACATTCCTCGAGGCTGGTATTTACAAATACTTCCATAAACTGTTCCTGCCCAATGATTTCTCGCAACATCTTTCTGTCCTTTTCAAAAGGCGATACAAAAGCGGCCAGCACTACCAAACCGGCATCCACCATCAACGCGGCAATTTCCCCAATCCGGCGTAAGTTTTCGTTCCGGTCTGTTTCGCTGAAACCTAAATCGCGGTTTATGCCTAACCGGATCTTGTCGCCATCTAAACTATAGGTCCTGATCTCATCCGCATGGAGACGCTGCTCAACCCGGTCGGCAATGGTTGATTTGCCTGAACCCGACAACCCGGTAAACCACACCACCATAGAGGGATGATTGTTTTGGTTGTTTCTGGCTATTCTATTGACAGAGAAATTATGTGCCTTGATATTTTCCTTCATGTGATTCTAATGGTATAGTTGCAGATGCGGCCAATGCTGCTTCTGCTTTCTCTTTCTCTTTCTTTTCCAATCCAAACCTCGACATATGCCAAACACGTTCGTGCAGATAATACAACACTACTTTGGTGGCTACTTCGGTAAATCCGATTTTTAAACCACTCAATGGGTTACCCGACAGGAACCAGGCCAGTAACAGGGTATCTACCGACCCTACAAATCGCCAGGTAAATGCCTTGATAAAATGACGAACCCTGCTTTTTTCAATTTTTATCTTAAACCAGATCCGTTCGTGAAAATAATACAGCACCATCTTGGTGAGGATTTCCGAAAACCCGATTTTCAATCCCAACATCGGATCACCTGTAATCCAATAGGAAATCAGGATGGTATCAATGGTACCCAATAAGCGCCATGAAACTGCTTTGGAAATGTGACGTATGTGGCTTTTATCTTTCAAATTATTCAACGATGAAGTAGCTGTTTAACAAGTTGCGTTTGTTATAGGTTAAGGATTTCAGAGTATCACAGGAATTTACTTTCAGCCCTACTGCTTCACAAATGGCCTGACCGGCTGCTGTGTCCCATTCCATGGTAGGTCCAAAACGGGGGTAGATATCAGCAATTCCTTCAGCTACCAGACAAAACTTCAGGGAACTTCCCTTGGAAACAATTTCGATGTGGTCGTAAAACTTTTTAAGATTTTCGATATAAGTTGTGGTTTCTTCACTCATATGAGAGCGGCTGCCCACCACCCGTATCTGTCCTTTGGTTCTTAGCATGGGTTGAATTAGTGTGGCTGCTTCAAACAAATTTTCAGGAAGGTCTAAATGTGCATTGAGCACAATTTTACTCGCCTTCCCTTCCTGCACATCGCCGTAATACAATTCACGGGTACAGGGAACAAAAATCACCCCTGCAACAGGACTTTCCTGATGGATCAGGGCTATATTAACCGTAAACTCTCCGTTTCGTTTAACAAATTCTTTAGTTCCATCGAGGGGATCAACCAACCAAAAGGAATCCCAGGTTTTACGAAGCGCAAAACTGATTTCTTTATTTTCTTCGCTGATAATAGGGATCCCGGTTTTAATCAGGTATTCCATTATTACCTGGTTGGATCTTGTATCAGCAATCGTTAACGGTGATTCATCGCTTTTGAATTCAACTTCAAAATCCTGCTGATAAATCTTCAGTATGGCTTTTCCGGCATCAACAGCCGCTTTGAGGGCGATGCTTAAAAGTGTTTGCGTATCAGTTTTTACAATTTCAGCCACCGGTTAATATTGTTTTTAAAGTTTGAATCGGGTTATCTACATGCCGGGCATACTTATCGCAAAATCTTTTACGGGCCTGCTGCACTTTATCGCTATACCACCAGGCTCCCATGTCGTCCCAATGTGCATTGATTCTTTCAGCAGCAATCTCAGGAGTTGAAGCAATGATTCCGGCTTCTTCTAACATTTTGTAATAGGGTTGAGCTTCTTCAACGATTTCATCGTATAATTCATACCAAAAGGCCATGGTGGGAATATTCAGTGAAAGTGTTTCCAGTAATCCTGTAGAATCATACGAATGAACAACCAGTTTACTTTTATCAATTAAATTCCACAATGGTGTTGATCCTTTATCTAATTGCAATTCTGGATTATAGTCCTTCCATCGTTGTTCATCCGACCATTGTAAATTTCCAAGTTTGTGCATAGATAATCTTACATGTAGTTCTTGTTGAACATTATTGTTTAATGCGTTGACAAAACGAAATTGTTCTTCCTGATAAATACCATGATTTACATATCGGTCGTAAGTTGCCAGGCGATTATATATACAACGTTCGATCAGTAATAATTTCTCCCCGGTGATTTGTTTCATTGGCATTTTATCCATTGTCCGGAAAATAAATGCCGGTTTAACCTTTGGATCATCATTAGTCCAACCCCAGGTAATAAAAGAATCCGGTGTTGCAAATTCAGGAATGTCAGAACTATGATAACGCCATGTTCCATAAAGGTTACCATGTTGTCCGATGTGGTATTTGGCTCCCTTCACCACTTTCTCGGCGGCCCAAATTTTAAATTGTTCGTCCGTATCAAAATTATTAGAAGTGAAAATAAACTTTGGTTCAAATGGCCATGGCAACTGTTCTGATTTCTGAACCAGGTCTTTGTAACCTTCTAAATAGCACGTTGGCATTGCTTCCGGTAAAAGTTCACGCACAAAACGATCAAAACCGGTTAGCTTTTCGACTTTCAGAGTAAATTGTTTCCTTGCTGATTTATTCACGGGATAATACGAAACCGGATAGTGAGACCAGAAGCCGGGAAACTGAAAAAGACTCAATTGAAGTTTTAATGCTTGAGAAAAAGGAAGATAACTGTTTATGATTAAGGCATCCCGTTTTCTCACCAATTTCTCACAAAATCGACTCCAAAGTGTCAGGATTTTATGTTTAAGCGAAATATCCGGTAAATGATGGTTTTCAATTTTAAACCCAACTGACTCCTCTTCGTTTAAAGTAAGCGATGTGAATTGTTCAACATTCCAGAATTTCAATATGCGGGCATAAAATGTATGATTCCATACATTATCGTACAATGCCCATTGAAAATCCACCGAAGTATTTGTAGCCAGCGTGTATTCAGGTTTGTTGAATATGTATGTGCCATTGATTTCATTTTCCCGATAGACTTTTTCGAGGCAGAAATACCGGTTACATGCAACACTCACAAATCTTTGCAACCAATGTCCCAATACAATATTCCAATAACGCTCTGAATGGTTGGTATTGTGAAATGCATTTAAAGCAACAGTCACTTCTTTCAATAATTGCAATCCGGTTGATTGGATGAGCAAGCGGTCGTGCTCTTTGATATCTTTTTCTAAACCATAAGGAGCAGCCACCTTAAAATCCATGTCCTTCCAGGCTTCGGTGCGACGGTAAATCTTGCACCATTCTCCCAGAAAGAGAACGGGTTCGTTTTTTTTCCAGGTACGTTCGTCGGCAGTGGTTATCAGAAATCGGGGTTGACCCATATATTACAAATAGGGAAATTAAATGTTAAAAAAACTCATTGGCCAGGCTGCATTTCATTTGCAGAACGTAACCACTGATAATAATTTTGCTGGTAGAAAAACGCTGTCAGCATTCCCGGATTATTGTTTTCAAGGGTATCATTCAATAAGTTTAAACGAATCATTTCCAGATACACATTGTTTTTTTTCCAGACGCCTTCGTAATACTCTTTACCCTGCACAAGATCCTGGCACCAACCCGACATCGATTCAAAACGAATGTCTTCTAATGCCAGCAAACTATCTGCATCGTACGCAATTTCAGGGAATGCATTCGGATAGTTCAGAAGTTTCATTTCACGTCCGCAATACACTTCTGTTTGTAAAATTACCCCCTGAGGCAAAACCACTTTCCATTTGTCTTTCGAACCTTTGCTGATTCCTGTAGTATTGCTCTCCACCTGATAACTTGAATTGGGTTTTTTGAACCCTTTGCCGGTCATCTCCTCGCTATACGCTACTCCTATCATATCAGTGACCGCCTTTAAAACCTGTTCAGGCTGTGCAACCAAATCTTCATACCTCACTCCTATAAAACGATCTTTTAATTCGGCATCGTCAAATTGGTATTTCCAGTTATAATAAACGGATTTGCGCCAGTCGCGGATATTCAGAAACAAGGGAAAACGGGATCCATCTGCCTGATAATTGGAGGCTATTACAGCACGCGGATCACGCACAATATTTACAAAAGACATGTTCGGAAATGAGCGTGAAAGCGGTTTGAGCAGTTGTTCGCACCAGGCTGTTTTAACGCCGTAACATTCTGTTCCCGGATCTCCATAGGTATCGAATAACAATTGCAGGATCTCTATAAACAAATCCTCAAAATTAGTGGCTTTACAAAGCTTAACCGGCTCTATTATTTCAGGACAGTATTCACCGTCGCGTTCTGCAATCCGTTCGAGTATTTCCGTTTTCAGGTATTCGGGAATGGGGTGATTTAGATCCTTCGAATCAATAAATGCATTTACTTTCTGACTTCCGGAAAAGAAAAAGTTATCGATGGGATATCCTACACTTTTGCGCTCACCTTCAACCTTCAGATAGGCATAGCGCATAAATCCCTTAAAGAATTCATTCATGGGATCTGCTATACACATCAACTTGGGATGATGATCGAGGCATTCGGATAATAAGGTGGTGCCGCTTCGGGCCAATCCCGTTACCAGAATCATTTTTGATTGATTATTGATCATGCTTCAATTCTTGTATTAACTGATTCATATTTTCTGTCAACTCCTTTTCCATAAGTTGTTTATCGTAATATTTTATTCCCCTGAATAAGGGGATAGTCTTACCTCCAAATCCCCGTTTGAACATGGAAATAGAAAGATCCTTATTTGATGGGTGATCAAAAACCTGAGGTCCAAACTGCTGATTATCCAGTTCCATGTATTCCAGTCCCCTGTTTTTGTAATATTCAATGGCGCTCCATTGGCTCAATGGTCCGTAAGTTACAGGAACCTGAACATCCGGATCGTCCGCTTCTGAAGAATAATAAGCAGATCGACTGTTGTGCACGAAATAAGAACAACTCACAAACTGATCGTTGTGTTTAACACCCAGTAACATGGATTCATCACGCTTCAGCATTTCGAATTGCAGGTTGAATGTCTCGAGCGGACGGGTAACGCGACCAGCTGCCTTGAAATGCAGTTTCCGGTATGTTTCATGAAATTCGAAATCAGGATTTTTGCTATCCATGATTACTACTTCATAGGTTTTTTCTCCTTTATTGATGAGTGCTTTGTATGACTTTCGTAATTCCATCCAAAGGTCTTCTCTGCTTTTGGTGAGATGGATCAATTGACTGCTGATAGAGGCATCGATATACCCATAACGGGTCAGGTAATTGAAATTTTCATCTTCATAAACGGCACATAAAGGATCAATGAGAAAATTGATTTTGGCAATTTGATGGTGAGCGGCCAGTTGTTCAATGTATGCAAATGCCTCTTCTTCTACCGATTTAGCCACTTTGCGTTGAATGCGGTTATTGATCAGGGGCGTGCGTAAACTTTCCAAAAATTCACCGCGGTAAGCAAAGCGCAATATACCCTGGTAATTTTCCAGATATAAAGGACAGATGCACAATGGCGTTTGATCCTGCCCCACCAAAATAAAACTCAGATCTTTTATAAATCGATCTTCGGAATAATGACGCTGGTAATCCATCCAAATGAGCGAATAAAAAGGACTGGTATTGGTGTTTTCCTGTAGAAAACGATTCCATTGGTCAGCAAAATGGGAATCTTCCCGTGTAATTATTTTATAAGTACTGCTCATGTATTCACTCAACGCTTATAATCTTCCACACACAAACCCAGGTATAATTGATCCTGAAACTCTCCATTCAGGATCCATTGCTTTTTCATGACACCTTCCAATACAAACCCCACCTTTTCGAATGCTTTTTTCGATCCAACGTTTTCTGCATAACATCCTGCTTTTACTTTATGCAGGTTGAGGCGGTAAAATGCAAATTCGGTTACGAGGCGTATGGCTTCGGTGGCAATGCCTTTACCCCAATAACTCTTATCGCCCACCAACAGGCTGATATCGGCATAGCGATGAATCCAGTTGATGGGACCCAGTTTAATATTGCCGATATGTTTGTCGGTGGCCTTATCGCAAATGGCCAAAAAAACCTCATGGGAGTTGCCATCCATGCTTTTTACAAAAGCCCGGATATTCTCCAGCGAACGCGGAACATATCGGGTCTCGAGAAATTGATTGATCTCCGGATCATTCAACCAGTTGTAATAATGATCGTTTACATCCGACTCGCGTACTTCTCTCAGGTAGATAGAAGTACTCTCAACAAATTTTTGATAAGCCATGATATTAATATTGAATTTTATCGGTTAATCCCTTTTCAATCCATTCGTTTGGAGTGTAAAAACGGTCTCCTGTTGACAGCGTTTCCAGGATGGAGTTACCCAGTTCATCATACACTTCGGATAACAGCACGCTTCCGTTCAGGGTTGCTATATAAAGCGTCTGGTTATAAATTTTGTAAATGAGTCCGGTCTGAAAGGGATGAAATGGTCCATCATT
>JBAYIE010000024.1:0-66989 GCA_041665785.1 Bacteroidia bacterium | reverse complement strand
TCTCGTTCTTAAAAACGAGAAGCCTCGTCTCCCGCTCGAGAGAGCAAAGTGAAATTGAGAGGAAGCTGTAGGTCGTCTCGTTCTTAAAAACGAGAAGCCTCGTCTCCCGCTCGAGAGAGCAAAAGGAAGTGGTGCTGTTGATTGGATTATTAGCCGTTGTAGCTCAGTGGTAGAGCACTTCCTTGGTAAGGAAGAGGTCGCGGGTTCAATTCCCATCAACGGCTCAGGAAGTTGAAGGTTCAGGGTGTTTACAAAGCCATGAATTTTTACAACGGATGCAAAGTTGAACGTTAAGAGAAGCCAATGGCAATCAAAACTTTCAGCAAAATTGAAAGAGAAACTTAAAATAAATAAACAATAACATAAACACAAACTACTATGGCAAAAGAAAAATTCGACCGCAGTAAACCGCACGTTAATATCGGTACTATCGGTCACGTAGACCACGGTAAAACTACTCTGACAGCTGCTATCACCAAAGTATTGGCTGATGCCGGTTTATCAGAAGCCCGTTCTTTCGATTCAATCGACTCAGCTCCTGAAGAAAAAGAACGCGGTATTACCATCAACACCGCTCACGTTGAATACCAAACCGCAAACCGTCACTACGCTCACGTAGATTGTCCGGGTCACGCTGACTATGTTAAAAACATGGTTACAGGTGCTGCCCAGATGGATGGAGCTATCCTGGTAGTAGCAGCAACAGACGGACCAATGCCACAAACCCGTGAACATATCCTGTTGGCTCGTCAGGTTGGTGTACCTCGTATTGTAGTGTTCATGAACAAAGTGGACATGGTTGACGACGAAGAATTGTTGGAAATCGTAGAAATGGAAATCCGTGATTTGTTGAGCAAATACGAATTCCCTGGAAACGAAATTCCTATTATCCGCGGATCTGCATTAGGTGGATTGAACGGAGAAGCTAAATGGGTTGAAAAAATCATGGAATTGATGAACGCTGTGGATACTTATATCCCTGTTCCTCCACGTGCAGTTGATCTGCCGTTCCTGATGCCTGTTGAAGACGTATTCTCTATTACCGGTCGTGGTACTGTTGCTACCGGTCGTATTGAGCGTGGTGTAGTAAACTCCAACGAAGGTGTTGAAATCATCGGATTAGGTGCTGAGAAACTGACTTCAGTTGTTACCGGAGTAGAAATGTTCCGTAAGATTCTGGATCGTGGTGAAGCTGGTGACAACGTTGGTTTGTTGCTGCGTGGTATCGACAAAGACCAAATCCGTCGCGGTATGGTTATTTGCAAACCTGCATCTGTTACTCCACATACAAAATTCAAAGCTGAAATTTACGTATTGTCGAAAGACGAAGGTGGTCGCCACACTCCGTTCTTCAACAAATATCGTCCACAATTCTATTTCCGTACTACAGACGTTACCGGTGAGGTAGTGTTGCCTGAAGGAATGGAAATGGTAATGCCTGGTGATAACGTAACCATCACTGTACAACTGATTGCCCCAATCGCAATGGAGAAAAACCTCCGCTTCGCGATCCGTGAAGGTGGTCGTACAGTAGGTGCCGGTCAGGTAACTGAAATATTAGAATAATCATTTTTCATTAGCATTGAATGTTGGGTAACCCCGGGTTATCCAACATTTAGTGTCTAATAAAGTTGATTGATTGAAACCTTTGCTGATGCTAAGGTTTAGAGGGAGAGGAAGAGGATGAGGATGAGGGAGAGGAGAGGAGAGGAGAGGAGAGAAGAAATGAAAACAGGAAATAACCCTACGAGTGTAGTTCAAGGGTAGAATAGCGGTCTCCAAAACCGTTGATGGGAGTTCGAATCTCTCCACTCGTGCAATTGCCAAAGCAATGAATAAAATTAAAGAGTATATTAAGCTGTCTACGGATGAGCTGGTTAATAAGGTAACCTGGCCAACCTGGGAAGATCTGCAGGAAAGCACCATCATTGTGATGATTGCTTCCTTACTGATCGCCATGGTCATTTACGTTATTGATATCGTCAGCAGTGGTTCACTTGGGTTCTTTTACCAATTGTTCCAAAGCTAATATTTAAAGCAATGAATTTGACACAGGATCAATTTAAATGGTACGTGGTTCGCGCAATTACCGGACAGGAAAAGAAGGTAAAGGCGCAGATCGAATCGGAACTGGAAAGAGCCGGCTTGCTGAAGCATGTTCCACAGATTCTGATCCCTACCGAAAAGGTATATCAGATCAAAAACGGTAAAAAAACGACCAAAGAAAAAAACTACCTGCCGGGATATATTCTGGTGCAGGCAGAATTACTGGGAGAAGTACCGCATATTATTGATTCAGTAAATGGTGTCGTTGGCTTTTTGGGAGGAAAACAAATGCCAACACCGTTACGTCAATCGGAAGTAAGTCGCATCTTAGGCAATGTGGATGAAATCAGCGAACACGGAGAAACCATGGATGAACCATTCATCTTAAACGAACCGGTGAAAGTAATTGATGGTCCATTCAGCGGATTCAGCGGTGTGATCGAAGAGGTAATGGAAGATAAAAAGAAACTGAAAGTGATGGTTAAGATTTTCGGACGGAGAACTCCGCTTGAACTGAACTTCATGCAGGTTGAAAAGGAAAGTTAATAAATAAGTAAAATAGCTCCGTGTTGCGGAGCACAAATAAGAAGTGTTATGGCTAAAGAATTAACAGGGTTTATTAAACTACAAATCAAGGGCGGAGCAGCTAATCCTGCCCCTCCAATCGGTCCTGCGCTGGGTTCGAAAGGAGTGAACATCATGGAGTTCTGCAAGCAGTTCAATGCCCGTACCCAGGACAAAGGCGGGAAGATCCTGCCTGTTGTGATTTCGGTATACAGCGATAAATCGTTCGATTTCGTTATCAAAACCCCACCGGTTGCTTCTCAACTGCTGGAAGCTGCAAAAGCACAAAAAGGTTCTTCTGAATCAAACCGTAAAAAGGCCGGTTCAGTTACCTGGGATCAGGTTCGCAAGATCGCTGAAGACAAAATGCAGGATATGAATTGCTTTAAAGTAGAATCAGCTATGAAAATGGTAGCCGGATCTGCACGGAGCATGGGAATCACTGTTACGGGTGATGCCCCATTTGAAGTGAAAAATTAAAATAACTACACAATGACCAGAATAACAAAGAAAAGAAAAGCAGTGATCGGCAAAGTGGATGCTTCCAAGCATTATGCTCTGACTGAAGCTTCTAAGCTGGTGAAGGAAATTTCATATACGAAATTTGATTCTTCTGTTGATATCGATATCCGTTTGGGTGTTGATCCAAAGAAGGCCAATCAAATGGTTCGTGGTGTTGTATCCCTCCCGCACGGAACAGGTAAAGACGTAAAAGTACTTGCCCTGGTAACTCCGGAGAAAGTTGCAGAAGCACAGGAAGCCGGTGCTGATTACGTAGGATTAGACGAATACATCGAAAAAATCTCAAAAGGATGGACCGATGTAGACATTATCGTAACTCAGCCTAACGTAATGGCTAAATTGGGGAAATTAGGAAAAATCCTGGGTCCCCGTAACCTCATGCCAAATCCGAAATCGGGTACTGTTACCCTTGAAATCGGCAAAGTAGTAAGAGAAGTAAAAGCCGGTAAAATTGATTTTAAAGTGGATAAAGAAGGCGCAATCCATACCTCTATTGGTAAGGCATCATTCGCCCCTGAGAAACTTTACGACAATGCGGTGGAATTGATTCAAACCATCATGAAGTTGAAACCTTCATCCGCCAAAGGTACCTACCTGAGAGGAATCAGTATTTCAAGTACCATGAGCCCCGGTATTGCAGTTGACACTAAATCTGTTCCGGGCGTTTAATTCAATCAGCTATGAATAAAGTAGAAAAAGGAGCAATTATCGAGCAACTCACTCAGAAGCTGAATGAGTACAAATTCATCTATGTAACGGATGTATCGAAATTAAATGCAAAGAAAACCAGTGAACTGAGAAGAGCATTCTTTAAAGACGGAATCGTGATGGAAGTGGCTAAAAACACCCTGATCGAAAAAGCCATCGAGCGTACCGAAAAAGATTTCGGAGCGTTGGCGGATACCCTCAAAGGAAATACCGCTTTGTTGTTCGCCGAGGACAGCAAATCGCCGGCTAAAATTATCAAAAACTTCCGCAAGGATGGCAATGGTAAAGGCAAAGAATCAGATAAGCCGTATCTCAAGGGCGCCTACATCGACACCGATATTTTTATCGGCGACAATCAACTCGATGCACTGGTAGCACTGAAATCGAAAAACGAACTCATTGGTGAAATCATCGGATTATTACAATCACCTGCTCAGAATGTTATTTCCGCGCTGCAAAGCAGTGGAAACAAACTGTCGGGAATCGTAAAAACCCTCAGTGAAAAACCTGAATAATCAAATAAATAAACAATAACAATAACAATTAAAACCCTAAAACAATGGCAGATTTAAAAGCGTTTGCTGAACAACTGGTTAGCTTGTCAGTAAAAGATGTAAATGAATTAGCGAAAATTCTGAAAGACGAATACGGAATCGAACCCGCAGCAGCAGCAGTTGCAGTAGCAGCAGCACCTGCAGCAGGTGGTGCAGCAGCAGCTGAAGAAAAAACATCGTTTGATGTTATTCTGAAAAGCGCCGGTGCTCAGAAACTGAATGTGGTTAAAATCGTAAAAGATTTGACCGGTCTTGGACTGAAAGAAGCTAAAGAATTGGTAGACGGAGCTCCGAAACCAATCAAAGAAGGTGTAGACAAAGCCACTGCAGAAGACCTGAAAGCGAAGCTTACTGAGGCAGGAGCAGAGATTGAGGTTAAGTAATTTACTTAACTCCAAACATAGAAATTTGACCCCGGTTTTACCGAGGGTCAATTTTCTATTTATGTATATCATGGTATTTTCCCTTTTGGGTGGAGCCATAACGCACCTGGTTGCAGGTGTTTTTGAATATAAAAGTTCAAGTCAAAATCATTAAACAATTATATCTTGGCTAAAAAGAACATAAACACAGACGAGCGTATCAATTTCTCCTCTGTAAAAAAAGTGTTAGACTATCCGGATTTTCTGGATGTTCAGATCGAGTCCTTTAAAGAGTTTTTCCAACTCGACACCACCTCGGAAAGCCGCGAAAACGAAGGCTTGTACAAGGTGTTTCAGGAAAACTTTCCAATCAGCGACACACGAAATATTTTCGTGCTGGAGTTCCTCGATTATTTCGTGGATCCACCGCGTTACTCCATCGATGAATGTATCGAAAGAGGATTAACCTACAGTGTACCGCTTAAAGCAAAATTAAAATTATCCTGTAACGATCCCGAGCACGAAGATTTCCAAACCATCGTGCAGGATGTTTATTTGGGAACTATTCCGTACATGACTCCCAGCGGTACATTTTGTATCAATGGAGCTGAAAGGGTTATTGTTTCTCAATTACATCGTTCACCGGGTGTGTTCTTTGGCCAGTCGTACCATACCAATGGTACCAAACTGTACTCGGCCCGTGTAATTCCTTTCAAAGGATCATGGATTGAGTTTGCCACAGACGTAAACAACGTGATGTATGCGTATATCGACCGTAAGAAGAAATTCCCGGTTACCACGTTGCTGCGTGCTATAGGATACGAAACAGATAAAGAAATTCTGAACCTGTTCGACCTTGCTGAAGAAATTAAAGTAAGCAAATCAGGACTGAAAAAAGTAGTTAGCCGCAAGCTGGCAGCCCGGGTGCTCAAAACTTGGGTTGAGGATTTTGTAGATGAGGATACCGGTGAGGTAGTTTCCATCGAACGGAACGAAGTGATCATTGAGCGCGATACCGTGCTTGAAGATGAGCATATCGACCTGATCGTGGAAGCGGATGTTAAAACCATCCTGCTGCATAAAAACGAATCCAGCCAGAATGATTTTGCTATCATTTTGAATACCTTACAAAAGGATACAGCCAATACCGGTAAAGAGGCCCACGAGCATATCTACCGCCAGTTGCGTAACGCAGATCCACCGGATGAAGAAACTGCCAAAGGGGTTATTGATAAGCTCTTCTTCTCCGACAAACGTTACGATCTGGGTGAAGTAGGCCGTTACCGGATCAACCGTAAACTGGAGCGTAATGTTTCCAGCGAAGTACGCGTATTGACCAAAGACGATATCGTTGCGATCATTAAATACCTCATTGAATTGTCGAATTCGCGTGCAGACGTGGATGATATTGATCACTTGAGTAATCGTCGTGTACGTACTGTTGGTGAACAACTTTATTCTCAGTTTGGAGTAGGTCTGGCCCGTATGGCCCGTACCATTCGCGAACGGATGAATATCCGCGACAACGAAGTATTTACTCCGGCTGATCTGATCAATGCAAAAACGCTGTCATCGGTAATCAATTCATTCTTCGGAACGAATCAGTTATCACAGTTCATGGATCAAACCAATCCATTGGCAGAAATCACACACAAACGCCGTATGTCGGCGCTCGGTCCCGGTGGTCTTTCCCGCGAAAGAGCAGGATTTGAGGTGCGTGACGTGCATTATACACACTACGGTCGCCTTTGTACCATCGAAACACCTGAAGGTCCGAATATCGGTTTGATTTCCTCCCTTTGCGTTCACGCCAAAATCAATGGCATGGGCTTCATTGAAACACCTTACTTAAAGGTAGACAATGGCAAAGTAATGGTTGGAACTCCGGTTACTTACCTGAGTGCTGAAGATGAGGATGGAAAAACCATCGCACAATCCAACGCCGTTTACGACGAAAAAGGAAACTTTAAAGACGATAAAATAAAGGCCCGTTTCGAGGGTGACTTCCCGATGTTGGAACCGGAAAAAATTGATTTCATGGACGTAGCTCCGAATCAAATTGTTTCCATTGCAGCATCTATGATTCCGTTCCTCGAACACAACGATGCAAACCGTGCATTGATGGGTTCCAACATGCAGCGTCAGGCAGTGCCATTACTTCGCCCGCAAGCTCCTATCGTTGGTACAGGACTCGAAGGCAAAATTGCCCGCGATTCGCGTACTCTGGTTGTAGCTGAAGGCAAAGGAGTGGTTGATTATGTAGATGCTACTAAAATTGTTATCCGTTACGAGCAAAACGAAACCGATAAACTGGTAAGTTTCGGAACCGATACTAAAACCTATAACCTGATTAAATTCCGCCGTACCAATCAAAATACCTGTATCAACCTCAAGCCAATTGTAAACAGAGGTGATGCCGTTGAAAAAGGACAGGTACTGTGCGAAGGTTACGGAACTGAAGGAGGAGAACTGGCTTTGGGCCGAAACCTGAAAGTGGCTTTCATGCCATGGCAAGGTTTCAACTTTGAGGATGCGATTGTGATCTCCGAAAAAGTGGCCAAAGAAGATATCTTCACTTCTATTCATGTTACTGAATACGAACTGGAAGTTCGCGACACCAAGCGTGGTGAAGAAGAACTGACCAACGATATTCCAAATGTGAGCGAAGATGCTACACGTAACCTCGACGAAAACGGATTGATCCGCGTGGGTTGCGAAGTAGGTGAAGGCGATATCCTGATTGGTAAAATCACACCAAAAGGAGAAACTGAACCTTCGCCGGAAGAAAAATTATTGCGTGCCATCTTTGGCGACAAAGCAGGTGATGTAAAAGATGCTTCGTTGAAAGCACCTCCATCGTCATCCGGTGTGGTAATCGACAAAAAATTGTTTGCCCGTAGTAAGAAGGAAAAAGCAGCTAAAGCTGAAGATAAAACCAAGATCGCCAAATTGCTCGAAGAGCATGAAAAGAGCGTTAAGGTGATTAAATCCCAATTGGCTGAGAAATTGTTCAGTGTACTTTCCGGAAAAACATCGCAGGGAGTATTTAATGTTTACAACGAAGAGTTGATTCCGAAAGGAACCAAGTTTGCGTTGAAAAACCTGAACGATATGGATTACGACCATATCAATGCCAACAACTGGACAACGGATGCTGATAAAAACGAACTGGTACGTCAGATTTTATCGAACTACAAAAATCGTTTGAATCAGGAAATCGCCAATTTCCGCCGCAAAGAATACGCTATCACAGTAGGAGATGAACTGCCAACCGGTATTTTAAAACTGGCTAAAGTGTATATCGCCAACAAGCGTAAACTGAAAGTGGGAGATAAGATGGCGGGTCGTCACGGTAACAAAGGTATTGTAGCACGTATCGTACGCGAAGAAGATCTTCCATTCCAGGAAGACGGAACGCCGGTAGATATCGTGTTGAATCCATTGGGTGTACCATCGCGTATGAATTTGGGTCAGATCTACGAAACCGTGTTAGGATGGGCCGGAAAAGAACTGGGCTTAAAATTTGCTACTCCGATTTTTGACGGAGCCAGCGAAGAAGAAGTAGTTGAATACTGCAAAAAAGCAGGAATTCCGGAATATGGAAAAACTCAATTATACGACGGATTAAGCGGCGAACCTTTCGACCAACCGGTAACCGTTGGAGTGATTTATATGCTGAAACTCGGTCACATGGTTGACGATAAGATGCATGCCCGTTCAATCGGACCATACTCGCTCATTACCCAGCAACCGTTGGGTGGTAAAGCTCAGTTTGGTGGTCAGCGTTTTGGTGAAATGGAAGTTTGGGCATTGGAAGCATTTGGTGCTGCCAATATCCTTCAGGAAATTCTCACCATTAAGTCGGATGATATCGTTGGCCGTGCCAAAACATATGAAGCGATTGTTAAGGGAGATAACCTGCCACAACCGGGTATTCCTGAGTCGTTCAATGTATTGGTTCACGAATTAAGAGGTTTAGGTTTGGAATTAACACTGGAATAAAAATCACACACATGCACTCGAAAAAAGATATAAAATTAAAAAGCAATTTTACCAAGATCCGTATCGGGCTTGCCTCACCGGAATCAATCCTGCAAAAATCGCATGGTGAAGTGACCAAACCCGAAACGATCAATTACCGTTCGTTTAAACCGGAAATGGGTGGGCTTTTCTGCGAAAGGATTTTTGGTCCGATCAAGGATTACGAATGCCATTGCGGAAAGTACAAACGTATCCGCTACAAAGGAATCGTGTGCGATCGTTGCGGTGTAGAAGTTACAGAGAAAAAAGTGCGTCGCGAACGGATCGGACATATCAACCTGATTGTTCCGGTTGCGCATATCTGGTACTTCCGCTCCCTTCCAAACAAGATTGGTTATTTGTTGGGTGTTCCATCCAAGAAACTCGATATGGTTGTTTATTACGAACGCTATATTGTTTGTCAGCCGGGTATAAAAAATGCCGATGGTGTACAAAACCTCGATTTGTTGACGGAAGAAGAATACCTGGATATCCTGGATTCTTTGCCAAAGGAAAACCAACACCTCGACGATAGCGATCCGAACAAATTCATCGCCAAAATGGGTGGTGAAGCATTGTGGTTCTTATTGTCGCGCATTAACCTCGATACTTTATCTTACGACCTGCGCCTGAAAGCCAGTACAGAAACATCTCAGCAACGTAAACAGGAAGCATTGAAGCGCCTGAAAGTGGTTGAAGGATTCCGTGCTTCACAGGTTCACGGTGAAAACCGTCCGGAATGGATGGTCGTAAAAATATTACCGGTAATACCACCTGAATTGCGTCCACTCGTTCCATTGGAAGGTGGCCGTTTTGCAACATCGGATTTGAATGATCTGTATCGTCGTGTAATCATCCGTAACAATCGCTTGAAACGTCTGGTTGAAATCAAAGCACCGGAAGTGATTTTGCGTAACGAAAAACGGATGTTGCAGGAAGCAGTCGATTCTTTGTTTGACAATACACGTCGCGTAAGCGCCGTTAAAACTGAAGGTAACCGTCCATTGAAATCCCTGAGCGATATGCTCAAAGGAAAGCAGGGACGTTTCCGCCAGAATTTGTTGGGTAAACGTGTCGATTATTCAGGCCGTTCAGTAATTGTGGTAGGACCAAATCTGAAATTGCACGAATGCGGTATTCCTAAAAATATGGCAGCCGAATTGTTCAAACCGTTTATCATTCGTAAACTGTTGGAACGTGGAATCGTTAAAACGGTAAAATCGGCTAAGAAACTGGTAGACCGTAAAGAATCGGTGATCTGGGATATCCTGGAAAACATTCTGAAAGGTCATCCGGTATTGCTGAACCGTGCTCCAACGCTCCATCGTTTGGGTATTCAGGCATTCCAGCCAAAACTGGTAGAAGGAAAAGCCATCCAGCTGCATCCATTGGTATGTACAGGATTTAACGCGGATTTTGATGGTGACCAGATGGCTGTGCATGTTCCACTCGGAAATGCCGCAATCCTGGAAGCCCAAATGCTGATGCTGGCCTCTCACAATATTCTGAACCCTGCAAACGGGGCGCCAATAGCGGTTCCATCTCAGGACATGGTATTGGGATTGTACTATATCACCAAAGAAAGAAGATCCGTTAAAGAACACTTTGTAAAAGGTGAAGGTTTAACGTTTTACTCTTCCGAAGAAGCCATCATTGCTTTCAATGAAAAACGCGTTGATCTGCACGCACATGTGAAAGTAAAAGTAAGCATCAAGGAAGATGGTGTGCTAGTGAAAAAAATCATCGAAACATCCATGGGACGTATCCTGTTCAATCAGGTAGTTCCGGTAGAATATGGTTATATCAATGAATTGCTGACCAAGAAAAACCTGCGTGATATTATCGGCAGTGTAATCAAGGAATGCGGCATGGATAAGTGCGCAAAATTCCTCGACGATATCAAATACCTGGGTTACCATTACGCTTTCAAAGGCGGATTGTCGTTTAACCTGTCGTATGTAATGATTCCGGCCGAGAAAGAGAAATTTGTGAAGGAAGCCATGGCTGAAGTGGATGATATCTGGAGCAACTACAACAACGGTTTTATTACCAACAACGAGCGTTACAATCAGGTAATCGATATCTGGACCCGTATCAACTCACGTTTGGCCGATACCTTGTTGAAACAGCTGAAAGAAGATCAACAAGGATTCAATCCGATTTATATGATGTTGGATTCAGGAGCGCGTGGTTCGAAAGAACAAATTCGTCAGTTAGGCGGTATGCGTGGTCTGATGGCTAAACCACAGAAAAATTTATCGGGTGGAACCGGAGAAATCATCGAGAATCCGATTCTTTCCAACTTCAAAGAAGGATTGTCGGTTATCGAATACTTTATTTCTACACACGGTGCGCGTAAAGGTTTGGCGGATACAGCGTTGAAAACAGCGGATGCAGGTTACCTCACCCGTAGGTTACACGATGTGGCCCAGGATGTGGTAGTTAATGAAGAAGATTGCGGAACCCTGCGTGGAATTCCAATCTCGGCATTGAAAGACAACGAAGAGATCGTGGAAACGTTGTACGAACGTATACTCGGACGTACCAGTGTTCACGATATTTACGATCCGCTTTCGGGAGAATTATATTGCAAATCAGGCGAAGAAATCAGTGAAGATGTTGCGACCAGAATTGACGCATCTCCAATTGAAATCGTTGAAATCCGTTCGGTATTGACTTGCGAAACCCGTTTGGGTACCTGCTCGAAATGTTATGGCCGTAACCTGGCCAGCGGACGTGTGGTACAACGCGGTGAAGCGGTTGGTGTAATTGCTGCACAATCCATCGGTGAGCCGGGTACACAGTTAACCCTGCGTACCTTCCACGTGGGTGGTACTGCATCAAACATTGCTGCTGAATCGAAAATGGGTGCCAAGTTTGCCGGTATATTGGATTTCGAAGAAATCCGTACTACGGAGATGAACACCGAAGAAGGTAAGGTGCATGTGGTGTTAGGTCGTCAGGGCGAAATCCGTATTCTGGATGAAGTAAGTCGTCAGATCATCATTACCGTAAACATACCTTATGGTGCACATCTCATGGTAAGAAACGGACAGAAGGTTGCCAAAGGCGATTTGATCTGTACATGGGATCCATACAATGCGGTAATCATTTCGGAATATGGAGGTAAAGTGAAGTTCGAAAACATCATTGAGAACATCACCTTCAAAGAAGAATCCGATGAACAAACCGGACACAAGGAAAAAGTAATCATTGAGTCGAAAGACAAAACCAAGATTCCTTCTATCCTCGTAACCGATAAAAAAGGTAGCGGACTGAAAGAATACAATATTCCGGTAGGTTCACATATCATCATTGAAGACAAGGACGAAATCATTGCCGGTCAGATCATGGTGAAAATTCCACGTGTGGTTGGAAAAACACGCGATATCACCGGTGGTCTGCCACGCGTAACAGAATTGTTTGAAGCACGTAACCCTTCCAATCCGGCTGTGGTTACCGAAATCGACGGTGTTGTGAGCTTTGGTGGAATCAAACGGGGTAATCGTGAGGTTGTTATTACTTCACGCGATGGAGAAACCAAGAAGTATCTGGTATCCCTTTCCAAACATATCCTGGTTCAGGAAAATGATTTTGTGAAAGCGGGTTCACCGTTGTCGGATGGTTCAATCTCGCCACAGGATATCCTGCGCATTGAAGGGCCTTTGGCTGTTCAACGTTATATTCTGAACGGAATCCAGGAAGTTTACCGCTTACAAGGGGTAAAAATCAACGACAAACACATTGAAACCATCGTGCGTCAGATGATGCAAAAGGTAGAGGTGGAAGATGCCGGAGATACCTTGTTCCTCGAAGGAGAAGCAGTAGACAAATGGAACTTCAAAACGACCAACGACTGGATCTACGACAAAAAAGTAGTGATGGATGCCGGTGATTCAACCAACCTGAAAGCAGGACAAATTGTACATGTACGTAAGCTTCGCGATGAAAATTCGATGCTGAAACGTCAGGACAAGAAACTGGTTCAGGTGCGCGATGCAGTTCCTGCTACTTCCAGCCAGGTGATTATGGGTATTACCAAAGCTTCTTTGGGAACACATAGTTTCATGAGTGCTGCGTCATTCCAGGAAACCACCAAGGTGTTAAACGAAGCAGCCATTTCAGGTAAAGTAGACAATATGCTTGGCTTGAAAGAAAATGTTATCGTTGGGCATTTGATTCCAGCCGGTACCGGTATGCGTGATTACGAAAAACTGGTAGTTGGTTCAAAAGAAGAGTTTGAAATGCTGATGGCTTCAAAAGAAGAAGCTGTAGAAGTAGAAAACTAATCTTTCTGTAGTATTTATAAGAAAAAGCACTCCATTTCGGAGTGCTTTTTTATTTTTGTCAGTCTTAATTTATTTCACCATGGAAAATCAGAATAATCCCAATCAACTGAATATTGAGTTGAGCGAAGAAATTGCCGAAGGCGTATATTCCAATCTGGCCATCATCACCCATTCCAATTCAGAATTTGTTATCGATTTCATCCGCATTATGCCGGGTGTACCTAAAGCAAAAGTGAAATCCAGAATTGTATTGACACCCGAACATGCAAAACGTTTGGCTTTAGCACTCAGCGACAATATTCGCAAGTACGAAGAATTGAATGGTACTATTCAGGTTCAGGAAGCGCCGGCCATTCCGATGAACTTCGGGGGAACTACCGGAGTCGCCTGATCAAAAAGTTTCTCCGGTCGCACTTTTGATGCGGCGTATCAGCATGATGGTACTGAGTGTTGCCAGGACCGAAAAAATTCCTACCAGATTGTAATTGCTTAACACGCCTGTTTGCGGATCTTTTGTAATCACAAAACCGGCCAGGTAAGATGCTGCACCTGCAGTAAGCTGTTGCATGGAAGATGAAATGCTCATAAAGCTTCCCCTGCTTTCGGGCTTAACAGTTGCAGTAACGATGGCTTGTGCCGGTATAAATCTTCCGGCCGATAAGATAAAAAACAAAGAGGAAACGATTAGCGCTGCCCAAACCGGTGTGTGTCCGATATTGGTTAAAACAATAACCGGAATGGCACACAAAGCTACAAACCAACTGTACACTTTTATTTTGCCATATTTATCGGACAACTTTCCTACACGCGGTGAAGTAAAAATTGTAAACGCACCTCCGAATAAATAGATATAGGCCAGATCCCTTTCGCTGAAACCAACATTGGAAACCATGTAAGGGCTTAAAAAGGGAATGATTGAAAAGTGACCGGCCATCAAAACGATCATGAGAGTAATGGCTTTACGCTGGTTGGGATCTGTAATAATATTGGCAATCACCTGATAGGGGCTGACTTGTTTTTCGTTGTTGATATGCCCATGCAAATCAGGTACAAATTTCCAGATCAGGTAACTGATAGGCAGCGCAGTAATGGCCAGAAAGATAAAGGGTGCATGCCAATCGAGCAGGGTAGCCATGTACAATCCGAATGGAACTCCAAACACGGATGCAACTGAGAATGCTGCCATGATCATTCCCATGGCTTGTCCTCTTTTTTCAAATGCGATCATATCACCTACAATTGCCAGAATAATGGCTCCCAGAACTCCGCCGAAGATACCTGTTAACACGCGTGCTGCAACAAGCAGGGGATAACTGTTAGCCAAACCACAGAGCAAAGTTCCGATCAAAAATCCGATGTATAAAAGCTGAAGAAATTTTTTGCGGTCAACCTTATCAATAATAAATGCAGTAAAGAATCCTGAGATCCCTGCACTTAATGTATATGATGAAACAATGATACCGAACTGTTGCGGTGTGATATTGAAAATCCGCATCAATTGAGGTCCCAAGGGCATCATGATCATAAAGTCCATGATGTTGGTGAAATTGATCGCAGCCAGTGTTATCAGTAAAATACGTTCATTCTTTGTCATAATGTGTGATCTACTCTTTTAGTAGATATGAATTAGCTATCAATGATACGGTGGAGAGTTTAAAAGGAAAAATCGTTCACCGATTTATTCCCCATCACGTAACAGACTAACCGTCCCGTGAACGGTTTTCGCCGAATTTTCTGTGATCAGTTTGTATGTGAAGGTGAAGTAATAAACACCCGATGGACAGGTCATGCCTTCGTTATTCTCTTTTCCATTCCAGTTTACACCATCGTTTCCTACTCCGTCTTGCCGCGATTCATATACCTTTCCTCCCCATCGATTGTAAATAGCCAGATGATAGGTTGTATAACCCTGAATATCGATATCAAAGGCATCATTCAGGCCATCGTTATTATCCGGTGTAAATACATTCGGAATACGTACATAAGCAGTGTCGCGTAGGATAATTTTACAGGTTGAATCCCAACAATCATCTTCAGAGATGGCAATTAAACAAACCTTGAATTCGCCCAGGTTTGGACCGTAGTTATGCGTTGGATCTTTTAAAATTGAAGTGTTTTCCGAAGAACTTTCCTGTCCAAAATCCCAGACAAATTTTGTTGCATTTGCTGAGGATTTATTGGTGAAATAATACAAAGGCGATTTGGCATCGTTGATATCAAAGTCGGCCTGAACATCCTGTACATGCACATCAATGCGTGCGGTATCAATACACTTAATGGATGTTGAAACAGTAGGAATAACTTCAATCCGGTAAATACCGGTTGCAGCAAAAATATGTTTAGCAGTCGTATCCGGACGATTCACCGTAGCAGAACCACCATCTCCAAAAGTCCAGTTAAAGCCTGAGTAGATTGTATCTGCCGTAACCCTGAAAGTGGTTTCCTGACCAGGACATATGGTATCGGTCATTACAAGATCGAGCTGAGGGGAGGGTAAGACATAAACTGTTCTTGTAGGAATATTTGTTACCGTATCCGGAAAGACCGATGTACATGGAATAGTATTTCCTGTTGAAGGGTTGAAGACATTATCTATGCCATACAATTTAATATTATAAACGCCCGGAGTTGTATAAGTAAAGGTGAAATTATTGCCGGTGCTGTCTACTTTCTGCGTTGAGTTAGGATCACCGAAACTCCAGATCCATTGCTTTACTTTCTTCAGGGTAGTATTGTCGAATACCACATTAAACGGAGCACATCCCTGTGTATCTCCCACAATCACAAATTCAGGTTGCGGACCGGTCAAAGTAATTTGCACTGTTTCTGTATCCCTGCATCCAACACCGGTAGCAGTTGCCAACAAATGAATGGTGTAAGTTCCGTTTGATGAAAAATTATGGGCTGGAAACTTGAGAAAACTTTGAGGAGTAAAGTCGCCGAAATCCCACACGGTACTATCAATCAGAAATGGATCGGGAGTAAGAATATTCCCTAAACTGTCAACAAAACCTGAGGAATCTTTAAAAGAAATAATTTGAGGAGCACATACCAGATCCCCGTTAACACTGCCAATGAGCGCCTTCAGTTGACTCACAGTTATGGATAATGGAACCTGGCTGGGGCCAAATCTGGAAAAGGTATCCTTGCAACCCAAACTATCCTGCACCAGAATGCGAATCGGGTAGGTACCGGGTTTACTATATTTCACTGTTGGTTGTATGCCTTGATAAAAGAATCCTTTTCCGTCGCCTACATCCCACCAAACCCGTTCGAGATTCGCTGCTTCACGTGCCGGGTCGTTCCAGTATGGATAGCTGCTGTTGCGGTAGTTTAAAAAACCATACAGCGAAAAGGTATCGTTGATGCAATGGTTTTCACTAAAAACACCTGCATCGGCTGCAATGCCCAAATACACATCTTCCCGAAAGGATGAAAAACAACTGACCGGAGGATTTACATCGTTGTGCTGCACTTTGAGCGCAAGATATACGGTATAAATTCCACCTTTCTGATACGTAAAAGTCTGCGATTTAACAATGGAATCACCATTCATAATCTGGTACGCTGTGTCGTCAATGAGACTTGAACTCAGATCAAAATCCCAAAAGGCATATTCCAGGTTGTATTGAACGGAATCCCGAAGTTTGAAATCAACTACATACGGTCCGCAGCCAATGCGCTGCCGTGTTGTAAACTCAAAAATGGAAGTAAGCACATCTACGTGCAGCATTTTATGATACCAGGCCGTATCGTAGCAATCTTTACCCAGTTTATCCTGACCGTTTTTTACGATCACACCTACAGTTACCCAACCGGTAGCACTATCGCAGACGGAGCCATACATAAATGCAGATGACGGACCTGGATTTACTGTATCCATCATTACCCAGTTATTTACATCACAGGCAGAATCAAAATTGATCCAGATTTTTTCGTAACCGCATTCCGGCAACAATTCGTTAAAGAAAAAAGTAACTGTAGTGTTAGGACAAATATATCTGCTGGGTTGATCGTGGTACAATCCTTTACGAACCGGGTTGGAGGTCGAATCCCAACCGGCATCCGGAGATTTGAGCGGAAACGAAACAGAATCTCTGGATTCACAACCTAAAATCGTATCCTTCATGATCAGTTTTGCAGCATAACAACCGTCTTTACTATAGTAATGTTTGATATCGGTTGAGTCTAACGAATAACGGCAGTTTAATCCCACATTGACATTGTTCTTCGTATCGGTGGTACATGGAGGAGCAAATGCATCGTTAAAATCCCAGAACCACTTCATAGCTGTATTGCCCGAGTGGCAGGATAAATAAGGATTCGGAGAAATGATATAAATAGTATCGTGCGCTTCACACTGGGTGGCAGAAATGGGTTTTATGGTATCGTTTCTCATGGTGGCCACCGGACCATACACCTGCAACATTGTATCTACCCTTACGTTGCAATTGGTATCGGGAAAAGTAACCTTCATACTAAGTTTGTATATACCGCAACGCAGAAAATAGTGCATTGAATCTTCTGCGTATGTTACGATTTCCTTGTTGTTCTCATCTGTAATGGTGTATGTTTTTGAAACATAGTTTTTGCTAAAATTATAGAATGAGAATAAGTTTTCGAACTGGCATTGTTTAACCGGTTTGACGAGTCTTAATTCCGGATCAACAATTATAAATTTAATAGTATCGGATGCTACTTTGAGTGCCGTATCGATGCATCCGAAAAGATCCGTTGTATATAAATTCGGAATTCCTCCGGGTGGGGTATAGGTATGTTTAAAATTGGACCACTGAGTTGTATTGAACGAGCCATCGCCAAAACTCCAACGCCACGAACGGTATTTGGTCGAATCAAGCGGAGAAGTATTGATAAATGTTGCAATGGTATTGTTGCAGCGCAAAGAACCTGAAAACCGGAACGATGGAGGCAACGTTTGAGGAGCCAGGTAGACAGAATCTTTCTTTTCCAGTGAATTCACGCAACCGTTTACATCTGTTATTTCCATTTTCATGGTGTACAAATGACCAAATACATCGTTGGTATTATTGTAACAAATGGTAGTCGGATAGGGTGCAAATTCGGTAAATATTTTACCGTTACTCAATTGAAAAATGCGCTTTGTAATGGCGGCAGATGCTGCGCCCGGTGAGCTTTCATCTTTTATACATAACAAATTATTCCGGAAACACAGGGTATCATCCGATGTAATGACGTATTTACAAATAGGCAAAGGATTTACAGTGATGATAGGACCAATAGCAACACAGGTTCCACCCCCCGACAAATACACTGTTACTTTGGTATTGTAAGTACCGGGTGAGAGATAAATTTTTGTTGAAAAAGCAGAAGTAGAAGAATCAGTACCACCATCGCCAAATTCAAATTTAAAGGCAATTGCGTTTCCGGATGGGCTGTTAGCTGCTGTAAATAATATAGGTTCATTAACACAAACAACCGGATTCGGTTTACTGATAGTGAGTACACATGATTGAGCTATCGCGAATTGAGTGAAGCAGCATGTAAAGAGGAGAACTATCCTGGAAATATATTTATACATTCGCCGACAAGGTAAAAAAAATCTTCAAAACTTAATTCTTAAAATTTACTTATAGCACCATGTTTCGGGCTACTGTGAGGAAGACTGCTTTTAAGGCCGATTGGTTGCCCCGGAGCTTAGAGATCAAGGTTTTACTCTTCAATTAATTCAAGTTTGCGTGAATCAATCTCAGGATTGTTATCGCAATTTAATTCTACATTCAACGGTTGTTTCGGTACTTCAAATTCATTGACCAGCTCAAACAAGCTCGTGTCTTTGGTTACCTTTTGCATATAATAACCCCATATTGGCATAGCCATTGCAGATCCCGAACCCAGATTCATGCTCCGGAAATGTATGGCACGGTCTTCAAATCCAACCCAGCATCCACTAACCAGGGTTGGCGTTATACCAATAAACCAACCATCGCTGTAATTTTGTGTTGTTCCGGTTTTTCCACCAACAGCACCTGGAATTTGATACAGGTATTTGATTTTGGCAGCCGTTCCGTGAGTAGTTACCCTCTGCAACATTTTCTCCATTACATAGGCCGTTTGTTCGCTCATGGCTTCCGTAGTTTTGGGTACTACCTCCAAAACTACATTCCCGTTTTTGTCCAATATTTGTGTAAGGTAAACAGGTTGAGTCCATACCCCTTTATTGGCAAAAGTGCTGAATGCCCCAACCATTTCATACACGGATACATCCGGCGTTCCCAATGCGATGGATGGGTAGGGTTCCATATTGCTGGTGATCCCCATTTTCTGTGCCAGGTCAATCACAGATTGTGGTCCTTTTGGTCCGAATTGTTTCATCAGATACAATACAATATTGTTAACTGAGAATTGCAAACCCTGATATAATGTCATTTCCGGTTTATTATATTTACTGGCATCGGCATTCTTCGGATTGTAATCCGGATAATCTTCAAATTTTACCGGAGCATTGGGAGCTAAAGTACAAGGCGACCAGCCATTGTCTATTGCAAGTGCATATACCAGCGGTTTGAATGTAGAACCAACCTGTCGTTTCGAATGAATATTTACATGATCGTATTTAAAGAAACGATGGTTCACGCCACCTACCCAGGCCTTGATATGTCCGTTGCGCGGATCCATACTCATCATTCCGCATTGCAAAAAGTATTTGTAATATTTAATCGAATCCATGGGAGTCATGGTAGTATCGATGATCCCTCTGCGAAACGAGAAAAGTTTCATCTTAACAGGTTTGTTGAATTCTACCAGAATCGCCTTTTCATCCAGTCCCTGCGCTTTTAATAAACGGTACCGGTCACTGCGCTTAACCGATGCCATAATCAGTTCCTTAAATTCTCCCCATGGAATCCGTCCTTTCCAATGGGTGTAAAATTTGGTCTGCATTTCGCGGATATGTTTATCTACCGCTTCTTCTGCAATTTTTTGTGCTTTGGTATTTATCGTAGTGTAAATCTTCAATCCGTCTTTATAAAGATTGTAACCATTCTCTTCGCACCATTCCATCAGATCAAGCCGTAAAATTTCGCGGAAGTAGGGTGCCAATCCTTCGTTGTGATCATCTTCCTGATAATTGAGTTCAATGGGTTTAATGCTGAGGGAGTCATACATTTCGTCGGAAATGAAAGCATATTTACGCATTTGATTCAATACCGTATTTCTCCGCGCCATAGCATTTTCCGGATTCCGGATCGGGTTAAACCGGGTAATCCCTTTTAGCATCCCTACCAGAAGTGCAGATTCGCAGGCTTCCAGTTCGCCCGGTTGCTTGCCAAAGAAAACCTTGGAAGCGGAACGTATGCCAAATGCATTTCCACCGAATTCAACGGTGTTGAGATACATGGTAATAATTTCTTCTTTGGTATAACGTTCTTCGATACGTACAGCGGTAATCCACTCTTTGAGTTTGGTAGTAGCTTTGTTAAAAACATTATCAAATCGTTTACGCGGAAAGAGGTTTTTGGCCAATTGTTGCGTGATGGTACTTGCACCGCGTTTTTTACCCATCAGGGCATAAACGGCAATGGATGCCGCTCCGCGAAAATCTATACCGGAGTGATCATAAAAGCGGATGTCTTCTGTGGCAATTAAAGCATTCATCACATTCGGACTGATACTTTCATACGTTGCGTTGCTGCGGTTTTGCAGGTAATATTTCCCCAGAATTTCTCCATCCGATGAATATATTTCAGAAGCCAGGTAAGTTTTCGGATTCTCGAGTTCTTCAAGGGCAGGCAATTCGCCAAACCATCCCCGGGCTATCATGGCTGCAAATATTCCCAGCAGCGCTATTCCACCCAAAGTGCAAATCCATAAGACTTTTATCCAACGGGTGTAAGGATGATTGAAAAAATAGTCTTTCCAGTTCAATTTTTAGGTGTTGGTTTTTTAGGTTTCAGGGATTGATAAAATAAATGGTATTGATCTACTTTTTGTTCCTTCAACATCTTTTTAAAGTTATTCACTGAAATAACAAATAACAAATAGTTGCCCGAATATTTTAATTGTGATTTTACGATGTTCAGGGTTTCAATGCCGTTGAGATAATCCTGTGCTTTTTTCAGATCCCCGAATTCGCGCACCATGATGAGCTGATAGCCTTCAGGCGTTACATAATTGTTTACACGCAGGTTATCAAGTGATCCAAAATCTTCGTTGTATTTATTAAATTGACTGAGCCCTTCATTGTTGTCAAATTTATCATCGCGCGTTGCAAAAATAAAATAATGAGGTGCGGTGGGTTCTGAAACAAAATCCGGCTCGTTGGCAACGATTGCTTGTTGTGCTCCTGTTTTTGGTTTGGTCTCCTGCCGTTTTATATAATCCAGAATAGTTTGAGCACGTTCGGACACATCGGTTCGCGGATAGTCTTTTACCAACTGCTCCAGTTCTTTTCGGAATGCACCCAATGAGTCTGTTTTACCAATGGCAAGTGAGTTCAGTAATTCGAATTTTGGTGTGAGCGAATTACCGGGAAATAATTTTTCTGCTTCCTGCTTCATTGCTTTGACCCTGGCATAATCGTTTTCCAGATAAGCTTCGTATGTTTTTTCATAATGCGCCACCACAGCAAGATTCGCATCAGTTTCGGCTGTCTTAATGCTTTTTCCCTGAACAATCAATGCATATGGCGATTCAGGATATCGGGTGATCAGGTTGGCCTTATTGTATTCAGATCGTGGAGTGTCTTTGGCAGTACGATACAATTTGAAGAGCCGGTACAAAACTTCCGGTTCAAAAGCATTTCCCGGAAAACGATCGTTCATCGTTTCAAATGCCTTCGAAGATTCTTTCGAATCGTTTAACTTTTCATCATACAACACCCCGATATTGTAATAAGCATCCAAAACGCGTCCGCGTGATTTTTGAAAATCATCTTCTGAAAAAGGTACATCTCGTATCCAGGATTTACGGGTTCCTGCCATCGCATCAGACGGATTTGAACCCACCGTATCCACAGGCTCTTCATTCCCATCATCAGCAATAGAATCGGTTTTTGTTTGTCCATCCTGTTCTTCCGCATTGGGGTCTTTTTCTTTGTTCGACAAGCGCCAGAAATCGTTGTTGGCCCTTCGTCCCCATTTACGAATACTGAAAAAATCTGCAGCACCGCTCGCAATGAGGGAGGGGTTATAAAAATACCACTGTCCGGCTTCACCGGTTCCAAATCCCTGGTTCAGGTTTGTAGCCGGTGCCAGTTGCTGATTTTGATCCGCCATCTTTTTTAACGCCTTCTGACGCTGTGCTTCTTTCGCACGTTGCTGAATCATGTTTTTTTCTGCCAGAATCCAACTGTCAATTTTTTGTTCCAACTCAGCCGTGCTTAATTTCGATAAGGCTTGCAAACTGTCTTCTGTTTCAATGACCACAAGATTAGAAATCAATTGACTCAAAATTTCCCCTTTACTCGTTATTTTCCTGTAATCTTTATAATCCTTTCCAATGGTAGCCAGTGTGCTGTCGTAATAAGCCTGAGCCAATTTATAATCCGGAATTTCCAGGTAAATATTTCCCAAAGCCAGGTAAGATAAGGCCTTTTGATTGGCGTTTTTGGTACTCTTGGCTGTTGACAGCTTGTAATTTAAAATAGCCTCGTTTAAATGATTCTCTTTCTTTTCCAGATTTCCCAATTCGTAATATATCTGATCATACATGCCATCGTTTTTATCATCCTTTAGCATACGCTTCAACGATTTACGCACGCGCTTTACAGCCGAGCGGTCTTTGGGATCGTATGCTCTGGCAAGGTTGATACTGGCGTTGAATTCAAAATCGTATGGAGCATTCATGGATAAAATGCTTTTGAAACATTGATTGGCACCTTTGAGACTATCGGAGGCAAGCAATACCTGACCCAAAATATAGGTGAAACGAATTTTGTCGGTTTTCTTTTTGGTATATTTTAATGCTGCATTGAGATAAACTATGGAAGCTTTGAAATTGTCCTGACGTATGGCAATATCAGCAGCAGTCGCATACATTTCGCGGTAATATTCTTTTGGAATCGGAGGAAACCAGCGTTCTTTCCAGGTGGGTTTTATATTTTGTCCTTTTGATGTTTTTGGTCCGAACTCGCTCAGCAACAATCCCATTACTGCTTCTGCTTCTCCCGGTTTTTCAAGTCCCTGGTAACATTTGGCAATCCAGGTAGTTGCGATTGGCCTTAACCCCTGTTCTTTGTATTTTGAATTGATATATTGAAAAGATTCCAAAGCCGCGTAATAATCTTTCTTCAGAAAATGCGCTTTACCCATCAACAGGTAACTGTCGTCGGTATACTGACCAACAGTATGGTTTTGAATGGAAAGGGATGATTTTTTGAGTACTTCATCCAATTGCCCGCCTACGGCTTTGGCAGCTGCGGCATCGCCGTATGTAAATACAGGCAAAATTTTGGTAAAATCATTTACAGTTCCTTTATCCAGACTTTCAAACACACTCAGTAATTTCTGTTCACCGTTGAAATACACATTGTAATGCCCGGTCAAGGTATGCCAGGCTCTGTTAATCCGGCGATTGCGGGTTGGATTACAGGCTGTCAGAACAGCGAGTGTAATCAGAATAAGTATGCTGAATGGTATTTGAGCCCTGAAACGCAAGGGGTAAAAGGTATGTGTAGATTGATTATTTAACTAATGTTTCGCAAAAATATTTTATCGGATCTAAGAACAAAATGTTTCTTTTGAACTCCTATTCATGAAAAAGAAACAAAAGAAGCTGATCCATAAACTCAAAAACCGCTACAGACTGGTATTGATCAACGATGCAACATTTGAAGAGAAATTCTCATACAGCCTAACTCCAATCAACGTTTTCGTAGGATTTAGCTCATTCCTTGTGTTTTTTGCCCTGATTATTATTTCTCTGATTGTGTTTACACCGATGAAAGAATTTATCCCGGGTTACACCGATCCTGCCATGAAGCGAAATATTACCCGCATGATCAGTAAAACGGATTCATTGGAAGAGGTTTTACGTAGCAGAGACGCTTATTATCGTAATATTCTAGATATTTTACAAGACAAAGATACATTGCAGTAATTCAGCAATTTCGGTCGAAAATTGCAGGTTTATCGACCTTATAGGTTATATTCGCGTGCTGCTTAGAGTTTTAAACCTAAATTTTACGATCATGGCCGTATTCAATAATAAATCAGAAAAGGTACCTTTTAATCCAAATACACTCAACATTGTGAATGTAGGTACCACCATTACCGGTGATCTGGTATCGGATGGGGATATGCGTCTGGATGGACATGTAAAAGGCTATATTTCGTCGAAAGCCAGATTGGTACTGGGACCAACATCGAAGGTAGATGGCGATATCAAAGCGGCCAATCTGGAAATTTCGGGTGAGGTGAATGGCAATATATTTGTATCAGAACTGCTTACGGTTAAATCAACGGCTAAAATAAACGGGGATTTGGTTACCGCCAAAATGATCATTGAGGCGGGTGCAGAGTTTAACGGGAAATGTGCCATGAAAGATGCTGGAAACCACTTTAAAGCTAGGCCCTTGAACGAAATTCCATCTGCAAAAAGCATTGAAGCCACCACTCAAAAAGTACAATGAGGTTTTAAAATACCTCAATCTCAGTACGCAAATGATGGTAGTGATACTTGCCGGATCACTGGGAGGGAAGTACATCGATGCGCAAATTCAACTATCATTTCCGGTTTTTACCCTTATCGGAGTATTGGCATCTGTTTTTGCCGCCGTGTATCTGGCCATTCGCGGGGTTTTAAAAAAATAAAAAAATACCGGATCCCCATGGAACCCGGTATTTCAATTTAACGGAATACAACACTATTTTTTGAACTCTACATTTAACTCAACCCGGCGGTTGCGTGTACGACCAGCGGCTGTTTTATTGGAGTCTACCGGTCTGGTTTCGCCATAGCCAAAGGTTGACAAACGCTCAGGACTAATACCCCTGATGATCATATATTTCGCCACAGCATCTGCACGATCTTTAGATAAAGTCATATTCTTCTCATCATCTCCAACATCATCGGTATGCCCGGCTATGCTCAGATTATAAGTAGGATTTTCGTCGAGTACCTTCACTACAGCATTCAGAATTACATTGGATGATTTCTTGATAACAGCTTTACCCGGTTCAAATTGGATACCTTGTAAGGCCTTTTTGAACAATTGGGTTACTGCAGGTTTTATGGCAGGGCAACCCTGGTTTTCAGCAACACCTGCAATGGTTGGACAACGGTCTATACCATCGTGCACACCATCGAGATCGGTATCCGGACATCCTTTGGTAGTTGCAGGACCTTTCATATTCGGACAAAGATCTTCGCTATCCTGAATGCCATCATTGTCGGTATCCGGACAGCCTTTGAATAATTTAATGCCGGCCGCAGTCGGGCAAAGATCTTCACTGTCCTGAATACCATCGTTATCGGTATCCGGACAGCCTTCAAATGCAAGAATTCCTTTTACATTCGGACATTTATCCTTGCTGTCAATAATGCCATCGCTATCGGTATCCGGACATCCGTTCAAAGCACTCAAACCGGCCACTTCCGGACATTGGTCGTCGGCATCTGTTACTCCGTCTTTATCGCGATCCGGACATCCGGCTAAGGCAGCAAGCCCGGGTGTATTCGGACACTTGTCCTGATAATCTGCTACACCATCACCATCGCCATCCAGCGGACATCCTTTTTCGTTTACTTTAACTTTTGAAGGTGTTGCAGCGCACTCGTCTAATTTATCAGCTACACCATCGCCGTCCGAATCTTTCGCACTTCCCAGATTCACGTTGAATCCAAGAGAGTGAATCAAGTATCCATCATTCAGACTTCCTCTCACTACATTGTCCCTGTTGTCGGAGAATAAATAGGAATAGCTTGCCTGGTAAAAGATGGCTACCCTGTCGCTAACCATAAAATTCATGCCGCCACCAATTAATACAAATCCATCAATGGGTGTGCCGCCGGGTGTACCTGATTTGGATTTGTAACGATCCATGCCAACTCCTGCTAAAATATAGGGTCGGATTATGCTCTTTTCTTCAACTAACTTATGGTTTGCCACTTTATATTTGAAAGCACCACTGAAATTAATAATCTCTTGTTTAAAGGTTTGATTGCCTTTATAATATCCTATGGCGCCTAAACTACCCATGAAGGCAAGGTCGAAATTGGAGGAGAGGTAGCGTGCAATATGCACGCTTCCCACACTGTTATTTTCCAAAGTTACGTTGTTGAAATCAAGAAGCCCATTGGCAATATCACCTGAATATTGCGTTGTGCCTACTGAAAAACCCAGGTTCCATTTGTTGTCTGCTGTTTGTGCAAACAAAGGAATGGATGCGTTTAAAAGTAAAGCTGAAATTAAAATAAATCGTTTCATAAGGTATTTGTTATTGAGTGAATTTTCAAATTGAGAATCCTAAAACTAAATTACAATACTTTTTATCGTTTGTCATACGGCCATTTGTATGATTTTGGTAAGAATACGCAAACCTTTACCCGACAATGGTTTCAAGCAGCATCTGGTGAAAATGATGCATAAAAAAAGCCCCAATCAGGAGCTTTTTTAAGTATTTAATCCATTAAACAAGTAAGATTCGGATTATAAAGTAAGTGACCAGAAGATTGATCCCATGTAAATAACTAATAACTAATAACTAATAACCAATAACCAATAACTAATAACGAATAACTAATAACGAATAACTAATAACGATTAACAATTCTCACTGATCGCCCATCGCCACAATTCCTTTTTCCATATTGTATTTTCCGGCTGTCAGTTTTTCGCGCACTTCAGAGAATGCCTGAATGGTTTCTTCCACATCTGCTAGTGAGTGAACAGCAGTAGGGATCAAACGTAACAAGATCATTCCTTTTGGAATAACCGGATAAACTACAACCGAACAGAAAATCCCATAATTCTCTCGCAAATCAGACACGATGGCTGTGGCTTCGCCTACTGTACCATTGAGCATAACCGGAGTTACACAAGTATTGGTTTTACCAATATTGAATCCTTTATCGGTTAAACCTTTTTGCAAAGCATGTACAATGGTCCACAGGTCTTGTATGAATTCAGGATGTTGACGAATCAGATCCAGACGCTTAAGAGCTCCTTTAACAATGGCCATCGGAACTGACTTGGCATAAATTTGTGAGCGAAGATTATAACGCAGGTATTTCATTATATTTTTAGGACCTGCTACAAATCCGCCGATCAATGCCATGGATTTGGCAAATGTTCCGAAATAAATATCTATTCCATCGTTGCAATCCTGCTCCTGGCCAATGCCTCCGCCTTTTACACCCATGGTGCCAAAGCCGTGTGCATCATCTACCAATAAGCGGAAATTGTGTTTTTCTTTTAAGGCAACGATCTCTTTGATTTTGCCCTGCTCACCGGTCATGCCAAAAACTCCTTCGGTAATAACCAGGATAGAACCCGTAGTGCCTTCAACCAATTTGGCAGCCCGGTTCAATTGTACTTCGAGGTTATCAATATCGTTGTGTGCAAATACGAAACGCTTGCCTAAATGTAAACGAACGCCATCTACGATACAGGCATGACTTTCGGCATCGTAAACAATTACATCGTGACGGTCAACCAGGGCTTCAATGGTTGATACCATTCCCTGATAACCATAGTTTAATAAAATGGCATCTTCCTTGTTTACAAACTCAGCCAATTCACGATCAAGTTGTTCATGAAAGACCGTATTACCGCTCATCATTCTCGCACCCATCGGGTAAGCCAGACCGTATTCTTTGGCTGCTTCTTCATCCGCTTTACGTACTTCGGGATGATTGGCCAATCCCAGGTAATTGTTCAAACTCCAGTTCAGCATCAATTTTCCCCTGAATTTCATGCGGGGTCCAATTTCACCTTCGAGTCGTGGAAACATGTAATATCCGTAAGCTTCATCGGCATGCTGCCCAAGCGGGCCGGCACGTTTAATCAGTTTGTCAAATAAGTCGGTCATAGTGTTGTGTTAGCAGGCGCGAAAATAGGATTTTTCAATGAATGAAAAACGAGCAGATGGATGATTAAAAACATGAAGCTGTAAATTTCTTTTATCTCTTTATTTCTTCCGGCGTCACCATCGACATGATGGAGGTGGCTTTGGCAATAAGGATATCGCGGTCGGGGAGTCGCGAGTACAACTCCGATTCGCAGAAAAACAAGCGTTGACCTGCTTTGGTCACAAATCCCTTCGCATACAACAAAGGTCCAATTCCTGGATTCATATAAGATACCTTCAAATCAACGGTTACAACACCATTCCCTTTTTTTACCAGGGTAAATGCAGCAAATCCCATCACCACATCAGCCATGGTGGCCGTTACTCCGCCATGTATAAAATCCATTTGTTGCATATGATGCGGCTCCAGAATCAAGGTGGCTTCAATGTTTCCGGCATCAATCGAGTTAATTTCAATCCCCAGGAAATTGGTAAAATGATTGCCGCTTATTTTATCGGTGACCATTTGTTTAAATTCCGGTTCAATGGGAGTCCATTTCATTTTTTCGCTTATTTTTGGTGCACACGAATGTACGTGATCCGCACATGCAAATACAACCGGCCACCTTATCCCGAAAATATATTAACCGCGAAAGTCTGGAGCAAAACAAGCATCGCTGCGATGTTTGGTACACGGTATATCCGGATGCCATTCATCAACTGATTGCCGATAAAAAAGAAAAGGAAGTGTATGGATTAACCGTGGTTTCGGCTGAAAAACTGTTTGAAAAAAGTTTATCGGAACTGCAATCCATTCTGGCTGCATTTGAATATGCTCCGGGCGACTTTTCCAATACACATGTCGTAGCTGTAGATCCGCGTTATACGTTTGTGCCGGATGCACTTTTTGAATCGCAGCAACCTGAAGGTTATCTGGATCTGATTCAACCCAAAGCCAAATGGAATTCGGTGCATTACGATCGCATTTCTGCTTTACAACTGGTGGATGTGTATCAGATGAGCGATTTGTTTTTCGGTGCTGCCCGGCTTGTATTTCCGGGTGCGAATGTGCGGCATTACGCCGGAATATTGGCAGAGGCGTTTCTTAAGACAACGGTTAAAAATCAACCTGAGCGCCTGTTTGTTCATTTTCAGGAGAAAGGCATGGACATATTCCGGTACGACAATGGAAAGCTTGTTTACCATAATTATTTTCCGTTTGAAGCCGATACCGATATTGTTTATTTTATTTTATCGGTGGCTGAAGTAATGCAATTCAAAAGCAATCAATGGGAAGTGATGTTGTCTGGAAATCTGGCTTCCGACAACAGTTTACTGGCCCTCATGAAAAAATATATCCCACAGGTTTTGTTATTAAAACGGCAGGACTTGTGGCAGGTACCGGCCTTGATGCGTGAAATCCCGGAACATCAGTATTTCATAGAATCAGCAGGTTTGTTGTGCGCATCATAAGCGGAAATCTCAAAGGAATCCTGATTCAACCCCCACCGGGATTGCCGGTGCGTCCTACCACCGATCGTGCCAAAGAATCCCTGTTCAATATTCTGGCTAACCGATTTGAATTAGCCGGAATAGAAGTACTTGATTTGTTTTCTGGAACCGGTAATATGGCGTATGAATGCTGTTCGCGCGGTGCAGCCAGGGTTGTAGCCATAGATATCAACGCAAAATGTGTTGACTTTATCAAATCCATGAAGCAAAAGCATCAACTTGGTGCATTAACCGTAAGGAAAGCGGATGTGTTTAAATACCTAAGCAATCCTGAAGGAACGTATGATATTGTGTTTGCCGATGCCCCCTATGCGCATCCGCAGATGGTGGAAATACCACGCAGGATAATGCAAAGCAATTTACTAAAAGCAACAGGCACGCTGGTCGTTGAACATGAGTCAAATTTGGATTTGAGCCATGAAAGCGGTTTTTTTGAGTGCCGGAAGTACGGTCAGTCTTCTTTCAGTTTCTTTAAACACAGCCCTGCAACGATATGAATAAACGTATAGCCTTATTTCCCGGAACCTTTGATCCGATTACGATTGGCCACGTCAATATCATTGAGCGGGCCATGCATTTGTTTGATGAAATTCATATCGGAATTGGTCTCAATGTAGGTAAAACTACGCTGTTTCCGTTGGAACAACGCATAGCCTGGATAGAAGAATATTATGCAAAAATCCCGAAAATCAAGGTTTCGTCGTACGATGGGTTAACCGTAGATTATTGCAAAACATTACAAGCCAATTATATTCTTCGGGGTTTGCGCAATATGTCGGATTTCGATTACGAAAAGAATATTGCCCAGATGAATAAGCTGGTCTACCCGGGAGCCGAAACCGTATTTTTGATGTGTGATCCGGCGTATACACCGATCAGTTCATCCATTATTCGCGATCTGATTCGCAATGGGGGAGATGCCTCAGCTTATCTGCCGCCAACCGTAAAGTATTAAGCCGTAAGCCTTATTTGCCTTTCTTTTTCGGTGTAAATTCTTTCACAATGGATTCCAATACACCTTTAAAGCGTGGTGCATCATAATAACCACTGATTACATTCATCTTTTTATCGCGTGGATACATAAAAATGGTGGTCGGGTATCCGTTTAATTGATTGTTGCTGATTACTGCTGCCAATTGCTGACCGTTGTATTGTTTGCCTTCAAACGTGTACATCACATTCGGAATTTCCGGATTGAATTTTATGGCCACAAAATCTTTGTTCAGCATGGCCATTATTTCAGGCTTTTCGTAAGTGTCGCGGTCCATACGTTTGCACCATCCGCACCAGTCGGTATACACATCCACCAGCATAATTTTGTGTTTCTTTTTGGCCAGCGCGTAGCCATCGTTAAATCCGAGCCATGTTACTTCGTTGGCTGGTTTAAAACTCGAATTCAGGAAAATTATGGTCAGAAGGATCGATAAAAGTTTTACAGTTCTCATGCAGTTAGATTTGATATACAAATTTAGTGATTAACGCGTTTAATTGCTTTAAATTATTCTTAATAGACTGAAAGCAGAATTAATAATCGCATTCCAGTTTATATAAGGTGCGTTTGCTACTGTCGCAGAGCGGTACAAATCGTGCATACAGGGCATGCGCCTCATCGTTGGTCATCCACTCATAATTCTTAAACCCGATATGCACCAGATCGCGCAGTTCCAGTTCAACCACCAGAACGTATGCATCGCCGGTCATATCGGTCATAACCCGCATGCGGGTGTGATCTTTTGATCCTTTCTTGAATTTTTCGCAGATCTGTGTCCAGATTTCGAGGGCTTCTTTAGCCTTTCCAAATTTTAAATGGAATTCGTTGCGTTCAATGATCATGTGGTTAGTGGTTATTGGTTATTGAGTTAATGGTTATTGCGGTACACTTAGGCTTTGGGGGAATTAAGTCCACCTACGCAAATGCTTCGGCGGATAAATGTAAATTTATAATTGAGAGTTCTCCATCTGGGATAAATCCTTTGGTGAGCTAATTCGTAATTTGTACTTCGTAATTCGTAATTGGTTATTCTGTTATTAGAATCAATTTTCTGGTTAGCTACTTCGTACTTTGTTATTAGTTAATTGTTATTAGGTTATTGGTTATTCAGTAATAAGTATCAATTTTCTGGTGAGCTACTTCGTACTTCGTAATCCGTACTTCGAAATTCGAGACCTGTCCCTTCGTCGCTAAGGTCAGGCAACGCATTCTTAATTCTTCATTTTTAATTTTTCATTTCAACCTACCATTCATCAATATCATCATAAGCTTCTTTGCTGCGGACACCTATACCAATAAAAATACTTTGCGGATTGTGGTCGTACCCTACGTTTAAAATTACCCGGCTGAATAGAGGAACCATAAATCCACCGGTATAATTGAGTTGAAATCCGGTCTTATCTGTATTTACATTCCATTTGGCAACTCCGTCAAACGGGTCGATATATTCAAAAAACTCGCGGTAGCGTGTGGCACCAACGCCAATATAAATGGGCATTTTCTTCCAGATGGAAAAGGCCAGGCCACCGCTGAGCATAAAAGTCACCACTTTTTGCGTATTGGGTGTAATGGTCCAGTTATTATCCTTTACATTTTTATAGGTGATATCGCCCTTGGTACCTTCAGGCATCATCCAGTTTTTGATGCCGGCTTTATAGGATAGAAAAGTACCAAAACGTTTGTAAACACTTGATGTACCTCCAATAACAATATCGTTCATATGCAACGGGGCAAGATACCCCAATGCAGTATAACTGATGGGTTTGGGTTTGAAATCCCGTTCTTTGTCCCAGGTCATTGAAGCATTGCTTTTCGGGGTATAATTTACTGCCAGTTGGTTTTGGGCATGCGCCAGGGAGGCGAAGCTGATCAGTAAAAGGAAACAGAAGTTTCTGCACATAAGATGAACGGCTTAATTGAAAGGGTAATTTATAGAAAAATACATGAATTCCCTTTCATTTTGAAAATTGAGATTATTTTTTGATCTTTGCCGCCCACCGGAAATGGAGACCCGGTGGATTAACATAACAAATATGTCAGTAAAAATCAGATTACAGCGTCAAGGACGCAAAAAAGCACCTTATTACCACATAGTGGTGGCGGATTCACGTGCTCCGAGGGATGGTAAGTTCATTGAGAACATTGGTTACTATAAACCGCAAACCGTTCCCGCAACCATTGAGTTGAATGTCGAGAAGGCCGCAGAATGGCTCGGAAAAGGCGCACAGCCTACCGATACATGTCGCGCGATTCTTTCTTACAAAGGCGTTCTGTTCAAGCATCACCTGCAAGGTGGAGTACGTAAAGGAGCCATGACCCAGGAACAGGCAGATGCAACGTATGCAGCCTGGATCGCCGCTAAAGAACAAAAAGTGGTAACACACACCGAAACCCACAAGCAAACATTGGCCGAAAAACGCGCTGCTGCACTTTCTCTTGAGAGTAAAGTAAAAGAAGCCCGTGCTCAGAAGTTAGCTGAAAAACTTGCGGCTGAAGAAGCTGCTAAAGTTCCGGCTCAACCCGAAGTTGTTGCAGAAGTTGAAACCCCGGCCGCAGAGGAAACTCCTGTTGCCGTAGTTGAAACTCCGGTAGTTGAAGAAGCACCGGTTGTAAAAGCAGAAGCACCAGCAGTTGAAGAAACTCCGGTAGCCGAAACAGAAGCACCAGCAGCTGAGTCGACCGAAAAACCGACTGAGTAAGCAGCTACGCGATGAAGTCGGTTAACCGAAAAGATTTCATCAGTGTTGGTTCAGTTATTAAAATTCACGGAACCCGGGGCGAAGTAAAATTCAACCTGGATAAAAAGATTCCTTTAAACGAATGGGCTTTTCTTGAATTTCAGGGAAAGCCCGTTCCTTTTTTTGTTGAACGCCATTCGGGCACTGCAGACCAACCCATTGTTAAACTTCGGGGCATCGACTCGCCGGAAATGGCGCAATTACTTGAAGGACAGGATGTCTTAACTCCGGCCGGTCGTGGACGAAAAACATCATCGCGTGAAGATGATCTTACGGGGTACCGGTTGATAGACATCAAACACGGAGAGATTGGAATAGTGCAAGGCCTGGAAGAAATGCCCGGCCAATGGATGATTCAGGCAATAAAGGAGGGAAAGGAATTCCTGATTCCGTATGTGGATGCATTTATTCAGGAAATTGATGATGATGCACAAAGTATAACCCTCGATCTTCCCGATGGATTTCTCGAAATAGAATAACCATGCAGATTGATATTCTAACTTTGTTTCCGCAAATGTTCCAGGGCCCCTTCAGCGAGTCCATTATTAAAAGGGCTATTGAAAAAGGACTGGTAGAAATCGGCCTGCATGATCTGCGGGAATTCAGCACAAATAAGTACAGATCGATCGACGATTATCCATTTGGTGGTGGTGCCGGAATGGTAATGCAGGTGGAACCCATTGATAAAGCCATTGCTTCCTTGACCGAAAAAAGGGAATACGATGAAGTGATTTACCTGAGTCCCGACGGTGAAATGCTGGATCAGAAACTGGCCAATCAATTATCAACCAAAAACAATCTTTTATTTCTTTGCGGTCATTATAAAGGGGTGGATGAACGCGTGCGTGAACACCTGATAACCCGTGAAATTTCAATTGGTAACTATGTTTTATCGGGAGGTGAGTTAGCTGCAGCAGTAGTTGTTGATACGCTGGTGCGCCTGATTCCCGGCGTTTTGGGAGATGAAACTTCAGCCTTGAGTGACTCGTTTCAGGACGATCTGATCAGCCCGCCTGTTTATACACGTCCGGCTAATTATAAAGGCTGGGAAGTACCCGAAATATTGCTGAGCGGACATCAGGCCAAAATTGATGAATGGCGGCATGAGCAGAGTTTGTTGCGTACCGAAAAGCGTCGCCCCGACCTGATGAAGTAATTATTTAGAAACAATTTTTGCTTTTAGACTTGAAAATCCTATTTTTGCACTCCATTTAAAGCATAGCGTCATGAAGGCTGTAGAAGCAATCAAATTAGTAGAGTCGGAATTCACCAGCGGAAAAACAATTCCGGAATTCAGAGCCGGTGATACCGTAAACATATTTTATAAAATCAAAGAAGGTACCAAAGAACGTATCCAGCAATATCAGGGTGTTGTAATCCAACGCCGTAATGCTGCCGGAACCGGTGCAACTTTTACAGTTCGTAAAATTTCCAACGGTGTAGGTGTGGAGCGTATTTTTCCACTCTACAGCCAGAACATTGATAAAATTGAAGTGGTCGGACGTGGTAAAGTGCGCAGGGCCCGCCTCTTTTATCTACGCGAAGCAAAAGGAAAAGCTGCCAAGATTAAAGAAAGAAGAGGTTAATCTTCTCATAAGATTGAAAAGCCCTGATCTGCATAAGGTCGGGGCTTTTTATTTTTCGCCGGTTTCACATAACGGCTTAAATAATAAACAAACAGAAACAGTATTTTAGCAGTCAGATTAAAACGAAGAAACAGAACGATACGCAGCATTTATGACCGAATTAGCAAAAACCTATCAGCCCCTGGATTTCGAAAACAAGTGGTATGCCTATTGGCTTAAAAACCGCTATTTCCATAGTGAACCCGATCAACGTGAGCCATTCACCATTGTGATTCCTCCACCCAATGTAACCGGGGTTTTGCATATGGGTCATATGCTCAACAATACCATACAGGATGTTTTAACGCGCAGGGCACGCATGCAGGGTAAAAATGCCTGCTGGGTGCCGGGAACCGATCATGCCAGCATTGCTACAGAAGCAAAGGTGGTGCAGATGCTGCGCGAACGCGGTATTAAAAAGTCGGATTTATCGCGCGAAGCATTTTTGCAATATGCATGGGAATGGAAAGAAAAATACGGCGGCATTATACTCGAACAATTGAAGAAGCTGGGTGCCGGTTGTGATTGGGATCGTACCCGGTTTACCATGGAAGAGTCGTTGAGTGAAGCGGTTATTGAAGTGTTTATTGATTTGTATAAGAAAGGACTTATTTACCGTGAATTGCGCATGGTGAACTGGGATCCTCAGGGCAAAACAGCGCTCAGCGATGAAGAGGTGATTTTTAAAGATGTAAACAGTAAACTGTATTATATTCAGTATGCGCTAAAGGGTCAACCGGGAGAGTTTGTAACCATTGCAACTACACGTCCTGAAACCATTTTAGCCGATACGGCCATTTGTGTTAACCCGACCGATGAGCGGTTCCGTCATCTGGTTGGAAAAACTGCCTTGGTACCTTTTATCAACCGTGAAATTCCAATTATTGCCGACGAATATGTAGCCCTTGATTTTGGTACCGGATGCCTGAAAGTAACACCGGCCCACGATAAAAACGATTACGAACTGGGACGTAAATACGGATTACCTGTAATTGATATACTAACAGAAGAAGGATTTTTAAATGAGAAGGCCGAAGATTCAAGATATATCGGTAAGGATCGGTTTGCCGTGAGAAAGCAGATAGCACTGGATCTCGAAGAAGCCGGTCATTTGCTCAAGGTAGAAGAATATAAAAATCAGGTTGGTACCAGCGAACGTACGGGTGCAGTGATTGAACCACGCCTGACCTTGCAATGGTGGGTTGACATGAAGAAATTTCTGGAACGCAATCCGCAGGTGTTGGATGCAGTAATGAACGATGAGATTCAGTTTCATCCGGCCAATTTGAAGAATACCTACAGACATTGGATTGAAAATATTAAGGACTGGTGTATCAGCCGTCAGTTGTGGTGGGGACAACGCATTCCGGCATGGTATGCACCTGATGGAACCTTTGCGGTGGCTAAATCAGAAACCGAAGCCATTGCACATTTCGAAACACAAAATAAAAATTTCAAGCCCGGTGAATTGCATCAGGATGAAGATGTACTTGATACCTGGTTTTCGTCGTGGTTATGGCCTATCAGTGTATTCGATGGTTTTAAGCAAAAAGACAATGCCGATATCCGGTATTATTATCCAACCAACGATCTGGTAACAGCACCTGAAATCATGTTCTTTTGGGTAGCTCGCATGATCATGGCCGGATACGAATGGATGGGACAAAAGCCCTTCAGCCATGTGTATTATACCGGAATTGTTCGCGACAAACAACGTCGTAAAATGAGCAAATCCCTGGGTAATTCACCAGATCCGTTAGAACTCATTGAACGATTTGGTGCAGATGGGGTACGTATGGGTATGCTCTTGTGTTCTCCGGCCGGCAATGATATTTTATTCGATGAAACACAAGTTGAGCAGGGCCGGAACTTTGGCAATAAAATTTGGAACGCATTTCGTTTGGTAAAAGGATGGCAGGTACAACCGGATGAAGCCGTAAGCGATACCATTCGTGAGGCTGATGCCAACAGCCATGCATGGTTCTCGGCACGCTTCAATGAAGTGTTGCAAGATGTAGAAAGCAAGTGCCGTGATTACAAATTGAGTGAAGCATTAATGCAAGTGTATAAATTGATCTGGGATGATTTTTGTGCGTGGTACCTAGAGATGATTAAACCCGAATACGGACAACCCATCCATCAATCGGCTTACGATGCTACGATTGCGCATTTCGAAAACCTGATGAAGGTATTGCATCCGTTTATGCCTTTTATTACCGAAGAAATCTGGCAGCAACTAAGGCCACGCAATGAAGGCGATTCAATATGCATTGCAACTTATCCGCAGGTAAATACAAACAAACATGCACCAGATTTGAGTCGGGTTTTTGAAATCATTTCGCAAATCCGGAATCTGCGCAACGCCAAAGGAATAAGCCCGAAAGAGTCGTTTGAAATTGCTATTAAAACCAGCAATCCTGAAAGCTATAAACCGTACGAATTTTTAATCCGCAAACTGGCCAATACCAAACAAATTACCATGGTAAATGAGAAACAGGAAGGGGCACAACTAATACCTGTTCATACCGATGAAGTTTATGTTTTTTTAGAACAAACCATTGATCCGGTTGCCGAGAAAGCAAAAATTGAAAAGGAAATCGGATACCTCGAAGGATTCTTAAAATCAGTTACAGCCAAACTGAGTAACGAGAAATTTGTTGCCAATGCAAAACCTGAACTGATCGATAAAGAAAGGCAGAAAAAGTCCGATGCCGAAGCAAAGATTGAAGTACTGAGAGGAAGTCTGAATGGCATTATGTGATTGTGTCCTCCTTCGCTAAAGCTACGGCGGATGAATGCGCACCTTTGATAAGTCTTCGGTGGAAAAATACCAAAGTGTAGTTGGTTGAAACTTTCGCCGAACTGCAACGCAGTTCCTCCTCAATAAGTATCGGATGACAACTCACTCAGAACCGCAAGGCGGTTCTTCCTCCATAACCCGCAACGCGTCTCCACCTAAATAACATGCAAGAGCCGCAACGCTGCTCCTCATCAATCAACTTAGCCAACCTTGATATACCATTTTCTCCTGTAGTGATGCAGTTAATTTGGGAGGAGATGTAAACAATCCGAATAACGAAGAACCGCTACCGCTCATGGATGCATATGTAGCACCCGCTTGATAAAGTGCCGACTTTATCGTTTCCAACTCTGGATATCGGGCAAATACCGAAGGTTCAAATTGATTATAAAGTTTATCCTTCCACATTGCAACCGGTTGTTGAATGATAGCTTTCACGGAATTGTTAGGATCATATATTTCTTTCTTTTTCACTCCCTGATAAGCTTCCGCTGTACTTGAATGAATGCCCGGATTCAACAATACCATATACCATCCCTGCAATGAGAATTCTATGCTTTCCAGTTCATGGCCTTTTCCATAGATATACACCGGTTTATTCCGTATAAAGAAGGCACAATCACTCCCCAATTTCGAGGCATAAGTTTCCAGTTCTTGTTCCTGAATGCCCAATGCAAACTTAACGTTCAGTAGTTTGAGCATGAATGCTGCATCGCTCGAACCGCCACCCAAACCGGCACCCATTGGAATTTTTTTGTACAAACATGCACGAACCGGAGGAAGTTTATAAACCTCATTCAACAACGAATAGGCCCTGAAAACCAGGTTTTCCTGAAGATTACCTTCAACCGGTAAACCGTAACCCGATAGTGTAAAAACAGCCTCTCCTTCTTTCCAATCTGTATTTTGGATAATTTCAAGCATATCCGAAAACAATAGGGGATACATGATGGTTTCCATGTTGTGAAAGCCATCCTGACGTTGATTGTAAATGTTTAACCCTAAATTGACTTTAGCGCTTGGGAATGTGATCATTATTCTAACTACCTTTGCACTGCAAATTCAATAAAACTAACGACAAATAATGCTTGCATTTAAAATAAAATTACTCCTTTCTGTAATTGCGTTTATTCTGGTAATAGATATCTATTCCTGGCAGGCATTTCGTACGTTGATTCGGGATAAGAGTCAGTCCTTCCGCTTATGGGTACGACGCGGATATTTCGGTATTACGGTATTCACAATTGTCATGTTCTTATTGTTTAACCTGTCTACCAGCATTGAAACCAATGCCACCTTCCGTTATTATTTCATGGCTGCCACCTTTGTATTGTATTTTCCAAAGTTCATCACCATGATCTTTTTGCTGATTGATGATGCCATACGGGCGGTACGCTGGGCAATTAAAACCAGCACATCCATGATCCGGCACACACCCGTTAAGCAAGATGTCGAAGAGGGGGGGAGTAGTAAAATTTCGCGTGCCAAATTTTTGTCGCAAACCGGAGCCATTGCCGGTGCTGTTCCTTTTGTTGTTTTGTCGAAAGGCATTATACGGGGTGCATATGATTATCAGGTACACCGTGTTCCCTTGTATTTAAAAAACCTACCTTTTGCATTCGAAGGATTGAAGGTGGTGCAGCTTTCCGATATCCATACCGGAAGTTTGTTCGATAAAGATTCCGTTCATCGCGGAATTCAAATGGCCATGGCTGAAAAACCCGATCTGGTATTTTTTACCGGTGATCTGGTAAACAGTGAAACCAAGGAGGCGTATGATCTGATGGATCATTTTGCGCAGATAAAAGCGCCCATGGGGGTACACAGTATTTTTGGAAATCACGATTACGGAGATTACCGTACCTGGGATAGTCCGGCAGATAAAGCCAAAAATCTGGAGGATCTGGTAAAGGTGCATCGCGATATGGGTTGGAACTTGTTGCGCAATGAACATGTATTGCTCGAAAAAGGCGGACAACAAATTGCGCTGATAGGAGTAGAGAACTGGGGAGATAAAGGACGTTTCCAGAAATTCGGAGATATTGAAAAGGCCACCAAAGGTTTGCAGGATGTACCTGTTCAACTTTTACTTTCGCACGATCCGTCGCATTTTGATTCCGTGGTGACTAAAAATCATCCCGAGATCGATGCCATGTTTGCAGGCCATACACATGGATTTCAGTTTGGTATTGAGAATGCTTTCATCAAATGGAGCCCATCGAAATACATCTATCCGCGTTGGGCCGGTTTATACCGCGAGGAGAATCAGCAAATCTATGTAAACCGGGGTTACGGATTTCTGGGGTATCCCGGACGTATTGGCATCTTGCCGGAAATTACCGTGTTTGAATTGCGCCGTGCGTAAAGAGGTTTGATTGCGTAAATTTCCGATATCCGTTAATCTACTTTTAAATTCACAACGGTACTTCCATCCCCGCCGCGTTCCATTTCTTCGTCGTTATAAGATTCCACCTGTTTGGATTTTTTCAGGTATTCGCGAATGAGTTTCTTTAAGATTCCAAAACCTCTGCCGTGAATAATCTTCACTTGTTTGAAACCCAATAAATAGGCATCATCCAGGTATTGCTGAATATTTTTCATGGCTTCATCGCCACGCATTCCTATTACATTTATTTCGGTATGGAAATGCTTGAGTTTATCGTTGATGTCAACAGCAGCCGATGAAACTTTCGATCCAGCTACACGCGTTTTTTGGGCAGGTGACAAACGGTTTAATGCTACCCAGCTTCTGAATCCGCTGAAAGCAATCAACGCTTTATTTTTTTGGATTTCTTCTATTTCTCCCTGTTCCGACTGACCTTGAAGCGTAACTGTTTGTCCAACCGCGAAGGTGCCGGCAGGTATGACTTCCTGACTTTTTGGTTTAACCTCCGGTTTCAATGTTTCCTTTAACAGTTCGGTATCCTGACGAATATCCTGACGTACTTTACGGATTACTTCGGTTTCGGCTTTCTTTTCGCGGATTTCGCGGATGGTATTTTCAATGCGGCTGTTGGCTTCGGTAATGATGGACAATGCTTCTTTCTTCGCATCCTGAATCAGCTTCTTTTTGTTGGCCTCCAGTTCCATGTTAAGTTTTGAATACGATTCAGCACTCAATTTTGCTTCTGCTTCTTTTTTCTCAACCCGCAATTTGAGTTCATGTACTTGTTGTTTTTCACGTTCAAGTTCAATCAGCAAATCATCAAGTCGCTTTTGTTTGTCGCCAACTTTTTCTTTTGCGTAATCGATAATTTTAGCATTCAATCCCGTTTTGTGTGCGATCTCAAATGCGTAGGAACTGCCCGGTTTGCCCATTTGCAGGCGATACAAGGGAATCATTTGCTGGTTGTCGAACAACATACAAGCATTCTCAATGCCTTTGGTATTGGAAGCAAAATGTTTCAGGTTGCTGTAATGTGTAGTAATTACCCCGCAGGCATTTTTCTGGTTCAGTTGATTCAGGATGGATTCGGCCAGTGGACCACCAAACTGCGGATCGGTACCGGTTCCGAATTCATCAATCAAAAACAAGGTGCGGCTATCTGCTGTATCTGTGAAGAACTTCATGTGCCGCAGGTGCGAACTATAGGTACTCAAATCGTTTTCGATGGATTGTTCATCGCCTATATCCACCATCATATCCTGAAAGATGCCCATGATGCTGTGCGACTCGCTGGGGATGAGCAATCCGCATTGCAGCATGTATTGCAACAACCCCACGGTTTTCAAGCAAACCGATTTACCTCCTGCATTGGGTCCGGAGATAACAACGATGCGCTTTTGGCTGGTTATCTCAATATCGAGAGGAACAATTTGATTCCCTGTTTTTTCGTGGCTAAGCTGCAACAAAGGGTGACGAGCCTGAATCAATTTGAGTTGCGGGCCTCTTGCCAGCAAAGGCATTTCAGCTTTCAGGCGAATGGACAGCAACGCTTTTGCCCGGATAAAATCAGCCAGACCCAAACGGTTCAGGTAACGTTCTATTTCAGGAATATCGGGACGAAGACGGGCTGTTAATTCTTTTAGTATGCGTTCACGTTCACGCCGGTAAGCCAATTGCAATTCGCGCAACAGGTTATTGTTGTCAAATGCTTCTGTGGGTTCAATATAAATGGTTTGTCCGGTTGCCGATTCATCGTGTACGAATCCAGGAATATGACGCTTGTATTCTGCCAACACAGGCAATACAAGCCTTCCGTCGCGAATGGTAATGCCGGTTTCGGCGAGGTACCCTTTTTCCTGCGCCTTTTCAAAAATCTGATTTACGCGTCGACGGATTTCCTTTTCTTTATCGGCAATAGAGGAGGATATTTTTCCCAATTCAGGTGAAGCATTGGGACGCAGCTTCCCGTTTTCATCCAGGATCTTTTCAACCTGTTTGCCAATAGTTGTATGAATGGTGATTCCTCCAAACAATCCAAACAAACGCGGATAGGTTTCTGAGCGTTCTTCAAAATAGCTACACACCAGTTTGAAGGTTTCGAGAAATAATCGAAGTTGATGCCATTCGTCTTCCTGCAAGTATAATCCTTCAATGGATGCTCTTTCGAGGTATGTTCCTATCGGGTAATAATGTTCGGAAGGGAAAGGAGTATCCGATTGCAGCAAGGCTTTAAATTCGCGGGTTTGCAACAACATTTCTTCGAGCGTATCGAAGCGGTTTACAAACCGGATTTTATTTACATAGCTCTGTCCGAGTTCCGACAGGCATGCCTGATGCAACAAATTCCTGATCTGATCGAATTCTAATTTCTGCTCAATATGCGTTGGGTAGGGCACGGGATAATTATTCGATCGTTGCAATTACCTTCAGCTCAATGGCAATAGGTGTTGGCAGGCAATTGATCTCGAGTGTGGTGCGGCAGGGAGGGTTATTGGCAAAGTATTCAGCCCAAAGCTTGTTATACGTTTGGAAATCGTCTTTCATGTTGGTCAGATATACTGTAACATCAACGATTTTATCCCAGCTGCTTCCGCTGGCTTCCAAAATGAGTTTAACATTATTGAAAACGAAGTGGCATTGTGTGGTGATATCGTAAGAGGTAATATTTCCATGTTCATCGAGTTCTACACCTGGAATTTTTTTACTTCCACGTTCGCGTGGACCAACACCCGATAAAAACAACAAATTCCCAACGCGACGGGCGTGGGGATAAAGACCAACCGGTTCGGGAGCTTTAGAGGCGTTTATACTTTCCTGTTCAATCATAGAATACAAAAATGCGATAAAATTCGCCGAAATGGAAGTGATAAATATTTCGGCTCTCTAACATATTAAGTTGTTCAGGAAGTTATTCTGCTGTAATTATTTCAATGCATAGTTCAATAAGTAGAGGTCATCATACGCAATCTGAAAATAGTTAGTTCAGGATGATCAATTTTTCTGAGCGGCTCATGCTGCCGGGGTTAATGCCGGGTTCGCCTTGCGGAATGGGGATCTCCAGCTTTCTATAATATTCCACCCAAACCGGATCAAATTGTTCGGATCCGGATAATTTGAAGGTCATAGATTCCAATTCAAATACCTCAGCGTAATGATTGGCAATACGAAAGGCATCGTAAATCAATTCAGAACAATAATACTTGCCGTTGTTGAAGATGAAAGCTTCATCGTAAGCAGTTCCAATTTGTTGCAAACAATATTCGATCGCCGGAGGAATCAGTGCATTGAAAGTATCTTTTAACCGAGCATGCAAGACCGGTTTTGTACTGCGTGCCAAAAATGTATTAAGCGGCGTAAGTTGTACCCCTTTACCCAGGGCTTCAATAATAAATACCGAATCGTACATGCGGTAAACCAGACCCACATGGGAATAATCCTTTCCCTCAGCACCTTCGGTTACAGCCTCGATGGCATTGCATAAGGCACCGCAATCCAGATCCTGAAACAAGAGGTCTCCATTGCGATAATTTGTTTGAGCTTGAACTGAGGTAAACCAAAGTAAACAATACAACAAGATCAGCTTCTTCATATTAATCTAAGGTTCCGGCACGTTTAAGCCGGTCGTTAATAGCGCGACCTAAGCCGGTATCCGGAAATTTTTCGGCCAAAATAACATCCACATCCAGCTTATCCGCATCACGCATCGCGGCAAATAATTTTTGAGCCGCTTCATCCAGATTTCTATTCATGGATAATACAAATTGATTGCGCACCGGCACCGATTCATACACCGAACTGAAAGCAATGATCCCGGTGCGTTCCGGTTTAAAATAAGCCAGGTATTTGGGAATATCGCCATAAATCAATTTATGTTTTGGCGCATAATGTTTAGCCAGCAATCCGGGCGAAACGGGATTGATTTCGTTAATAGGCAAATCTGCATTGTTGCGTAGTGGATCAGAAACCGGTCCTATAATTTTCTCAATATCTTCAACCGAAATTCCTCCATGTCGTAAAATTTCCGGAACAGGATTTAGAAAAGAAATGATGGTGGATTCTATTCCTACCTTGCATTCTCCACCATTTAAAATATAAGCAATATGCTCACCCAATTGTTCATTTACATGCCAGGCATTGGTAGGAGAAATAAACCCGCTGGGATTTGCGCTGGGAGCAGCAAGCGGGTAATCCAGACGGCTTAACAACTGCAAGGTTAACGGATGATTTGGAATACGTACTGCAACACCTTGAGTGCCTGCAGTAACAATTTCGGGTATGCGATCGCTTTTGGGAATGATATAGGTTAATGGCCCGGGTGAATAATAGTGAGCCAGTTGAATCATTTTTTCGGGTAAGACCAAACCCCAGTTTCGGAGTTTATCCAACGAATCGGTATGTATAATCAGGGGATTGAATCGCGGTCGGTTTTTGGCATGATAAATACGGGTTACCGCATCTGCATCAAATGCGTTGGCAGCTAATCCGTATACCGTTTCGGTAGGTATAGCCACCAATTGTCCCAAATTGAGAAACGTTATGGCTTGTTCAATGTCGTTACCAACCGGCATGCTCAGAATACGTGCTTTGTATCGTTAAGATTCTTGACCAACTTCTCCGCGGCGCAAAGAGTATTTTTCAATTTTGTTGTACAGGTGACTGCGCTGGATATCGATTTCCTGAGCTGTTTTAGCCACATTCCATCCGTTCTTTTTCAGCTTTTCTTCGATAAAAATCTTTTCTACATGGTCTTTGAATTCCTGCAGGGTGCTGAATTGTTCGAATACACTTTTTTCGTGCGACTGCTGATGCAGTGGACTGGCATAACGCACAACATCTTCTTCCGTAATTTTCGGTCCGCTGAGAATAACCAGACGTTCAACCACATTGCGCAATTCACGAATATTACCGCTATAGTTTATTTTTTTCAACTCCAGCAAAGCTGCCGGGGTAAAGTTTTTACGTGGGATGACATTGTCTTCGCAAATTTCTTTCACAAATCGTTCTGCCAGCAAAGGCACATCATCTTTGCGCTCGTTCAATGAAGGGACGTGAATGAGAATTACACTGAGGCGATGATACAAATCCATCCGGAAATTACCTTTTTCAATTTCCTTCAGGAGATCTTTGTTTGTGGCTGCAATTATGCGCACATTCACATCAATATCCTTTTCACCACCCACGCGCGTGATTTTATTTTCCTGCAATGCACGTAAAACTTTGGCCTGTGCCGATAAACTCATATCGCCTACTTCATCCAGAAACAAGGTGCCTTCGTGTGCCTGTTCAAATTTTCCGATGCGTTGTTTGATCGCCGAGGTAAAAGCACCCTTTTCGTGTCCAAACAATTCGCTCTCGATTAATTCAGTTGGAATCGCTGCGCAATTCACTTCAATCAGCTGGAATTTTGATCGCAGGCTTTTTTCGTGGATCCATCGGGCAACCAGTTCTTTTCCGGTTCCGTTTTCGCCGGTAATCATTACGCGTGCATCCGTTGGGGCAACCTTTTCAATGGTTTCGGTAATATTGTGAATGGCCGGTGAATCGCCAATAATTTCACGGGTCTTACTCACTTTACGCTTCAGCACCTTATTCTCAATGAAGATCGATTTACGGTCAATCGCATTGCGCAAGGTTACCAACAGACGATTCAGATCGGGTGGTTTGGATATAAAATCATAGGCGCCTTTTTTGGTGGCTTCAACCGCCACATCGATGGTAGCATTTCCAGAAATCATGATGAAAGGAACATCGTCGGCAATTTCTGCGGCTTTCGACAATACCGTAATGCCATCCATTTTGGGCATTTTAATATCGCATAAAACGGCCTCGTAATCTTCGTTTTCCAGCTTTTCCAATCCGGCCTGGCCATCGGCAGCTTCATCCACCGTATACCCTTCATACTCCAGAATTTCTTTCAGTGTATTGCGAATGGCTTTTTCGTCATCTATAATTAGAATTTTCCCCATAATGTAGTCAGCGTAAATTAAATGTACTCTGCGCAATTAACATTTTTTTGCCGGAATGTTATTCGCAAAAAGTTAACAAGAAGAAAGGAAAAATTAAAAATTAAAAATGAAGAATGAAAAATGCTTCGCCATACCGTAGCCTTTGGCGAAGGTTGGAAGAATGCGTCGAGAATAGGTAAGAATATGCCGTGCTGCATCTTTCTAACCATTGAATGGCGCGACTTGCCTAACTTTCCAGAATTAGCTCAGCAACTCCAGAATTTCATCTACATCAATATTTTTGATGAAACTTTCTTCGGAGGTGATTATGCTTCCGGCCAGTTCTTTTTTGCGGTGTTGTAAGGCCAGAATTTTTTCTTCGACGGTATCCTTGGTGATAAACTTATAAGTAAAAACCGTTTTGGCCTGTCCGATCCGGTGCGTACGATCTACGGCCTGCTGTTCAACCGCCGGATTCCACCAGGGATCTACGATAAATACATAATCGGCTGAGGTCAGGTTTAATCCTACACCTCCGGCTTTCAATGAAATCAGGAAGAACGGAATTTTGGTATTGTTCTGAAATTCCTCCACGGTTTTTTGCCGCACTTCGCTGTTCATGCTGCCATCGAGATAACAATACGGCCATTGCTTCTCGTTGAAATGGTTTTTATAAATCTCCAGTTGTTTTACAAATTGAGAAAAGATCAACACCTTATGATCTTCAGCCATAGCTGTTTCAGCCATGGCTACAATTTCATCAAATTTACCGGCCTGACCTTCGTATGCCGGATTGGTCAGTTTGGGGTGATTTGCAATTTGGCGGAGTTTGGTCAAGCCCTGAAACAAGGCCATTTGCGATCTGTTTAATCCAACTTCCTGTATGGATTTTAAAATTTCATTCCGGAAATAGGATTTCACTTTTTCGTAAGCTTCTGCCTGTTCTTCGGTCATGTTGCAGAATTTTACCTGCTCTATTTTCGGAGGCAGATCCTGAGCTACCTGATCTTTGGTACGGCGCAGCAGGAAAGGCTTAATCACCGCTTTCAATTGCTGCAACTTATGAATGTCTTTCCCTTTTTCAATCGGAACTACAAACCGCTCGTTAAACGATTGCAGGCTTCCCACCAGGCCCGGATTGATAAAGGAGAACTGGCTCCACAATTCCTGTACACTGTTTTCAATAGGTGTTCCTGTAAGTACCAGTTTGTTTGCTGAACGCAATTGCTTTACAGCTCTGGCCGATAAGGAATTTGGATTCTTGATGGACTGACTTTCGTCGAGAATGATATAATTGAACTTAAAATCTTTGAGAATATCAATATCCACCCGAACGGTTCCGTATGTAGTAATCACCAGATCGTACAGGCGAAACAATGCTGGATTCTTATCGCGGTTGATTCCGGTATAGATCAGCACTTTGATTTCAGGTGTGAATTTTCTTGCTTCATGAAACCAGTTGTACACCAGTGAATTTGGTACCACGATCAATGATGTGCGGATAAATGTTTTTTGATTCGGACTGATGGTTGGACTGCTTTGCTGCCGGTTATCTTCGGCAATAGCGGCATGTGGCAAAAGTGTATCGGATTCAAACAAATCAAGTTGAGGTAATTCATGGGGATGAAGTGTGATAGGAGGTGGCTCTTCCTTTCCTTCCGTTTTTAAAGTCAGGGCGTACAATTCTTTCTCCTTTTGAAGCAATGCAAGGGTTTGAATGGTTTTGCCCAAACCCATATCATCAGCCAGACATCCTCCGAATTGATTTTCCTTCAGGAAATAAAACCAGTCGAAGCCAGACTTCTGATACGGACGGAGTTCGCCACGAAAGGCTTCCGGCATAGGCATATCGCGTATCTGACCGTAAGCCCGGATCTTTTCAAACTTATCGCTGATGCGCAGGTATTTTCCTCCATCACTTGTGAGCTCGGCAATCAGGCCCATGTGAAATTTGTCGAGGCGGATCTCATCATCGGAAGATGAGAATTCAAGAATCCCTGCCAGGTTGCCAAACCATTCTTCGGGTATCACGGCGATCAATCCATTGGGTAAAATAAATTCGCGCTTCCCTTTCAGAATATTTTCTTTAAGCGCCATGAATGGAAAAGTATACTCGCCAAAAGTCACCACTGCTTTAATATCAAACCAGTCTTTTTGTTCCTTCACTTCCAGTTTGATTTCACGCGTCCCGATGAAATATTTATTGAATTCGGTACTTTGTTCTACTACAATTCCTGCGCTGGTCAATGCTTGCACATGCTCATTGAGCCATTCCAGAAATTCGTATTTGTTGGTGGTTTCAAGTGGAATCAATTGATCGGGATAATCAATGCGCAAGGTATTTTTCAGCGTAAAATAAGCTCCATTGAGTTCGTGAATTCCCAGGGTTTCAATGGCTTGTTTTTTCTCCTCTTCCCAATTGCGGTTACGTTTGATCCGCTTAAAAGTATACTGATCTCCGTTTCGCTCCACAACGGCTGAAATATTTTGTTCCGAACCGTATTCAAATTCTGCTTTCCCGTATTGAAAATTCAGTTTGAGCGAAATATTGTCGCTATCCTGATAGGGTTGTACTTTAAGCGTTGCCCTGCCATCGTTTTTTTCGGTAACAATTGCAAAGCCCTCGGCGTATACATCGTATTTTTCAACAAGGTGAGAAACAAACTTATTGAAGTAATTTTCTTCTCCGGATTTGGCAATCTGAATGAATCGCTTGTTTAAAAAGGGCTGGAGTTTTTTGCCATCCATTTCCTTTTCAAAATCAAAAAGATTGTCGTTTAACAGAATCCAGGCAGGCTGATTGTTGATGATGGTAGCGCCTTTATACATGAACTCAATGCGCTCGCCTTTGTATTTTATGGTTGGGAAGTAGCGTGTTCCTTCCTCGTTCCGGCGAAAATGAAACAATACTGTGGCCTTTTCTTTGGATACATTGATTTTTTGCGAAGTGGGATTGTTATCGTTCCCCATTTTATATACCACTTTGCCACGAAGCAGGTTGAGCGCTTTGTTGATGCGCACTTCTACATAAGGTCGGATTTGTTCGTTCACCAGGTCATCCGGACAGTATTTATCAAAAAATTCTGCCGTACGGATTTTCTTTTTACCATCGTTATAAAACTTTTTAAAGATCACATCGTCATTCAACTCATCTAGGATTCGGATAATATTGAGATCCTTCTCCGTAATTTTTTTGGCGAAATAATCAGATGTCTTGGCGAAGATGCGTTGATGGGTGAGGGTAAACTTACCCAGGGAATTGATTTGCACCACATGAGGTTCCAATACATACCCGATCCGGGGGTGCAACACAAAGGTGTAAACCAAATCAAATGGCTGTGTATTTACAACAAGCAAGTTTTTCCCTAATTAAATAGAATCAAAGTAATGGGTTAACCATCAAATAGCAAAACAAATTGGAAATTAAATTTCCATCTTGCCGTCGAAAACAAATTGAGCGGGACCTTTCAGCCAGATATCAGTGGCCGAATGCGTGTCGGGTTGAATGGTATACGAAACTTCAAGCCATCCGCCCATAACGCGTACATGAATGGTGTATGAGCCCGGGAGGTCGTTGTTGCGCAAAGCCAGCGCAATTGATGCTGCGGTAACTCCGGTGCCGCACGAAAGGGTTTCGTCTTCTACTCCGCGTTCATATGTTCGGATATGAATGGAATCGGGTCCAAGCGCATTGACGAAATTCACATTGATGCCATTGGCTTTAAATTCGGTGTTATAACGAACCGTCCGGGCAGGAGTAACAATATCTATCGAATCGATATCGTCGTTTCTAAACTCTACATAATGCGGAGAACCGGTATCAAGTACAAAGGTATTATATGAACGCCTTTCAATGGTTTGAACGTCGCTCATTTTTAACTCTACGCGTTCCTGATTAATCGTAGCTTCATGTAAACCATCGATGGCCGTAAAGCGGGTCTGGTGATGTATCACTTTGAGGTATCGGGCAAAGGCCACAATGCACCGGCCCCCATTTCCACACATGCTGCTTTCACGACCGTCGCTGTTGAAATACTGCATATAAAAATCAGAGGTCGGATGGGGTTGCAATAAGATCAATCCATCAGCGCCTATGCCAAATCTGCGGTCGCATAAACGGGTAATCAGGCCGGTATCCGATGCCGGAAATGTTTTTTCACGGTCGTCGATCATGATAAAATCGTTGCCGGTTCCCTGGTATTTATAAAAATGGATATTCAAAACTTATGAAAATTATTATCGTTTAAAACCGGATACAAATTTCCTTCTTCCCGGCGAATCATCAACTGGTTTTCTTGTTTAATTAACGTCAGTTTATACGGCGTGTCATAGCCAAAAATAATCAACTTTTTACCATTGAATTTATAGCCGATATAATCAATGGGTGATTTCCAGAATTCTACAGCCAGGGTATTTTTGCGTTCTTCGCGATGTGCCTGATCCAGATGCTCAAGGGTAAGCTGCTCAATCAGACTGTCGCTTTTCAAACTATCCCGCTTCTCCGAAGCAAATTCATATTGTTGGTCAAATACTTCTTTTTTATAAACCGGAATAAGTGTGTCGTGCAACAAAACATCCTTATCAAAAGCCAATACCACTTCCTTTTCAGGTTGTACTATTGAATCCGGTTGAATTTGTGTCACAACAGGTTCCGCTGCAGGTTTTGACTTTGGGAGTTGTGATGAAGGCACATCAGCCGGAGATGAAAACAGAAAGGGTATGCGTTTGTAAAATGGGAGGGAGTCTTTTCGCGATTGTGCCATTTTTTCTTTCAGTACTGTATGTTCGAGATAAAAATTAATACTGATAAGTATGCCGATCAGTGAAATCAGCATATAAATCCAACTGTTCAACTGCCTGTGTTGTGCCTTTTCACGGTGCACCGCCAGCAGGTCGCTCAGGTACCGGGCACGATGTGCTTTATAATGTTCGAAAGCTTTATGCAAGACAGGATCGGCTGACAATTTTTCTTCAAATGTCATTTTATCAGCATCCGACATTTCGTTTCTCAGAAACCGTTCAAAGAAATATTGGTGTTTTTCGTGATCCATGGATTGCACAGCAAATTTCAATAAAAAAACGAATGCTAAAATTTTTTTTACAATCCTATGCGAAGGATGAGAGCTTTTCGTTAAGGTTAAACAATAATTTTGGAACGACCTTTGATAATAAAAGGTTAAAAAAATCTAAATATGAAGAAATACCTATCACTGATTGCCATTGCAAGTCTTGGAGGACTTGTGGCTTTAGGACTAAACCGGTTCTTTACCGATGAGCGTTCGGTAAGTTTCGACGATCAGCAAATCGCTCGTTATACCAGTCTGAATGAAGGCTCTACCCGTCCTGATTTTGTAGAAGTATCGGAATTGGTAACCCCAACGGTAGTACATATTCTGACCCTGGTGGAGCAAAAACAAATGGAACAAATTCCCATGGATCCTTTCGGATTCTTCCGCCAAATGCCTCAGGGACCTCAATCAGGTTCCGGTTCAGGGGTGATTATTTCATCCGACGGATATATTGTAACCAACAACCACGTAATCGACAATGCCTCTAAAATCAAGGTGGTCTTGAACGATAAACGTCAATACGATGCTACCCTGATTGGCCGCGATCCCAATACCGATATGGCTTTAATTCGCATCGATGAAAAAAATCTGCCCTTTGCTGTGGTAGGCAATTCCGATGAAGTTAAAGTAGGTCAGTGGGTGCTGGCTGTTGGAAATCCATTTAACCTGAATTCAACCGTAACAGCCGGAATTGTGAGTGCCAAAGGACGTAACCTGAACTTGTTGCGCGATCCGTCGCGACCTGAATCGCAATATTCTATAGAATCCTTTATACAAACCGATGCAGCGGTAAATCCGGGTAATAGCGGTGGTGCGCTGGTTTCTTCAGATGGGAAACTCATCGGGATTAACACCGCCATTGCCTCCACTACGGGTCAATATGCGGGATATGCTTTCGCTGTTCCTTCCAACCTGATGCGTAAAATTATAGATGATTTGTTGAAATACGGCGAAGTACAACGCGGTTATATAGGTGTGCAAATCCAGGATGTAACTGCTGAACTGGCCGATAAAGAAGGACTGAAAGATGTAAAAGGAGTATTTGTTTCCAAATTTTCGGAGAACAGTGCAGCCCAGGATGCCGGTATTAAAGAAGGCGATGTAATTATCAGCATCGATGATATGGTGGTAAATACGGTTTCCGAATTGCAGGAACAAATCGGTAAACGCAGTCCGGGCAACAAAGTTAAAGTAGTCGTAGTGCGCAGTGGGGCTGAGAAAATGTTTATGGTTACACTGCGTAACCGCGATGGAAAAACATCCATCGACGTGAAGGAAAAAGTGGAGACCAATAAAGTGCTGGATACAGAATTTGAAAGTGTTTCGCGCCAGGATCGTCTGAATCTCCATATCACCAATGGTGTTCGGGTTAAGCAGGTAGGTGAGAAGAGTGTATTGAAAAAGCATGGAGTACCAAACGGATTCATCATCACGGTGATCAATAAAATTCCGATGTCAACAGTAGCCGATGTAAAAAAGGCCCTCGAGGGCACCAAAGGCGGAGTATTAATTGAAGGATTAACTCCCGATGGCACCAAAGGATATTATGGATTTGGACTTGACGATAAGTAAGCATTATTTAAGATAAACACAGGCAACCGCTTCGGATTCGAAGCGGTTGTTTTGTTTTAAATAATAGGAGCAAGCACAAACAACTTAAATTCCGGTTGCGGCACGACAGCCCCCGCGTTAGGTGCAGAGCGGCCTGTCTGAGCTCTCAATCTCACACTTTCACAAATCATTTTAAATTCTCATTTTGGATGATAGTTCGGGATTTCAACGCTTGAGAGAACTTTGAAGGGAGAGGGTGAGGTTAGCCCCTCTTTCTCTTTCTCTTTTTCTTTCTCTTTCTTCTCCCGAAATTACATATCTACAACTTAATAAACTTTGAAGTATGAGGTTAGCCCCCCTGTTCAGGTAGAGAGGGGTTAGCATTAGAGAACTTTGCAGGGAGAGGGAGAGGATGAGGGAGGGGTTAGCCCTCATCCTCATCCTCTCCCTCTCCCTATATTACATATCTACAATTTACAAAAGCGACAGGAGGAACGCCCAAAATAATCTTTGTAAAAAGCAGCAATCATAAGTTTTAAGAACTTAATCCAGTGAAATAATTCATAAACATATGACACTATAGATTTTCCACAGGTTGATTGTGCATTACCGGTCGGGAATGCCCTGAAGAATAAATTACCTTCGTTCAACAAACGGAAGAAGTTATGAGTGAAGTACCCCAAATAAAAAAACGCCGAAGGATATCGTACCTGCCTTCTATTCTCAGTATTGCAATGGTATTGCTGATGTTGGGAATGTTGGGAATTTTGACCATCAGCGGTAAAAAATTGAGCAATCATTTGCGGGAGCATTTTCAGATTACCATTTTTATGGAGAAGGATATTGCCGAAGGTGATTTGAAGCGGATCAATGCACAAATTCAGCAAGCCATTTATACTAAAGAAGCCCGTTTGGTGAGCAGGGAAGAGGCGGCACAGGAGTTTACACAGGAAATAGGTCAGGACTTTGTTTCATTTTTGGGATTCAACCCCTTGCTGCCATCTGTTGAATTGTTTTTAAAATCCACCTATGCCAATCCTGCTTCCATAGAGAAAATCGATACCGAGTTACGCCGAAACAAGGAAGTGGTGGATGTGGTGTATCAGAAATCTATCATTGAAGAGATCAACAAGAATGTAAAAACCATTGGTACTATCATGATTGGATTGAGCATCCTGTTTTTGTTTATTGCCATCATCCTCATCAACAATACCATTCGCTTAAACCTCTATGCCATGCGTTTTATCATCAAAAGCATGCAATTGGTGGGAGCCACCCATGGATTTATCACGCGTCCGTTTGTAGTCCGTTCTTTATTTCATGGTCTTGCCGGTGGCATAATAGCCTGTTTGCTGTTGAGCATTATGCTTTACTGGCTGCCCTTTTGGCTCGACGGTATTCAAACCGTATACAATAATTCGCAGTTTGCATTGTTATTCTTAGTGATTATTATTGCAGGGGTCATCATCAGCATGCTCAGTAGTTGGATTTCTACCAACCATTACCTGAAGATGAAGATAGACGACCTGTATTAAACCCGTTCGAATTATGTCTGACAAAAAAGCTTCATCCAAAAAAGGCGAGAAAACAATTCAGGTTGCAGAACCTGCAAGTTTTGCCTTTGGAAAAGAAAATTATATCATCATGGCCATTGGTGTAGCCATTATTGCCCTTGGGTTTTACCTGATGTCGGGTACCGAAGATATTTTCAATACCACCAAACTTACGTATGCTCCGATCGTAGTCGTGCTTGGATTTATTGTGGAAGCCTTTGCGGTAATGTACAAATCCAAAGACTGAAGTTTTCATGACTACCATAGAAGCTGTTATCCTTGCCATTGTTGAGGGGATAACGGAATTTTTACCCATTTCTTCTACCGGACACATGATTTTGGTGTCGAGCATGATGGGTAATTCAACCGATCATTTCGTAAAAATGTTTACCGTAGCCATTCAGTTTGGAGCCATCCTTTCGGTGATTGCGCTTTACTGGAAACGGTTTTTTCAAACCATAGGCTTTTACTTCAAATTGTTTGTAGCGTTTATACCGGCTGCAGTCATTGGCTATTTGTTCAACGATCAGATCGATGCCATGCTCGAAAGTGCCCTCGTGGTTGCAATTGCTTTGCTGATCGGGGGAATTGTATTGTTGTTCATCGATAAATGGATGATTCAGGAAGAGAAAGCCAATGATGAAGTAACGTATAAAAAAGCCTTTCTGATCGGGGTGTTTCAGATCATTGCCATGATTCCCGGTGTATCGCGCAGTGCCGCTACCATCATTGGCGGATTGCAGCAAAAACTTTCGCGCAAGGCCGCTGCCGAGTTTTCTTTTTTTCTGGCTGTGCCTACTATGTTTGCAGCTACGATATACAAAATGTACAAATACCACGACGAGGTAGGGTTTCAAATGGAAGATGTATCTATTCTGATTGTTGGAAATATGGTGGCTTTTGTGGTTGCTTTAATAGCCATAAAAGGGTTTATCGCCTACCTCACCAAACATGGATTCCGGATCTTTGGATGGTACCGCATCATCGTGGGTGTGATCATCCTGGGCTTATACGCCGCAGGAATTAACCTCGAAGTAATTTAAAACAGGATGCGTTATAACGCGGAAACCGGTATGTTGTTGCTCATCGATAAACCCTTATCGTGGACCTCTTTTGATGTGGTCAATAAAATCCGATACGCTTTTCTGAAAAACCTGCACCGTTTTGTTCCGGTAGAAGAAGGGCAAAAAAGGCGGATAAAAGTGGGACATGCCGGTACCCTGGATCCTTTGGCTACAGGCCTCCTCATTGTTTGTGTGGGGAAGGAGACCAAACAGATTGATCAATACATGGCCACAGAGAAGGAGTATACCGGTTCTATTTATTTGGGAGCCACCACGCCTTCTTACGATCGCGAAACGGAAACAGACCGGCAATTCGATATGTCGGGCATTACATCGGATCAGATTCATAAAACGGCAGCACAATTTGTAGGAGAGCAGCAACAAATTCCACCTGTTTATTCAGCCATCAAACAAGACGGTAAAAAAATGTACGAAATGGCCAGAGCAGGGAAGGAAGTTGAAATGCAGGCACGATCGATACATATTTTTGAATTCGAAATCACCCAAATTGAAATGCCTCTGGTATATTTTCGTGTGGTGTGCAGTAAGGGTACCTATATCCGTTCATTGACCTACGATTTCGGAAAAGCGTTGAAGGGCGGAGCTTATTTGCACAGCTTATGCCGCACACGCTCCGGTGCATTTCTGTTGAAAGATGCGATCTCGGTTGATGCCTGTGTGGAGTGGATCAATGGAGAAGAAATCGATAAAGATTAATGCTCAGCGGTATGCGCCAACTCTTCAATGGCAAGATTCAACGGGAAATCTACCTTATCATTGGTTAGCGCAATATCAATTACCTCCAGCATATTCTTTACGTAATGAAACGTTAGTCCGGTCAGGTAATCGGCTTTAATATCCGCTACATCTTTGCGGTTTGCTTCACACAGAATGATATCGGTGATTCCGGCACGTTTGGCAGCCAGAATTTTTTCTTTTACTCCGCCAATCGGCAATACTTTTCCGCGCAGGGTAATTTCCCCGGTCATGGCCAGATTGCTTTTTACCTTACGTTGCGTAAACACCGAAGCCAGAGAAGTGAGCATGGTTACACCGGCACTTGGCCCGTCTTTTGGAACAGCACCGGCAGGTACGTGAATATGCACATCCCATTTATCAAAAACTTTCGGATCAATTTGCAGGTAATCGGCATGGGCCTTCAAAAAAGTCATGGCGGTCATGGCCGATTCTTTCATCACATCACCTAATTGTCCGGTCAGCGTGAGTTTTCCATTGCCACGGGTTAAAATACTCTCGATGAAGAGAATTTCACCACCCACCGAAGTCCAGGCTAAACCTGTAACCACACCGGCTACCGAGTTGTCGTCGTAACTTTCGCTTTCTACTTTTTCAACTCCCAGAATTTTCTGAATGTCTTCAACGGTTATTTGTTTCTTCGACTTCCCATCAGTAACTTTTATTTTAGCCATATAGCGGCACACGGAAGCGATTTGTTTTTCCAGATTCCGTACACCCGATTCGCGCGTATAGGCACTGATGATTTTTTCCAGCACATCGTCGCTGATCGTCAATTGGGTTTTGGTTAACCCATGGTTGAGTAATTGTTTCGGGATGAGGTATTTTTTTGCAATCTGCACCTTCTCTTCCAGGGTATATCCGTTGAGTTCAATCACTTCCATACGATCCAGAAGCGCAGGTTGTATCGTATCCAGCGAATTGGCCGTGGCAATAAACATCACATTGGAAAGGTCGTAATCGATCTCTACGTAATTGTCGTGAAACGCATTGTTTTGTTCCGGATCCAATACTTCCAGCAAGGCAGAAGAAGGATCGCCGCGGAAACTGCTGTCGAGCTTATCCACTTCATCCAATACAAAAACCGGATTGGAAGATTTTACTTTTTTGAGGTTTTGAATGATACGTCCTGGCATGGCACCAATATAGGTTCTGCGGTGTCCGCGTATTTCACTTTCGTCGTGCAAGCCGCCCAATGCAATCCGCGCATATTTGCGGTTCAGTGCTTTGGCAATCGATTTTCCGAGTGATGTTTTTCCAACACCCGGAGGGCCGTAAAGGCATAAAATAGGGCTCTTCATATTGCCCTTGAGTTTTAATACTGCCAGGTATTCCAGGATCCGTTCCTTGATTTTATCGAGACCAAAATGATCTTCATCCAGAATTTTACGGGCCCGTTTGAGATCAAAATTGTCTTTGGTAAATTCTCCGTAAGGCAATTCAATCAACAGCTGCAGGTAACTGATCTGTACGGAATAATCAGGTGCCATGGGATTCATGCGGCGAAGGCGTTCAACTTCTTTTTTAAAGGCTTCAAACGTTTCTTCGTTCCATTTTTTTTGTTCGCCCGCTTTCAGCAGGGTTTCAATTTCACGTTCGGGACTATCGCCTCCGAGTTCTTCCTGGATTGCACGAATTTGTTGCTGGAGGAAAAAATCACGTTGTTGTTTATCAATATCACCGCGCACCTTGTTCTGAATCTCGTTTTTGATCATCAGCACCTGAATTTCTTTTTGCAGGTGTTCGAGGAGCTTTTCGGCGCGACTCTTCAGATCAAGAATTTCCAGGATTTGTTGTTTCACCTGAATTTCGGCATTCATGTTGGATGCAATAAAATTCAGCAGAAAGGAGGGGCTATCAATATTTTTGATTGCCATAGAGGCTTCTGTTGGAATATGCGGCGACAGATCGATGATTTGCAGGGAACTGTCTTTTACCGAAGAGATCAGTGCATCAATTTGCTTATTGGAAGCAGGTTTGTCTTCTTCAATCGGAATTACGGTTGCCCGGATATAAGGTTCAGTTGAAATGCACTCGTTCAGCTGAAAACGACGTTTGCCCTGAATAATAACGGTGGTGCTGCCATCGGGCATACGCAACATTTTGATGATGCGCGCCACGGTACCGGTTTTATACAACTGATCAAAAGCGGGATCTTCAGTATGGGCATTCATTTGTGCCACCACGCCAATGGTTTTATCGCCTTTGTTGGCGTCTTTAATCAGTTTTATCGAGCGTTCGCGTCCAACGGTGATGGGAATTACGACACCCGGAAACAAAACCGTATTGCGCAACGGCAATATTGGCAGGATGTCGGCTATTTTTTCCTTATTCATTTCATCTTCCTCTTCCTGCGACAGAAGTGAAATATAATCCTGTGACTCGTTGTCATCGCTGATCAGCATAGGAAAGTAATGATTTTCTTGTTCGTTAAATGATGACATGAATGGTTAAAATAAGTTGAGCGTATACATGTTTCAATTGCCGTGCCATGGTCTTATCGTCGGAGAATCTTTACTTCGGTACGACGGTTGAGTTGGCGGCCTTTATCGGTTTTATTATCGGCAATGGGTTGAGTATCGGCGTAACCTTTATACACCAGGCGATTCGCGGCAATTCCACCGGCAACAATATATTCGGTTACCGTTTTGGCACGGTTGTTTGATAAATCAAGATTTTTTTGTTTCACACCTGTATTGTCGGTATGTCCGCCTACTTCAATCACAACAGTGGGATTTGCTATTAAGAACTGAATCAGTTTATCCAGTTCTACGCGGGATTCCTGACGAATGGTGAATTTATCGATATCGTAAAACACATTCTTCAACACTATTTTTTCGCCCACCTGTATGGGGTTGAGCGGAATATCCAGTTTTAAAGGTTCCGATGCCGGTTGATCTTTGAGCGAGAAATTTTCTGAATGAAACAGGTAGCCATCGCTGCTTACATTCAAGGCATAATTCTTATTTCCCTGCAAGCAAAAAAGAAATTCACCCGACAATTTATTAGAGCTCGCTTCGAGTATCGATTTTCCCGTTTCGAGATCGATCAGTTCCAGTCGTGCTTTAAGTTTTTGAAGTGTTTTTGCATTGTACACCAAACCCTGGATATAACCCGTTTTATGCGGTCGTGCCGCTTCCGGTAATTCAAATGAATAAATATCGAGTCCGCCCAAACCTTCTTCCCGTTCACAGGCGATGAAGGCTTCGATGCCATTGGCGGAAATACTCAGGCACATTTCATCGTTTTGTGTATTGATCGGGTATCCCAGGTTTACCGGGGTTCCCCAGCGACCATCGGGCTGTTTGCGGCTTACAAACAAATCCATACCACCCATACCGGGATGATAATCGGAAATAAAATACAGGGTTTGATCGTCTTTGGCGATCAGAGGTGATTGTTCGCTGCCGGGGGTATTGATTTCGGTACCCATATTTACAGGCGGGCTCCAGCGGCCTTTGTTATACGTGGTATACCAGATATCGCTTTCGCCCAAACCACCGGCACGGCTGCTGCTGAAATAAATGGTTTTGCCGTCGTACGTCAAACTCGGTTGAGATTCCCAGGCTTGTGTATTGATGGGAAAACCCAGATCGCGCGGGTTTTTCCAACTCTCGCCATCGAGGTTGGAGAAATAGAGGTCGCAACTCCCTGCACCATCCGGCAGATTACAGGCCGTATAAAAAATATATTGTCCGTCGGATGAAAGGGAAACTGTGCCTTCATTGTTTTCGGTATTGATCGGTGAACCGAGGTTTTTGGCCTTGCTCCAGTTGCCCTGCACGCGGTTGCTGATGTAAAAATCTTCGTTTCTTCCGATATCCAGTCGTGTAAAAATCAGGGTTTGGTTGTTGGCCGTAATTCCCGGAAAATATTCATTCAGCTGCGTATTGATTGGTGGCCCCAGATTTACAGGATTAAAGGTTACCGGATTCTCCATGGCCTTTTTTCCGAATGTGGCCGTGGCTTTCAGGCGGTCTACTTTTCGTTTTTCTACTGTTTTTCCTCCCTTTTCGAGGTATTGGTCAACATGAGTCAGCGCATCGGCGTACCGACCACCTTTCAGCTCTGCAACAGCCAGTTTATAATAGGGAATCTGAAATTCAGGATTCACGCTAATGGCTTTTTTATACAGCACTTCGGCTTCATCGAACAGGTCATTTTGTTCCTTAAGATCAGCCATCAGCATCAATGCATCAATAAAATTGGGGTCTTCTTTGAGACAGGCTTTCAAAGCCTGCATCGAATTCTCGTATTCATTGCGGGTCGACGACTGCAGTGCCTGAATAAAGAGCCTTTCAGCTTTCTTACTGGTAGTTCCGGTAAATGGATTTTGCCCGTACAACTGGAATTGCAGGCTCAACAGAAGGGCAAGTAAAGTAATCAGGCGCATAAGTAGCTGTTGTAATAACGCAATATAGGATGGAATATGATGAATAATAAAGCAATATTCATGCTAATTGTATGTTTTGGGGTGAATAGAAAATTTTATTTGGGGCGTGGACTTTCCGTTTCTTTATGCACAGTTGTTTCTGAGTAATTTAATTTCAGAGCCATCACAGAAAAGTATTCTGATAAATATAAGTTTAGGAATCATCCACAACGCACAGTACCTGCCTGTTGAGCTCACGGCCAAAATGATTTCGCCGGGTGCAAGCAACATAAATAAATAACTGCCCCCGCGTTAGGCGCAGAGCGGCCTGTCTGAGCTCCACCACGGTACCCCGGGGTGAGCGAGTAGCGAGCGCCGACCACCGGCGCTCAAAAACAAGATGCCTTTGGGAATGTACATTCAGGGGGAACTATTGCATAAAGGCATTGTAGTTTTTGGCAGACGGGGGAACGCCCAAAATAATCCTTGTTAAAAAAGAAATTGACAGAAGTCTAAGAATTAAGCGTTTATCCGAAAATTCTTTAAGCCGGGTTATTTACGCTCGCGTGCAAGGGCAGGGATATTGATGCTTAACAGATAAAATCCGCCAAACAATACAGCACTGTAAAAGAGATCACCGGCCAGGGCATTTCCAAAAAATGGAAGCGCGGCAATATAACATTCGATGATTCCGCCAAGATTCATGGGATAAAGAGCCGGAGCATGGAAAAATCCACCCATCCATACGGCCAGGTTGGTTGTTAAAAAGAACAGGAGGGAAGCCAGCAATGAACTGCTTCCTACTCGCACAGCCGATTTATGGCTTAAAAACCAGGTAGAAACTACTGAAATCAATGCATACGTTCCGTAAACAGTAACAATTTGTTCAGTGAAAGCCCATCCGTTAAAACCCATGATGGCATCGCTGAGCAACATTACCAGCAAAGGAAGCGCAATAGCCAGCAACCGGTTAGCAATATATGCACCCGAAAACAAGGCAATAGCGGTGAGCGGGGTAAAATTGGGAGCGTGTGGTAACAGGCGACTCAGTGCGGCAATTACAATTATCAGAATGATTGTCAGTTGTTTCTTGTTCATCTCAAATGGGTTTACATGTGCGAAAATAGAGCGATTGTGCCAAAAAACAAACACGTGCTGACAATCATTCTTAACATTTCCACACCTGAATAAGACATTTTATCCTCCTCCTGATCCGTTCAAAAAAAATGTTTTACGTTTTGTCAGAAATCCGTGAAATTGCGCATCCATTGTTGTACTACAACTCAAGAGATATGAAGAAACAAATAATCACCGCAGCCTTAATGGCTGTAAGTGCATTGGTTTTTGCACAAACAAAACCAGCCGCGCCTGCTGCAGCAGTTGATCCGGCAACCCAACCACAATTGGTTGAAAAGGTAACCGCCAAGCCCGGCGAAATGATCATTTCTTACGAGAAATGGAAATTGCCCAACGGACTTCAGGTAATTGTGCACGAAGACCATTCAGATCCCATCGCGCATGTGGAAGTAACCTACCATGTAGGTTCAGCCCGCGAAACTCCCGGAAAATCCGGATTTGCGCATTTCTTTGAACATATGATGTTTCAGGGAAGTGAACATGTGCAGGATGAGGAACATTTTAAAATTGTAGAAGGAGCCGGTGGCGACATGAACGGAACGACCAACCGCGACCGTACCAATTATTTTGAAACCCTGCCCAAAAATTATCTGGAAACAGCCCTGTGGCTCGAAGCTGATCGCATGGGCTTCTTACTGGATTCAGTAACCCAAACGAAATTTGAAGTGCAGCGTAAAACCGTTAAAAACGAGAAGGATCAGCGTGTAAACAACGTGCCTTACGGTCGTACCGATGAAGTGAAAAATCAAATACTGTATCCTGCCCGTCACCCATACAACTGGCCAACTATTGGTTATGTTGAGGATCTGGACCGGGTGAATGTGGAGGATTTGAAAAATTTCTTTATGCGTTGGTATGGTCCCAACAATGCAAGTCTGGTTGTAGCCGGAGATGTAAGTACCAAAGAAGTAATCGATCTGGCCATGAAATATTTCGGTCCCATTCCACGTGGTCCGGAAGTACGTAAGCAACGTGTTGAACCGGTTCGCTTGCCAGATAATGTGTATGCCAACTATGGCGACAATATTGTAGTTCCATTAACATATTCGGTATATCCAAGTGTGCCGAATTACCATCCTGATGAGGCTCCTCTCGATATTCTGGCTTCTATTCTGGGAGATGGAAACAACTCCATCATGTACAAAAACCTGGTTAAAACAGAAAAAGCCCTGCAGGTAAATGCCTTCAATTTCTGTTCAGAACTGGCCGGCGAATTTTCGATCCAGTTTGTTTCCTATCCTATGTCGGAAGTAAATCCGGAAGAAGAAATGAAAAAAGTATTCGAAGAATTTGACCGCATCGGGGTGAACGATGATGACCTGAAACGCGCCAAAGGAACATTTGAAACACAAATGATTTCAACCTTATCCAGTGTAGCCAGCAAAGCATCCTTGTTGAGTTTGTGGAATTATTCACTTCCCAACAAGCCCATGAACCTCAACATGGAAATTGACCGGTATAACAAAGTGACCAAAGAAGATGTGATGCGTGTATTCCGTCAGTATATCAAAGGGAAATATTCGGCTACGGTAAATGTTTTTGCTAAACCCAAAGATGCTGCAACTGCAGGTGCCAAAGAAGAAACCAAACTTGAAAATTCATCCGGCGTAGCTTCTTCAGAACTTGAATACAAAGGACTAACATATATTAAACCAGTGGATAATTTCGATCGTACTAAACGTCCGGAAGTAAAAGGCGGTGTTGCACCGGTTGTACCGGCTGTTTACAAGCACAAATTCGAAAACGGTTTAACGCTGATGGGTACGCAAACTTCAGAGTTGCCAATGGTAACCATTCTCATGAATATCCGTGGTGGAAATTTAGTGACCAACGACCCTTCCAAAGCCGGACTTGCTGCTTTAACTGCATCCATGATGGAAGAATCTACCGAAAAATATACTTCAGAACAGTTCAGCAACGAGTTGGCCAAATTGGGTAGCTCCATCAGCTTTAGTGGTGGAAAAGAGAATTCAGCCGTTACTATAGTAGCCCGCAAAGAGAACCTGGATGCAACATTAAAATTGTTGGAAGAAAAATTATTGCATCCCAAATTTATGCTCGACGAATTCAAGCTGAATCAAAAACGACTGGCTGAGCAAATCAACTCCAACCGCGTTCAGGCAGGAGATATGGCTGCAAAAGCATATGCGCGTTTGTTGTATGGTAAATCCATAGCAGCTGAACCCGGCGTAGGTACCATCAAAACCCTGAAATCCATGAGCGTGAAAGACGTTCAGAATTATTACGACAAATATTATTCTCCATCAATGACTTCCGTTGTTGTGGTAGGAGATGTAGCGGAATCTGAAATTCTTCCGAAATTGAATTTCCTGAAAACATGGGCAAGAAAAGAAGTAACTATGGTTCCTGTAACCGGAGCACCACTTCCTGAGAAACAACAGGTTTATCTGGTTGATAAATACAAAGCATCGCAAACCGAAATCCGCATTGGTTATATGGCATTGCCTTATGATTACAATGGTAAATACTACAAATCAACAGTAATGAATTATCCCTTGGGTGGAAACTTCAACAGCCGTTTAAACCTGAATCTGCGCGAAGAAAAAGGAATCACCTATGGGATCCGTTCCGGATTCAGCGGATCAAAGAATGCCGGTCCGTTTACCGTTTCTGTAGCCGTACGTGCCACAGCAACTGATACCGCTTTGAAAGAAATAATGTCGGAAATGAAAAAATACCGTGAAAACGGAATTACCGACAGTGAGTTGGATTATGCACGTAAATCATTAAGCCAGGGCGATGCCTTGCGTTACGAGTCGCCTTTCGCCAAAGCAGGGTTTATCAGTACTTTGGCCTATTTTGATTTACCTACTGATTATGTTGACCAACAAAGCAAATTGTTGCAAACATTGAAAAAAGAAGAAATCAATAATCTGGCTAAAGAGATGTTGCCTTACGAAAAGATGATCATCATAATGGTTGGCGACAAAGAAAAGATCCAAAGCAATATTGAAAAGTTGGGATACAAGGTTGTAGACTATAAACTCGACTAATTTCATTCTCAAACCAAACGCAAAAAGCGGGCTGATTCGGCCCGCTTTTTTGTTTAATATGCATGTCAAAACCATTCAGGCACAATTCCTGCAGGTAGTTTAACGTTTTTTAAGTTGCACTTTCCGCCAACAACCCTTTGATTTGAAAACTATGATCAGAAACTTTTTAACTGTTATAACCTTTAGTCTTGCTTTATTTTCAGGCCATAGCCATGGTCAGGGCCCGGCACAAACTCCCGGAACACCATCCGTGTTGCTCGAATTGTTTTCGTCGGAAGGATGTTCAAGCTGTCCGGAAGCCGACGCTTTTGCTTATGAAATTTTGCGTTTGTCTGATTCCACGCATTCACCGGTTTTTGTAATCGATTACCATGTCGATATCTGGAACCGTTCGGGTTGGGTTGATTCTTTTTCTACTCCTGAATTTACACAACGCCAAACCGATTATATGAAAAAGGTAAAGCAGGAAGCCATGTTTACTCCCATGATGTTTGTTAACGGACAATACGGTATGCCGGCAGGAGCAAAGAAAGAGATCGGGCAGGCTATTTATAAAGAACTCGTCACTGCCGCCAAATGTAATCTCACCATCAATGCAGCTTTGTTGAGTGATGGGAAAGGGCTGAATATTTCCTATAATTTATCATCCATGATGGACAGTTTGCAACTCGTTTTGGTATTGGCCGAGCGCGAGGTAACCAGTAAAGTGACCGCGGGCGAGAATGCCGGAAAAATGCTTATACATCATAATATAGCACGCAGGTTGTTATCGGTACCCATTAAAAATCAAAGTGGAACCTATAACTTTCCATTGGGTGATTTTGTGAATCTGGAAAAATACATCCTCGTTGGATTTCTGCAACAAGTAAATTCATGGAAGGTCTATTCTACAGATATGATTTATTTTAAGCGGTAGGGGCATTGCAATAACCAATTATGAAGTAGGAATTACGAAGTAGGAATTACGAATTACGAAGTACGAAGTACGAATTACGAAGTAGCTAACCAGAAGATTGATTCTAATGAGTGGATTACCAATAACCATTAACAAATAACCAGTAACCAGCCTGGCAGATATTTCCGAATGATATGAAATGAAATTAACGGAACTTTTCAATGAATTTTTTGAAAGCGAAAAAGCTGGCGGACTAATCCTGGTTTTTGTAACAATTATTTCGCTGATTCTTGCAAATTCGGCATTCCAGACAGTATATATTGATTTGTGGCAGATCGGAATAGGTGGCCACAGTCTGGTTCATTGGATTAATGATGGACTAATGACCATCTTTTTTTTACTGATTGGTTTAGAATTGGAACGTCAATTTTATCAGGGAGAACTTTCAAGCATCAAAGTGGCTTCATTGCCAATTTTTGGAGCAATTGGCGGGATGCTTGTACCTGCCGGAATTTTCTTTTTGCTTAACTACGGAAAAGAATCACAAGCTGGTGCAGGCATTCCCATGGCCACAGACATTGCTTTTGCTATTGGCATATTATCACTGTTGGGAAATCGTGTTCCTATATCACTTAAAGTATTCCTGACTGCTTTGGCTGTTATGGATGACCTGGGAGCCATTCTGGCAATTGCAATTTTCTACACTACTTCCATTGCTTTTGTAAACCTTCTTGTTGCATTGGGTATATTTAGCACGTTGCTTGTACTAAACAGATTGAAAGTGCACACCATCATACCGTATATACTGGGCGGTGCAGCAATGTGGTATTTCATGCTGAATTCTGGTGTACATGCCACCATAACAGGCGTTTTGCTGGCATTTGCAATTCCATTTGGAAATGGTGACGAAAAATCGCCATCCTATATTCTTCAACATTTTCTGCATAAACCTGTTGCCTTTTTTGTGTTGCCATTATTTGCATTAGCCAATACCTGTATTGCGGTTGGAGATGGGTGGCAAAGTGGTTTAGCGCAATCAGGCAGCCTGGGAATCATTGCCGGGCTTCTGCTTGGTAAACCATTGGGAATTTGGCTTTTTTCATTTGCAGGAGTGGGTTTGGGACTTTGTGCTTTACCACCAGGATTGAAATGGAAGCATATAATGGGAGTAGGCTTTTTAGGCGGCATCGGATTTACCATGTCAATTTTTATAACCTTGCTTGCATTCAGCAATGTTGACCTGGTTAATCATTCAAAAATCGCGATTCTTTTTGCATCACTTATTGCGGGCGCAATTGGTTTTTTATGGCTCCGTTTTTCTTTACACGAAAATTCCGCAACAACGAATAACGAATAACGAAGTACAAAGTAGCTCACCAGAAGATTGATTCTAATGAGTGGAATATCAATAACCAATTACGAATTACAAATTACGAAGTACAAAGTAGCTCACCAGAAGATTGATTCTAATGAGTGGAATATCAATAACCAATTACGAATTACAAATTACGAAGTACAAAGTAGCTCAC
>JBAYIE010000023.1:0-67548 GCA_041665785.1 Bacteroidia bacterium | reverse complement strand
ATAAAGTATATACCCCGGTAATGTTCCATTTACCGGCATTCCATTTATGCATGTATTCCATTCCATAGGCCTCGCCCTTACCCTGAACAACTATTTCATTTAAATCGGTGGTGATTAACTCGGTGGTACCTTCTCTGTACTCCACCAGATTTTGCATGGGCTTATAATAAAACTCTATTTTGTTTTGTGTAGCAGAACCTTCGTACTGATAGCCAAGGGCCATCGTCTGAGAGTGTTGTGGTTTAATCGTTTTATCCACCCCATACCACAAATCGGTTGGCAGTAAAGATGAACCGGAGGAAAGCAAAAACATGTACTGGGTCATCCATGCATAAGAAGCAGTTATTGCATGATCCTGATTCAAATTCCAGGTTAAACTCAGCCGAGGCTCAGGTTGATAATAAGTGACTTCTTTTGCTTTTGCTGAAGACAGCCGGATTCCGGTAGTCAACAGGATGTTGACGTGTAAACGGGTTTCCAATGAAGTATAAATTGCCGCTTCTTCAAGATATATGCGAGGCGCTTTATAATTCTTTAACGCATCACTGAATTCACCCGTAAGTTCTGAACTGTTTGGACTCAATGCATGTTTGATAAAATCAGTTCCGAAAGCCAGATTCATTTTTGAATTTATATAACGTGTAAACGCCAGGCGATAGCCCAGATCCTGAATATTAGCTGTAATGTTTAATTCCTGCTGACCCAGATGAGCATTGATCCGGTATCGGTAAACACTGTTGAATACTGTAAAATTTGAAAACGTTTTGCGATCGCTGTAAGCATGATTCCAGCGAACCGAACTGATGCGATTTCCCATATTGGAACGTATGCGTACTACTCCGGCAGAATCTTCCCGGGATGAATTCAATATATCGTCGCCGGTGTAAAAACTCAGGAAAAGCTTATCCTTCTTTCCGAAATTCCAGTGCATTTTCCCATTTAAATCGTAGAAGTAAAAGGGTAGGTCTTTACCGGCCAGGGCATATACCTGATTTACATAACTGACACGTCCTGCCAGTAAATAAGAACCCTTATTTCCCGGTAAAGGTCCTTGCACCATTGCACCGGATGCCAGCAAGCCGGCAGAGCCTGTCACCGAAGTTGAATAGCTGTTTCCATCGCTCATACGTACATCCAGGACCGACGATAAACGACCACCACATGACGCATGATACCCGCCGCTTTGCAGGTTAACTTCCCGGATCGCATCGGTATTGAACAACGAAAAGAATCCGAGCAAGTGCGATGGATTGTAGACCGGTGCATCGTCTAATAAAATCAGATTTTGATCCATGGATCCGCCCCGTACCATCATCCCCACCGTTCCATCTGCTCCCTTTTTTACACCGGGTAAAAGTTGAACTGCTTTTAACAGATCCCTTTCGCCTCCCATGGCCGGCAAACGATTCAGTTGTTGCATATCCAGGGCATTCATTCCATGTTTTGAGATCCGAACCGGTTTGGCCTTGATCTCTGCTTCTTTCAGGAGTCCGGAAGATTGTTTCATTCTTATCTTCATGACTTCCAATCCAGCGTGTATTCTTCTCGCGGCATCATATCCCAAATAGGAAAATTCCAGCGTATCATTTGCACCCATACTTAAGCTAAAAAAACCGTAGGAATTGGTGAGAGTTCCCGCCTTTCCGTATGATGTATAAACGGATACACCAATAAGCGATTCACCGGTTTTATCATCGTACACATAGCCACTAACTGCGATATCTGTTTGCGCAAAAAGGGAGGTAGCGCTTAAGATCCATATTCCTAACATGATTAAACGTTGCTTCATGCTCATTAGACAACGTCATTCCTTTCCACCCCTATAACAGGATACTTTTTTTATTTTTTTTCAGCAGCCGTAATAAAAAAACCACACAGGCCCGGAAACCGGACCCGTGTGGTAGAATTTTTAATACGTAACAAGTGGGTTACAAATTTTACTGATGCAGGAGCTTTATACTTTTTGTATGAATTTGATCGGTCACGCTCACAAAAAGCAATCCTTTGGGAATTTCAGTCAAATCCAAACGCACTTCCTGCTTTTCGTTGCCAATTTCAACTTCCATACGTTTGATCAGACTGCCAGTGATAGAATACAGTTCAACAAACATCTTACCCTTCTCAGCACCCAGAATTTCGAGGTTTACATGATTGGTGGCAGGATTAGGCGATAAAACCAGCTTTGCATCCAAATCACCAAATTCGCGTGAGAGTCCGCTTGTCATACCAAATTCCACTTCATCCAGCAACAGGGTTGTGTTGGCTACAAAATGGTCGCTGCTTCCGGCATAAATCATAATGACTGCACTGTCAGGAACCACCGATGCTGCAGCAGTATACAATACCGGCATATGCAATGCTGTATAGTCATTGGTTTGCTGAGAAGATCTGAACTCACCAAAACCAATCATGTCTTCTCCTTTAAACATAAGTACCATGATACTGAAGGTGTCTGCAGCAGCCGGTATGTATTTGTAGAATCCATTCAGGCTGGTATAGCGGGCACTTACCGGGATCTTATTGTTTATCTGATCGGAGTAACCGGCCGAACTGAATAAAATAGCAGGCTGACTTAAGGAGAGTTCAATGTTTTTGAGTTGAATGGCGTACATTCCTTTGTAAGCGTCCGTTGTGCGTGTTACAGCCCATGGCTGGCTTTCCATATCACATACCACATTGGTAATATCAAACCATCCGGCGGGTAGAAAATTTTTAAATCCATTGGTTTCTACCGAATCCCATTGTTCAAATCCGCTATCTGAAATTTGCGCATTTGCATGAGCTAAACTTCCCAATAAAGTTGCTCCGAAGAGAAAAGTTGTTTTAATGTAAGTGTTCATAATGTAAATGTTTACATACTATAGACCACTCAACTTTACTCTACCCCTATTGCTTTATAAAAAAAATTGCATCGATTTGCGCTTGCATAGATAAATCTGATTTGAATGCACTGTTGTTTATGAAAAAAAATCAGCCAGAAAGGCTGTAAGCCAGATTTGTAAATACGGAGCAAGATACTTACGCAATAAAAACAAGGCTTTGCCCATTTGATGCTCCACGGTTTTTACAGAGAGATCCAACGCTTCCGCTATTTCTTTATACGATTTTTCTTCAAAGCGGCTCATTTTAAAAATGAGTGCACAACGGGGAGGCAACATCTCAATAGCCTGATCAATATGGCTGGCCATAAGTTTTGTTTGAACACGGGCATCTGTGGCTGCCAGTCCGGAATGTATTTCCGACTCCTGTTCGTCGTCCATCCATTGTGTCCGGGCTTCAGTTTTGAGTTTATTGAGGCAATGATTCTTTACTGCCATATAGAGATAGGCTTTTAAAGAAGTTTGAATCTCAATTTTTTCGCGACGCTCCCAAAGCTTTACAAATACTTCCTGAACACGGTCTTCAGCCGCATCCTGATCTTTCAATATTTCTAAGGCAAAACGGACCAATGCAGCATAATATGCGCGAAAAACCTGTTCAAATGCTTTTCGGTCGCCTTTGCGAATCGGATCAAAATTTTGGCTATTCAACTGGAGCTGCATCATTTCCGTTTTTTGCCTTGCATCCTTCACCTGCAATCTCCACTTGCTTTTTATCTTGCTTCCAACTCAATTCCAATGCCGAGGATATCATATCCATGACCTGTTTCAATTTGGGATTTTCAAACGTTCCGGTGAAATGACATCCCTTTATTTCAGGATTCAAGAACACATACCGGATATGAAAATAACGAGCAATCTTATTCATCACCTGATCCATGGTTTCGTTGTTGAATACCAATTTGCCTTTATGCCATGCAGTGAGTTCTGAAGCACTTTCTTCTTTAACAATAAATGCCTGATGCGTGCTGATTATTCCCGCCTGATTCGTCTTGAGATCCAACATCCCCTGATCTTTGTTTCCAAATTGAACATGTCCTGAAGTTACCGTAACCCGTTCGTTGCTATCACCGGCATAGGCCATAACTTCAAACGATGTACCCAGTACCGTTATTGAATTGCGCCTGGTTACTATCGTAAATGGTCTTTCCTCATCGCGTTGAACATCAAAATAAGCCATTCCGGTTAAGGTGAGGTTGCGTTTTGTGTTCCAGAAATTATTCTGATACGTAAGTTGTGAACCTTCGTGCAACCATATTTTACTGCCATCCGGTAATACAACTTGCTTTACTTCATTTGCTGCAGTTTGTACAGATAGGGATGTCAGCATTGCGAAACGAACGATGGTAAACCCTATAACCGAGACCGCCAGAAAAATTGCTGCCCACTGCCAGATTCTTGTTGTTGTATAAAGTTGGTGGGAAGGCTTTATTCTGTGATTCACTTTTTCCCAGGCCGCATCCACATTGACTTCGATCTTTTTCTGTTGTGCAGTATTCCAGATTACCGAGAACGACTCATACGCTTTTCGGTTTTCAGGATAAGCCTGAACCCAACTATCGAGTTCCTTTTTCTCGCCGGGAGCTGCTTCACCGGCTAAGATCCGGGCCATGATTTGATATGCTACTTCTTCGCTGATCATACATTTATACGATTAACTTCAGCAACAAGACCATTGAAATCAAGTATGCCCCTATTTGCATGGTAATTAATTTAGTGGAAAAGATTCCCAACCGATTATTTTAGATGAACCAAAGATACCAATCCCGTTGCTCATATTACTCTTCACAATAGAGGGCTCGGCAAAAGGATTACCGGAAGCACCACCCATAGTCAGATCAAATACCTGATTGTAATATGAACTATAAGCCTCATCGTACACCAGCGTTATCAATTCAACTCTGACAGGGTAAACAAATTCTGCGGTGAACATGGATGTAAATTGCTGCTCCAGGGTTTGTTGATACGCCAATTTGCGTATGCGGCTGAGGCTGCCGTATAGCATCGGATACCGCGATGAATCGGAATACACAATGAAAGGATACAACATGATCATGGGATAACCCTGACTCAAATTTTTACAACTTAAGTGTGCCGAATATTCCTGGAATCCGGATTCCATTGTGCTATCCCACTTCATCGTACTTACCGTTTCGTATTGAACCGGTACTGTAGTAGAACCGGTAACTTTTTCTCCATTATGGGAAACGGCTATAAAATAAGTAGCACCGGATTCAATTCCATTTCCAGACAGACTTCCCTTATACAACATCTCCATCGAATCAAAGACCAATTGCAATTCACCGTGAGGTCCGGTAAGGTATACCAATGCATCCGGAATGGAACCCATTTCGGTTCGCGGTTCGGTACCAATTAGCGGTGTGGTCCGACTCACGTTCACTACAATATCAGTTTCCCCTTCCTTCAACAATGCGGATACCACCAATTTGCTTTCGAACGACAAATCAGCATCGATGGTCTCATACTTTTCACACGAAGTAAGTATTCCTATAATCAAACAACAGATATAAATATGTAACTTCTTCATCAGAATTTTACGCTCCAGCTTACAGATGGAATAACAGGAAATAAACTTACTTTCTGAAGGATCCGTTTACCAGTTCCGTTTATGGCATCTTCATTTTCGATCTGATAAAAAAACGGATTGGCACGGTTGTAAACGTTGTAAACACTCAATTCGATAGTACTGTTAATACCTGCAAATTTGTGACTATACTGCAACGAAACATCCAGACGATGATACGATTGCATCCGGTATGCATTTTTCTTTTCATAATAGGCTTCGGGCCATCCAAAACCACCCCCCGTTTGACCCGGATCTTCAATAACCATATTATATTCACCGGCAGGGAGGGTGATTGCATTGCCTGTTCCGTAAACCCAGATTGCAGAAAACTGCCAATGCCTCCCGGGATGAAAACTGATAAATATACCCAGATCATGTGTCCGGTCAAATGAAGCATGATAGGTTCTGCCCAGATTAATCGAATCAAATTGCATCAGAGTACGCGATAAGGTATAACTGATATGTCCGCTTATCCGTTTTCCCCTTTTATGTAACATCCATTCTAAACCCATTGCCTCTGAATTCCCTTGTGTTGCTAACTCCGACCACGTTTTATATTGCTTACCAAACGATGCTGTTGGCAATACCTGAAAAAAGGAAGCACCTTCTTTGATGGCAACTGCATGCTGAATGTCTTTTACAAATGCTTCACACGAGATAGAAATCCCTTTCCCTCCTATATCATTCTTCACCAATCCCAGCGTAAATTGGTCGGAATGCTGAGGTTGCAGGCGATCGTCGCTGGCAACCCAGGCATCAGCCGGCAATCCAAATCCATTGAATGCTGAAATCAGATGCAGGAATTGATTCATGGCCGCATAACTGAAATTGAATTGCCAGTTGGTAAAGGTGGAATAGCGTAACTGAAAACGTGGTTCCCATTTTTGATACGTCTGGGTGGTGTTGAAATATACATAGCGCAAGCCGGAGATGCATTCCCATTTTTTCCCCGGTCGAAAGTTCCATTCCAAATAAGCAAATCCTTCATCCGCTTTATAGGGTTGTTCATCCGAAACCAACGAATCGGGATTCATATATTTTAAAGAGGTTACAGGATTAAAAAGATGACGGGTAACTCCTGCTCCCATTTTGAAATGATGTTTGGTATTCAGGAGAAAATCCAAATCATGTTTGAAGGTATAATCCTGAATAGAGGATTGCACTGCCGAAGATGATTTGGTGCTTTTTGCAACATCCACTTCTCCAAATGCGATCCGTGAGTTATATGAACTGGAAACAAGAGATGTGTTGGAAAATAATTTCCCGGAAAACTGATGATTCCACCTCAACGATAATGCCATGTTCCCCCAACTTATGCCATCATCGTATAGATTCAAACCGGGATCGGTATTGTTGGCCAAACCGTCGCTGCCAATATAAATGCTGGTCATAATCCGGTTACGTATATTCCATTCAAATGCAATTTTCGCATGCACATCATAATACATATAATTCAATACCGCATCTGACTTTTTACTCAAAAGACCAGCCGTTTGATCAATGTATGAGCGTCGCGCTGAAATCAGAAAAGAGGATTTCCCTTTTTGAATGGGGCCTTCCAGCATGAAGCGGGATGAGATAACTCCTATGGTGGCATCTAATCCAAGCTTCTCCCTGTTGCCGTCCTTCATACTCATGTCGAGTACTGAAGATAAACGTCCGCCATAGCGCGATGAAAAGCCTCCTTTGTATAATTCTGCTGAACGCAATTCGCTTCCCGAAAACAAGGAAGCCAATCCTAAAAAATGATAGGCGTTGTATATGATGGCATCATCAATCAAGATCAGGTTTTGATCCGGCCCCCCGCCCCGCACATACATATAACCATTTCCTTCATTGCCTTTTTGAACACCGGGAAATAACATGATATATTTGGCCACATCTTTCTCTCCCAAAATCATCGGTACTGTTTTAATCTCATTTACCGGCACCTCAATTTTATTCAGCTGAATACCTGTTTTGTCCTTCTTAGCAGTTACCAGCGCTTCATCCAGATCACCGGATGGTGCCAATATGATATTCAGTTGAATTTCGTGTTGAAGCAATAAAGGAACATTCTGCGTTTTAAATCCTGAATATTCAATCACCAGCGTGTAAGAGTCAACCGGTAAAGTAAGGGAATAAAACCCATAGGAATTGGTGATACATGCAGCCAAACGCGGCCGGGTATGCACCTGAGCTCCAATGATCAATTCACCGGTGCCGGCTTCATGAATATACCCGCTAATGGTTTTCATTCTCACTGCAGCCGGCATTAAAACTACCTGGGTTCCCTGAATGGAATACAGAATTCCTGTGTTTTTAAAGAGTAGCTCCAGCACATCCGATAACGGTTTCTCTATTATTTGAAGAGAAATCTTTTGGTCGACATCTATCGCATCAGAACTGTAAGAGAATGAAATACCGGCCTGTTGCTCCACTTCGAGGAGCGCCACTTTCAACGGCTTATTCCGTATAGTTAAAGACACTTGCGATGCCTGGCCCCAAACATAGGCAACCGGGACAAACAGAATCAGGATTCCGGGTAGCAATTTTTTCATCCGCCCGCAAATATATCAACTTTGATAATTTGAAACCAAAGAGGCTTTGGCTTTAAAATTGAACACGAATGAGCAAATTTCAGGCAAAAAAAAGCGGAACCGATAGCAACGATTCCGCTTATTGGAGAACTCACGAAAAAGGAAATCAGATGAACAGCATATGTGTTCCAATTCCTTTCGACTGATTGTAAAAGTCGCCTACAGTCAGTACTCCATCCAGATCGGCATATAAATCATCCTTGGTATAGTGAAACATTTCCATAGCCAGTTTACATGCCCATAATTTAGCTCCGGAGGCTTTCAGAATGTCGAGAAATTCCCTGATTCCCGGCATATCGAGTTTCTCCATTTCCTTTTTCATCATATACGTAGCGAAGGCTTCCATGCCGGGCAAACCACCGAGCATGGTTGGCATGTGCATGGCAGGGTTTCCAACCGTTGCTACATGCAAATGATCCATTCGCTTGTTGTGAATGGCTTCGAGTCCGAAAAAAGTGAAGAACAATTCTGCTTCTATGCCTTCCATGCGTGCGCCATTCCCTAAAACAAAAGCGGCATACACATTTTCGATGGTCGCCTTTGAAACGATGATCATCATTTTTTTCACTTCGCCTTGATATTCAGTCATGATATTTGATGTTTAATAATGATGTGCAAATCAGATACAACTTGCCGGTTTGGGTATGCCTGCAATTTTGGTCGATGTTTTTAGCGGACCGGTTGGGAACAAGTCATAAAATTCCTTGATCGAAACTACTCCGCTTTGGCCGACTTTCCGGATGGTGAGCGGTGTTTGATTTTTATGCTGGTCTTGCAGATAATCGATTACGCGCATATGATGCGGAGTCAATTCAATATTTACTTCCTGTGCAATAGCTTGTGCAACATTGTGATCCCATTGAGAGAAATCACTTAAATAACCTTCTTCGTTAACAGAGATGGTTTTTCCGGCAATGATCTTTTCCATAAAATTTATTTTTCGTGTGTTGTTAAAAATGTTTGCCCTCTTCCTGCATTTGGGTTGAGACAAACGGTAAGTGAGTTCCTTTGAGTAACATATTCCAGTAAATCCAGCGAAATGCCAATTTACCCATATGATTCATACGACTTTCTTTAAGTAAGCTTAGAGGTCCGATACCCGGAAAAGGAAAGCTTCCTTCTACCGGTTCGTGGGTATAATTAAAATCGATAAGCAACGCTTTGCCATCTCCGGTTTCAATAAAACAATTGGCATGTCCGTCAAAAGTTTCCTTCAATGGATCTCCGGCTACAAAACGTATGATATTTTCGGTCAATACTTCAGCTTCGAAATGCGCCACCGAACCGGCTTTTGATGCAGGAATATTGGATGCATCGCCAATTACAAACACATTTTTATACTGCTGCGATTGCAACGTAGCTTTGTTGGTGGGTACATAATTCAATTCATCTCCCATTCCGGAACGGGCAATCATTTCATTGCCTTTGTTGGTAGGCACCGTAATCAGCAGATCGAACGGAATTTCTTTTCCACCGTAATCGATGATGGTTTTCTTTTCATTGTTCACCTGCTCAATAGCAAAATCGCTTTCGATGCGGATGTCTTTATCTCCCAATAAATGTTCGAGTGCTTCAGTAGCCCTGGGTTTGGTAAATGCTCCGCTCAGTGGTGTTACATAAGTGATTTCCACTTTGTCGCGCATCTTTTTGTTTTTGAAATACGAATCCGCCAGAAACGCAAATTCCAATGGAGCTACAGGGCATTTGATCGGCATTTCAGTTATATGCACAAGCAATCTTCCTCCTTCCCAATCGCGCAGTTTGTTGCGTAAGGCAAGCGCCCCATCAAACGTATAAAAATCAAATACCGATTTACGCCACTCTTCACCTTTCATTCCGGTGATTTCTTCGGGAGCTATGTCGGTACCCGTAGCTACGATCAATACATCATAATGAAGCTGATCTCCGTTGGCCATTTGTACCAGGCTTTCTTCCGGTTTTATCCGATCGATCCGATCGTTAATCAGATGAACTCCTTTTGGTATAAAATCACGGATTGGTTTTACAATATCTTCCGGATCATAGATATCGAAAGGAAGAAAAAGATAACCCGGCTGATAATAATGTTTTTCCCTTTCGTCGATGATTTCTATTTCCCAAAGTTTGTCGTCCAGTTCTCTTTTCAGGTGGTTGGCCATCATGGTACCGGCTGTTCCGGCTCCAAGTATTACTAGTCTTTTCATCATAACGTTTCCTTTTTTTTGAGTTCTAATTCGTGTACAAAGTTCTGTCCGTATGTTGAACGGAGGTTGTAACCTAAGTTACACAGCAGTCTGATCTTCGACAGCAGAAAACATGACAATGCACAGCAGAACAATGGCTAAACAGCATTAACTTACGCACGTTTTACTTTACATTTTGACGGATATTTTTTGAACCCTTGAACGAAATATCGATTGCAAAGAGGTTAATGTCACAGCCATCTTAAAAAATATTCGATTATCAGATTGCTTTTACTTTAGTGTTACACAAGATTGACACGGGCTTAGAATCAGAACCACTAACTTTGATTCACCTACCAAACAAGCCCATGATTGAAGCACCAAAAGCCATTGAAGAAATCCTGACACTCTATGTTACTCATGTAATTTTGATGTTGGATGAAGAAGAAGATCTAAAATCGTTGAAAGCAGCTTACAACAGAGTTTCCAGATTCATACGAAGTGATGATGAGGATGTGCATTCTCCTGAACCACCAATGGATCAGTGACTTTGCCCAATTACGATCAACCTTATTGCGTCGGCCGGACATTAGGTGTCTAAAAAGCATGTGCATGATTTCCAGATCCATGAATTATTTTCATCATAAAGCATTTCCTGAAAAATCGATAAGTTTGATTCGTATTTAAACAATCAAACGCTTTGAAAATAATTGGCATCACCGGAACACTTGGAGCAGGGAAAGGAACCATTGTTGAATACCTGATTAAACAATATGGTTTTGTACATTTTTCGGTACGCGGTTATTTGATAAAAATTATTCAACAACGCGGTGAAGAAGTCAACCGTGATACCCTGACTCATACGGCCAACGCGCTGCGGGCTGAAAATGGTCCGAGTTTTATTGCAGAAGAACTATTTCGCGAAGCAATCATTAGCGCAAAACCCTGTATTATTGAAAGTATACGTACTATGGGTGAAGTGGAAGCGCTGAAAGCAAAAGGAAATTTCTGTTTGTTTTCCGTAGATACCGACCGCAAAATTCGTTACGACCGCATTGTATTGAGAGGATCTGAAACAGATCAGGTTTCGTTCGAAACATTTTCAGCGAATGAAGAAAGGGAATTAAATTCCAGTGATCCGAATAAACAAAATCTGAGTGCCTGCATGCAACGCGCCGATTATTCTTTTACCAACAATGGAAGCTTTGATGAACTTTACCGGCAAGTAGACGCAGCTTTGATAAAAATAGGATAATGACAACAACAGAAAAATATGTTCGTCCCACCTGGGACGAATACTTTATGGAGGTGATGGACGCCATCAGCAAACGGGCCACGTGTGGACGTGGACGCAGCGGTTGTGTAATTGCCAAAGACAACCAGATGCTGGTTACGGGTTATGTAGGTTCACCGGTAGGTTTGCCGCATTGCGATGATATAGGTCATCAGATGAAAAAAGTAATTCACGAAGACGATACGATCACCGAACACTGTGTACGTACCGTGCATGCGGAACAAAATGCCATTTGTCAGGCTGCCAAAAAAGGAGTTTCACTGGATGGCTCAACCTTGTATTGCCGTATGACTCCCTGCCGCGTATGCGCCATGTTGATCATCAATTGCGGCATCAAACGTGTTGTATGCGAACGCAAATACCATGCAGGTGGCGAGAGCGAACAAATGTTTAAAGATGCCGGAATTATGTTGGAATTTTTTCACGAGGAGACACAGAAGTATTAATTGGTTATTAGTTATTAGTTATTGGTTATTGGTTATTGGTTATTGGTTATTGGTTATTGGTTATTGAATAGTATGTTGGGGCATTACATGTAATGCCCGAACCTTATTTGGAAATTGATATTGGTTAATGGTAACTTCCATTAAGTATAAGTTCATTGATTAGCTACTTCGTAATTCGTAATTGTGTCCACCTTCGCTAAAGCTTCGGCGGATAAATTCAATAAAGTTGAGATCGAGGAAGCATTAAATATGAGTTGCGTGCTTCTGGTTTGGCCATCGCGATGTGCCTTCTGGCCTTCGCGGGAAGAAATTGGTTGATAATTATTGAGTAAAAGCTGTTGGGGCATCACATGTGATGCCCGTACCTAACCAGAAAGTTCATTCAATAGGGTGAAGGAGCGCATTTCTAATGCACGATTCATGTTTAGTTAATGATTCTTGAGTGAAAGTCCCCTGGTTAGCTACTTCGCAATTCGTACTTCGTAATTCGTAATTGTATACTTTGTTTCGCCTGGCAGCTAGATTTGATTTCAAGTTATATAGGCCAAAACTCTAACCCACATCATGCTTTTAAGATTTTAACCCGGAAATATTTTCTAGCATATTCTGCTTAAAGAGCATTTGAAGATTCGATTATTTGCACTTTCTGCCTTGATTCTAAGTGTTTCTTTAAATACAGGCAACCTCTGCCAAAAATAAATCATCTACTTAATAAATCCCTCGTTACCTTTAACCTATGCTTTGGAACAAGGCCTTGCAATCCCTGCTGCTGGTTCTCTTGATCCATGGAACTGTATATGCACAGAAGCAAGCCAATGTTTGGTATTTTGGCGACAGAGCCGGCCTCGACTTCAGCGTTGACCCACCGGTAGCCCTTACTGATGGTGTGATTAATACCAGCGAAGGATGTTCAACCATTTCGGATTCCAGCGGAAAATTGTTGTTTTATACCGATGGCACGAGCGTCTGGAATAAGAATCATATGGTGATGAAAAACGGTACGGGTTTACAGGGAAATGCTTCCAGTACCCATTCTTCCGTAGTAGTACAACAGCCAAACAGCGTCCTGTATTATATATTTACTACCTCCGTGTTTGGTGTGAACGGGTCCTTCTGTTATTCCATTGTTAATATGGATGGCGATAATAAATTGGGAGAGATAACAACAAAAAACATAAAACTTTTCGATGGATCGACAGAAAAAATTGCCAGCGTACTGCATAAAAACAATAAAGATATCTGGGTCATTTCTACAAAATTCAACACAGATTTACTCTATACGTATAAAATAACAGAGAACGGCTTATCTGCTACATCCACCATATATAACATGCAAGCCGGATTAACATCACCGGGAATCGGTCAGATCAAATTCTCTTCGGATGGAAGCCTCATGGCCTTTGCAGATTACAACCGGGTAGTTTACGTGTTTGATTTTGACAACAGCACCGGAACTTTTAGCAATAAGCGCCGGATTACCGGACTTAATTTCCCGCCTTATGGACTGGAAATATCCCCATCTGCCAAATATGTTTACCTTAGCAATTGGGGGAATCGTTTGTATCAATGTCCGGTTAAGACTTCTGATTATGATTATGCCGCATCCTGCATCAGAATCGGATCTATAAATTATGGTCAGGTGCAGGCAGCACCGGATGGCAGAATTTATGTAGCCATACCCGGTGCCAAATATGTAGGTGCTATTGTTAATCCCGACAGCCCCGGAATTTCCTGCAATTTCATAAACGCAGCAATTGATTTGCAATCCGGCACTTGCAAGGTGGGTTTGCCAACTTATATTCAATCCTATTTTTTTAATAAACCCCGGATTACAGCTGAGCAATTTTGTGCAGGTGATTCCACCTTGTTTCAGGTAAGTTTTATAACCTCCCCGGATTCGTCGCGCGTTGCATTTGGTGATGGAACATTCAGCAACAAATTTACCGACACTGCTTATAGTCTGAGTCATCTCTATACCGATACAGGAATTTATGTGGTCAGCCTGCATTTTTATTACAAATCGAAACACGATTCCATTATAAAAACGATAGAACTGCAAAAGAAGCTCTTCAACTTTTTGGGAAACGACACCGCTTTATGCGCAGGAGATTCGGTTTGGCTGAATGCCTATCGACCGGGTGCAACTTATTTATGGAACAACGGGAAAACTGATTCTGTTTTACATAGTACGACTGCAAATACGTATGATGTTATTTTAACTTCTGCCGGATGCTCGAGTTACGACACCCTGGAAGTAGCTGCTATTCCCTATCCTGAAACGCATCTTCCATCCGACACCGGATTTTGTTTTGGCGATTCCCTTTTGCTGAATATTTACGATAGCGGTTGTGTGTATGTATGGAGCACCGGTCAGCTCGATCCCGCCATTTATGTTTCTCAGACCGGATTATATACTGTAAGTAAATCTTTCCGTAGTTGCCAAACCAACGATAGTTTTCAATTAGCGGTCTATCCGGTTCCAACAATCGATCTCGGAAAGGATACCTTTATTTGCGATGGCGCAACACTTCCCTTAACAGCTACACACAATGCAACGCAATTGCTTTGGAATACCGGCTCTGCCGATAAGAGCATAACTGCCGATCATTCAGGTATCTTTTGGTGCAAGGCCATGCTTGCTCCGTGTAGTTTTACCGATACGATTCAACTTGATCTTATCCCCGGTCCAATGGTAGATCTGGGGTCTGACACTATTTTATGTACCGGACAACAAATTTTTCTGGACGCTGCAGATACCAATTGTACTTATGTATGGAATACAGGGTCGGATCAATCCAATATTACGGTTGATACTGCCGGTAAATATTGGGTTGACGTGCAACGCGGTCAATGCATCACACACGATGAAATCAGTATTGTCTACCTGAGTGCACCCATTTTACCTGATCTGCCCGATACCATTGTGTGTGAGGGAAAGGTACTACTTCTGACCGTCCCCAAAGATCAAAATCAAATTTTGTGGAGTACTTTATCTACAGCTCCGGGTATTGAAATAAAGGAACAAGGATTATACAACGTAACTGTTACGAACCGGTGCGGTACAGCATACCGTGAAACAATGGTGAGCTTATTTAACTGCAACTGTTATGTGTATGTTCCCAATGTATTCACACCCGGAAACGATAAAATCAACGACTTTTTTGCTCCGGTTTACAACTGCAAACTGGCTTCATATTATTTACAAATCTTTAACCGCTGGGGACAACTGGTATTTCAATCCAACGATTCTGCCGTTAAATGGGATGGAAACTATTTGGGAAAGCCCTGTATCAGCGATGTCTATGTTTGGCAATGCGATGCACTATCGGTAAACGAAATAGGGCTGATACATCCCATGTATGAATCAGGAAAAGTAACGTTGTTGCGGTAAGTCAGAGTTGAAAAAAGTATGTCATTGCTGTTCTTCTGATTTTCGTTTACCGATAATCTATAAATTGCGCAACAAATTTCTTCACATTGAACATTCATTACCGCACCGTCACTCCGGCTGACAATGCCACACTTGCCGCCATTATTCGTCGTGGAATCGATGATCTGGGATTACCTTCGGAAGGCACGGCTCATTCCGATCCCACTACGGATGATCTTTCCAAGCTGTTTACAAAACCACTCTCCTATTATTTTGTGGTGGAGACAGATGGAAAAGTAATGGGTGGATGTGGCATTTATCCATCCACCGGTTTACCCGATAAATATGCCGAGCTGGTTCGTTTTTTTCTGGATGAAAAAGCCAGAGGTCTTGGTATTGGAAAACAGTTGATGCAGGAATGCGAGGCACTTGCCCGTCAATGGGGATACACCCATTTATACCTCGAATCTTTTCCAGAAATGAAAGCAGCCATTCATTTGTATGAAAAGGCGGGATACCAACGCTTGTCGCAACCTCTTGGAAACACAGGGCATTTTGCGTGCAATGTGTGGATGGTAAAGGAATTGTGAGTAGGTGTAATTGCTATCCTTGAATCTCTTGTCAGTTCAGCATTTCCAAGTACATAAATGATTTACGCTTTCTTCGAAATTCCATTTAATTTATGGATATCGTGAGACTTTATGATGTAAAAAGGGGCTATCTTTTTAAGACGCCCCTTTTTATAACACAAATACGACTGCGCTATTTTACTTTCGAAATTTTCACCGTTTTACTGAATGTACCCTGACTTATATTGGCAATATATATGCCTTCAATAAATTCTTCTCCAATCTCTATTTCCTGATTAATATTAGGATTAGATGATTCGTAAACAAGTCTACCTGCAAAATCAATTATCTTTATAACCATTGGTTCTTCACTTATGCTAGTGAGCTTTAATTTGAATTTGCCATTGGAAGGATTCGGATAGACCAGAACATGAACCTCATCTCCTGAGTATATATTTTGGGTTTCAAATGTATACCCTGCCTTACTGAAACCGCAAACCTGATCACAATACCCCAGTCTACAATACTCATGGCCAGCTTGATTAGCTATATGTGCCTGCACCGCATTAATATTTAAACTCAACGGTCTTGTATTCCCAGGAATACCATGAGGAATATGACAAACATAAACATTTGTGTTGCGCGGACTACTTACCGGTGCTCGCACATCCAATACACAAATAATTATTGAACAGTTGGTTTTGCATCCATAGCTATTAGTTGCTGAGCAGGTAATCGGGTAATTTCCTCCTGCCAAAGGCGTAAATACAATGGAAGATCCGCTCCCACTTATGCCAGTTCCACTCCAATTATAAGTGAAGGGACCTCCTCCTGATGCACTGCAGGTGATATTCATACTCTGATAGCCATATCCTAAAAACATCTGGTTCGCAATTGCATTTGTTGTGGTACCTCCTAATAATGGGCCATTTGTATTTGGAGAAGATACCAGCGAACAAATTGGAGTTAGACCATTTACATTAACAGTAAACTGACCAGAAGAGTTATTTCCACAAAGATCAGTTGCAGTTGCAGTTACGATAGTACTGCCTGGAGGAAATGAAGAATTTGGCGGGTGACTATATGTTATGTTTACGGAACCGCAATTATCATTCGCGAAGGCACTAAACTGTACATTTTGACCGCAACTAACATTGATGTCCATTGGGCATATGATTATTGGTCTTGTCGTGTCATTTACTATTACTGTTTGTGCACATGTTGTTGAATTTCCTGAAGGATCGGTTGCTTTATATGTTCTTGTTAATGTATATTGATTATCGCACAATTGGTTGCTGATCACATCATCCACATGCGTTATCGTTACAGAACAGTTATCTGAGGCGGTAATTAAACTTGTATTCACCAAAGGAACATCCGCAGGACATTGAACATTCATTGTTGTGTTTAATGTGGAAACAATAAAAATTGGATTGATAAGACCTGTAGCATGTGTGGATAAAACATTTAAAGGAGTGATTTTCAAAATATCACCGCTTAAATAACGTGTAACATAAATATTATTCAAATTGTCTTTTGCAATTCCATGAGGTAAGCCACTTCCAAGGTTAATCACCAACGTTGAAACCCCGGTAATCAGATTAACCCGGGATATCCTGTTACTTCCATCCTCTATAATTAGAACATTGCCATTTCCCTCATTATATATATCAGTCGGTCCGTGTAATCCGCTACATACAGTGGTAGTTGTATTGGTATTCAAATTATACCTGCGTAAACGACTTTGATTGTATTCTGAAAAGAGAATAGTGCTCTGATTTTCAAACACAACATCAATTGGCCGGCTCAAACCGGTGAGAATATCTGTAACGGCTAAAGTATTCAAGTTGACTTTTTGTATTTTGTTTAACTGTTCGCTCGCAACATAAATATTCCCTGACCCATCAAGACTTAATCCTTGGCAATATCCACCCAGTGAAACTAGATCAGTCTTCATACCAGTTGTAAGATTAACCCGGACAAGGGTGGAACCATTTCCGTTGAACCTTGAAACAATTGCAGAAGTTGGGCTTTCCAGAACCACTCCATCTGCCTGTGGCAGCACTGTAATAATATTTCGGGTACCACTCATTGAGATTTTGCTGAGTGCTCCATTTCCTCCTCTTTCACCAACATAAAACGCTTGAGTTGATCCTAAGCCAGGACAGTTAATAAGCGGTACCTGATCATCCACAATAGTAATTCTCGACCGGCAAGTATCAACAAGGTAGATTGGATCCGTTACTGTCCATAATACAGTTGTCACTCCCGCTGAAAAAACAGCCCCTGCCAGAGAAGCACTATTATTGTAATTATTGAAAACTGTTACCGCTACATTAGGTTCAACAACCAATACAGGGTCGAATTCAAATCCCAAGGTTGAATACGTGCATTGACCTGGGCTCAATATGCGCGTGTAATCAGCGCAGTTAATTTCAGGACGTGAGTATGGCTGAGCATGCACATTTAGTGATACCAATATCGCGAAAATGTGTATTAATGGACCAAATTTTCTTTTCACTTTTGACCGGAGTGGCCCAGATAATGTCCTTGCAAAAAGAGCAAGAATCAATTTAAATTCATTTGATAATTTTCTCATAGCTTTTGGATTAAGATGGAATATACCTTATTAATTCCAATTACTTGATAATGAAATACTAATAAATAACAGTTTAGGATTTGGTGAAATATAAAATACTTCAACCCTTTGGATTATTGGTATAAAATCAGTTTGCTATTGATATCAAAACAAATCCGTTCTTAATTTACCTTTTGTCATTCGCATTTGCTGATGAAATCATTGTTAAAGAATCTGTTAGTAAGATGCAATATCTATAACTTATAAAACAGAACATTTTTAATGAAGGTATTTCTGTCTTGCTTGGTTACCGGATCAAATTTATCATTATCAAACTCAATAGAGATCACACCTTTTGTATCGGTATTAACTTCAACAAAAAATGAGGAGTGATCTTCGTATGATTCATTAATAAATAAATTCCCGATTTTGCTCTCATTCAAATAAACATTTAAATGTGGATACTCATTTTCGGCTTTGGTTCCCCTGGCCAAAACTACTACCCTATAAGTACCTTTAGGAAAAAATACCGTATCTGATTTGATGCTATATGACTCCCAAATTGGGATTACAGTTGCATTCTCAATTTCAAAAGGTTGATAATATTTGAACTTTTCAAAATCCAGAATTATAGCCTTTTTCATTAAAGTACTCTTCAACACATACAGTTGTGCCCAGGCATCGAAATAATCCTTGCTATTAACCATGCAATATGATTTCTCAAGTTCCTTTCTTTTAATATCATCCAGCTTTTTGTCTCCATGTGCACCAACTAGCCAGAAGACAGAACTGTGCGAATTCACAGCAGTATCTTTTAGCATTAACTCTATAGCAGCTTCCTTTCTACCTGTTATTAACTTAGATGTTGAACCGAGTTGACTGAGATAATAACGCTGTTGTTCCGGGGTTCGCTCTGTAATAACCGGAATTCCCTTAGGTCCATTAGAAACTATAAAATGAGCCAATTCTCTGAATTGAGTTTTGCTGATCCTGGAATAGTATTCTTTCACAAACACAAAATCAAACAAAGACAAAACAGAGAAAACTATTAAAAATACGACTCTAATGGAGAGATTTTGAACGTGCTTAATTCCCGCAGCGATGAGTAAAATAAAGGCTGGCAACACCACAATGGTATACCTTGGGATCAAAATCGGAACCGAAAGAATTGATCGCATATATGGAATGAAGAAACCTATGAAAATCCATATAATACACAGAAAAAAGGAAAATTGGCCCTTAGAAAATTGAGGAGAAAAAGAAGTATTTCTTTCCTCATTATTTTTGATCTCTAAGGATAGAAATAAGAAAATGAGCAGAAAAGGTTTAAGGAAATCATTGTCTCCAAAATAGGTATAAAAAAAAGATGACGCGAAATTTTCAGGTATAGAATCAATCCAATAGGAGTTGATTTTAGAAACACTAAACAGTATTGGTATCCATGGAAGATAGCCTACAATCACGATTATATTGGCTAGTAAAAAACTTTTGAATATTTGCCATTTAATTTGATCTTTTATGAGTGTCAGCAGAATAATTATTCCCCACTGACTTATATATGCAAACATGGCAAAATAATGAGAATAAATCATTACCAGGGTGGTTAAGCCGTAGAGAAGAATGTTTGATGCTGATTGCTTTTTGAGCAAACGAATAAGGAACAAGAATGAAACCGTTGTAGTTACAAAGACAAGTATATAAGGTCTTGCTTCCTGGGAATACTGAATATTGTAAGGATTTATCGCAGTAATGACGGCAGCGATTAATCCAACATCCTTATGAATTAATTCTTTACCTAAAAGGAATATTATCCAAATACTGGTTGTACCTAATATTGCCGACAATACTCTTCCAACGTAATCATTGTAACCAAAAATTAAAAGTATTAACTTCTCTAAGGAATGATAAAGTGGTGGTTGCAAATCACAACAACTTAAGGAATTCAGCAATTCCTTCCAGGATAAAAGAGGATTACACTCAATCATGGTGATACACTCATCCAGCCAATAACTCTGGTAGGATAGTTTGTAAAAACGCAGGAACGCCCCAAGGGCGATGATGAGCAATAGAATTACTCTATAATCAGTTATAGACTTATTTTTAACCAACATGGTTTTAGCTTTATTGTTTAATATTCTGGCTGATGACAAACTATCATTGTAATACTCCCTAAATCTGAGACCAAAGGTTAGTTAAAAATAGAATTAATTTTCTAAACCCAATGACAAAACAAACACAGCGAATATTCAGCTGATTTCAAGAATTGCTACACATTCGAAAGCTGATCCTCTGGCAATAACATAAAAGTTTCTTTTATCAATCCGACTGAATCAACTTGTTCCTTCAGCAATATTAAGTATCACTAAAAGGCAACAAAGTGACCGAATCGAATTGGCATAAATTAGTAGCCTGGGAGGAAGCAATCCGGAATCATTGAAGAGTACCTCAAGAAAGGTTCAAAAGTTACCATTGAAGGTAAACTTATCTCTCGATCTTACACCGACAAAGATGGGCTCTATTTAATTTTTCTAAGAATGACCCGAATACCATCAATGATTGTATCTCTATCAGAAAATATTTGCTAAAATGTGATACGTGATTGAATTCGGACAAACGAAATTATATAATACATTCCTTTTGAAAAGTGTATTTTTACTTTTAAATGCATCCATTCAGGAAAATATTTTCTCTCCTTCTTTTTCTGTTGTCAGGACTATCAAACTATGCCCAAGAGCATGATACAGTTTATATAAAGAGATTACTGGAAGACGCCATACGTTTGCAAACTTCCAATCTTGATTCTACGAATCTACTGGCACATAAAGCGATGGAACTTTCCATTCGTGCGAAATACAACGCAGGAATTCGTAATGCATGCATACGCATTGGGTCTGTTTGGATGGCTAAGGGCAGAAATGATTCTTCTTTTATTTATTTAAGAAAGGCTTCCGAAATAAGTAAAAGCAATCAGGATTATAAGGGTCTTGTGGGTGCGTCTATCCTGCTCGGCTATGCGCATTTGTATCAAAGCAATGCCGACTCTGCCTTTTTTTATTTTTATGAAGGACTGAGGTACGCTCAACGGGCCAATTCTCCTGAGTTGAGAACTCAAATATACAATTCACTGGGTAATCTGCTTTCTGAATACAAAGACTACACTAAATCACTTTCGTATTACCGTATTGGACTATTTCTGGCTAAGAAATACAACCAACCTTTGGAACAAACCACTGCATATATGGGAATAGGGGGAGTGTACTACTTCCTGAATAAATATAAAAACGCTTTGATGTATTATCAATTGGTAGATAGTCTCACCGAGGGTTCTGAAGAGTCAATTGCCCATTATCAGAATCTTAATAACCTTGCATTGTGTTATCAGGAGCTTCATCAAAATCGGTTAGCCTTACATTATTTCCACCGGGCACTTTTGTTTTATAAATCAAACGAAATGTTAAGTGAAGAGGCCAATCTTTGCTACAATCTGGCCTGTTTATATGCGGACATCAGGAACACGGATAGCGCCAAATTTTATATCCATCAGGCCATTGATAAATCTCAAGACTTAAAAGATTTAAAAAAGGAAGCTGAATGCAAAAAATTACTATCGGATTTGTACTTAAGCGAAGAAAAATACAAAGAAGCCTTCCACACTTTAGCCATGTATTTGCAATTGTCGGATTCACTGCTAAACTCTGAAAAAATTAACAGCATTAGTGAGATGCAGACGAAATATGAAACAGGACTTAAAGAACGAAAAATAGAATTGCTGAATCTTCAGAATGAAAGCCGGACACGGGAAAGGAACTACCTCGCATCAGGAGCTATGCTTTTATTGGTATTAACGGTGTTACTATTCTGGCAGCGAAATAAAGTGAAACAGGCAAAAGCGCGTTCAGATGGGTTGCTCTTGAATATTCTTCCTTCAGAGGTGGCCGATGAATTAAAAAAGACAGGAGCATCAAAGGCAAGGCAGTATCAAAATGTAACTGTTATGTTTACTGATTTTGTCGACTTTACAAAAATCAGTGAAATGTTATCTCCATCCGAATTGGTTGAAGAAATCAATAAGAATTTTATTGCATTTGACAGAATCATGGATAAATATGGTGTCGAAAAAATTAAAACCATCGGAGATGCATACCTGGCAGTTTGTGGGCTCCCCATTCAAACAGCTGATCATGCAGAACGCATGATAAAAGCGGCAATAGAACTTCAGGAATTTATTAAAAATGAAAATAGTTTATTTCAACTAAGAATTGGCATGAATTCAGGACCTGTAGTGGCAGGAATTGTTGGTACGCGAAAGTTTGCCTTTGATATCTGGGGCGATACGGTAAATACTGCAAGTCGTATGGAAAGTATCAGCGAACCGGGTAAAATCAATATAAGTCATTCAACGTACTTGCTAGTAAAAGAACGTTTCAATTGTGATTACCGTGGTAAAATTAATGCGAAAGGGAAAGGAGCAGTGGATGCCTATTTTATTGAAGGAATAAAAACTGTTTAACCATCATTATAATATCACCCGAATTGGGGATTTCAATCTCGACTGTCAAGTGTAACTTGCATTTAATAAATCATAACATTATGTCAGACAATACATGGAATGGAGAAAATAATCCCCGCGGGGCATCATTGACTTTTACTAACACCAATGGTAAAGCATTCACCTATTATTACTGTGTTATAGATTTCCCAACTGATTATCTGGATGGTGGAGGACAATCTCCTTCTTTTAATTTTACCGGGGTAAGTTTGATTGATTATCCCGGTGGGATGGATTATGATACAAGTACAAACTATTTAGCTGTGGAAAGATCTTTGGTATACTATCAAAGCAATTATTATTACTGCATACAGGACACTTCCGGTGAATTTGATCCAGCCTGCTGGCAGGATGCAGGCAGCAACAGCTATCAGATATCCTACGATTGGCAGTATACCTTAGGTTATTGGCCGGGAGCCGGGAGCCCATCCAGCAGTTCAACAACTACAATACCAGTTGGACTATTCACCACGGATCCAGGTTATAATCAAGATCTTGGTCCCATTGTGAGTTTACAAATGACGATTTCAAATACATACGCTATTAAAGGAAATCCCAATTCGTTACGACCACCGATAATTAATCTCCCACTTCGTTCGAGTAACGGTGGTACAACAGGAACACCGGTGTATGCAATTTTTCTGAGTGCAACCGATCCCATCAACTATTTCATTCTGGTATGCTTAAATACCGGTCAGCCTGGAACTAAGAATAAGCTTGGTGGCGGTCAAATTACAGGGGATATTATTTATGACTTCACAACCGGTTCGGGAGGACCACCAAACCCGGTTGCTGCCGTAGGTGCCATGCGTTATCAGACAAGCCTGCCTCCAATAACAGGAATTACTATTAACGAAGGTACACCGTATCCTTTCCCGAATCCTGTTACTTCTAATCCGTATGTTTATACACTTTAATGCAGGAATGATTTTATAGCAATTCAGATTATATTAATCTTTTTTGGAATAGGCCATTCGGTGGTTAGGATGTAAAAATGCTTCCGGGTTAATTTCCTGAAATGAAATACCCAATATTTAATTCAAGCCTTGCCAAGTGCAAGAAACGATAATCCTTTTCATTATACGGCCAAACAGGCGAAGTTTTGCCAAAGGCAAATCCCAACTGTGGTTCTATCAGGAACGAATTGCCTATGTTGAATCGATACCCAACTAAGGCACCAGCTCCATAGGTCCATATCATAACTTCAGAAGCTTTATAAAGCGGATCAACATCAAAATAACCAAGTCGCACATACCTCATTTCTTCCCCCCGCAACACACCGGCATATAATCCTAAATAAATTCCTTTTGAAATGCTATTGTTCTACAATTGGAGTTCTTGTCGGAAATAACGTCGTCCTTCCATGTATAAGAATTTTCCTTTGGTAACTGTTACATCATTTATGGGTGAAGTCCCTGGTGAACCATTCCAGCTAATATTGGATAACAGGGGTGAATACCCGTAACTAATAGTTGCACCCAATGAATAGCGACTATTCATTATATATTCATATCCCACGGAAGCCTTGACCCCATAAACGCTCCGCATCGAAGACTCCACCGTATAAGGAAAAGCCATACCGAACAGGTCAGCTTTAATACAATGTATTTGTCCTGTCGCAATACCAGGTAAAATTATAAACGACCAAAATATGCATTTTAACATGCATTCGAATAACGGGTATTTTTGGCCATTAAACCATGTGCGAATCACAATCCAAATCTATTTAATAGAGATTTTTTCACACATGAGTTAGTGGGAGCGTGTTAACCAACAAGACCAGGTCTACGTTGATGAAAACCAACTTCGCTTTCTGATAAACAGATAGCTTCTGATAGTCCCCGCCTGAACGAATCTGTCGGGCGGGAAACATAGGCTAAGAGTGAAGAAAGTTTGAGTTTGAGTGCGGGTGTGAGTCAAAATGAGTGCAGAAGCCTTCTTCTCACACTCTTACCTCACTCTCGCACTCATTTTGTGGTGTGGGAGGGATTTTGGCTTTGCCAAGTTCCCTCTTACCAGAGTTGCAATATCAAAATTGGCTGCTGCGCATCCGCTTTTTTGTTTTCTCCGGTGCTTTCAAGTGAATACACTTGAAGCCCCTTCGAAACAAAAAAGGTTGGTGACTTCGTCACCAACCTTTTGATTTTACCCGTGGTGTGGGAGGGAATCGAACCCCCGACACAAAGATTTTCAGTCTTTTGCTCTACCAACTGAGCTACCGCACCAATATTATCCCTCTCCCTCTCCCTTTTTCATTCTCTCTACATTCGCTCTACCATCCTGATAACTATCGGGAAAGCTACCGCACCAATATTTTCCCTCTCCCTCATCCTCTCCCTCTCCCTGCCTTCCAACTTCAAATCGGCAAATTCACAGGGCTGCAAATGTATTTATTATCCAAATACGGTGCAAACAAAATTTAAATTTACTTTTACTTTAAGGCTCCGGCGAACTTTCTTATACTTGTATCCACCAATCATTTCCTATGATAGCGCAACTCCTCTTTATAGTCCTGTTAGGCTCTGCCATTTACCTCTTTGCCAAAAATGTCGGCAAAATCAGAAGAAATATCAATCTGGGGAAGGACATTGATTTGTCGGACAACAAACCCCTGCGTTTTAAAACCATGTTGCGTGTGGCATTCGGGCAAACCAAAATGGCTGCACGTCCGGTTCCGTTTGTACTGCATTTTATAGTATATGCCGGATTTATTCTGATCAATATTGAGGTGCTGGAGATCATGATCGACGGACTGTTTGGAACACATCGTGCATTATCGGCTTTAGGCGGGATATACAACCTGGCCATCGGTTTTTTTGAAATTCTGGCCTTCTTCACACTTATTGCCTGTGTTATATTTTTGTTGCGCCGTTTTGTAGTAAAAGTAAAACGCTTTACCAATCCCGAACTCATAGGATTCCCCAACCGCGATGCTGCTACTATTTTATTTATCGAAATTGTGTTGATGGGTGCATTGCTGAAAATGAATGCGGCCGATCAACTCCTGCAGGCATCCGGTGATCCGCATTATTTCAAAGCGGGATCATTTCCCATCAGTAGTTGGTTGCTGACTCCCCTGCTATCGGGTTATTCTGCCTCTTCACTTCTACTCATCGAACGTATCTGCTGGTGGTTTCATATCATCGGAATTCTGGCGTTTTTGAATTACCTGCCGTTCAGCAAGCATTTCCATATCATCATGGCTTTCCCGAATACCTGGTACTCCAACCTGCACAAAAAAGGACAACTCAACAATATGGCTTCGGTTACGCAGGAGGTGAAATTAATGCTTGACCAGGCGGCTGCACCTCCCGAAGGTTATCAACCTCCCACTTCCTTTGGGGTAAAAGACGTAAGCGACCTCACCTGGAAAAACCTGATGGATGCTTATACCTGTACTGAGTGTGGACGATGTACGTCGAGTTGTCCGCAAAACATAACGGGTAAAAAATTATCGCCTCGCAAAATTGTGATGGATGTGCGCGACCGGTTAGAAGAAGTTGGAAGAAATATCGATAAAAACGGCTCCTTTTCCGATGATGGAAAAAACCTGCATTCTTATATTTCCGAAGAAGAATTGTGGGCCTGCAATACCTGCAATGCCTGTGTTGAAGCCTGCCCGGTAAATATCAATCCGATGGAAATTATCGTAGAAATGCGCCGTTATAAAGTAATGGAACAGAGCGCCTCACCGCAAAGTCTGAATATGATGTTCAATAATCTGGAAAACAATCAGGCACCGTGGCAGTTTTCGCCGATGGACCGTGCGAACTGGACGAAAGAATCGTAATTCTATCCAACCTACATCAACGGTCATATTTCAAAATATATGCTGCCCCTATTTAAGCCGCTGTCTTTTGATATTGCTTAATCGCTTTGAATGTTGATTGATTCATTCTTCTTTCCTCTTCAATGTCGAAATCATCCTGAATTCCAAGCCAGAATTTTGCTGAATTCCCGAAATACATAGAAAGCCGGAGTGCTGTGTCTGCTGTTATTCGTCTCCTTCCTTTGAGAATTGCAGAAACGCGTGTTTGCGGAATACCTATGTCTTTGGCCAACTTGTAAGCGGTTATTTCTAAGGGCGATAAAAATTCTTCCAGCAAAATCTCTCCAGGATGAATGTTTTTTAATGTTTTCATTGTATTACGTTTAGTGATAATCTATAATTTCAACTTCTTCTGCATTACCCTTGTTCCATTTAAAAACAATTCTCCATTGTTTGTTTATCCGAATGGAATAAAATTCCTTCCAATTCCCCTTCAGTTTTTCCAGTCTGTTCGATGGGGGTATGAGCAGGTCATTTATATCCTGAGAATTATTTAACATTCTAAGTTTCCTTCGTGCTACTTCCTGAAGTTCTGCCGGCAAATCTTTAACTTTTTCGCCTTCCCAAATTTTCTTTGTGACCTTTCCGCCAAAGGATACCAGCATAGTTTCGCAATACGTTACTTACGTCAAAGGTAAGTAGTGGATTTTAAATAACAAATGAATAATACCAGCCAGTAATTGAGCCGGATCGAATGCCTTATTTACTCCAGATCCGTATTCAGCCGAAAACGGCAAATACGGTTGTTCTTTTTATCAGCTACATACACCATGCGTTTATAATAGCAAACCCCGCTTGGATCGTTGAACGAGAATGGACCACTTCCGGTTCCATCCAAACCGGCCCCCCCAAATGAAACTATCACCTGTTTGCGGCTGGCTGAAGTGGCCGGAGCATTAACTCCTTCATAACCGAGGTTGGTAAAAATATAAAGTGAATCGGTTTCGCTGTCGACCACAAAATGATATTGCAGGTTGTCGGGAGAAATAAAGCAATCTTCGGGCTTCTTAAACCGGAACGATTCGTACATAAAACGATTGGCTTTGGTATAATCAAAGTTTAACAAAGAAGGCGTTTCGGTATATTGTGTGCCGAGGTCGGGATCATCATACACCGTAATCATGAGCACGCGATACTCCAGTGTAGTTGTTGAATCAGTAAGTGTAATTAAAAAATTCTTGGAGGTGCTGATGCCTTGTTCTTTTTGTGGTGGACCTGCCAGGCCGCTGATAGAGGATATGCCTACACTGGATTTTAAACTGGAAGCAACCGGATTCAACCCCGATGAATAACCGATATTGATTCCCTGTGCATCGTAAACCAATACACCATTATCAGGGCGAATGAATGAATTGATATCGTTTTTGGGGCCGGTTCGGGCAACGTATAACGTATTGTTATGCAAAGCTGTTAATCCGGTAAAGCGTACCAGCGGATCGTTGACCGGATCGAGTTGGGTGGATTGACGGGATTCGTCGCAATCGGGATGAATCAAGGTATCGATGATTTGTGCATTTCCACTGGCCGTATTGATCAGATGATACACCGCCGGAAGATTTACCATGCTTCCACCGGGTCCGCGGGGGAGGTCTATACGACCGCAAACATAGGTATGCAAACGGCGGTCCTGCACCACATCTGTGGCACCGGGTATCGGAATAATCTGAGATCGGGTTCCTTTTAAATCGAGTATATTTAATCCGTTATCATCTACCACATAGATCAATTCATCATACCCCACCACAATATCAACCGGATTGCTGAAACCGGTAAAAAATGGAGTAATTGGAACATAGCCCACGCTTTGAGGATTCAGATTCGGGTCGATGGCTCCCTGCTCCATCACATCGCTTACTGTTGTATCTTCCTTTTCTCCAAACAAAGCTGAACACGAGCCCAACAGGAACATGCAAATACAGCCAACAAAAAAATTACGATAACTCATTTCAATGTGAAAGATAAGGTAAGACGATTGACATTACCCAATGTGTTTTTGGCCAAAAACCCATAATCGATGCGTGTTACCAGAAATCTCCAGTTTAGTTTCATGCCTAAACCAACTGAAGGAAAAGCATAGCCGGCATCGGATTTAAATTCGTAACCGGTTCTGAAAAACGCCAGGTTGAGGTAACTGTATTCGCTCCCCAATGCATAGGTTTCGTTGTTATCTGTTGGATGATTTAATTGTCCGCTCACAGATATGCGGTGATCACCGCGTTTGAGCGGATCAAAAGCAGCTCCGATTCGAAACAAGGCCGGGACCGAAATGTCTGTAAAATTATTCAGTTCCTGTTCTCCGCTGAATTTGATCAATGTAACCGAACCGGATGGCGAAACATTGAAACCAAAATTGCTGAACGAAACCCCGAATCGGGTATTCATTACTCCGATATTGTACAATAATCCCAAATCGAATAATACATTGTTGATCTGAACACCGGCAAACCCCTCGTTTGCAAATTTACCGTTGAGTCCAAAGGAGAAGTTTTGCGTGAGGATACGCGAATAAGCCAAATGGATGGCATAGCTGGTGACGGAAAAAGTACGACCGGTTCCCTTGGGATCAAATTCCGTTGTTTCATTCATGGTACCGTATTGCATAGACATCACGCCAATAGCCAGCGACGATAGTTGACCAACCCGTTTTGCTACCGCTGCATAATTGGCCTGCACATCGCCGAAATACAGTGTATGTGCAAGCATTGCATTTACCTTTCCGGTATCGAGATATGAAATGGCTGCCGGGTTCCAATAAATCGCAGATAAATCCTGAACTGTAGCAACACCACTGTTTCCCATAGAAAGGGACCGGGCGTCGGGAGCTATTTTAAGGAATTGCATTCCTGAACCCCCTGTGCGTGAATTGCCAAAAGTTGGCAGTACCTGGGCGCAAAGATTACCCGGTTGAAGAACCAACATGAACAGAAAAACATACAATAAGCGGTGCATGAAGCAGCAAGGTATAAAAAAAATGTGAGTAAGCTTGAATCCCCTTTGCACCATTTAAACAGCAAATAGTAATATATTTGGCAGGTGGAAATCAACATCCTTGTCATCCTTATCAGCATCGTTGTTTCGGCCTTTTTCTCAGGCATGGAAATTGCCTTTATTTCCTCCAATAAATTACTCATTGAACTCAAAAGCAAACAAGGCAATTATGCTTCGCGTTTGTTATCTCCGTTTGTAGGCAATCCTTCCCGTTTTGTAAGTACAACGCTGGTTGGAACCAATATTGGCCTGGTAGTGTATGGCGTATATATGGCCGAATTCATTGAGCCAATATTGCTGACTTTATTACCGTTTACATCCAACAATCAATTCCTGTTGCTTTTCATTTCGACCATTGTTTCAACAGCCATTGTGCTGGTGGCTGCAGAGTTTATTCCCAAAATGCTGTTCCGGATCAATCCCGACATCACCTTGCGACTGCTGGTGCTTCCTTTCCTTATGTTCTATTATCTGTTTTGGCCTGTCGTGCATTTCATAACCTGGATTTCGAAATTTATACTCAACAATTTTTTACGCCTCAATTTCAATGAAAGCACTCCTGTTTTCAGTAAGGTGGATCTGGATCAATACATTACCGATAGTGCAGAGGATCTGGAAGAAGATGCCGATGTAGATACCGAGATGTTTAAGAATGCCCTCGACTTTGCCAATGTACGTGTGCGCGATTGTATGACTCCACGCACCGAACTGGTAAGTATCAATATTCAGGCAAGCATTGACGAATTGTACCAAAAGTTTCTGGAGACCGGTTTGTCTAAAATACTCGTGCATCAGGGCAGTGTCGATCATATTATCGGATACGTGCATCAAAAAGATATCTTTAAAGCTCCGGCCAGTATCCGCGCAGTACTGATTCCCATCGAAATCGCTACAGAAACTTTATCGGCCAATGATCTGCTGAACATATTCTCACGCTCGCATAAAAGCATTGCGCTCGTAGTGGATGAGTTAGGGATTACAGCCGGTATTGTTACCCTGGAGGATATTATGGAAGAAATTTTTGGTGAAATTGAAGATGAACATGATGTGGAACAACTCACCGAAAAAGTTATCGGAGAAAATGAATATCTGTTTTCGGCCCGGCTCGAAATAGATTACCTCAACAACAAATATGAATTGAACATACCGGAAGGTGACTACCAGACGCTGGGAGGATATATTTTTAACCGGCACGAAAGCATTCCCGGCCGTGGTGAAGTGCTTGAAGTAGATCAATTTATATTTACGGTTATTGCCATTGAACTTACCCGCATCGTTGATGTAAAAATGACCGTAAAAAAATGAAGTGTGCATTGAAATCGCAATTCTCATTTTCTTACTTATAATTCCGTATTCACTTGTTCGTTTATTTCCATATGCGTTTAATTTCCAAAGTTTTTTTATTCCACATTCTTTTTCTATTACCGGCTTTTCTCGTTGCGCAAACAGGTAGCATCAACTGGAATCGAACCAACGAATGGATCGATTCAGTTTACAATGCATTGAGTGACGACGATAAAATTTCCCAGCTCATGATTGTGGATGTGTGGCCCGCACGCGATTCATTGCATATTGAAGATGTAGCATATAAAATTCGTGATCTGCATGTGGGTGGACTGATATTTTTCAAGGGCACTCCCACACGTCAGGCGCTGCTTACCAATTATTTTCAATCCTTGTCCAGCGTACCGCTTATGATTGGAATCGATGGAGAGTGGGGACTCTCTATGCGACTCGACAGTACACCGGTTTTTCCCAGACAATTGGTGATGGGTGCCGCACATAACGAAGAGCTGGTGTATGCATTTGGACGTACCGTTGGCAAGCAATGCAAACGCATGGGAATTCATTTCAATTTCGCACCGGATGTGGATGTCAACAACAATCCGGATAATCCGGTAATCAACGACAGGTCTTTCGGAGAAAACCGCATTTGGGTTTCGAAACTCGGCATACAATATATGAAAGGATTGCAGGACGAGCATATTCTGGCAAGTGCCAAACATTTTCCGGGACATGGAGATGTGTCAACAGATTCGCATTATAGTCTGCCGGTTATAACCGCTGACCGCAAACGCCTGGATTCACTGGAATTGTATCCGTTCAAACAACTCATCAAAAACGATGTGACCAGTGTGATGATCGCCCATTTGAATGTTCCGGCTCTGGACTCTACGCATACCCCATCTTCTTTATCTTATCCGATTGTAACAGAATTGTTGCGCAATGAGATGGGATTTGAAGGCATTGTTATTACCGATGCACTGAATATGAAAGGTGTTGCGGATTTGTATCCCGGAGGTGAAGTTGCAGCGCGTGCATTGGTAGCCGGAAACGACCTGTTATTATTTGTTGAGGATGTTCCCTTTGCTATTTCCATGGTCAAACAGTATATCACTGATAGTGTATTAACCTGGGAACAAATTGAAAACAGTTGTAAGAAGGTTCTGAAAGCAAAATACTGGGCCGGTTTGAATGCTTATAAACCCATTGAAACCGATCATTTGATTGAAGACCTGAATTGCTGCGAAGCCAACCTGATGATCAAACGCATTATAAAAGAAGGAATTGTTGTAGCCAGAAACGACGATGAAATCATTCCCATTCAAAATCCGGAATTGTATAACATTGCGTGCTTGTCGGCAGGAGCCGGTTATGGAACCCCCTTTCAGGAAATGGCCATGCGTTATATGCAGGCCGATTATTTCAGCATCGACAAGCAGGAACAAGTGGGCTATTTCGATAGTCTTTACCTTGCCTTAAAAGGATATAACCTGGTCATTGTATCCCTTCAAAATACCAGTCGTTTTGCAGCACGCCAGTTTGGATTAACCCAACCTCAGATTGATTTTGTTACGCGTCTTCTGCAGGATGCTACAAAAAAAATCATTCTTGTTTCGCATGGAAATCCATATATCCTGCGCCATTTCGAAATGGCCCGCAATGTGATCGTTGGTTACGAGGATCTAGAATTGTATAACCAGTTAACCGCACAGGTCTTGTTTGGCGCGGTAAAAGCAAAAGCCACACTGCCGGTTACGGTTGGTGAGTCGTATGCACTGATGCAAGGTGTAAACACCAAACCATTGAACAGGTTTGAATACATTTATCCGGAAGAGCAGGAACTGGATGCCATTACATTCTCCTCAATAGATACCATCGTGGCTGAGGCTATACGCAATAAAGCCACACCCGGATGCCAGGTTTTGGTTGCACGCAACAATAAAGTAATTTACAATAAATCATTCGGGTATCATACTTACGATAGTACGATGGCAGTAAAAAATCACCATGTATACGATGTTGCTTCCCTGACCAAAATTCTCGCTACAACGCTTGCGGTAATGCATTTGCACGATGAGGGAAAAATTAAACCCGATGTAAAAGTTTCTGTATATCTGCCTGAACTGTTGAATACCAATAAATCCGATTTAACCCTGCAGGATATTTTGCTGCATCAGGCAGGATTGCCTGCATTTATTCCGTTTTACGAACAAACCCTGGTAAAAGGCAAACCCAATCCACTGATTTATTCTTCGATACCTGATTCGAATTATACCATCCGTGTTGCACCGCATTTATATATGCATGCTTCTTTTAACGATTTTATCTGGAACGAAGTGATCCGATCGGATGTGAATCAAGCCGGTAAATATGTGTATTCCGATCTGGGTTTTATGATCCTGATGAAAATGGTTGAAAGGGTAAGTGGAATGTCGTTTGAGAATTATTTGAGCAATCATATTTATAAACCGCTGGGACTTTCATCCATCGGATTCAATCCCTTATACCGTATCAACCAGGACTGGATCATTCCAACAGAAACTGATCTGACTTTCAGAAACGAACAAATTGCAGGAACGGTACACGATCAGGCTGCTGCCATGATGGGTGGGATCAGCGGACATGCAGGATTGTTTTCCAACATGAACGATGTTGCCGTTATTATGCAAATGCTTTTGCAAGGCGGAGAATATGGCGGTAAGCGCATTCTGAAAGAAAGTACAGTAAAAGAATTCACGCATAAATATTCCAAAACAAATCGCCGTGGACTCGGCTTTGATAAACCTGAAACCGATCCTAAGAAATCGTCGCCCATCGGTCCGGCAGCATCACCATTGGCTTTTGGACACAGCGGATTTACAGGAACATGCGCCTGGGCTGATCCGAAATACGATCTGGTTTATGTTTTCTTAAGCAATCGCGTTTACCCTTCGGCCGGCAATAAAAAACTGGCCGACACCAATGTTCGCACCCGCATTCTGGATGCCATTTATGAGGCGATTGAGAAAAAAAATTAGTTATTGAATATCATTGTTGTCCGGTCAAAGAATTATAATGACATGTTTTGGGCGTTCCCATGAAGGATGCGCGATGGATGACTGCTTTAAAATTAACTTCTCGTGCGCTTACCTTCATGGTCGGGCTATTCGCTGCAATCCCTGAAGTAATCGGGTACGATTTACTTCAGGGGATTTCCGCTTCTATCCCTAACGCGGCCTACGTTTCCATTTAAGCATTACATTAAAAAATGTTCCTTTTTACTCATGTATAATATTTTGTTTTCAAGAGTTTGAAATGTGTAGTTCGCTTATTTCTTTAAAAAAAATAATTTAAGCTCACCGAAGCATAAAACCATGCTAAGCCTAGCTGTAATAGTGTTCCAAGTCTGTGTATGAATTTGTCCAGGTCAGCTCTAATTGAATATCTCTCCAAAAGTAAACCCAATTTAATCACCGGCTTAAAGAGTTTGAGATTCATACAATCCGCATTAACATTCACCAAAGACAAATTTCATATTAATTTTTCTCCCTGCCCCATAAATTGATAAGTATCAATTTGAATACGCTGGATTATATGGACATTTGCAAAGACTTGTAACATTTTTCACCTTGAATTGTTACATATTTGAATCAGCTTAGAATACATGAAAATAGGAATTGTTTGTTACCCCACCTTTGGTGGTAGTGGCGTAGTGGCTACTGAACTTGGAAAAGCACTTGTATTGCGCGGACACGAAGTCCATTTTATCGCATACAAGCAGCCTGCACGTTTGGATTATTTCAGCGAAGGAACCTATTATCATGAAGTGTATGTCAGTCATTATCCTCTGTTCGAATACCCTCCATATGAAACCGCATTGATTAGCCGGCTCGTGGATGTGGTAAAATCCGCCAAACTGGATTTATTGCATGTACATTATGCCATTCCGCATGCTTCGGCTGCAATCATGGCTAAAAATATTTTGGCTACCTCAGGCATTCAGATTCCGGTTATAACAACGCTTCACGGAACCGACATTACGCTGGTTGGAAAAGACAAATCATTTGAACCGGTGGTTTCCTATGCTTTGAATTGTTCCGATGCTGTTACAGCAGTTTCTGATTCACTCAAAAAGGATACCTATAGCAATTTTCATGTTCACAAGGATATCCATGTGATCCCTAATTTTATCGACTTTTCTCGCTTCAGTAAAATGCCGAAGGAACATTTCAGAAAAGCAATCGCAAAAAATGACGAATTGATTGTGGTTCATACTTCCAACTTTCGCAAAGTAAAACGGGTCGACGATGTGGTGAAGACCTTCGCCCTGATTCGTAAAAAAATAAACGCCCGTATGCTCCTGGTTGGGGATGGACCCGAGCGACACAATATCGAAACTTTGTGCCGTGAATTGAATCTGGAAGAATATGTGCATTTTTTAGGTAAACAGGATTCCGTTGAAGAAATATTATCGGTTTGTGATTTGTTTCTGTTACCGTCCGAATCGGAAAGCTTCGGGCTGGCTGCATTGGAAGCCATGGCATGCGAAGTGCCTGTAGTGTCGAGTAATACCGGTGGAATCCCGGAATTGAACATTGAAGGAGTAACCGGATATTTATGCAATGTGGGCGATACCGAGGCTATGGCCGAGCGCGCCATTTATATTCTGGAGGATCCGGCCCGGTTGAAACAATTCAAATTGAATGCTAAAAAGCAAAGCCTGTTATTCGATATCAATGCCATAGTTCCCGCATATGAAGACCTTTACACGGAAGTGTTGCGCATAAGCGGTTTGCAACCTACCTGTTAAATAGATCAGGCCATACCCATTAGAATCCTGGTTATATGATATCGTTCCCAGGCTTGGTGCAGGCAGGAATACTTTACCCTTTTGTCATTTCGAAATCTGTTTATTCTCTGCGTTCGCCATAACGCACTCGCGAAGGCTGATCAAATATGCCTTCAATCTTTATTACGTGGATATATGCCCTGCTCGCGCTAAGCCTGTGAAACCTGCTGCTATTCTCATTATTTTATACAAATATGAATCAATTTAAATTTCGGATTTGCGTTATCAAATCGCTGGTAAACCGTCATGTTATGGTTGTCAATACTCAAGATAGTTCGCTCTTTGAAATAGTAATTCGCGTCAGAAGGTTGAATATTGATTCTATTGTTACTTAATATATAATCTCCACTTTCCAGTGTATCTGAATAATCTTCTTTCATTTGATAAAATCGATTATTTGATGAATAAGACTCAGAAACTTTTATTGGATTGGCAGTAATATCAGTATACTGGAGTGTGTCTCTTTTTACAACATTGCCAGCATTATCCAATTCTTCTTTTAGAAAATGTTTTACCTTCCATATGCCGGGTAGAAGCGTAGCATAATCCGTTGTAGTTGTGGTCGTGTTTGTGGTTGTTTGATTAGAGGAATCTTTCTTACATCCGGCAATTATTAATATGGATAGAAAGAAAGTCAGGAAAATCTTTGATTGTTTTTTCATCGCTTCATTCATAGTTGCAGGTAAGTCAAGAGTAACTCCTGACGGCAAAAAAAATCCCGGCCTTTCGACCGGGATTCTTTAAGGTTATTTTCTTATGGTAGTTGCCCCTTTCCGCCCACCGGTTTTCCCTTTTTCAGGTGCCTTCTCCTTGTTATCCAATTGTTTCATTTCCTCCTTATTCTTCGGCACATAATTGTTATCGAGGAGCTTGAAGGTAGTACGACGATTCATCTGATGCTCTTCATCGGTGCAATTACGTTTCACCCAATTGCCTTCACAGGCACAATCATTTACCAACCGTGTTTCACCGTATCCTTTGGCTACCAGACGCACGGTGTCGATGCCACGCGTTCCTATATAAGCAACGGCAGAATCGGCACGACGTTGTGATAAGTCAATATTATACAAAGAATCTGCACGACAATCTGTATGTGAACCTAATTCCAATCGAATCTTCGGATACTTGTTCAATAAATACACAATGGTATCCAGAATGATTGCCGCATCCGGACGGATATTGGCTTTATCCAGATCGTAATAAATTCCTTCAAGTGTAAATACGGTGGTATAATCGAATGGTTCCAGGTATAAATCCTGCACCAGATCCATTGAAACCTGATAAGGCTTGGTAGTCTGAAATTCAATTTTCGAATCGTAGTAATCTTCGTGTGATCCAAATAGTTCGTAATCGGTTTTAGCCAACAAAGTGATTTTATAAAATCCATTATTATCTGTTCTTACCGTTTGCTTCATTGTATCTGTGCTGTTGGTAATGGCCAGAATGGTGTTGGATAAAACTTCTTTTGTTTTGCTGTCGCGGGCCACACCACTCAGGGTAAAAATCAACGGAGTCATGTGGAAACGGTAAATATCATCTTGTCCTCGACCTCCATCGCGGTTTGAGCTGAAATATCCGTTTTCCTTATCGAGTGAAACGGTTATTCCAAAATCATCACCACCCGAATTGACTGGCGACTTCATGTTAATAGGTGTCGACCAATCCTGTCCCGTTCCATTGGTATAAAATATGTCCACGCCTCCCAGACCGACATGTTCATTGGAAGAGAAATAAAGGGTACCGTCTTCATGAATAAACGGAAACATTTCATCGCCCTCGGTATTGATGGTAGGTCCAAGATTAATCGGATCACCCCAGGTCTTACCACGTTTGGTATAGGTTACATACCAGATATCTTTTCCGCCATAACCACCGGGCATATCGGAAGAGAAATACATAATCTGTCCGTCTTTGGTTACCGATGGATGTCCGCAATTGAATGAATCGGTACTGAATGAAAGTGGTTGCGGTTCCTGCCAGATGGAACCCTGTCCTGTAGCTTCAAAGATTCTGCAATTATTTCCTTTTCCTGTCCGGCCATTGCATTGTGTGTAATACATGGTAGTAAATCTGGAATTGAAAGCAGGAGTCGCATCATTGAAAGGAGTATTGATCACTTGTTTATCAATCAATCCGGCCATTCCGTACTTAATAAGATTCTTATTTTTACGGTCAACCTTGAAAGTCACTGTATAAATATCCAGAAAATTATTCCCGGTCCAGCCATACATTTTGCTACTTGTACCTTTCTCCCGGTCAGAAGCAAAAAACAATTGATCCTTTTTATACGGCATGGCTCCAAAATCACTCCATTTCGTATTAAGAGGTTTAACATTCTCAACCAAATAGCGTGTTTTCTCGTTTTTCCAGGTTAATGCATATTCACAGCCTTTGATTTGTGCGGCTGCACGTGCTGTATCCCCGGTTAGTTTTTTGTAGACATTGTACTCTACAATGGCGTCTGAGAATTTTTGATTAGATTTCATCGCCTGAGCTAACCGATACTGAGCATCTGTATTTTGCGGATCCGTTTTTACCGTTTTACGGTACCAGTTTTCCGCATTTTTCATGTCATTTGACAATCGGTAACACTCAGCTGTCTTATAACAAGCTTCGTTTTTAAGTTGTTTATCTTTGGTTTTACTATAAACAGCTTTATAGTTTTCACCTGCCGTATAGTATTCTTTCTTTGAATAAGCTTCACGTGCAGCTTCAATAGAGCCTTTGCGTGATCCGCAAGAACTGAAATACACCGATAATATAAAAAAAATACTTATACCGAGACAAGCGGACGCAATGGAGAGTACTGGTTTTTTCATTCTGGTTTAGCGCTTTTGGTCTGATTCTGAAAAAACAAGTATATGAAAATTATTTCATGAATAAAAGTTCACGGTATTTTGGCAATTTCCACAGTTCGTCCTCAATGATAAACTCCAGAGCATCACTTCCTTTGCGGATATCGTCGAAAAGGGGTTTTACCTTGTGGCAGAAGGCCAGAGCTCGTTTGTGGGTATCGGCTATATGATGTGCCTTATCGGATTCGGCTATCATCTTTTCTACACTATCCCGGATATGCTTCACATATTTTGAAATTTCTTCGATAAATTTCAGTTGTGCATCGTACGAATTTTTACTCAAACCGATGGATTTCAGAGAAGCCACATTATCCGATAATTTTTGCTGATAGCTCAAAGCCGCAGGTATTACATGCGAAATGGCCAGCTGCCCTATTACTTTAGCTTCAATATCAATCTTTTTCACATAATCTTCCTGCATGATTTCATAGCGTGCTTCCAGCTCGCGGGCATCAAATACATCATTGCGCGAAAAGAGGGATTTGGATTTAGGGGTGATATATGCGTTCAGTGCTTCAGGTGTTGTTTTGATATTATTCAGACCCCGCTTTGCAGCCTCCTTAACCCATTCGTTACTGTACCCGTTACCTTCAAATAAAATCGGACGCGATGCTTTGTAATATCCTTTCAGAATTTCGAGAATTGCATCTTCCTTTTTATGTCCCTTTTTAATCAGTACATCCGTTTCTGACTTAAATTTTACCAACTGATCAGCCATGATTGCATTCAGTACAATCATTGCATTGGCGCAATTGGCTGAAGAACCAACAGCTCTGAATTCAAATTTATTTCCTGTAAAGGCAAACGGAGAAGTGCGGTTACGATCTGTATTGTCGAGTAAAATCTCCGGAATTTTCTTTACATCAATCGATGTTTTCGAAGTTGCTTTCACCGTTGATCTGGCCTTGGTCGAAATCATTTCTTCCAATACATTGGTCAACTGTGTACCGATGAATACAGACATGATAGCCGGTGGCGCTTCGTTTGCTCCCAATCGATGATCGTTCGAGGCTGAGGCGATACTGGCACGCAGCAAATCGGCATTGTCGTTTACCGCTTTAATAACATTGATAAAGAACGTTAAAAACTGCAGGTTGGTATGTGGTGTTTTTCCGGGCGATAACAGGTTTACACCGGTATTGGTGATCAAACTCCAGTTGTTGTGTTTCCCGCTTCCGTTCACCCCGGCAAAAGGTTTTTCGTGCAGCAACACTTTAAAGCCATGCCTTTGTGCTACTTTCTCCATCACATCCATCAACAATTGGTTGTGATCGATAGCCAGGTTTACCTCTTCGAAATTAGGAGCACATTCGTATTGAGAAGGAGCCACTTCGTTGTGACGCGTTTTTAATGGAATCCCCAGTTTGTAGCACTCCACTTCGTAATCCACCATGAAATCGTGCACACGGGTCGGAATGGAACCAAAATAATGATCTTCGAGTTGTTGACCTTTTTCAGGAGAATGGCCCAATAAAGTGCGACCGGTCAACATCAGGTCGGGGCGTGCATTGAATAAAGCAGCATCTACCAGAAAATATTCCTGTTCGATTCCCAACGATGCCATGGCTTTATTCACCTGCTTGTCAAAATAAGCCGAACAAACATCAACAACTGCTGCTTCAACTGCATGCAACGCTTTCAGTAATGGTGCCTTATAATCGAGCGCTTCGCCGGTATAGGAAACAAAGATGGTTGGAATACACAAGGTTTTTCCATTCAATCCTTCCATGATAAAAGCTGGTGAAGACGGATCCCATGCGGTATATCCTCTTGCTTCAAAGGTATTGCGTAATCCACCGTTGGGAAAACTGGATGCATCCGGCTCTTGTTGAACCAATGCGCTCCCTGAAAAGTTTTCAATGGATCGTCCGTCTTCTGTTGGTTCAAAAAAAGCATCATGCTTTTCAGCAGTAGATCCGGTCAATGGCTGGAACCAATGGGTATAGTGCGTCACATATTGACTCATTGCCCAGTTTTTCATACCTGATGCTACCTGATTGGCTACACGACGATCGATTTTTTCACCGTGCCGGATAGCTTTAATTACCGACTCGTAAGCTTCCTTATCGAGGAAGCTTTTCATTGCGGTATCGCTGAATACATTCGCGTTGAAATAGTCAGAGATTTTTGTAGAAGGCAAATTTACTTTGATGCTGGTGCGGTTTTGCACCTTTTCGATGGCTTTGAAGCGTAAAATTGACATATGATTTTGGTTATTTATTGCAATTTGATGCGACGAAAATAAGGGATTGAACAGGTCATTAGCCCGGGTTAAAATCCACCGTTTCAGCACACTAAAGCTAATTGATTGATAATTAATCAGATTCGAAATAGATGAATCCTATTTTGTGCATTTTAATGCGTATAATAATAAATTATTTGACGATTTTTTGTAAGTTTATGAAATTACACGTAATATATTGCGTATATAAAACTATTTTTGCTCCATTATAATCCGATGAATTTCGAATCATTTGCTTTTACCCTGCGCCGGCGACGCGAAGAATATGACTTGACCCAACAGGAACTGGCTCAACGCAGTGGAATAAATTTGCGAAGTATCAATGCCATTGAAAGTGGAAAGGCCAATCCATCCTTCTCAACTCTGGAAAAACTGGCTGAAGTGTTGAATCTGGAATTGATTATACGCAGACCTTAGCCCATTTCCGGTTTTTTGTCGGCAGGCTGGATCTGTATGATCCAATAAATAATCAGACTTAGGATGGCTGCGAAGAAACACCATGTACTGGGTAAAGCATTCCGGTAAAAGAAATATGTAATTCCCAATGCAATGAGATTTCCGATAGCCAAAACTTTCATGCCGCGAACCGAAGATATAAACAAAGCAACAACGGTAGAAAAGACATAAGCTGTTTGCCGCACCATGCTAAGCGTATTACTGCGGTAGTCTTCATCAATCCGGTAATCGATATGGAATTTTTCAATAACGGGAACCGGATATGCAAACAGCATAAGAAAAAGGGCATAAGCTCCCGACACCAATCCGATTATACATAAAATAATCAGCATCTCCCGCCGGATCCCGGGGTGTTCCAACTTCAAAACTGCATACGGAATCAGTATAGGCCAGATAATCCAGGCAAACGATAAAAAACCAAGGCTGGCCGGAACCTGCATTTCGCTCCATCCGGGTTTGGTAAAACTTAACCAGACAATGCCTTCTGCCAATTGTTGAACAGCAAATAAAAAAGGTACCGCTCCCAGAAATTTTTCTCCGGGTTTTTTAGCAGCCCGCCATGTAACCACACCGATTGAACCAATAACTGCAGCTGCAGTAAAACTTGCCGTAGCAGAAAAACACATACGAAATTAATTTGCTCCAAGATAACGAAATTCCTGTAATTGAGATAAGCAGGTATCTTAGCATTCGATTTATGCATAAGAATTGAAAGTATTTTGACAAAGTTTAATGCATAACCCTTGTTTTAACAGTCGTGAACCTTAACAATATGGCCGTTAAGCTTCCTGAGCATCCAAATCATCCGACTGATACAAAAATTCAAATGTATTCATTCCATTTGTTATCTCTTCCAATCCGAGATTTCCTATACTCCCTATATGGGTGTGTTTCAACTCCCGATCTGCACTAAAGGTTCCGTTTGCAATCGACTCTCCCACCTGTTTGTATGCTTCACGAAACGGATGTCCCGAAAGCACGCGTTTATTTACTTCCTCCACACTGAAAAGCAGATCGTATTGTGCAGATTTCAAAATATCTTTCCGGATGATGATCTGTTGTAACATATAATATGTCATATGCAAACAGGCATGCAATTCATTCAATGCAGGGAATAATATTTCTTTGGTTAACTGAAAGTCGCGGTGATACCCCGATGGAAGATTCACCGCCAACATAGTTAATTCGTTTGGCAAGGCTTGAATCCGGTTGCACTTTGCCCGGATCAATTCAAACACATCTGGGTTTTTCTTATGTGGCATGATGCTGGAGCCTGTGGTTAACGCATCGGGAAATGAGACAAAACCAAATTGCTGATTTGAATAAAGACAAATATCCTGGGCATGTTTAGACAGGGTTGCTGCAATGGATGCTAGTGCCATGGCCACTAACTTTTCGGTTTTACCCCGGGTCATTTGTGCATAAACCGAACTTACGTTGAGGCTGTTAAACTGCAACAGTTCAGTGGTTAATTGCCGGTCAAGCGGAAAAGATGAACCAAATCCTGAACCCGAACCCAATGGATTCTTATCACAGATCCGATAGGCTGCCGCAATCAGTTCCATATCATCCACCAGGCTTTCTGCATACGCACTGAAAAGTAATCCAAAAGACGAGGGCATGGCCAATTGCATATGCGTGTATCCCGGCATTAAATCTCCGGCATGTTTGCTGCTGAGTTGAATAAATTGATCAAACAATAATTTTGATTCCCGGCTGATGACTTTTAATTCATGTTTCAGAAATAATTTGATATCCACCAACACCTGATCGTTTCTAGAACGACCACTATGAATTTTTTTTCCGGTTTCGCCCAATTTTCGGGTGAGTATAAGTTCAATCTGCGAATGAATATCCTCTATCCCTTCTTCAATTGCAAATTGTCCATTGATTACCGTAATTTTAATTTCTTCCAAAGCATGTTGAATATCGCTCAATTCCTCATTCGTTAATAATCCGATTCTATTTAGCATCTGAACATGCGCCTGAGAGCCCTGTATATCGAATGGAGCCAGGTAGAGATCAAATGATTTGTCATTCCCAACGGTAAACGCTTCAATGATTTTTTCGGTATGTGTTCCTGTTTTATTCCAGAGTTTCATTTCAATGCATGTGTTAAAAGGTTTTTATAAATTACTAAGCCATCCCTCAGTTCTTCAATCGTGATAAATTCATCGGCAGTATGCGAACGTTCCGACTTTCCAGGTCCCATTTTTACGGAATCAAATGGCATGAGCGCCTGATCAGAAAGTGTTGGCGATCCATACGTTGATATGCCGAGACTATGCGCCAGCTCGATGAGTTTGTGATCTCCCGGAATAAATGAAGGACTCAATCGCGTGGAACGTGGAATTACTTCGCACGTTACATGACTGCGGATTATTTCCAATAAAGTTTCATGGGTATAACCTTCATGAAAACGGATATCCACTGTGAACTTACAGAGTGCAGGAATTATATTGTGTTGGGTTCCTGAGTTAATAGTTGTTACATTCATCAACACAGGGCCAAGTACCCCACTGATCGATGGAAATTTGAATTCCTTAAACCATGCCAGATCCTCCAAAGCATGGTAAATGGCATTCCCGGTTGCGGCGTGCGCAGCATGTCCGCCTTTGCCTGAGGTTGTACAATCAATAACCAACAAACCCTTTTCAGCTATCGCCATTTTCATTTCTGTTGGTTCACCAACAATGGCAAATACAATATCTCCAAGCTGATTCAATACCAATTCAATTCCATCTTTTCCTGAAATTTCTTCTTCGGCTGTAGCAGCAAATATTACGTTGTGAGAAAGGTTTTCGCTGTCGTAAAAACATTTAAACACTTCATATAGGCACAGAAGTGCTCCACCTGCATCATTACTGCCGAGACCTATTATTTTACCTTCTTCCAGCGCTGAACCAAAAGGATCCCTTGTATATCCTGCATTGGGTTTTACCGTATCGATATGCGAGTTTAACAGGATGGTGCCTTTGGCTGAATCAAAATGCCGGTTGGTTGCAATCAGGTTATTTTGAATTCGCTCAAATGCTATTCCATCACTACTCATCTTCGCGGCCAGCCAGTCAGTAGCACATGTTTCTTCCCGGCTGAACGAAGGTATTCGAATGAGCTCCAACAAATTTTCCGTTACCGTTTGCAAAGCCTTAGCAGACCAATCTTGTTCCAACATGTTTGTTTTCATTGAATGGTTTGATTTGATTGATATGCATGATATGTACTTCTGAAACTCCCTGCTGAATAGCATGAAACGCATTATCCAGTTTGGGAATCATACCTGTATGAATAGCACCCCTTTGTTCTAATTGCTTATAGGAATCCAGGTTCAATTCACGGATGATTGAATGCTCGTTTTGTATGTCTTCCAATACCCCGCCTTTGCCAAAACAATACAACAACTTCACACGATACTCCGTGCTCATGGCAATGGCAATGGCCGATGCAATGGTATCGGCATTGGTATTTAACAGTTGTCCATTTCCATCATGTGTAATAGGAGAAAAGACCGGCACCCAACATTCTTCCAGCATTCGCTTCAATTGACTCCGGTTTACGCTATCGGCATGTACATCGCCAACAAAACCATAATCGATACCTGCCACATTACGTTTCTCCGCCCGGATCAAATTCGAATCCGCGCCGCACAATCCAATCGCCTGAAATTTGCGGCTTTGCAAACCTGCGGTCAATTGTTTATTCAATAAGCCGGCATATACCATCACCACTACTTCCAGCGTTTCAGCATCCGTTACGCGCCGGCCGTTTATCATTTGGGTTTCGATCCCCATACGGGAACAAATCTGCGTGGCGCGGTTTCCACCACCATGCACCAGTAGAAAGGCTCCCCTGATTCCGGAAAGTTGATTCATAAAATTTTCCATCTGTGGAGGGTCATCCAAAACCTGTCCACCGATTTTTATAACGTTTAATATTTCTTTATACATGTGCCTGTAACATTTTCCATAAAACAGTTTGCGCGGCATACGTCCGGTTCTCGGCTTGTTGCATCACCAGCGTCCCTGGTCCATCCAATAAGGCATCGGATAACTCCACATTTCTGCGAACAGGCAGGCAATGCATAATTTTTGCCCCGGGACATACATTCATTTGTTGGTCTCCTAAAAACCAGTTGGAACCATCGAGATACGGTTTGCCATACTCTTGGTACGAAGACCAGTTTTTTACATAAATAAAATCAGCACCTTCCAATGCTTCAATCTGATTGGTGTTTATAGTTGCTCCGGATGTAAATTTTTCATTCAGCTCCAACCCCTCGGGATGCGTAATCGTAAAATCTACATCCGCTTTGCACATCCATTCGGCAAACGAATTGGGAACAGCTTGTGGCAATGCTTTGACATGTGGTGCCCAGGTCAAAACCACTTTGGGTCGATCTGTTTTTTTCCAATTTTCATCGATGGTGATTAAATCGGCGAAACTTTGCAAAGGATGAAGCGTTGAAGATTCAAGACTCACAACCGGTACTCCGCTATACTCTATAAACTTATTCAACACAAATTCGCTGTCGTCTTTTTCCTTATCGGTTAATGATGGAAAACAGCGTACTCCTATTATGTCTGCGAATTTCCCCAGGGCACCGGCAGCATCCTTTATATGCTCAACGGTAGATCCATTCATGATGTTACCGTCAGTATATTCCAAGGCCCAACCTTCTTTATCGCTATTCATAACCATTGCCTGCATACCCAGATTCATCGCCGCCTTTTGGGTACTTAAACGAGTGCGTAAGCTGGGGTTTAAAAAGATCAGCGCTATCGTTTTGTGTTTTCCCGCATCAGCAAACTGCATTGGATTGGCTTTGAAAGATCTGGCGATATTTACCCATTCCCGGATATCGGGAACATCCTTCACGCTGGTGAAATGTTTTATTGGATGGTGTTTCATTTTTGTAGTTGCTTTTTAAAACATTGAATAAAGTGATCAGCTTCTTCCATAGAAAGATTCAGCGCTGGTAAAACTCTCAGGGTATTGGGATCTGATGATGAACCTGTAAAAATGTGATCCTCGTATAACAATCGGTTGCGAATGGGAGCAATGGGAGCATCCAATTCAATCCCGATCATTAAGCCCAAACCTCTTACCTCTTTTACACCTTGAATTGCAGACAATGCATCCATTAAATACTTACCGGAATATGATGCACGAGAGATGAGGTCTTCTGCTTCTATCACTTCAAGTACAGCCAGTGCTGCGGCACAAGCCAGATGACTTCCTCCAAAGGTGGTACCCAACGAACCCTGCTTGGCTTCAAATTCTGGAGCAATGAGAACACCGGCGATTGGAAAACCGTTTCCCATTCCTTTGGCAACTGTGATCAGATCCGGAGTTACATCTGCATGTTGATGCGCAAAAAATTTTCCGCTGCGACCATACCCCGATTGTATTTCATCCACTATCATCACGGCTCCGGTGTTGTTACACCCTTCCCTGATCCGGCGTAAAAACGTATGCGAGGGAAGATGTACCCCACCAACACCCTGAATACCTTCAACGATAACTGCACAAATTTCTTCATTCAGATTTTGCTCCAATGTCACTTCATCATTCAGAGGTAAAAACAAAACTTCCGTCCCTTCATTGATCACTGCTCTGATTTTGGGATCATCCGTTGTTGCAACCGCAAGCGAAGTGCGGCCATGAAATGATTTTAAAAAGGCGATTATCTTCTTGCGTTTATTCCTGAAAGATGCCAGTTTAAGTGCATTCTCATTGGCCTCGGCTCCTGAATTACAAAGAAACAAGTGGTATGATGCATACCCGGATAGCTCGCCCAACTTTTTACTCAGCTGATCTTGCATTGGAATCTCAACTGAGTTGGAATAGAATCCGATTTTATGCAGTTGCTCCTCGATGCGTCTGACATAATGCGGATGCGTGTGACCAATCGAGATCACAGCATGCCCTCCGTACAAATCCAGATAACGCGTACCTTGTTTGTCCCAAATAGATGAACCGAAAGCCTTTACAGGTTCAATGGCAAAACGTGGATATACTTCGAATGTTTTCATACTTTATAGATTTAAAAAGCGGTTGATTTAAATTGCAGACCCGTATTTTCCGGTATTGAAAACATAAGGTTCATGTTCTGCACAGCTTGTCCCGACGCACCTTTGAGCAGATTGTCCAATACGGAATGAACCACCAGCATTCCTTCATGTTGTTCAACATGAATCAGACACTTATTTGTATTGACCACTTGTTTTAGATCAATGGCCGTTTCAGAAAAATGCGTGAATGGTTCTTCCGCATAAAATGCTTTAAACAAATGTTGAACCTCCTTCAGGTCCAATGCGCATTGCATGACGGCACTTACATGAATCCCTCTGGAAAAATCTCCTCTCCAGGGAATAAAATGTATGACAGGTGCTTCACGCTTGTATGTACCCAGGGATGCTTTTACTTCATCCATATGTTGATGATTGAGCGATTTGTATGCCTGAATATTGTTGCATCTCCAACTAAAATGGGTGGATTCACTTAAGGCTTGACCTGCACCGGAGGAACCTGTAATTCCGGTTGCATGTACCGTTTGCAATAAACCTGATTGTGCAAGTGGCAACAGACCCAATTGAATGGCCGTTGCAAAACAACCCGGGTTAGCAATACCGGAAGCCTCCCGTATCGCCTGTTTGTTTCTTTCAGGCAGGCCATACACAAAGGTTCTTTGATTCCAGATGTTTTGTGGAGTCAATCTGAAATCCTGCGACAAGTCTATTACTTTTAGTGTATCCGGAAGAACATGCTGCTGCATAAATGCTCTTGCCTTTCCATGACCTCCGCATAAAAAAAGCACATCCAGATCGGGATTAAACTCCGTTGTAAATTTCAGATCAGTATCTCCTACAAGATCTCTGTGGATCTGTGATACCTGCATTCCACTTTTACTGATGCTATGCGCCATGATCAGATTCACAAGCGGATGGTTCAATAAGATGCGCATCAATTCTCCGCCTGTATATCCGGCAGCACCTACAATACCTGCTTTAATTCTCATGCGTAGCCTTGGTTGATTGGGTTTGATAATACATACTGCATTGGTTGCCGAAAATTTTGGTAAATCCCCGAACATCTTCTCCTGTCCATGTTTTGTTCATTTCACCATAACTACCGAAACGGTTTTGCATCAAATCGAACGGAGAAGCTATACCATGGATTGTAAACCTATACGGATACAACGAAAGAAACACTTCGCCCGTCACGCATTGTTGCGAACTGGAGAGGTAGGCTTCCATGTCGCGCATAACCGGATCCAGTAAGAGACCTTCATGGAGTAAATGTCCATACAGCAGCGCAATGGAATCTTTTTGCAACAGTTGATTTTTGGTTAGCACATGCTTTTCGAGTGCATGATGTGCTTTTAAAATAAGCATGGGACCAGCCGCTTCGAAACCTACACGCCCTTTGATGCCGATGATGGTATCACCGACATGCATATCGCGGCCGATTCCGAAAGGAGAAGCAATTTCCTGTATATACTGAATAGCAGAAACGGGATGATCAAATTCACGATCGTCGACACCCACGAGTTCACCTTGCCTGAAAGAAAGTTTAATTTCTTCTGTTGCCGACTTTGTAACCTGAACGGGCCAGGCCGATTCCGGAAGCATGCCTGATGAATTTAACGTTTCTACACCTCCGACACTGGTTCCCCATAATCCTTTGTTGATGGAATAGATGGCTTTATCAAAATTCATTTCAACGTTTTTTGATTTGAGGTAATTGATTTCTTCTTCCCGGCTCAATCTCAAATCACGAATGGGAGTGATGATCTCCATATCCGGAAGCAATACCTGAAAAACCAGATCGAAGCGTACCTGATCGTTTCCGGCACCTGTACTTCCATGTGCTACCGCATGAGCGTTCAACTTGCGTGCATGCTCCGCAATTTGCATCGCCTGACAAATACGTTCAGCACTTACACTTAACGGATAAGTATTGTTCTTTAAAACATTTCCATAGATCAGGAAACGAATAATTTGCTCATAATACAAAGTGGACGCATCGATGGTGGTATGCGATGCCATACCCAATGCATACGCATGTTTTCCAATTTGTTCCAGCTCAAGGGCGTTGAATCCACCAGTATTTACAAGTACACTGTGAACTTCATATCCCAGTTCATCTTTTAAATATTTTGCGCAGTAACTGGTATCCAGTCCTCCGCTAAATCCTAATACTACTTTTTTCATCATTTAAATTCTTGTGTGATAGCTACCTCTTTTTTATTGGCTGGAGATTTAGCCGTTAAACCCTTTTTGAAAATGCTGTTAAAAACCGTTTGACGAAAGCGCAACAAGCGTTCAAACACCGGCATTTTCTCATTGAAAAAAGCTTGTGTTTCTTCCGGTAAATGATGATCGGCTGGATCAAAAAGCATGGCTGTACATAAGCAATTCTTACGTTCCTTTTTCAAGAGGATATCGTAATTCACACAACTTTTGCATCCGGCCCAAAATGCATCATCGTTGGTAAGTTCGCTATACGTTACCGGTTCATATCCCAGCTCGCTGTTAATTTTCATGACCGCCAAACCGGTAGTCAGACCAAATACACGCGCATCCGGATAATTTTTTCTCGACAATTCAAAGACAAGTTGTTTAATCTGCCGGGCCAATCCGCTTTTGCGGAATTCCGGAGCTACAATTAATCCTGAATTCGCCACATAAGCTCCATGACCCCAGGTTTCGATATAACAGAAACCGGCCCATGTATCATCTTTTGTAAAAGCGATGACCGCCTTACCTTCCAACATCTTATGTACGATGTATTCCGGACTTCTTCTTGCAATCCCCGTTCCCCGGGCTTGTGCAGAAGCAGCCATTTCATCGCATATTTGTTGGGCAAAGTGAGCATGGCATTCCATTGCCACGCATACCACGATATCCTTGTGCATATGCAAAAATGCTTTGTCGGCTTAACGTTACTGTTAAACCGTGATTATGAATAAATGAAATTGAAGTTTATTCTACCGCGTAGGTAGAAAGGAATGATTGTACGCGATCAGCGTCGGGACACAAAATGTTTCGGGGCATGTACAAAAACTAACTCCATGGGAGTAGAAAACAAGGTCAACACCGGAAGTAAATTCCTAAGGGTGTTAATGATTTGGATAAACCTGTTTTTTTTCATTTCAATTGTCCAGAACTATCTGATCTTATATTTTTTTATGAGGCGCAATAATGAATCCTTTTCCCATAAAATGCAAAACATTTTTTATGTCTGGCCTGTAAAGCCCTATTTTATTGAATAAGAATTTAAGCGAATTGCTAAGTCAGTGTATTTATAAAAGCAAAATGTAAGCATCAATTGCTGCATCATTATTCATACAACACCTTCATCTCAAGCGGTACATCTGTTATTACACCATCGCAACCATATACAATGGCGCGTTCGCATTCAATAATATTGGTGGTTGTATATGCAATTACTTTTACTCCTGTAGACTGCGCCAAAGAATAAATTGAACTGCTCATCTGATGGATCGGAAGGAGACAGTAAGGAAAATGATGACTGATGGCTGACTTCATACCATCGGAGCCATAATCCGTTGCAAGCTGAATTTCATTGTCCTTATTCTGAATATATTCCAATACAATTTCACTTGTTGATGTAATGACTACTTTATGCTCAAGTTTATGTTTTCTAATCGTTCCAATTAGTATATCTGCTAATTTGTAAACAGCATCTCCCTGTCCTTCTTTCAGATCTATGAAAATCTGATGAAACTGAAATTCATACTGATCAAGAAATTCATTCAGCGTTAAACCTGTTCCGCCTGATTTGGTTTTAATGCCGGCTTTAATCTGAGTTGGAGTATAGTCGGTCAGCAAACCTGTTAAGTTGGTTAGCCTGCTCACTTCTGCATCATGAAAGAGTATAAGAGTATCCCCTTTTGTGAGCAACACATCTGTTTCAAGTCGAAATATTCCCCCACTCAGCAAACTATTAAATGATTCTGCAGTATTTTCCGGATAAGCTGCCGGGTTACCTCTATGTCCTATTATTTCAGGCTCAGCGGAGGGTGTTTCCTTTTCGCAGCTGCTGATTAAGACTAAAGCGATAACCGATGCCAATACCCACTTCAAAGTAAATTTTCTCATTCCAATCATAGGTCTCCGAGTAAACAATATTTGGTAATTTAAAACGCTGTTCAAGATACTTCACTATGGAGATTTCTGTATTAATCACAAATCTTCGACCGATTATGGATTGATATCCCAAAACAAAATGTGCTGTGTTGATTTCAAAAAAATAACTTCTTTTCTGCTTTAGTTTGAAATATCCGTATCCAACTCCTCCATAAAACTGATTGATCCCCTGATTAAGATAATATTTACCGGTTACTGTAAACGAATTCAGAAAATCATACCCATATCCTACTTCCAGATTGTACCGGCCTTTATAAACCGTATTGAAGTGTGCATTCGGCCCGGATTGATGCACTCCTTCATAACCTACTAATAACGTATGATACCAATTTGGGTGTACCTGCTGAACCACAGTTTGTGAATTTACACCCATGTAGATTAACAGGAAAACGGTTATCAGCAATAAGCGCATATCATAAACATTTATTCATATACCGCCTAACAATGTCCTTCTTCATAAGTAGAAATAAATTAATGCGTAATCGTAAACTGCACATACACTGAGGCAGCACCCGATGATACTTTTGAATAATCACGCGTGATAAAGGTATATACCAACTGATACCCTTCATTCCGGCCGTTACCTGTATATGCTGTTCCTATATTGGATATGATGACCTGAGGTTTGCCCGACAACAGAATTTTACCGGTAGGCGTTCCTTGTTTTCCCTTGCTCATACCCTGATACGGCAAGGCTTCCAGTTGTAACACCATTCCTTCGGGAACCGAACCCGACACAATTTGTGCGGTGATCGATAAATTAGGATCGGAAAGCTGAACAAGCGTTGTGTAATTGAGCCACTGGTTATCGTTCCTTAATTCCATTTTTGGGGCGCTTGCACCATAGCCACGCGGCATATCCAAAAACACGGGATTGCGGTTTGAGAGCGAAATCCGGTTTTGTGCAGTTGCACTACTGTAAATAAAAAGAATGCAATAAAACAGAAAAGCCTGTGTGATTTTCATAGGTTCAAATTTAATGTGTCTGAAATTGAATTTTCCGGGAAGATTTTTTTATGACCACTTCCAGATTTTCGGTCATCTCTGGTTTCAACTCAATGAAAAACTCATCCTTGATGAGCTTATATCCTTTGGGAATGCCACGATCATAGATTTTAACTTTCCATTTTCCCGGGCGCAGATCCTGAAAGCTGAATGTTTTGTCGGCATTGCTGAACATCCGGAATACTTCATTTTCGGAACTGGCCTCTACAATCAACGTTGAGAGTTCTTCTGAAAGAGGTACATACCCTTTCTCTCCGGGCTTTACATCCTCTTCCAGAATTATTTGACCCCGGATCTCTGCCGATTTTGTTAATGCTACTGTAAATATATATTTCTCGCCGGCCACAATTTCGATCTTGTATGGTCCGGGTATTTCGGCAATGGTGTTCAATCCTGAATTGGCATTATCCATAAATAACATATGACTTCCGGCTGTGATGGCTTTGAATTCGAAATTGCCTTGTTTATCTGTCATGGCAATATTTCCATCAATGGAAAAAACAATGCCTTCAACTTTATCAACACCTTTGTTGATGACCTTACCCTGTAATGAACCAATATCATCGCGCTTCGCCAATGGTGCCCGGAGAATGTAGGTATAACTAAGCATTGCAAGAATCTGGGTATTGTTCAGGGATCTGTTTTGCTCAAAATAATTCAGCCCGATGCTGAGTTCGTGATGCGTGCCCATCGCATAGTTAGTTTTTAATGAAATCAAACTCCGGTTACGGTAATATTCTACGATCTCATAATTATTCTGATACTGGAATTCAACGTTGATTTTAGGATATGTAATATTCATCACCCCTCCATAAAAAAACAAGGTATAATCGGGTACGAGATACTGCTGACTTCCTACATAACTCACAAAGCCATTGATAAAAAAGTGTTGGTTCAATTTGTAATCCAATGAAATTTCACCGTTGGCAATATTGTTCAATTCTCCCTGTTGAGGATCGCCAAGGTTGTTCATTTTACCGTATGAACCATACATCCTCATTTCAAAACTATTGAACTTACTTTGAAATGTTAAACGCAAGCTGGTTTCATCATATTTAAAACGTTTCGGAATCTGAATATCCTCTCTGCCGCTCTTATAAACCCCTAAACTCAGACTGGTGCTGTATCCAATTGCATACCCCAGCGAAAGATTCAGGTTGTTGCTGTACGGTGCATTCGCATAAATGGTATCCAGTGCCATGTTAAAATTATTCAGATTATAATTTGCAGACAACGTAATCCGCTTAATCAGACTGGTGTTTAATCCGGTAGAGATATAGCGTGTATTCGACAAATATCCCGGGAAAATTTTATCGGCTTCCGTATAATTGAAAAAAGCCCTCGACTTAAAATAATTTATTTCCAGAGAAGTTGCATAGGCTTTGCTCAGCTCATTGAGATATTGTCCCATGGCATATTCGAAATCTATATTGGCACCGGAAGAAATTTTTGCAGTTCCCGATGCTGTCATCAGCTGTGCCTGATTTCCGATGGCATACTCTTTGTTTAGAAATCCGGTATTGAACCGTAAATTTTTAGAAGGGTAATAACTGCCATAAACCGAATATATTTGTTTGAGTTCGGGATAAAAGCGCGGGAAATTCACAAAAGAACCCATACTCGCCTTTTTACCTTTCCACTCATAATCAACCCCTCTGCCGTTTCTCGAACCTTCGGTTAATTGACTCAGTGCATACACATTATCACCGGCTATAAATTTTGCCCTTTCTGATACATACTTTATATAATAGGCATCCGATGTTCCCAAAATAGGATTCCCTTGCCGGTTGGGACCCCGAAGTAAAAACTCAAGAGAACTTTTCTTTTTCTTCGAAAGGATTCCTGCTCCTTGAATATTGTACATCGCTCCAACATTATTGTCCGGGAACTGACTGTTATACATCATGAGCGTTGTAATGCGTATCGGAATCCGTTTGTATGCATCAAACTTTTCCTGGTTGAATGGCAATACATCGAAAATTCCGGATGCATTGCTTTTGACTTCCGGATCCTCTTCAACCATTGCGGTCATGCTGATGCTGTTCCGGATATAAGAAGTAATATCTTTTGTGGTTGTAGCCGTTACAGGAATAACCAGAAATGAATCTGCTTCAATGGTAAAGGATCTTTTTACAACCTGATTGATAATAACGATTTCGGCAAGGATACTGGCTTTAGCATTCGATAGGTTTTGTATTACAAATTCAACCGTAACTTTAGATCCTGCATAGACATAACGAGGTGTGCCTCTAACCTGCACCAGAATATCGTATCTGGGTTTAACAAGAAAGGGGATTTCCACTTCGCCAATTTTGCTGTTGTTGTTATCCGGGTTGTATGCATCCACATGAATGGAATATTTACCCGACTTCATGGTCTCCTGAAGATAGAAACTGAAAATTTTCATCTCCTGAGTTTGATCTTCAACGGTTACCAAAACACTGTCATATGCATGATTCATGTTATCGGGTGTTTTGATCTTCAGATAAAAGTCTTTCCTGTTTATGGAGCCGTTCTTCAACATGATCACTATATTGATGGTAGAACCCGGACTCACCTCAACGGTTTTGTTATTTACCCTAAAAATTTCCAGACTATCGTTTCCTGCAATTGACGCATAGGAGATCAGCAGAAAAATTACAAATAGGATGAACGCGCGTTGCATTTACATCAAACATCAATTAACGGGTTCAACATTACATTTTGAAGCTATACGAAAACTACCCTGACCAGAAGCCGGGATCATATGATGTGGCCATTGCATAAGCAAATTCGGTAAGATCCGGTAATTACTCCTGAAAACTTGTGATTCGGAACAGCATATTTTACAGGTGTCTGTTCAGTGAGATGAATTATTGCCTGATTCCGGATTGAAATCCGGCAGTGCTCAAATGGACTACAGATTACTGAAGCAATGACTTTCTTCAATGAGGCATAGTCCTTTCTATCGTTAGAAGTACAACGTGTATTCCAATCCGAATACATCATCGTTGGCACCTGCAGCAACAATAACCGTTTTGTAAGTCTTACCGCCTGGTACACCATCCAGATCAAATTTAAACCGGCTGGAGGTTGTAGGGAAAAGTCCTTTTTTACTGGCCTTGATCACTTTGATGGATTCCCCTTTTTCGTTGTAGATTTCAATCGATACATCGGGGCTGATATAATGTGTTCCGCTGTTCTCAATGTCAACTGCCAGAAATAACTTATCGCCTTCTTTTACCAAAGTGGGCTCCATAAAAATCAGTTTACCCTTGTTTGGATCAGGTACTTCGGTAATTAATTGAATCGCATAACGGGTGAGGGTGTTAATATTCATCTGCCCGGCCTGATTGGGATCTATCGGATTTACCGCTTCTACCATCAATACACTCCAATAGGTTCCTTTCACAGAATCATGTTTGGGGATTGAAACTTCGTATTGGATATAAGCTGTTTCACCTGCTTTCAACCGGATCATCTTAGGACTGAATTTTATCCAGTTTGCATTGGAGCGGTTATGCGTAGTAGGTTCATCATAAAAAGTAAATCCTTTGTAATTGTACAGGAGTTCCTTTTGGTAAATTTTGGCATCCTGTTCAAACTTGTCGCTGTTGTGAATCTTGATCTCACCCTTATACACTTCACCTTGCACGCCGTTATGCACCAGGCGAAGGCTGCCATCGATCTCAATAGAAGCCGATGAGATAAAAGGTAGTAACGTTATCAGGACCGCACAAATGATGGATTTCATATTATTGATGTTTATTTGATTGTTTATGAGGAGTTCTGCTGCTTACTATCGTATAACATTATACAATATTATTGCATTTAGACCAGAAACAAATTAAGCGACTCATCATCGCTTAATTCTTTATCCCCATAACGAATAATATGTGTAGCAAAAGTGCGACAGATCAAGGAGTATCCGTGATGGTCAACACCACAGTTGCGGTAGATCCGGTAGTAGCCACGATACTTCCGTAGTTACCTACTGCTGCATTCCAGGCATAATCGAGTGTGTATCCATCTGTAGAAGCTGAACCGGTATAACAACTGCCGATACCTGTAACCAAAGTTACTGCCGGTGCACTGTTTACCAATGTAATGCTTGTGGTTCCGGTACCAAGAACGCCTCCTGAGTTACCACCACTTGGAGGTGTTGTTGTAACATTAAGTGTTGTACCTGTCGGCACACCTGTAATAGCAGCGGTGATGGTCCGTGTTTCAGCAGCACTTACAATCGATGCTACCTGGGCAAAACCCGTTCCGGTTCCACCAGCGATCTGGTTACCCGCAGTAGTGGTAGTCAATTGTAGTGAGATAGCTGCAGCTCCTGTACCCAGAAGGCACACTTCAGGAATTCCCATTGTCAGGGAATGGTTCGAAGTAGCTGTTGAAGTCTGTCCCATTACCTGAATGCTCGTCAACGCCAGAGCGACTATCATTCCAATTTTCGAAGTTAAAGTTCTCATATTGATTTTATTTGTTTGAGATTGTTATGACAAATCTATGACCCGCAAGGACCAATTATATAGGGGAAAAGCTGAATTTAACTTCCGAAATTCTGATTTATTGGGTTGAGATACCTGTCAAATGTAAATACCCATGAGCTTGGTTCCACTATACTCCTTCCACTAAATCATGTGGATACTCAGCTAATTTGTACACCAGGGAAGAATGGAAGCAATTATTCCGGAGCGGTGACTGTAAATACAATGACCGGGTTGCTTGTTGTTGCGAATAACTGACCATAGGTGGCAGATGGATTTACAATACCCCAGTTGAAAGTCATTCTATACCCATCGCTTGAACCGGTTCCGGTATAGCACGAGCCAATACCCGTAATGAGGTTCTGGTCAACCGAAGTAATTACTACCGGAGAAGAAGCCACAGTTCCAAGTGTTCCGCCACTATTGGTTGTGGTACTTGCCGTGGGTTGAATGGTTAGTTGTGTTCCGGCAGGAATCGTACCGCTCAATAATTTCACAGTAACCTTGCGGGCTGTTCCGGCAGGAACCAGTGAAGATATTTTTATAAACAAATTTGAATTGGATACAGAACTCAAAACAGCACCGGCAACTGAAACCGGTTGAAACGACATGGAAATGGATGTTGCGTTTGTTTCAATCAACGCTAAAGATGCTACTGATAATGAGATATTGTCTCCTGCTGTACTTACCTGGGATCGTGCAGGGGAAATAAGAAATACGCTATTGAGTAAGCTATAAAACAGGATAAGAAATCCTTTTTTCATTTTTATTCGGTAGATGAAATGGTATAGGTTACCGAAACAATATTACCATGAGGTTTTTCTATCACATTTTCATTGTCGATACTTCTCCACTCATAACGCAAATGATGCCCGCGATTTAACCCTCTTCCTGTAAAACAACTTCCAATATTGGAAATGATGATTTGCGGGTAGCTGGTTAGTACCATTTGCCCACATGCAGTTCCTTTACTACCTGCTCCTTCACCATTATCCGGACTTACATATAAATTCAGCGTCATATCTCCGGGTAATTCACCGCTGCTAACTTCTGCAGTAATATAATTGGTGGTACCGTTGCGAACAATGGAAGAATAGTTTATCCAGGTAGTGCCATCTGTTGCTCCATCGCTTACCAATTGTTCGACCTGATTGGGATCAAGCAGCGAGGAATTATAAGTGACGGTGCGCAGATCAGACGAAGCAAAATCAACTAATGCTATGGCCGGAATATTGCAGGTCAGATTCATTTTGGCTGTGTTTCGGCGTTGCGCAAAAACAGATCCGGATAAAATGAATCCAAAAATGAATAAAAGAATGGAAGCTGAAATTTTATTTCTTGATCCCATGTTTACAAGGGTGTTTTCAATCGGGTTGATTGCGTAATCAGAACTAAAGTTCTAAGGAATATTGGTTATGGTTAAAACAACAGTAGCCGTTGCGCCTGCTGAAGCTACGATACTTCCGTATGAGCCCAGGGCCGACGACCATGTATAATCCAGCGTATATCCATCGGTTGAAGCAGCACCGGTATAACAACTTCCAATACCTGTAACCAATGTAACTGCAGAAGCTCCGTTAACCAGTGATGCATTGGAAGAACCGGTTCCTAAAACCCCGCCTGAGTTTCCACCACTTGGAGGAGTAGTAGTAACTGAAAGTGATGTACCGGTAGGTACACCGGTAACTGCAGCGGTAATGGTTCTGGTTTCTCCTGAACTTACAATGGATGAAACCTGAGCATACCCTGTTCCGGTACCTCCCGAAATCTGGTTACCCGCAGTGGTGGTGGTCAATTGAAGGGAAATGGCTGCCGCGCTTGTTCCAAGCAAACAAACCTCCGGAATACCCATAGTAAGCGAATGATTTGAAGTGGCGGTGGAACTTTGGGCCATCGCCTGGATACCAAGAAGTAGCAGGGTAAAACATATTCCGATTTTTGTAATCAAAGTTCTCATATGATTGATTTATTTAATAATGGATTATTAAGCTGAACAAATTTAAAGGGAGGGTTAACTGTATATATAGGTAAAAACCTGATTTTGGATGCGTAAAAACTGATTTTTAGCCTATTCATACCATCAATTGTTCCCATCATGTGCTGTTAAGGTAAATACTACTGTTACATTGTAACTACCAGAAGCCAGTTGCTGGTAACTGGTAGTTGGGTTGACCACTCTCCAGGTAAAAGTTATCTGGTACCCATCGGTATTTCCGGCACCCGTATAACAAGTACCGATTTGATTTACGATAGGTTGATCTGAGCCGGTCAGGGTAATTGCCGAAGAAATAGGGGTTCCTAAAACTCCTCCACTGTTTGTAGTTGTACAGGCAGCCGGTAATAATGTTAAGGTGGTAGCAGTCGGGACTGAACCGCTGGAAATTCGTGCAGTAATCTGACGACGGGTATTGCCGGGAACTCGGGATGAAATTTTGACATACAGGCTAGAATTCGAAACCTGAGTGACTGCAGCACCTGCTGTGGCTGAAGTCAGACTCATTGAAACCGGTGCATTATTGGTTGCAATCAAGGCATAATCATTCACATTGAGTGTTACATTTTGCCCGGCCACCCAGTTTTGCGCTGAAACCTGCAGCAGCATCCCTCGCCAAACAAACAGCAAGGTAAAAATGAAAAATGGTCGAAAGAATCTTTTCATGAAGCGTGGTTAAACGATTGGTAAGATTATACCAAAGATCAATGTCAAACAATAAGTGAAATGCTGAGTTTTGAACGGGATTTTGCTGAATTTCTACTCCAGACTACAGTGAAATGATACCTTGTCTGAGTGCATATTTAACCAAATCGGCCGTTGATGAAAGGCTGAGTTTCTCCAGTATATTCTGCTTGTGAGTACCAACTGTCTTTACGCTAATAAACAAGGTATCGGCAATTTCCTGACTCGATTTTCCTTCGGCGTATAGTTTGAGTATTTCCAATTCGCGTTTTGATAAAACTTCTTTGGTATGATCGGCACGAGGCGCATTGCCCACATAATCGTTGATGAGGGCATCCGTTACATCGCCATCGAGGTATTTCTTACCCGACATTACGGTATTAATGGCATCGACCACCTGATTGTAATTGCAGCTTTTGAGCAAAAACCCTTGCGCACCGGCATCCAGCATTCCTTTGATAAACGATTTTTCAGAGTGCATGGATATGGCTATAACTTTTACTTCCGGTGCTTCCACATGGATCACAGCAGTTGCTTCAATTCCATTTTTTAACGGCATAGAAATATCCATTATAAAAATATCCGGACGGTACTGCTTCGCAACTTCTATTGCTTCATCTCCGTTACTGGCCTGAGCAACGACCTCTATATCCTTTGCTTCTGAAAGCAGGTTGATTAGACCTTCGCGAAATAATTTATGGTCGTCAGCAATAGCTAATTTAATCATGTATTGGGAATGATGATGGTGGTTTTGGTTCCTTTCGACAGTGCAGATTCTACCTGCAATTGGCCTTGTATGGATTCCAGTCGTTCGTTGATGGAGAAAATACCAAGACCGCTTTGCTTACTCAGATGTGCTTTTGGAGGGTAACTATATCCTTTGCCATCGTCGGATATTTCGAAGAATATATTTTTGGGATCATCGTGAATATCCACTTTGATTTGTTTGGCTTCGGCATGCTTGATTACATTCAATACCAGTTCATTTATGATTCGGTACAACATGATGCTGATTTCGTTGGGCATGCGGATTCCGCGATCTGCACAAACAAACACAGTCGTCATACCAAACTTTTCCTTTACCTGCTCGAGTCTCCATTCCAGGGCGGCAATTAATCCGAGTTCGAACAGAATCGGCGGACTCAGGTCGTAGGTCAATGTTCTGGATTCCTGAATTGCGGTATGAATAAGCTCTGCAGATTCACGAATGGTTTTATCTACCTTCTCTGAAATTGGAGTATTCAGCAGAGACGACAATTTGATATGTGCAATGGAAATGGTTTGACCTAAGCCATCGTGCAGGTTCAAAGCAATTTTCCGGCGTTCGCTCTCTTCCACCTTGGTAAGATCAAGGTTGAGTCGTTTGAGTTTACGTTGGTATTCCAGGATTTCATATTCCGCATTTTTGCGCTCGGTAATATCCCGTGTAACCAGTATAAACTCTCTTGCTTCACCATTGGAGGATTTGATCAGTGAGGCACTCAGTTCGCCATAAAATTCAGTTCCGTTGCTGCGAATAAATTTAAATTCCACATCGCGAACGGTTTGTTCTTTTCTGACTTTCTCAAACAGTTGATGGGCCTTGATCTGATGTTCGGGCACTATGGTATCGGTAACTTTTAAACCCAGAATATCCGAACTGTTGTTAAAGCCAAATATTTCCAGAGATCGGGGCGAAACATAGGTGATTTCACCTTTGAGGTTCACTATGCATACGGCATCAGGCAGGGTTTCCGTCATCACCCTGTACTTTTCCATTTCATGTTTCAGGTCGTCTTCGGCCTGTTTGATCCGCAACATAGCCCGGATATGTGCAGAAAGTTCTTCGTCTTTGATTGGTAAATTCACAAATGCATCGGCACCAATATTAAGGCCTTTCACCGTGCTTTCGGAATTTTTGTTCTCAACAGAACAAAGGATAATGGGGATATGACTGGTTGTACTGTCCTCTTTCAGAATCTTACATACCTCAAATCCGTTCATTATCGGCATATTGAGGTCGAGCAGGATGGTATCAGGCAGTTCACGCTTGGCTATGCGCACTCCTTCAATCGGATCATGCGCTACAAACAACAGCGCTTCATGCATATGCTTATTGAGGACCCGTTCCGTTAGGTAGAGATTTGTCTCACTGTCATCAATGATGAGTATCTTTTTCACAGCCTGTTGGTTTTACCGATTGTATGGGAAACCTGCTCAATCGTATTTACAAGTAAATATAAGAGAACGTGTCCACCCGTCCAAACATAATAAGTAGCAAGTTTACATCCATATTGCAGTATTAACAATCAGCATTTTCCTGATTTACCTAGGCATTTTCCTGAGTAAAAGTTCTAAGCGCTTGTCTGTTATGCGTTCCCACGCAAGCGAAATGCTTATCCACGACTTGTTTATTTCGTATGAACAATCGATAACTTAATCCGGTTAAATTCGGCGATTGCAAGCAATGTACAATCCAATAATTCAAATCCTGTAAATCACCATGTATGTCATCAGGTAAACAAACTCCCCGGCAAAAGCTCATAGGTATGATGTATTTGGTGATGTTGGCATTGCTGGCACTCAATGTATCGCATGAAGTCATCAATGCATTTGTAGTGGTTGACGAAAACCTGGTTTTGTCCAATGAAAATTTCAAACGAAAGCTGAAAGATATCTATTCCAATTTTGAACAAAATTATGTTATGAACCCTCAAAAGGTGGGTCCTTATTGGTCAAAAGCCAGAATGGCAAGATTCCTTTCAGCAGAAATGGTAGCATTTATCCAAAAAACACGCGATGAACTGGTAGCGCGAACGGAAGGAGTTTCTGTTGATTCTGCACACAATATTCCTACCCGGCATATTGATACCAAGGATGAGAATTCCATTTCAACGAATTATTTCCTGGGAAATTCCGATGACGGTTCGGAAGGAATGGCCCGCGTACTAAAAAATAAAATCATTTCATACCGGCAACAAATGCTCAATCTGGTAGACACAAATCAACAGAAATTAGTAAATCTGGGATTACAAACCGATGGCCCGTATTACGATGCCGATGGAAAACAACAAAACTGGGAAACCTATTTTTTCCTGCATACGATTATTGCAGCTGATATACCCATCATGAATAAGCTGATTATGGATATTTACAATGCAGAATTGGAGGTAGTGAATAATCTGTATAAATCAGTAGGACAAGGGGATTTTAAATTTGAAAAAATTGAAGCCAAAGTAATCCCTCAAAGTAATTTTGTTTTTCTGGGTGATCAATACGAAGCCGAAGTAATTGTTGCTGCATACGATACCAGCCATAGCCCGGAAGCATATTACCAGACTGATTCCGATTCTATCAACACGGCGCTTTTAGGTAAGGCGAATAGAATGAAAAACGATTCAGGCAGGTTGATGATTCGCATACCTGCTCAACGCGAAGGTTTGAACACCTTTACGGGTCTCATTCGGACTACTTCAAATTCAGGTGAGATCAGAGACTTCCGTTTCAATAGTGCCTATATGGCAGCCAGACCTTCGGCCAGTATATCGGCCGTTAAAATGAATGTGCTGTATGCAGGAGTTGATAATCCCATATCGTTTGCTGTGGCAGGAGTTCCTGCTGAAAACATCACACCGGTTATCTCTTCCGGTACCATTCGCAAAGATCCCAAAAGCCAGGACTGGATTGTGAATGTTCCGGGTAATTATACCTCAGCCGTGATCAGCATGTTTACCACGGTAAACGGAGTAAAAAAAGGAATGGGTTCACAACAGTTTCGTGTAAAAAAAATCCCCAATCCTGTTACTTCCATTGGAGGTAAAAGTGCCGGATCCATTAATAAAAATATTTTGATTGCGGCAGGCGCAGTTTCGCCTCAATTACCCGAAGACTTCGACTTCGATTACAAATTTGTGGTCAAGTCGTTCACTCTCTCCATCCAGCGCGGATTTAAAACGTTGCATTTCAATTCGGGCAGTGCTTACCTCACTCCCGAAATGATTGAAGAGATCAGGAAAACAAATCGAGGACAAAGTATAGTGTTCGAAAATGTAGAAGTGCTTGATCCGTTTAATGCGAGCAGGGTGCTGGCGCCGATTGTGCTGGCGATTGATTGAGGAAGCAACAGGTCATTCTAAATAAAAAGGCTGCCCATAAGTGGACAGCCTTTTGTATTTCAAAGACCAGTATAAACAGAAAGTTAGTTAGTCGGACCGTTGTCTACGGTTGCTTCAATAACGGATTGAACGGATGATGAAACATTGCTTAAAAGATCATATCCTGTTGCTGCTTCAATGGCATCTACACTGGTGCGGTAAGTTCCCCAGCTGCTGCTGATTGAATTCGTGTTTGGTGTATTGATGGCAATTACACGCGTTGAAGTACTAACACGGCTCACATCATTTGTGCCTTGCGGAAGCACCACAAGCACCTTCCAAATCCTGTTGGGTACAGTAATATTTCCGTTGTTGATGGTATTAGCCGATCCATTCGTTCCTGTTCCTCCAACCCCGTAATTTCCCATAATGATATACACTTCATTGCCCTGATTCACCAGAGTACGAGCATAATTTTCGAGGTTGGCCCATGTTTGCTGATTGTTGTTGGGTGCCTGAGGAATCATATTGGTCATCAGAAAAGTGGCGGAGTTATCTGCAACACTTGATGTGCGATCAGCAGAAGGACAATTATGTCCACGATCGAAACCACTACCTGAATAACTCGTTGATCCTACCCGGTACCAACCGGCAGGTAAAGTATTGTCGGCGCGAAAATCGTCCTGTCGTGCAGCTGAACCCAACCAGTTTGGTCCGAGGTACCAGCTTACCCAATTGGGAATAGCTCTGGAACGATTGTAAGAGAGGTGGTATTGTGTTTTTATCATCAGGTAATTATTCTCGTTAGACGTACTCGTGGTTGCTCCACTGGGATTTCCCATGGCCATATGATCTCCATCGGTACCACCGCCGCCACCGCCGCCACCGCCACCGCTGGAGTATTCGGTAATCGAGAAATCATCTATATTGATCCGGTTGCTTCCCCCTGAAATTTTTCTTACTTCAAAACGTATATCGCCCTGAATACTCATGGTAAAGGATGCCGTTTGCAAGGTGGTGGAAGAGGTGGTTACCGTTGAACCAACTTTGGTATATGAGCTGCCACTGTTAACCGACATCCACAATTCCCAGGTACTGTTTCCGTCTGAACCATATTTGGCATGCTTTATACTAACAGCTGTTGCTCCGTTCGCTATATTGAACTGCATGCGCACTTTTCCCGTACTGGTAATACGCACCGATTTCGCTCCGTTTTTTCGATCCGAGGAGAGCGTTCCGATTAACGCATTATCGAGGTACCAGCTTCCCGAGCTGAGGGAAACAGAGCCTGCGGCATAAGCCGTTTTTGAACCCGATTCAAACGTTTCAGGAAACCCTGCAATCGCGGCAACCGACTGCGTTGGATTTGCAGGTAAAGGAGTAGAAGTACTTTTCGCCGGGTGAAGTTCTGATTCATCCGGGAACGATTTTCCGCATGAACCAACCACCAATGTGATGGCCAGTAATGCGGCAAGTTGTTTAATTGATTTCATATGATGGTATTGAATAAGGATACAATCCTACGACCCCAATCTTTCCACCCGATGAGTCCACGCTTATGAAATTGTTATGCTTTTATGGATAGCGTGTGAATCGTTGCTGAAAAGGGAAAATCATAACCATGACATTAATTATAAAATTCGCCAACATACTTCACCTTTCTGTTACACCAGGTGGTCTAACTTGCATTGGAGAATTCCATACTTATCAAACCAGTATAATTTTTATCCGGTGAAATTTCACTGTGAGCAGAAATATGGTGCTTGCTTTTCGGATATGTGAAACCAAATTTTTAAATATCATGAAAAATCTATTTAGCTTCTTTGTCTTCATGCTGATGTCATTTTGTGCATTGACTCAGCCGCCACAAAAAATGAGTTATCAGGCCATTATCAGAAACAGTAATGGCGCATTAATTACGAACCAAAATATGGATATGCGGATCAGTATACTTCAAGGTTCTTCGGGTGGAATTTCCGTTTATGTAGAAACACAAACCACAAATACAAACAGCAATGGATTGGTCACCCTTCAAATTGGTATGGGAACCAAAATAAAAGGCACAATGGATTCTATCAATTGGGGAAATGGTCCCTATTTTGTAAAAACAGAAACCGATCCTGACGGAGGTGTTGATTATACGATCACAGGCACAAGCGAATTATTAAGTGTTCCGTATGCATTGTATACATTGAAAAATCCGGAAAAACATTTTATCGGAGAATCATTCGGAGGTGGAATTGTATTTTATGTATACGACAACGGCTTGCATGGTTTAATTGCAGCCACAGCAAATCAAACGTCAGAGGTTTATTGTAAGCCTGACTCCATTCCTTTTACAACCAACGGAACAAGGGATGGTATAGGAGCAGGCAAGTTTAATACCGAACGAATAATTGCTTCGCAGATGTTGGCGGTAGTAGTTTATCAGCTAACGTATCCGCATCAGGCTGCTCCCTCACCAAACAATACTGCTGCAAACGTCTGTGCCAATTATCAGGGAGGTGGATTTGGAGATTGGTATCTCCCTTCGAAATATGAACTGAACTTAATGTATTTAAATAAGCAGGTGGTGCCCGGTATGTTGTATGAATTTTATTGGAGTTCAACTGAATATTCACATCAATATGCCTGGGTTCAGGGTTTTTACGCAGGCGTACAAGAGAAGCATGATAAAAGTATGAATAAATATATTCGGGCAATTCGGGCGTTTTAAAATTCGTTCCTCAAGGTAATTTTTACCTGAAGTATAAACCTGACCAACTTACATTATTGTATACTATACGTTTTCAGAAACACACTGAATGCATCAGAAAAAGTAATAGTGGTTAAATAAAAACCGTTCAATCAATTTTCTTAAACGAAACTGTAGTAGCGCTCTGATTGGTTGTACTCGAATTGGGTGGAATGGCTATTGCAGCTGCATTTCCAGCTGCTGCATTTACACTTACAAACGAATTTGCTGACGTGGTTTCCACAATGATACTTCCACTTACCGAACCATCCGTAGTTTTTCCTATCATCGTATACGCCAACGGCACCATACCCGATACTGTTGCTCCCAGATAAAGTACAACTCCTCCATCTGTCGGATAATTCATCTGAAAATTGATTTCATATCTTCCTGCACTAACCAATGTAAAAATAGTTCCGCTGCTAGTAAAAGGAAGAAATGATCCGGTTGTTGAAAGTGTATTGGTAGAAGTTAAAACCGCAGTGGAATAAGTAAAGGGTTGTCCGGCCCCGACAGTTGCCGGTTGTGATCCCAATCGAACATACATTGCTGATTTGATAGTACCTGTTGCGCCAGTTGCTCCAGTATCGCCTTTCAATCCTGTTGATCCTGTGCTTCCGGTTAAACCGGTTAAGCCTTGTGGTCCAGTCGCGCCTGTTATTCCTGTATCACCTTTTAAGCCGGTGAGTCCTTGTGATCCTGTTGCACCTGTATTTCCTGTTAATCCAATCAAACCTTGTGCTCCTGTAGCGCCAGTAATTCCTGTATCTCCTTTTAATCCGGTGAGTCCTTGTGAGCCTGTTGCTCCCGTGTTTCCTGTTAATCCAATGATGCCTTGTGCACCCGTCGCTCCTATAATTCCAGTATCACCTTTTAAGCCATTGAGACCTTGAGATCCTGTTGCGCCTGTATTTCCGGTT
>JBAYIE010000022.1:0-72858 GCA_041665785.1 Bacteroidia bacterium | reverse complement strand
AGTTTATACAAGATGCTTTAGCACATTTGATAATGCCCGTCAATTAGCCTGCTATGCAGGAGTGGCACCGTTTGAATATACATCTGGAACGTCAATTAGAGGTAAGACTCGTGTTAGTCCAATGGCTAATAAAAAGCTCAAAGTACTTCTTTCAATGTGTGCCCTGAATGCCAAAAAAGCTGACCCCGAGATAGGACTATATTACTTAAGAAAAACTGAAGAAGGCAAAAACCCTATGAGTGTGATCAATGCAATCAGGAACAAATTGATTCTTAGGGTATTTGCTACTGTCAAAAGAGGTACACCGTGCGTTACCACTATGAACTATGCAGCTTAAAATTAATTTGTTTTTACCATAGAATGCGAGAACCCATAGTTTTATGCAATTGGCGACACGCCCACCTTTTAATTCTCCTTCTAATACCCATACTTATCCTTCCACCGCTTCTTCAAAAATGCACGCAACTCCATCTCACGTGCATTGTTTCCGGGTTCGTAAAATTTGGTTCCGGAAAGGCGTTCGGGTAAAAACTCCTGTTCCACAAAATTGTCTTCGTAGGCATGGGCATAGGCATAATCTTCGCCGTAGTGCAGGTCTTTCATCAATCGGGTAGGAGCATTGCGTAAATGCAGCGGCACGGGTAATGGACCGCTTTTGCGCACGGTAGCCAAAGCCTCTTCAATGGCCAGATATGATGCATTGCTCTTGGGCGAGGAGGCCAGGTAAGTAACGCATTGCGCCAGAATAATGCGCGACTCAGGCAGGCCGATCAATTGAATGGCCTGAAACGTATTGGTGGCTATGAGCAGGGCATTGGGGTTGGCATTGCCGATATCTTCGCTGGCCAGTATCACCATGCGGCGGGCAATCATTTCTATTTGTTCTCCGCCTTCGAGCATGCGCGCCAGCCAATACAAAGCCGCATTGGGATCGCTCCCGCGCAGCGATTTGATAAAAGCCGAAAGCACGTTGTAATGTTCTTCGCCACCTTTGTCGTAACGCGCCATACTTTGTTGCAGCAAGTGCGTAATCAGCGCATTGGTAATGCTCAGGGTTTCGCCGGGTTGACTGTAAATCAGTTCGAGTATATTGAGCATCTTGCGTGCATCGCCACCGCTGAACAGCAATAAGGCATCTGTTTCTTCGAGCAGAATCTTTTTCTTTCGCAGTTCTTCATCGCGCTCCAGGGCATCGGCTGCAATTTTCAGCAAGGCATCCTGATCCAGTTCCTTCAGTACATATACCTGGCAGCGCGACAGCAACGCATTGTTTACTTCAAAGCCCGGATTCTCGGTGGTAGCCCCGATCAAAATGATGTTTCCATTTTCAACGGCACCCAGCAAGGCATCCTGCTGGCTTTTGTTGAAGCGGTGAATTTCATCCAGAAACAGAATCACCTTACCGAATTTTTTGGCTTCTTCGATCACCCGTCGCACTTCATTTACTCCGGCACTGATGGCACTCAACTGATAAAAAGGAAGTCGCAATTCGTTTCCTAAGATCCGTGCCAGTGTTGTTTTACCCACACCGGGCGGTCCCCACAAAATCATGGAGGGAATGGTTTTGTGTTGAATAGCCTCTGCCAATACAGCTCCAGGGCCTGTGAGGTGTTCTTGTCCGATGTATTGCGCGAGGCTTTGCGGACGAATACGGTCGGCCAGAGGTTTGATGCTGCTCATTTTTAATTTATATTGCGGTACCCGATCAGGTGAACTGCAAATTTGGTATTTCCATTCAAAATAAAATCAGGCCGCGAAACAAAATGCATTTTAGCAGGGTTGATGCTGTGTTTTTCGGTTCAGGCAAAAGCACAATGGGAAGCGGATTCCATTAAATCCAACCTGTACATTAAAGAAGGCGTAGCCTCGTATTATGCCAATCGCTTTCATGGGCGCAGAACAGCCAACGGAGAGATATACAGCAAAAACAAATTGACCGCTGCACACCTTACCCTGCCTTTCAATACCAAACTCAAAGTAACCAATTTGCGCAACAAAAAGTGGGTGATTGTGCGGGTAAACGATCGCGGTCCCTACAACCGCAAACGCATCATCGACCTTTCGTACCGGGCAGCCAAGCACCTGGGTTTGACCAAGGGTAAAGGAATTGCACGGGTCAGGGTAGAAGAAATTCCGAAGGCATTGCCGCCTCCCAAACCGGAACCAGAAAAGCAACCGGAGGATTGAGGTTAGTTCAGTTTATTCGTTATATATTTGACTTTATGAAGCCTAATGACATAATTATTATTGTATTAGGTTTATTCAGTTTTGCTTCATGTTGTCCTGAAGACAAGAATAAATCGTACACTGTAACGCGATTTAAAGACACACTTTCTACAGGATTTATTCCAACCATAAATGGCTCATGTACATTTCACACCGACTCAGGTAAGTCCATGCTATTTGATGAGGTAACAACTAAACATGAAATTAGGGAATATGAGGATTGTAGAAATGGAGAATGTTGTCATCATGTTGTTAACGATGAGGCTAAAGAATTGTGTTATATTTCCAACAATGATGAGGTAAGAATTCGATGTAGATTATGCTCAGAGATATCAACAGATCAGGTTTATTTTGAGATGACTAATTTCAAAACAAGTAGTTCATCATCTCCCTCTTTCCTTTATTATGTGAGAGACAAAGACATTAAGCACATTCTGGATTCTTCACTTAACTCCTGTGTATATGAAGATACCATTACCCTACGGAATAAATTATACACTGACATTTATAGGTTTTTTATTCATTATTCAGACAGTGATATGAAATATGCAGAAGATGTGTATTACAGCAATAAGGAAGGTGTAGTTGGATTCAAATTAAATGATAAGTCCATTTGGACGAAAGATTAACAAGAGAATTCCTGATTCTGTGAACACCTCCTTTCTTACCCGCACTATTTCTTATACTTGCAGTCCTATCTATACAAGGTGCAATTAAACAGGGAAGAATTCAATCGCGTAAAGCAACAGATCGAAGAGGAGTCGCACCTGAACGATGTTTGCCTCATCCTCGATAATAATTTTGTAGCCAATGCCTGTGGCATCCGGCATCTCGAATGGGCTGCTGCTCGCGGAGTTCGCCATCACCTAACATTCGAACCAAACATGGCTTTTGATGCACTCAGGGCATTTACCGATGCACATGCCGGCGAATACATTTTTGGTTTTCTGGCTTATGATTTAAAAAACGAAACAGAGGCGCTGGTCTCCGAACATCCGGACGGCATCGGGTTTGAAACCATGGCCTTTTTTGTTCCCGAACGTCTCATTGTAATAGATCCCGATTTGAACGTGGTGGTTGGCGAAGCCGAATTGAAGGAATTGCTAAGCAGGGAAGTCTCCGCTCCGGTTGAAGTATCAACCGGCGCCATTACCATGCAGCAGCGGGTTTCGCGCGAGGCGTATTTGCAGCAGGTACAACGCATCAAAGCGCATATTGTGGAAGGCGATGTGTATGAACTGAATTATTGTGTGGAGTTTTACAATGAAAACACCGAAGCCGATCCGCTTACTTTATATCGCCGGCTCAAGGACTTTTCTCCCACACCTTTTGGTGCATTCCTCAAATGGATTAACCGCTATCTGATCTGCGCCAGTCCGGAGCGATTTATGACCGCGCTCAACGGTCGCTATTTTTCGCAACCTATCAAAGGTACCATACGCCGTGATGAAGATGAAGCAACGGATCAACGGCTCAAAGACGAGTTGCAGCAATCGGAAAAAGAGCGTGCCGAAAACCTCATGATTGTGGATCTGGTGCGCAACGATCTGGCCCGTTCATCGCAAACCGGTTCGGTAGACGTGGATGAGTTGTTTGGAATTTATACATTTCGCAATTTGCATCAGATGATTTCTACTGTTTCGTCGGTGCCCGATCCAAAGGTTCACCGCGTGGATGCCATACGCCATGCATTTCCGATGGGCAGCATGACCGGTGCGCCAAAAATAAAAGCCATGGAGCTGATCGAGCAATACGAACAAACCCGAAGGGGGATGTACTCGGGCACGGTAGGGTATTTTGCTCCCGATGGAAGCTTCGATTTCAATGTGGTTATTCGCAGCATGCAGTACAATGCCACCAGCAACTATTTATGTTTTGAAGTAGGCAGCGCCATCACCTACGATAGTGATGCCGCGCAGGAATACGACGAATGCATGCTCAAAGCCAGAGCCATTATGTCGGTGTTGCATGGGGGGTGATGTTTTTTTATTTGGGCGTCTCGTTGGCAATTTAATTTTACGCCAATCTGTGCATATTAATTGCCAACGAGACTGCGGGCTTTTCACTTCAATCCTTCGCGCGGCATTCTGCTCAAGTTTATATTTATCTGCAATTCTGATAAGAGGGGTAATTAATGCAATAAATTCCTTCTTGTATTGTACCACGTTTCGCGAAGTGACATGAAAAATTCAAGTAATAAGGTTTCTGATTAAACAAATACTTCTTGTGAGAATTCCGGCAGGACGCGCCAGGGATGGAAGCGGCATCCCCTGAAGTAAAGCGCGCGAGATAATCCTTATATAGAAAGATCAGGTGGCGCATTACTTCAGGGATACAGCGGACAGCCCGGCCATGAAGTGGAGCGGGCAAAATATTGATCCATTATTAGTATGCCCGCCGCGACTACTTCAGGGGGCGCCCAAATAAAATAAATACTCAGATCCACGACACGTATTCATCTTATCTTTAAATTTACCGCCTTGGCAGCATTACCCGAAGCATTTGTAAATTCCATCCAACGCCTGATTCCGCAAGAGTTTGAAGCTTTCTTGGCTGCACTCAGAATGGATGTTCCGGTATCGGTGAGGCTTAATCCGCTGAAACGGGTAAACGTGTTTGAAGGTGCCGAAATTATTCCCTGGTGTGCTGAGGGGCGCTACCTGCCTGAGCGACCTTCGTTTATTGCTGATCCCTTGTTTCATGCAGGTGCTTATTATGTACAGGAAGCTTCGTCGATGTTTTTGCAAACAGCTTTTGATACTATAAAAAATAATTTACCGGCTCATGCGGTGGTGCTTGATTTGTGTGCAGCACCCGGAGGCAAGAGTACTTTATTAGCATCTGCATTACCCGATGATGCTTTGCTGGTTAGCAACGAAGTGATTCGTTCGCGTGTAAAAATTCTGACCGAGAATATGCAGCGTTGGGGAAACAACAATGCCATCATTACCCAAAACGATCCCAACAGTTTTGCAAAACTCAAAAACGTTTTCGACCTGATGCTGGTAGATGCACCTTGTTCGGGCGAGGGCATGTTTCGCAAAAACAAACTGGCATCGGACGAGTGGAGCGAAGACGCTGTGGAGATGTGTGCCTTGAGGCAAAAACGTATTCTGGGTGATGTTTTAAACGCGCTCAAACCGGGTGGTTATTTGTTTTATTCAACGTGCACCTACAATCACACCGAGAATGAAGAAAACCTGCTTTGGCTGCAACATGAATTTGATCTTGAACCGTGTATCATACCGGTGGATCGGTTGTGGGGAATAGAAGAAGTAACACTGTACAAAGGAGAATCACTGGCAGCGTACCGGTTTTATCCGCATAAAACAAAAGGGGAAGGATTTTTCTTCAGTTGCCTGCGCAAACCGCATACCGATACAACCGAAGGAGCGCGTCGTATGGATTTCAATTTCGTGCACCGTGATGTGCAGGCATTGCTGTCACCCTGGATGAATCCGGAGTTTAAAGTAGAATACTTACAATCAGGTTCAGTGTTTTATGCGGTTCCAACGGCGCAGGCTGCGTTGATCCAGCATTTGCAAAAGCACCTGAACGTAGTGGAACCCGGCGTAAAAATGGGAGAATTAATTCGCAAGGATTTGATTCCTGATCATGCATTGGCTTTAAATCAGCTGTGTTCCAAAACCATTCCGGAATTGGATCTCACTATAAAGGAAGCACGCACCTATTTAAAAAAGGATCAGTTATCGGTAAATCCGTTGCCTTCACCGGGATGGAACAAGGTTACCTTTCAGGGACTGGCACTGGGTTGGGTGAAAGTATTGCCCAACCGCATCAACAATTATTTTCCAACGCACCTGCGGGTGTTAAAAGATATACATGCATGAAAATTCACCGGGTATTGGCTGAAGCCGTGGTAAAAGTGACCGATGAAATCTTTAATGAAAACCGGTACGCCGATAAAGCCATTGAACGGATACTAAAAAGCAACCGCAAATGGGGAGCGCGCGACCGTGCGTTTGTGGCAGAAAACACATACGATCTGGTGCGCTGGTGGCGCTTACTGGCTATAATTGGTGCTGGAGACGAGCAACCCAACAAGGGAGTGATCTGGCATGCATTGGGTGTATTGTTTGTGAAAAGGGGTTGGCCACTGCCGGGATGGACCGAATTCCGCAACCTGAACGAAGCGGAGATCCGCAAGCAACTCAACGAGCAAAAATTCCCGCGCAGCATTCAGCAATCCATACCTGATTGGCTGGATCAGCGGGGAGAAGAAGAATTGGGAAAAGCCTGGGATGCAGAATTGAGTGCCCTGAATCAAACTGCACCGGTGGTGATCCGGGTAAATACGTTGCGCATTCAGCGCGATAAATTGAAGCAAATACTGCTTCAGGAAGACATTGAAACCAACACGGATCCTGAGTTTCCTGATGCCCTGATCCTGAAAAAAAGGACCAATTTGTTTTCTCTGGATGCCTTTCAGAAAGGATATTTTGAAGTGCAGGATGCCTCATCGCAGTGCATTGCACCGTTTTTGCAGGTGGAGCCCGGCATGCGGGTGGTAGATGCCTGTGCGGGAGCAGGAGGGAAGACGCTACATCTTGCCGCTCTGATGCAGAACAAGGGTCGAATCATTGCCATGGATACCGAAATGTGGAAGCTCGACGAATTGATGCGTCGCGCCCGCCGTGCAGGAGCAGGCAATATTGAGCCCCGGTTGATCGATTCCACCAAAGTAATCAAACGCCTGGAAGCTTCAGCCGATCGGCTTTTGCTGGATGTACCTTGTTCGGGTTTGGGTGTTTTACGCAGGAATCCGGATGCCAAATGGAAACTGAAACCTGCATTCATCGAACAAATCCGTATTACCCAGCAGGAGATCCTCAGCAACTATTCCACTATGCTGAAACCACAAGGTCTGATGGTGTATGCCACCTGCAGTATTTTACCTTCGGAAGACGAAGCGCAGGTGCAAACCTTCTTAAAAACGCATCCCGACTTTGAATTGCGCAAGGAAGTGCGAATCTCGGCAACCCTCGGCTACGATGGATTCTACATGGCATTATTGTACAGACAACAGACCCCGGCATGAATTAAAAAGTAATTAAACTTGATTGCACCTCTTTCGGGTTATCCCGACGTGCACTATATTCGATCATTATAAGCCGAAAACATGGTTCACATGTGAGACATTGTCTCCTCGATCTAGGCTTAAGTTTGGTTTGGTCGGAAGCTGCATCTCAGGATGCAGTTTTCGTTTATAGACGGTCCGGATTTGCTTCAATTCCCGCAAACCACCTGTTTTGCTCGTTTTTTTTATAAACTTTTAGCAATTCGTATTGACTTTTAGTTTTTTTTCCGCATCTTTGCAGTCCTTTTAAAGAAAATGCCATGAGAGTTTGTGATTTAACCGGTAAAAGAGCGATGGTGGGAAACAATGTTTCACACTCCAATGCGAAAACCAAGCGTCGTTTTTACCCGAATTTGCAGGATAAACGTTTCTTCATCCCTGAAGAAAACAGGTGGATTACGCTACGCGTAACTACCAAAGCTATGAAAACAATCAATAAGATGGGTATTACAGCCGCATTGCGTGTGTGGGCTAAAACCGGTTCTTTATAATATATACAGGAGGAATAGACAATGGCAAGAAAAGGCAATAGAATTCAGGTGATATTGGAATGCACCGAACACAAAGATTCCGGATTACCCGGAACTTCACGGTATATCACCACCAAAAACAAAAAGAATACCACCGAACGTATCGAGTTGAAGAAATTCAATCCGATTATGAAAAAGGTTACCGTTCATAAAGAAATAAAGTAAGCACAACATGGCTAAGAAGGTAGTTGCAACATTAAAAACCGGTACAGGCAAGGAATATGCTAAAGTTTACCGTGCAGTGAAGAATAAGAAAGGTTCTTATTCATTCAAATCAGAGATTATCGCAAACGAGAACGTAAAGAATTTTTTCACCAAAGGCTAATTCTGTTCTCCTTGTAAACCTAAAAGCATTCTGTGTACCAGAATGCTTTTTGTGTTTATGAAAAACGGGGTAAACGACTAAAACAAATCAACAAGGTGGGAATATTCAGTTTTTTCAGCAAAGAAAAGAAAGAGAAACTCGATCAGGGTCTTGAAAAAACCAAGGTCAGTTTGTTCGATAAAATCAGCAAAGCGCTTGTTGGTAAAAGCGAAGTGGATGATGATTTTCTGGATCAACTCGAAGAAATTCTGGTGACCTCGGATGTGGGCATAGAAACTACGCTCAAGATCATTGATCGTTTGCAAAAACGTGTTAGCCGCGACAAATACGTAGGTGTAGGTGAATTACATACCCTGCTGAAGGAAGAAATTACTCATTTACTCGACGAAAATTCGGCAGTTTCACTGGCTACATTCGAAAACCTGCAAGGTCATTCGCCTTATGTAATGATGGTTGTAGGCGTAAACGGTGTGGGCAAAACTACCACGATTGGTAAGCTGGCCAATCAATTTAAAAAAGTAGGAAAGAAAGTAGTGTTGGGTGCCGGTGATACATTTCGTGCCGCAGCAGTTGCACAGCTAAAAATCTGGGGCGAACGCAACGATGTGCATGTAGTAGAACACGGCATGAATACCGATCCGGCTGCAGTAGCTTTTGATGCAGTGAAATATGCAGTTGATCACAAAGCTGATGTAGTCATTATCGATACGGCAGGTCGCTTGCACAACAAAGTAAACCTGATGACAGAATTGTCGAAAATAAAGCGCGTAATGAGCAAAGTGATTCCAGACGCACCGCACGAAATTTTGTTGGTGCTGGATGCTTCTACCGGTCAGAATGCATTCGAACAGGCACGCCAATTTTCAACAGCTACAGAAGTAAATGCACTGGCTCTGACCAAACTTGATGGTACTGCCAAAGGGGGCGTGGTTATTGGTATCTCGGATCAGATGAAAGTGCCGGTAAAATATATCGGCGTGGGAGAAGGCATCGACGATTTGCAGCTTTTTGATAAGAAGGAATTTGTAAACTCATTGTTTGAGACGGCATGAAAACGAAACACAACAAACAGGATAAAGTCAATATCATCACCCTCGGATGTTCCAAAAATATAGTGGATTCGGAAGTATTGTACAGTCAACTCAAAGCCAACGAATTTGATGTGGTTCACGAATCGCCTAAAGACGATGCCAATATTATTGTGATCAATACCTGCGGGTTTATTGACAATGCCAAACAGGAAAGCATCGATACCATTTTACGTTATGCAGAGGCCAGACAGAAAGGGGATATCGATAAATTGTTTGTAACCGGTTGTTTGTCGCAGCGTTACCTGCCCGATTTGCAAAAAGAAATTCCCGATGTGGACCAATATTTTGGTACCCTGCATTTGCCTCAATTGTTGAAGGCCATTGGAGCAGATTATAAACACGAATTGATTGGCGAACGATTGATTACAACTCCTTCTCATTATGCGTATTTAAAAATATCTGAAGGTTGTGATCGTCCCTGCTCGTTTTGCGCCATTCCGATTATGCGCGGCAAGCACGTTTCCAAATCGTTTGAGCAAATTGAAACTGAAGTACGCAGCCTGGTAAAAAATGGTACCAAAGAAATCTTACTCATTGCGCAGGACAGTACCTACTATGGATTGGATATTTACGGGGATCGCAAATTGCCGGAACTGTTGCGCCGTATCAGCGATATTGAAGGCGCCGACTGGATTCGCCTGCATTACGCTTACCCTTCGCAATTTCCCATGGAAGCGTTGGAGGTAATGCGCGAGCGATCCAATATTTGCAATTATATCGATATTCCGTTGCAGCATGCCAGCGACCATATGCTCAAACAAATGCGCCGGGGAATAACGGCTCAACGTACCCAGGAATTGGTAGATACCATTCGTGTGAAAGTTCCCGGAATAGCTATTCGTACAACGCTGATTGCCGGTCATCCGGGAGAATCCGAAAAAGATTTTGAGGATATGCTGCGTTTTGTGGAACATAACCGTTTCGACCGTTTGGGTATTTTTACCTACTCGCATGAGGAAGGAACCCATGCCGGAACCCTCATCGATGATGTGCCGCAGGAGATTAAGGAAGAACGGGCAGCGATGGTGATGGATTTGCAGCAAGGTATTTCAAACGCCATCAATCAGCATAAAATCGGTAAGACATTTAAAGTACTTTTCGATCGCAAAGAGAATGGTTTTTTTGTGGGACGTACCGAATCCGATTCGCCGGAAGTGGATAATGAAGTGCTGGTTGATGCCAAAGCAAACTATGCATGCATAGGAGATTTTGCGCAGGTAACCATTACCCATGCCGAAGATTTCGACCTGTATGGAAATATTGCCCAATAAACTACATTTGAGTTACCAATTCTGATACCATCCTTGTTATTAGCAGAAATTCAACCCCGGGACTCATCCTACTACAAAAAAATCATACTGGATTACCTCGGGGGTAAGCCTGATTTGCAGACCTTTTATTCCTATCCGCATGCATTCGGTGCATTTGAACAAGCTATGCAGGAGCGCAGCTTTGATCCGGAAGTACGTAAGATTTTAACCGGTGTACTGGATCAGCAATATGAGACATTGCACCTTAGCAAGAAATCTCCTGTTCGTATGAATCTGGAGAAGTTACGCGACGCCAACACCTTCACCGTAACTACCGGACATCAGCTTTGCATGCTCACGGGTCCGGTCTACTTCATCTATAAAATTATTCATACGATACGTTTGGCAGATGAATTGAATAAAGCCCATCCGGATAAGCATATTGTACCGGTGTATTGGATGGCTTCTGAGGATCACGACCTCGACGAGGTGAAAAGCCTGAGTATAGATGGAAAAATATTTACCTGGGATATTCCGGATAAAGATTTGCCGGTTGGTAATTATACACTCGATAATATTGATTCCTTGTTTGGCGAACTGGAAAGGGAATTTGCAGGAAGCGAAATACCGGGTTTATTGCAGGAAGCGAAAAAATATTTCACTTCCTCATCAACCCTTGCGGAGGCTACGTTTCGGTTGGTGCATCACTTGTTCGAGGCTTACGGACTGATCGTTTTAGAGCCGCAAAATCAGCGGCTCAAATCTGTTTTGAAACCGGTGATGATGGATGATATCCTGCAACAAAGCAGTATTGCTGCACTGAATGAAACCAATGCGGCATTGCAGGCTCTCAAATATCCGTTGCAGGTAAACGGAAGAGCAATCAATTTTTTTTACCTGTCCGAAAGCGGTCGTAAACTCTTGCTTAAAACCAATCACGGGTTTGAAGTGGCAGAAGGTCAGAAGCAATGGACGGTTGACCAAATGCAGCAGGAAATCAATGATCATCCAGAAAGGTTTAGTCCGAATGTGGTATTGCGACCTGTTTACCAGGAAAGTATATTACCTAATCTGGCCTATATTGGTGGACCAGGCGAACTGGCCTATTGGTTGCAATTGAAAGGTGTTTTCGAAGCGCATCGTACTTTTTTCCCGATCCTCTTGTTGCGCAATTCTTTTGGAATTGTTTCGCATACGTTGAATCATCATGCCCAACAATTGAAACTCGATTGGAAATTGTATTTTCAGCAAACAGATGAAGTGCGGATTCAAGCCCATCATCAATTTGAATCGCTGGAAGAAAAAGAAACCGCCCGGCAGATCGATGAAACCTTGCAAGGAATGATTGACAAACTGGAAAAACTCGACAATCGTCTCAGTTCAACAGTAATTGATTACAAGCTAGAAACGGCTCAATTCTTTGATGGGCTTGGTAAAAAAATCCGTAAAGCAAAGGACGAGAAGTACCAACATCAGTTTAATCAGGTTCAGCAAATACGGCATGCATTATTTCAGCATGGAACCCCAACTGAGCGGATACACAATATCCTGCATTATGCACGCAGGCAGGATACTCAGGCATTTATTCGCCTGATCTATGATGCTTCGGATCCGGTATACACGGGAGTTAAGGTGTTGGCTTATTAAGCCGGGTCTTACTCAATTGATCCCACAACACAATTCCGGCCGCAACTGAAACATTCAATGATTTTTTCTTGCCGAATTGAGGGATTTCAACCAATGCGTCAGCAAGACGCAATAGTTCAGCAGAGACCCCTTCCACTTCGTTGCCCAGAATAAAAATGGGATTTTTATCCGATGGTGTCACAAACGATTGCAGCGAAATACTGGTATCGCCTTGTTCAATGGCGATCATCCAGTTTGAAGAATCCGCTTTGAGTTGTTGCATCAATACCTGTGCATCCGGATGGTATTCCCAGGCCACCGTTTCGGTTGCTCCCAAAGCCGTTTTCAGAATTTCTTTATTGGGTGGGGTGGCTGAAATCCCGCAGATATAAATTTTATCTATTCCAAACGCATCGCAGGTACGGAATACGGAACCGATATTGGAAGCACTGCGGATATTGTCGATCAGAATTTGCATGATAGGGGGTGCAATGTTACAGATGATTTGAGAGAAAACCTCGGTGTCATTTCTCGATACGTCCTACATCCGGGATCGCTAATGATGTTAAGGATTCTATCTGATACTTTTGAATCATTGGTGTCCGGGGAATTAATGAGTGAATGATTTTTGGGGTGCCCATGAAGGATGCGCGATTGATGGCTGCTTTAAAATTAACATTTCGTGCGCTTACCTTCATGGTCGGGCTCTACGCTGCAATCCCTGAAGGGAAGCTAGCGCATCCTTCAGGGGATTTCCGCTGCGATCCCTCACCCAGCCTCTGCTCAACAGAGAACTTAATCTTAAATTAGAAACTTAACTCTAACAGATTATTTAACTTTTCACCAGTTTAATATTTCAAAAATTAGAATCTCTTTGATTAAGCCCCCACTCAGACAGAACAAACTTAAGCCTTTATCCCCATTGACTTTTATTGAGTTTACAATCTATTATCCATGACAGCAGTGCTTTTGAATTACGAGATGCAATACTCTACCAATCCGGACACTCGAAATGACGAAAGCATTCGCATTCACCTGCAATATTCTTTATTACCGGAATTGTCACCGTCATTTCGAGTGTCCGACGAGAGGAGGACGTAACGAGAAATGACTCCACCATACTGTTATTCAGAATATGAATACTTTATTGGTGTTAGAAAAATGTTTATTCCAACCGGGGTCTAAGCTGTAATTTGCTTACGGATGGCAAAGAAAACCGAGGATGCGGAAACCCCGCTGATGCAGCAGTATAACCAGATTAAGGCGAAGTATCCCGGAGCGATACTCTTGTTTCGCGTAGGTGATTTTTACGAAACATTTGGCGAGGATGCCATTAAAGCTGCAGGTATTTTGGGGATTGTGCTTACCAAACGGGCTAATGGATCAGCATCGCATATCGAATTGGCCGGATTTCCGCATCATGCGCTCGATACCTATTTGCCCAAATTGGTTAGGGCCGGTCAAAGGGTGGCCATTTGCGATCAGCTGGAAGATCCCAAACTGACCAAGAAAATTGTAAAGCGCGGGGTTACAGAACTGGTTACACCCGGTGTTTCCTTCAACGATAAGATCCTGGATCACAAACAAAGCAATTACCTGGCTTCGGTACATTTTTCTGAGCATCAGGCCGGTTGTTCGTTTCTGGATATCTCAACCGGTGAATTCCTCGTGGCACAAGGCAATACAGAGTATATTGAAAAGCTCATTCACGGATTTAACCCATCAGAGATCATCGTTTCAAAACCGGTTTTTAAGCAATATGCGGAGCGATTATTCTCGCGTTTTTATGTATTTCAGCTCGACGACTGGGTGTTTCAGCATGCATATACGTACGAGAAACTCATCCGGCATTTTAATACAGCTTCGTTAAAGGGTTTTGGGATTCAGGAAATGGAACTGGCTGTTATTGCGGCCGGAGCCTGCCTTCATTACCTCGACGAAACCCATCACGAACGCAAGCAACATATTCAATCGGTTTCACGCATCGATGAACATCAATATGTTTGGCTCGACCGCTTTACAATTCGCAACCTGGAGTTGATCGTACCTGCCAACGAATTCGGCAAATCCCTTCTGCAGGTGATCGATCAAACGGTTACACCCATGGGTGCACGCATGCTCAAAAAGTGGATGGTGCTGCCTTTGCGCGATAAAACATTGATAGAAGAACGACATCAGGTTGTAGAATATGCGCTCCACAACGAAAAAGAAGCGCGGGAAATTACAGACCTGCTCAAACAATGCGGCGACCTCGAACGCATTGTTTCCAAATTGGCCATGCGCAGGATTAGTCCACGCGAATTGCAGCAACTCAACCGTTCTATTAAACTTATATCTCCCCTTAAAATAATTCTGGAAAGCAGTTCAATTCCGGAAGTCACAAAGCTGGCTTCGCGTCTCAACCTGTGCGAATGGTTGATGCAGCAATGCGATAAATTATTGGTAGATGAACCACCGGCCTTCTCCAATAAAGGGGGAATTATTCGCGAAGGGATTAACGCCGAACTCGACGAATTGCGCAGCATAGCATTCTCTGGAAAAGATTACCTGCTTAAAATTCAACAAGAAGAACAGCAACGCACCGGCATTTCTTCACTCAAAGTCGGATACAACGGCGTGTTTGGTTATTACCTCGAAGTAACCAACGTGCACAAGGAAAAAGTACCTCCTGAATGGATTCGCAAACAAACGCTGACCAATGCCGAACGCTACATCACCGAAGAGCTCAAGCATTACGAACAGAAAATTTTAGGGGCAGAAGAAAAAATTCTATCCATAGAGGAAAACCTGTTCAACGAACTGGTGGTAAGCTTATCCGAATTTGTAAATCCGGTTTTGCAAAATGCGGCTGCGCTGGCACAGCTGGATTGTCTTACCGGATTTGCACGTTTGGCTACACGCTGGCATTATACTAAACCGCAATTGAATGAAGAAGGCAAATTGCTGGTAAAGGAAGCACGGCACCCCGTGATCGAACAACAATTACCGGAAGGGGAGCCGTATATCGCTAATGATATTTTTCTGGATCAGGATAAGCAACAAATCGTCATTTTAACCGGTCCGAATATGTCGGGTAAATCGGCTGTGCTGCGCCAAACTGCCTTGATAGTTATTCTGGCACAAATCGGAAGTTATGTTCCTGCCTCTTATGCCGAAATCGGGATAACCGATAAAGTATTTACCCGTGTGGGTGCTTCCGACAATATTTCAGGGGGTGAATCCACTTTTATGGTGGAGATGACAGAAACAGCCAGCATTCTGAATAACCTTTCGCCGAAAAGTCTGGTATTGCTGGATGAAATCGGACGTGGTACCAGTACCTACGATGGAGTGTCGCTGGCGTGGGCTATTGCTACATTTCTAAATCAGCATCCATGCAAACCCAAAACCCTGTTTGCAACGCATTATCACGAACTCAACGAATTGGAACAGCAATATCCGGGTATTGTAAATTATCATATCCAGATTCAGGAATCCGGACAGAAAATAATCTTCCTGCGTAAATTGGTAAAGGGAGGAAGCGAACACAGCTTTGGAATTCATGTGGCCCGCATGGCCGGTGTTCCGCAATTGGTATTGAGTAAAGCAACCGAAGTTTTGGAAGAATTGGAAAAGCAACGAAGAGGTATTGGCGATGGAAGCGAAAAGATCAAACCCGGCATCCAAACCATGCAACTTTCCATGTTTCAATTAAATGATCCCCTGCTTGAACGGATCCGAAGCGAACTCACCATGTTGGATATAGATACTTTGACTCCGGTAGAGTCCCTCATGAAGTTGAGTGAACTGAAAAAATTATTGTCGGGTTAAAATCTTGATTTTTAGTATACCATTTAAAATGCAATCCCGATTTTAGGAAAAAGTGAATTCAGTTTTTGCACAAACCGAAATATCCATATATTTGCGCTCCCTAATGGGAAAATAGCTCTGCTGCATCTAAACAAGAAATCTGTGATTTTGTAGCGTTGAGAAACGGGAGTAGAGCGAATGACATCAGGAAGAAGCAAGTAAAATTGCGAGAGTAGCTCAGTTGGTAGAGCATCACCTTGCCAAGGTGAGGGTCGCGGGTTCGAGTCTCGTCTCTCGCTCCAATTAAAAAGGTCATTAGTCATAGTCATACCAATGACAAACTGATGGCCTTTTTTCTTAGAAGTTCTTTATCTTATTGCCCGGGTGGTGGAATTGGTAGACACGCAGGACTTAAAATCCTGTGTCCTTTAAAGACGTGCGGGTTCAAGTCCCGCCCCGGGTACCTCGATCACCGTAGCTTTAGCGAAGGTGATCAAATGAGTGTGAGTGTGGGAGAGTGAGGTGTGGAACCTGAATTGTTAGAATAAACAATTGCTTTTAGTATTATTGAAACCAAATCGTATTGTATGAAATCATATTTATTCGCAGCTCTGTTCTTTGCCACTATGTTGGTATCATCTTGTCATTATGGTCAAAACGAAGCCAATGGAACATTGGAAACCAATGATCAATACAAAGCCGACAAAGCTGATTATTCAGTTAACCGGGCTGGTGAAGGTGGCAAATTGAACGATGAGGCAAAAGTAGAAGCCGCACCTGCAGATACAGCTACTGTGGTAGCTCCTGCACCAGCTGCCGAACCTAAGGCAGAAGGTACCCACTAATCAAAATTGCATGGAAGCTTTACGCATCCATACTGATCAAACCAAACCGGAAATTTATTCCATGCTTTTGCCTCAGTTGCAAGCATTAATTGTTAAGGAAGATCCGGCTATTTCCAATATCTCAAATATATTGGCAGCACTCAAGCAAACCTTTCATTGGTGGTGGGTTGGGCTGTATTTTGTAAAGGATCAGGAATTGTACCTGGGTCCGTTTCAAGGTCCGTTAGCCTGTACACGTATTGCTTTGGGAAAAGGGGTGTGCGGAACAGCCTGGCAACAAAAGAAATCCATCCTGGTTGACAACGTAAATCAATTTCCCGGCCATATCGCTTGCAGCAGCGAGTCGCAGTCTGAATTGGTAGTTCCGGTTTGGTATGGAAGCGAAATTATTGGTGTACTGGATTTCGACAGCGAACATTTGGCTCACTTTGATGAAACAGATCGGGTTAATCTTGAGCATGTTGCCGCAGATATAGCATCTGATGTGAACCGTTTGCGAAACGCAATGGCCAAAGATCAGTATTGATCCGGAATTTCAACGACGCTTTCAGATCAGGTATTTTATTTTCCATCTCTTTTATTCATATTCGTTCCGGATGCAAACGGAAAACAAATCAACACTTCTGGTGATCATAGCCGCACTGGGGTATTTCGTCGATATATACGATCTGGTATTATTTAATGTGGTGAAAAAGGAAAGTCTCGAGTTTATCGGACTTACAGGAGAAGCATTAAAAAAATACGATATTTCCTTGTTCAACTGGCAAATGACCGGCATGCTGATGGGTGGTTTACTTTGGGGTATTTTGGGCGATAAGGCCGGTCGCATACAGGTTTTATTTGGTTCTATTATTCTTTATTCGCTGGCTAATCTGGCTAATGCATTTGTTACCAATACGGATACCTATGCCATATGCCGCATTCTTGCGGGCATTGGATTGGCGGGCGAACTCGGTGCCGGAATCACTTTGGTGGTTGAAAGTATGGAGAAATCCAAAAGGGGATGGGGTACAATGATTATAGTAACATTTGGAGCACTAGGAGGTGTAGCGGCACGTCTGGTTGGTGGCAACGGGGCCGAACTGGCTGCTTTCTTTCATTTGGATATTGCAGCATGGCAAATGGCTTATATCGTTGGAGGCGTGATGGGAATAATGTTGCTGGTATTGCGGGTAGGTGCTTTCGAAAGCGGAATGTTTCATACCATGATCAATAGTAAAGTCAGTCGGGGTAATTTTTTCATGCTGTTCAGCACACGCAAGCGAACACTTACCTATTTGGCTTCAGTAGTAATTGGTTTACCCATCTGGTTTGTGATTGGCGTTTTGATCAACCAAAGTCACACATTGGCCGCATATATTGGTGTAGAAGGTGAAGTGCATGTGGCGGATAGCGTAATGTGGTCGTATATTGGCCTTTCGGTTGGAGACTTGATCAGCGGTGCCTTGAGTCAATGGCTTAAGAGCCGGAGAAAAGTGATTTTTATATACCTGATGATTTTGGCTTTAACCGTTTTGTTTTATGTTTTCAATCATCACGTATCGCTCGACTGGTTTCATTTTATGTGCATGATGTTGGGTGCCTCTACCGGATTCTGGGCCTTGTTTGTAACGGTAGCTTCCGAACAGTTTGGCACCAACCTTCGAAGTACAGTTACCAATACAGCGCCTAATTTTGTACGGGGTGCAACAGTTCCCATAACCAAATCTTTCGAAGGATTGATTCCGTTATTGGGGGTAGGAATGGCAGCCATTTCGGTAGGCGGGGTTTGTATTTTGCTTTCTTTTCTGGCAACATGGTATATCAAAGAATCTTTTTCCAAAGACCTCGATTATTTCGAGCTGGATTAAAGGATCCAATTCCTAAATTCCTGCAGAAAAAAGTTGATATTTATTGAAGTGGAAATGATAACATTGCACCCGCGTTCCATACCCTTCACCTTCAACCAACATTCACATGCCACTCCCCGTTAAAAACAAGTACATTGATCTGATTAATCAGACCTTTTATTTTCCCCGCCACGGGTTTGAAGTAAAAAACAATAACCTGTTTTTTCATGGAGTGGATTTGATGGAATTGATCAAAGAATTTGGAACCCCGTTGAAGTTTACCTACCTGCCCAAAATCGGTTCTCAAATTACAAAAGCACGCAATTATTTTAACCAGGCAATCGACCGTTACGATTACAAGGCTGGATATACCTACTGTTATTGTACAAAAAGTTCTCATTTCTCTTTTATTCTGGAAGAAGTTCTTAAGCATGGTGCTGATTTGGAAACCTCTTCGGCATTCGACCTGGACTTGATCCGGACCTTGTATCAGCAAGGAAAAATTCATACCAGTCAAACTATTATTTGCAACGGGTATAAAACAGAACAATACTTTAAAAATATTGTTGAACTCAATGAAATTGGATTTGAAAACCTGACCTGCGTACTGGATAGTGCTGCCGAACTGAATCAGCTCGATCAATATGTGAAAAAACCATTGACGCTAGGCATTCGCATTGCTACTGAAGAAGAACCCGGATTTTTAGTATATACCTCGCGTTTAGGGATCAGTCATAAACTGATCAATCAGTTGTATACCTCCAAAATAAAGGACAATCCGAATTACCAATTAAAAATGTTGCATTTTTTTGTGAATTCAGGAATCAAAGATACCACCTATTACTGGAGTGAATTGACCCGGCTGGTAAATGTATACTGCGATTTAAAAGAGATTTGTCCGGAGCTTGATTCTCTGGATATCGGTGGAGGAATGCCTATTTATACTTCACTGGGAATAGAACACGATTATTCTTACATGATTGATCAGATCGTGTATTATATCAAAACTATTTGTGATTCGCGAAGCGTGGATGTACCCCGGATTATAACGGAATTTGGTTCATTTACAGTGGGCGAGAGTGGTGGTGCATTGTATTCAATTATTGGCCAGAAGCAGCAAAACGATAAAGAATTGTGGTATATGATCGACAGTTCATTTATTACCACTTTGCCGGATACCTGGGGGATCGGACAGAAATTTATTTTATTGGCTATCAACAATTGGGAAAAGGAGTTTCAGCGGATCAATATGGGTGGACTTACCTGCGACAGTCAGGATTTTTATAATTCAGATACTCACACCAATCAGGTTTTCCTGCCCAAACTGGAAGATGAACCTTTGTATATGGGATTCTTTCATACCGGAGCTTATCAGGAATCGCTGGGAGGATTTGGCGGAATTCAACATTGTCTGATTCCGGCACCCAAACATGTGATTATTGATAAAACTCCCGATGGAAAGCATACCTACAAGCTTTTCTACCCGGAACAAAGCGCCGAAAGCATGATGAAGATTCTGGGTTACAAATAAAGTTTTGCATATTCCATCAAATGCGGTATTTTCGCGCCCAATAAATTCATACTCCTATGTTTACCAGGTATAAAAGAAAAGACAGAAAAAACAAGACCGTTTCGCGCCAGCGTAAACAGGCTATCAAGTTGAATACGAAACTCATAACCGTAAAATCTCCGAATACTGAGAGAGTGGTTATTGTAGAAGACTAAGTTCTTTATAAAAGACCCATATTGTAAGAGAATGCTATGTAGATGGCATTCTCTTTTTTATTTTATCCAGATATCGAAAGCTTTATCCGCTTGAAGGTGCAGCATTTCCATACCGTTTTTAATGGATGCGCCCCTTGCTTCAGCCATGCTTAGAAATATGGTTTTCTCGGGTAAGTAAATTAAATCATAGACCAGATGTTGTTGGGTTATTCCTTCATAGGGAATTTGAGGAGCCTGATCTTTCAAATGTCCCATCCCAACCGGGCTTGCATTGATCAAAAGCAGATGTTCACGGATCAAATCAGCAGTAAGACTGAGGTAGTTCAAACCTTTATTTTCGTCTCTGCTGATCATTTGATAGGGAATTTCCAAGCTCTTTAATACATAGGCTACCGCTTTGGCAGCACCACCGGTACCGAGAATGAGCGCTTTTTGGTGATGTGGCAGGAGGAGTGGAAGCAAAGAGTTTTTGAAGCCCACTACATCGGTATTGTATCCGATCCAACCATGTGAGGTTATTTTTACTGTATTTACGGCGCCAACATTACCGGCTTCTGAATCAATTTGTGATAAGTGGTTTAGAATTTCTTCCTTATATGGAATTGTGACGCTGAATCCACTCAACTGCTCTGCAATTACAAGCTCTGGCAAGTACTTCAACGACTCCAGCGGATAATTGGAATACGTATTCGCGCCTTCATGCGAAGCGAATTTTCTTTGAAAATAATCAGCCGACTGCCTGTTAATGAGTGGGAAGCCTATTAATCCGTATCTTGCCATTTGCAGCTAAATTTATTAAGATTTTTTTAATTTTAGATTAATTTTTATATTGCAGTGAGATACCAATCAAATTTTATTCAATACTATATGAAATCGAATCTTTACAGGAAATTAAGAACATGGGGCTTTACGGCTGGACTAGTGTGTGTGTCAATGTATGCCATGACTAATGCCGGCGGGCCTCCCGCAGAAAATACCGGTGCTCCGGGAGATAATACGTGTGGTCAATCCGGATGCCATAACTTTAATCCCATTGCCAACGGACCCTTGTGGAATAACATTGCCTTTACATCGAGTATTCCTACAAGTGGATATGTTCCGGGCAATACCTATAACATGACTATTTCATATTCGCATCCCAATCACGGAACCTTTGGTTTTCAGGCAGTAATGCTGGATCAAAACGCCATTATGTCGGGCTCCTTTACCAGTGGTACGGGTAGTGCCACACAAACAACAGGTGGTGGTAGAACCTATATCAATCACACCACGGGTGGTACATCCGGAACAGGTGCCAGAAGTTGGAATTTCACCTGGACTGCTCCTTCTTCAGGAATGGGTACTTTGACCTTGTATACGGCTATTAACTCTGCCAATGGCGATAATAACAATACGGGAGATACGATTCTAACCAAAGCTTTCACCATTTATCAAACCGGAACAGCACCTCCGACTGCTACCTATACAGTAGATAAAGATACCATTTGCCAGAACGATACTGCGCATTTTCTCGGTTCTGCAACCAACAATCCATTAGGTTACAGTTGGTCTATTCCGGGTTCTCAATTTGTGCTGGGTACAACACCCAATTCTCAAAATCCGGTTGTTGTATTTGGTAGTTCATTTGCCGGTTCCTCCATCATTCGTGGAATCAGCCTTACCGCTACCAACAGCAACGGAATGTCGCAGCCTGCTACCGGAACTGTTTTGGTGAATGCTGCACCAACCTCAACAACTACTCCAAGTGGAGCAAATAATTCCATATGCGGTAACGATTCGGTAGCATTAAGTGCCGCAAGCGGTACATATACGTATTTATGGACTCCGGGAAATCTGACAGACCAAACCATATATGTGAAAAATACCGGTAGTTATAGCGTAAAACTTACCAATACACAAACCGGTTGTATGAAAACTAGTGGTGTAATCGGATTTGTGAAACGGACATTACCTACAGCCACTCTGAATATTTCAACGGATTCAATCTGTATTGGCGATTCGGTTACCTTATCAGCTAATGCAGGAATGGTAAATTATATGTTTTATGGCGATACCACACTGATTTATTCAGGATCCAATGCTTCAGTTAAGGTTGCTCCTGTATCCTCGTCTGCTCAATATACCGTGTATGTAACCGATGCAAACGGTTGTACCAGTCTGGCAAGCAGTGCAAAACAAGTGCATGTTCAAACGCCTTTGGCTGCCCCAACGGTATCCTGTGATGCAGTTTCGGTTAGCATGATTCGCTTTGCCTGGTCGGCCGTTTCAGGCGCCGATGGCTATGAAGCCAGTCTGGATAGTGGTAAAACCTGGATGACGCCTTCATCCGGAGCAACCGGCTTAACACATGAAATTAATGGTCTGCCAGCAGCTACGCGTAAAGTATTATGGGTTAGAGCTCTTCAATCTACCGGTAAATGTGCTAAAGGTCTGCATGGCGTGGGTAATTGCATTACTACCGGCTGTGCAGCGGTAACCTATACCTTAAACTACGACAGCGTATTCTGTAATCCGTCCGGAACTGATTCAACAACTGTAACACTCAGCAATATCAGTGCAGCAACATATGCCGTGATGGTTGAAGAAGTAACATCAGCAGGAGTTCAGGTGTCAATAATATACCAACCGGTTGGATCTAGCACATTCAAGGTTAAATTGAAGACAAGTGGTTCTGTTTATTACCGTTTCTCTGTGTGGGATTCAGCTCAACTATCGTGTCCGGCTGGTGTTAAAACCATTCGTTTACAAAGCAATCTTACGCCGGTGGCAAATCCAACTATTACATTTGGTAAGAGTACCAATGTTTTGTGCGACAGGGAACAGGCAACCTTTACCTTTAGCAAACCTGCCGGTACACACAAATTCGAATTGTTTAAAAATAGCACCTCTTTAGGATTTACTACTGCTACATCTATGCAGTTCCCGTCATCCACCTTTGCATCCAACGATCAGGTCTATGTTACTGCAATGGATACCAATGCGAATTGTTCGAGAAATTCAAGTACCATAACCATTCAACGTAAACCAGACCCTAAAGCTGGATTCACCTTCACCAAGGATACTTCTTTTGTTCAGTTTACTGATACCACAACTGGTGCCAAGACCTGGGCATGGAAATTTGGAGACAATGGAACGGCAACAACCCAAAATCCTTCTCATACATACGCCAATGGAACCTTTACAGCATCGCTCAGCGTAATCACCACTGATGATTGTGCCAGTGATACCGCTTCCCAAACAATCAACATCAGTGTTGGATTAGCTACAATAGAAGGAATTGGCTTTATGCAGTATTATCCGAATCCGGTAAAATCAACCTTGAGCATTGAATTGCATATAAATACCTTAAATGAACCGGTGACTATGGAAGTTAAAGATTTGCAAGGCAAATTGATCAAGCAACAATCTTTTGGAAAAGTATCTCAGTCGGTTACTCATTACGATATTGATCTGGCCGATTTGAACAATGCTGTGTACATGATGGAAGTGAAAGTAGGTTCAGCAACTAAGACCTTCACCTTCATTAAAGATTAATCGCTAGCGCATGTAGAAGAGCAATTCTACTCTTCGGTTAAGTGCCCGTCCCGTTTTGTTGGAGTTTTCAGCAACAGGGCGGGCACTTCCTTTTCCGGATGTTTTGAGTTTGTTGCGCGGAATTCCTCTTAGGTTCAACTCTCTGGCTACACTACCTGCCCGTTCCAACGACAATTGTTTGTTTTTGGATTCAATTCCTGTTGCATCCGTATGACCTATGATCAAAATCTTCTCATAGTTCAGTCCTTTAATGGAGTCGGCCAGCTGATCAAATCGGGTTTGATCTGATTGAGATAAGACGGCCGATGAACTTTCAAAATTGAAATAATAGGTTACTCCAACTGGCGGAGGCAAGGACACCGGTTTATTTGCCGGGTTTCTGCGTTTGTGACGAGAGGAGGAGAAAGATTGCGCTTGCAGAAATACACCTGAATCGTATTCGCAGTCTCCGATATCTGAAATAATGATCTTCATGCGATAGGGCTTTCCGGGAATCACCCTCGCCTGAGCAGTTAAGGGTACTGTCAAACCGTCGTATTCCAGATAGGCATAAAGGGGTGAGTTGGGGTAATCATTCGGTATATAAAACGCCGGGTTGATTTTATGATTTACATTATTAACCGATACAACTGGCCCTTTGGGGAGTCTGGCAATGTTTTTTGGACGGTCATTTGCTATAAACAGGGGAGACAGGTAGAAGGCAAATACATCGTTAAATTCCTTCAAAACAAATTCAGGATATTCTTCCGATGCAAAAACAAATCGGAAGTGTAAAGAATCAAATTGCGGAATAAAATCAATAATCAGCACAGCACCATCACACATACGCTTCCGGGTTTTTAAATCTTCATCCGTAAAAAAGTGATTCCCGAAGTTGGCACCTGCATTTGGGCGGGCATTGGGTCCGGCCGCATGTTCAGCCAAACCGGTTGAGATTATAATACCGGAATCAAAACCTGTGCTTTTTTGAAAATCGGTATATCGGGCCAACGCCTGTGAATCTCCTTTAAATTCCACGTTCATTATTTCAATGCCGCTACCTTTAAAAAAGGTATGGACTAATTGTTCAGGAGTTAGCTCAAAGGAAACAGGTTCAATTGCAAGTTGGGCACTGGCAGTAGCGGTGACCAGGAAGATTAACCATACAGAGAGCATTCGTTTCATGTTCCGAAAATAAGTACTTTGCCTTTTAAATAAGTTGATTTGGCCTGTTTGTAAACGAAAGCGGCCCGCGGCTCCGGATTTCCGGAGCCGCGGGCCGCTTATAGTATCAGTTGCAGAACCTGATTAACGGTTGAGGTTAACCTTGGTCGTATACGTTTTATCAGAACCCTCTACCCGGATCAGATACATGCCATCGCGTTCGTTGCTCAGGTCAATCTGATAGGTAGTACCGGCTTTATCGCCTTTGAACTCACGTACCAAGACACCGGCAATATTATAGATCCGAATGTTTTTAACCTCTCCTTGCTTTAGTTCAAGATGGAATACCCCTTTACTTGGATTTGGGTAAACCTGTATTCCATTGTTGGCTTGTACCTGCTCGATGCCTGTATTTGGCAGGATCTGCAGGAAGCGCTGTTTCTGTTGAGCCTTGTTGCCTGAAGCATCGGTGGCATCGTAAGTGACCATATAGGTTCCGGATTTATCGGTGATAATTGTTCCGGAATTGTCTTTCACAACAGGATTCGGATCGTAATTATCCACTACTTTAATGGAGGTCACATTTATCATAGCCAGAATTTCTTCACGGGTTTTGGTTCCCACAATTACCTGAACCGGATTATCTCCCAATACTGTTATTACCGGACCGTCCAGATCCTTCACATGAATATTACGTTCTACTTCACTCCAATTGCCGTATTCATCTGTAGCTCTGTATGTGCGTTTGTAATCTCCTGTATGGTTGATGTCCATATTGTCGTTTACGATTTCCACCAGCAATGGCACATTGAAGTAATCTTTGGCCGTAGCTTTAGGGTCGTTGTAAACTGTATTAACCTTCACAATAACATCCGATGATCCAACCAGAGTAATAGTTGGCTTGAATGTATTGGTAACTTTAACGGTCAGAACATAAGCATCCGAAACATTGCCCGAACCATCGGTTGCACGGTAAGTGAGGTAGTACAATCCCGGATCGTCAATATTGAGGGTTCCATCAGTACGTACCGGCATTATATTAGTCCAGTAATTATCATCCACACGCAGGTAGTTGTTGTCATCAAATGGCATTTTGATCTGATGAATCACAAAACTGGTATCGTTCAGTGTACGGGTATGAATTGTTGGCTTCTCAGTATCCTGTACTATAATCACCCGTTTTTTAGTGGAGATAAATCCAAAGGCATCGGCCACGGTGTAAGTGTAGTAGTATACACCTACATTGGCTGTATCCAGATTATTGGAAATTAATATAGATGAACTGATATCAGCACCACCATTGTCTTTAGCAGTAGCACCGGCATCTGTGTAGGAGTCTTTGCGCACTTCCAGTCTTACCGTATCGGCACCAGTGATGGTGATCTCTGGTCCGGTTTGGTTGATTTCTACCTGAACCGAACGAACAACGGTATCTGAAAGGTTGCCGTAATTATCCCAAACCACATATTTTACGGTATAATAGCCGATATGGGTATTATCAACATTGCTGATAATAACCATGCGGCTGGAGATATCGCCTTCGATATTATCCAGAGCTAAAGCTCCGGCATCTATATATGGTTTGTTAATCTCTGTTTTAGCTACCGATGGACCTTTGATTGAGATTACCGGTTTCACTTCATCGCGACCAATGTTAATTCCATATTCTTCATACACACCCAAAACAGATGAATACGGGGTAATGGTAGAAAAGGCAGCACTGGCACCAACCAGCATACGGGTTATACCAATGGATGCATCCTGTGGCACAGTAAACTCGGTGGTGTATTTTACTTTCAACTGGCGGTCTTCACTGAGCAGGGTTTCGCCTGCATCCAGATAATTGGCATTGCGGCTGAAATCCATCCATACTCGCAGATTCATTGAATCTACCGGATTTGCACCACGATATACATCAACGGTATATTTTCCTCCGCGGTACAAAGTAGTCTTGCTCAGGTTATACAAAGGAGTATATGCTGATCCATCGGTTGGTTTCAACGCCGTGGTGGTATCAATACGCCCCACACTTCCCACCAGTCGAACACGGGTAATACCAAAGTCTTCAACCGAACTGGTTGGAGTAAACTGGCTACCCGGACTTGGATACGAAATGGTAGTGATATAATTGGTCTTCTTTTTACTACTGCTGCCAAATGAATTGGTTGCAGTTAATGTAACAGTGTAATTGGTATTGGTATGTAAGAACACCATCGGATGCTGGCTGGTTGAATCGGTTCCACCCAAATACGAAAGGTTGGAAGGTTCAAATACCCATTTCCATTGATTGGCTCCGTTAAAGCTCATGTCTTTGAACAGGAACGAATCGGTAGTCAGCCCGTAGGTTTTATTTACGGTAAAATCAGCAAAAGGAGCCAGATTAGTAGGCAATACCAGGAAGGTTCTGCAAACAGTGTCGCTGCCCACACAGTTATATGTTTTTAAACAAACTGTTTTTTGTGTTGAAGTGGATACAGTATAAATCATCGATGGACTAAAATTGGTAGAGTCAATTCCCTGGCTGGTATTGTCTTTTCCAAATACATAGTCGTTGTTGGTATCCCAGGCATAATTGGCATATTTACCTGTACTTTGATTTTGGAATACAACTTTGTACCCCGAGTAAATGGTATCCGGACAAGTGAATGCTGCAACCGGAGGTGCATAGCTGGCTGCTTTGGATCTCCAGCGAATCAAGAAGCCTGAATCGTTCACCAGGGTATTGGCTCCGGTAGGAGCCACCGGTACATAGGTTACATACAATTGCTGACCACTGAATACCAATGATTTTAAGGAATCCTTGATTGCAGTAATATCATTGCCTCCGTAACGGCGAAGAATTTGTGAGCCGGGAAGGATTCCTGCTTTAATATACAGAGAATCTCCGGGGTTTAATGGTCCTCCGTTGTTACGCAGACGCAACCGGTCGAGGGTAAGAATAATGGTATCAGCACAAGGTGCGATCCGGAATCCCTGGGCGCATCCGTTGGCAACATATTGCACGTTTGCAGAATTGGTCAAAGTCGGCATCACAGCTCCCTCAGAAGTTGTACCGGCTGTATCGGAGCCATTGCACATTTGAAATCCGGGAATTATGCTTAAATATTGATTCAGGCATAAGGTATCGGCACCCATGGCATTGCTCACAGCCAGACAAACTTTATACATTCCAGGATCGAGAGCTGTTAAATAAGGTGTAGAAGCGGAGTCGTTTTTATTTCCTTCATAGAAAAATTCATTCTTGTATAATCCGCAATTATAACAAGGTGGATCCAGCCACCATTTCCATTTGGTAGGGCCGTTCAGACTCAGGTCATAGAACATAGAACGGTCATAGGTTGCAAGATTTCGCTTGGAACTGAAGAACAATGCTTTGGGCTTTTGCGTTGGATTGCTCACGAATATTGCTTTTTCAACAAAACTGGTACCGTAGCGGTTGGCGGTAAATAATTTAACACGGTAATAACCAGTTTGAGAAAAGGTGTAATAAAAATTGGATTTGTTCACAATAGTATCGATCCATGTACCGCGGTTGTTGGTTTGCATGAGGTCGTTTGGATTGCTGTATGCCGACCAGGTACCAGTCGGTGTGGTGGCATTGTATCCGGTTATTTGCCAGTAATTGGTATCTGAATAGCTGCTTGTATTCACCAATACTGATGGTGAACCAACCCAAAGGGTATCCATATCGTTCAACTGTTTGAAGTTGGCAAGCGGTGCAATTTTAGGCACACTGCTGGGTAATGGGGCAAGGTCAATACCGCAAACATATACATAGGATTGAGCAGCAGTTGGACTAGTTGCAGAAGCGGAAGGAGCGTACGTGTTATTAAATCCGGACTGACCAGTAGAAGAACAATCCAGATACCAATTCGAACCGGTTCGACCTGTAAACTGTAAATCCATCAACAAGGGTTGTGTTGGATCATAAGGAACAATATTTGTCAAGGTTATAGGCAACCACATTCCTCCGGTCATATTGTTATAGGTGTAACCTGATTGATCAATTGCTAGGGTCAAGTTGCTAATGCTTGCCCATGCAGCAGTAGTTAACGTGTTAACTCCGGGTGCATTTCCTAAACGCAATTGATATGTAGTATGCGACTGACTTGATGGTGGAGCAATTGCCGCATAAATTTTGAAATAGATCTTGGAAATACCCATTCCGGACGGAGCACCGGTAAATATATTACCCGGCACAAGCCATTGACTCCTTAAGTCAACTTGATAAGCCAACGGAACAGAGTTTCCCGTATTAATGGTAGCCGGCGTATAGATATACTGAGGAGTCTGTCCCCGGGATTCGTTGAATACTGCACTCAATATGAGCAGCGATAGTAACTTGTAAAAGTTTTTCATATGTATGTATAGCTTGTTTAATTTAATATCGATTTATCGGATAACTGAAAACTTTCCGGATTGAATCAATCCTTCTTTTGTTTCAATATGTAATATATATAATCCGGTTGATAAGTGGCTAATGTTTATGGTATAATTTTCACCATCTTTTTCTGTATGCAGGTTTATTTCTTTTCCTTGAACATCAATTGCTGAGAGAGAAGCAATTTCACCTCTCCTTAGTGCAATATACATAATACTTGTTGCAGGATTCGGATAAACAGTGAATCCTCCGTACTCAGTAACATCGTTTATACCGGTTAATGGCACATATACCAAACGTTTTTTCTCTTCCGCTTTATTTCCGCTGGCATCTTTAGCATTGATATACACAGTATAGTAGAAACCTGCTCCGTTTACATTCAATTTTGACACATTGATGGTAACCTGAATGCCGATCTGGTCAAGCTTGTCAGAACTAGTGAAAACTGCCGGATCAAAATTATCGGTTACTTTTACTCCCGGATCGGAATAAGGTTTACCCAGTGAATGTACAAATGGATTGTTGCCTTGCAATTCAATAACAGGTGATTCAAGATCTCTTACATATATCTTGCGTTTTACGCTGACCCAATCCCCAAATTCGTCGGTAGCTGTATAGGTTATATCCGCATCCCAAATAGTATCCAATCGAAGTTTTTCGTTCAGGTCACTCACCCATGTCAGCAAATCTCCTTTATAATCTTTTGCAACTACACCCAAATCGTTGTATGAGCCATACACAGACACTATTACTGCTTCAGAGCCCACCAGCTGAATGGTTGGTTTGATGGTATTTCTAACCTCTACGGTAAGTACAAATTCGTCTGATATATTTCCCGAACCATCGGTATTCCGATAGTAAAGTGTATAGCTTCCAACTTTATTGCTATTGATACTTCCGCTAATGCGAACCGGAAGAATAGTGTTCCAGTAATTGTCTGTAACCTGAACATATTTCCCATCATCGAAAGCTGTGCCTATCTGATGTACTACTGTATCTCTACCATTAAAGCTTGTAATGACTGGCTTTTGAGTATCAACCACCATCACCACGCGTTTTTTCTCTGCCTTAATTCCGTATGCATCGGTAATGCTGTATATAAGCGTATAATTACCAATAATTCTGCTATCAACTGTTCCGGTACGTTGCACCTGTGCAGTAATATCCACATTCAAATTGGAGTATGCACTGTAACCCGGTTCGTTAAAATCCGAAAATACTTCTAACGTTACACTATCGCTTCCGATCAGTGTAAGTTTCGGACCATTGTTATTAATAACGATTTGAACACTCCGGTATACGGTATCGGATGTATTGCCATACATATCCGTAACAAAATATTTAACTGTATAATAACCCAGATGAGTGATATCAATATTGTTTATAGCTTGAATACTACTGCTTACATCGCCCTGAATATTATCTATAGCAGTAGCTCCCGGGTCGAGATAGGCATTGTTGAGTTCTGACGTCATATTGGAAGGACCAACCAACGTGATCACTGGTTTGATGCCATCGTTTCCAATATACATTCCATAATCTTCATAAACACCAATGGTGGCGCTAACCGGACTAATGGTAAAATTGGAATTGCATGCACCAACTAAAATCCGAGATGTTCCAATTTGAGCGTTAGCAGGTATGGTGAAATTAGTACCGGTTTTTACAGTTCTGGTACTATTCTCCGACAACAAAGTTTCGTTCTCATCTGCATAATCAGCATCACGGTTATAATCTGCCCAAACACGCACATGCATCGAATCTTCGGCAGTATTCCGGTATATGTCAATACTGTATGTTCCACCACGGTACACGGTTGTTTGCAGGGTACTCCACAAACGGGTATAAGTAGGGGACTTTAAAGGGGTAATTGTATCTATAGTATTGATTGCACCTTTTATTACAACCCGACTGATTCCAAAGTCGGTAATATCCTGCTCAGGCGGAAATCCACTGGCCGGACTGTTATAATCGATTGCATGTATAATTTGATTTTTGGTTATGCTTGAATTGCCAAGTTGGTTGGATACAATAAGGGTAATGTCATAATACTGGGCTGAATTCAATGAAATAACGGGGAATTGACTGGTTGAATCCGTGCCTTCCAAATACGTAACATTATTCGGTTCAAACCGCCATCTCCACGTCAGTGCACCATTCATGGATTTGTCGATCAATTTGAACGTATCCGAAATAAACCCGGATGTACGGTTAACAGTAAACGCTGCAGTAGGAGCCAGAGAAATAGGGAAAATCGGGAGCGTCTTACACTTGATATTGAATCCTGAGCAATTGATTGCTTTTAAGCAAATCGTCCGTGTATCAGGGATAGTGGTTGTATAAGTGATTTTCGGATTGGGTGTAATAGAATCTATTTTAACCCCCGGATTTTCCATACCATAAATTCCATCGTCGTTCAGATCCCATGCATACGACATCCGGTCTCCTTTGCTTTGATTGATAAACCGTACCGAATAACCGGAGTATAGCGTATCCGGGCTTGTGAAATCAGCCGTTGGTTTAACCAGAACGGCTGGTGAGGAGGTCCAGCGTATGGCAAATCCAGAATCTTTCACCACTGGCGGAGGCGTTCCTGATGCCGGTGTATACGTGATGAAAAGTTGCTCGCCGGTATACTTAAAAGTTCGCATGGTATCCTTAAGCGTATTTAAACTGTTACCACCAAAGCGACGCAGAATAGAACCATTGAATCCGTTTAGTCGGATATAGAGTGAATCACCAGGTCCTGAGAACGATCCCTGACGTAAACGCAAACGTTCAAGCGAAATATAAATGGTATCTGCACATGGGGCAATGCGGAATCCGCCTGAACCACAAGTACTCGGCTGAAATTCACCTGCCAGCTGCTTACCTGCAGCATCACGAAGGTCAGAATATATATAACCTTCGTCGTCGCGGCTGACTGAATCGGCACGACCGGTTTCGCTATGACACATCAGATAGCCCGGTAAAATTTTAATATAATTGGTTCTGCAAAAAGTATCTACTCCTTTGGAATTCGATACTTCCACACATACAGAATATGTTCCGGGGTTGAAGGCCGCAATCACTGGATTAAAAGCTGAATCGCTTGGTAAAAACAAATTGGAGTCGGCAGGACAACTGGTGCAGGCATTCTTAATCCACCATTTGACGCGGGCAGGAGCATTGCTGCTCAGGTTATTGAGTTGGATGCGATCGTTGGTTCCGGTTTGACGGCGGGTAGCAAAAAACCTCGCTGTTGGCTTGGTGGCAGGGGTGTCAACAAATACAACTTTTTCAATTGAGTTTGACCCGAATTGATTAACTGCAGTAAGACTAACTTTATAAAAACCACGGGTAGGGAAGGAATATGAAAAATTAGGATCGTTGCGCAACGTATCAATGAAACAACCCCATGCATTGCATTGCAATGTATCTTTTGGCAAAGTGCTGTAATTGGAAAAAGGCCCGGTTGAAGAAACTGCACTGTATTGGGTGATATTCCAATAGCTGGCTACTGCGTCTGTACTGGTATTTACGATGGTTGAATTGGATTTTTCCCAAAGCGTATCCAAGCCCAGAGTGAATTGAAAATTCGGTGATGGTGGATCTTTTGGCAAATTGGGGGCTTGAGCTTCAATGATTTCAATTTCGCGGAAATTTGGATTAGACAATTGGCTGCCCGACATCAAGAAGGAAGTAAGACGAAAACGGTTGGTAGTCAACGGTGCGGGAAATGGAACTGTATTTATGCAATTGGCATTTGAAAGATTGCTGAAACTAAATACGTCTACCCATGCTGACCCATTCCAGTTTTGAACGAGTGCTCCGGCAAGGAAACGTGTTCCGGTTTGTGCATGATGGATAACCAGAGCATTGAAAGTTTGCGGCGTGGACCAATCCCACTGAATATAATTATCACCAGGGACTGTACTGGGTGGAGTATTGGTTGTAATCCACATTTGCTGTGTTCCGCACGTACCAAAATTCAAATCGTTTAGTGTACTGCATGCTCCCGTATTACAGGTGCTCGCAGATGCCGTGGCTGATGGAGCAATATTGGTCTGGGCAATTATTACATCAGGAATGATAAGGGTCAGGATTGCCAAAATCGACCTGAATGTTTGATTATTTTTCATATACTCTTAGGGCTTAAATACATAATTTCATTATATGTAAATTAAGTTAAAAGTAAACTAATCAACAACCTAAAAAGATATTAAAATTATCTTAATGTATAGGAATTGAAGATGTATACTTGTATGGACAGTTTTTGCAATTGTTATGGCAGCAAAACTTCCTCTTTTTTAAAAATTGAGCTGTAAATTCAAAGTAACCTTCCGGAGTTAGTGTATAATCCTGATGTTCACGCAATTCTGTATCAATTACAGTACTGTTTTCCATATGTTTGGATTTATTATTGCCCATAATCGAAATAAAAGCTTCCTGCATTGATTCCTGATTTGAACTGGCCCTGATAGTTTCCGTATTTGCCATATCGGAGAATATCGGAAACCTGCTGAAAATCATGCACATCTGCCAGGTATATATCGTCGTTCTGAGGATCAATGGCTATACTGTATAAACTGTTGGCACTACCACCAACAGTCAAAAATTGTGATCCGGGTAAAAGGTCAAGCGTATCCTGCAGATCCATTCGATAGAGGTATTCGCACAAAACATACAAGGTTTTCCGATTTGTACTGAGAGTTAACTTTCGAAACGTTTTCGATGGAAACTGAACGGATTTCTCAACTTGAAAATTAACGGTATTGATTCGGTAAAGCCGCACATTATTATCACCGTTATCGCATCCCACCCACAAACGGTTCAATGCATCAAAATTTAGAGAAACCGGTTGAGTTCCGACTACAACCGAATCTATAACCTGATCAGTTTGTGTATCAATTACCAATACCTTGTTTTTTGAGTATACAGTCACATACAACTTGTTTTCAAAAAGTCGGATTTCTTCCTGCCAACCGCCACAATCAATGGATCCACTGATTACGCGGGTTTTCGGGTTGATTATTTTCAAAAAGTTGGTATAGAATTCCGATACATATGCCTTTTCATCATTTTGAAATTCAATAAAGCGGGGAGAACTGAAACCTGTAATTGTACCTGTGGAAGTAAAGCTATTCCGGTCTATGATTTCTATTTTTTGGGAATTGTTTACAACCAGATACACATTTTCTTTCCAGATATTAATGGATTGCAATACATCGCCAAGTGCACGGTTATTCACACTCTTAAATACATCCGGATAGATTTTATTGCCATGAATATCCACATACATGAGCGAAGCGTCGCCATGTTGAAACAGTCCCTCACTGCCCACCCACAAAGCTGCTTTCGATTTGGGTGGAATTACAGGATCAATCGGTTCAATCGGATTTTTATCGCAGGCTGATAATAAAGTCATTACCAGCAGAAAGAGCATCAACTGCTGAACCATAGAAATCCGAGAGACAAATGTTTTCATGTAGTTATTGAACGATTAACTTTACAGGCAAGGTAGTTTCAGAGCAGATAAAATAGATTCCCCTCTTTAGTCCATTTAGGTGAATATGAGGTTGCTTTCCGTTCAGATTGATTTTTTCCACAAGCTTTCCTGTAAAATCCAGAATTTGTATCATGTGCGATCCTGCATCGTAACCTGCAAGGGTTAAATATTCGTCAACTCTAACGGGATTTGGATAAACCTGTAAGTTTTTCTTTTCGGGATTGTTCATGCCTGTTATTAAATGTAACGAGCCTACGGCATCCAGATCAAATCCACCGGAAGGAAAAGGCGTAGGCCAGGGGTCGTTAATGGAATTTCCATAACTGTCTTTACGGGCAAAAGAGTCGTTCAGACTGCCAACAACATCCACAATGCGCACATGCGTAATGTGGTTCAGGTTGATCCCGGCTGAATCCTTTAAATCATCCAGATCAAAAGGAGTTCCGAAACCATAAATATATTTACCGGCCAGGTTATGAATATGATCGGGATTGCTGCCGTAGATAGTATTCTTCTGATCAGCAGTATCATTTTCACATCGCGATGGGAAACGAACAAAATGTAAACCATCCGAACTTACTTCTACAAAAGCCAACTCCAGGTAAAAGGTGGTATCATTATCGAACCCAAATCCGTTTTCGAATATGGCGAAGTCCGGACCGGGTCCGTTATACAAATGACCGTCAAATTGAAGGACAGCTGAACCACCATCCCCCAGGCTGACCATGCCATTTTGTTTGGCTGGTCCTATAGCCGCATTCTCATTTCCCAGCGTTGTTTTTCCGATGGAAGTATCGGCAATATTCTGATCGCCGCGTATGAGGATGCAGGAAGTAGCCCAGCCTGAAAAAGCAACGGTATCTGCCGGGAATGCCTGTGAATGACCATATGGCCGTTGTGCCTGTACTGAAAGGCAAAAGCCCGTCAGTACAAACAAAACAAGTGAATGAAGTGGTCTAAACATATTAGTTTGATTTTACAAAACGTAAACTGCTGCTGCCGGATGTTGTAATTACTTTCACCCAGTATAAACCGTTGGAAAGTGTTGAAATATTTACCTGATCACTATTGGATTGAAGCATCATCTGACCATTGCTGTTATAAATCTGAAGGAAACGAATGGTTTCGTTTACCTGAACATTTATTGCTTCATTGGCCGGATTGGGATAAACATATGCATCTTCCATACGATCTTTCATTTCGCTGATTCCATTTACTATTCCGGTTGTAGTTTTAACGCCATCGATGCAAAAATAAGCCGGTGTATTCATTCCCACTGAAGGAGTGGTATCTGTTGATTCCATGGTAAACTGCAAACTGTCTACCATGCCAATGCTACTTGTATTTACCCATTTCCAGTTGTTTAACAATGTTGTTCCTTCGGCCAGATAGGCAGTAACTGTGCTGTCTTTCACTTGTCCGTTAAGGAATCCTTTAATCACAATGCGCAAATAATCTCCAGCAACAAATTTACGAGCAAACATATCGCCCCATTTCATGCTTAAATAGGCATAATTTGAATTGGTCAGATAAAGTCCTTCTACAATGCGTTCCAGGGTGTCACTCAAACGAATAACGGCATGCTGGGTTCCGATGGCATAATTGGCAGAACCGTCGATACCATTTGGTGTAATGGAGTTGTACATTTTGAAATAACCGTATGTGGTGCTATCGGTATTCACATCAAATTTGTTGGAAATAGCAAATCCGCCTGCCCAGAATCCGCCGAATGAGGTATCGAATTTGTTGGGAACAAAGATCTTTCCGCTGCTGAATCCCTGGGTCAGGGCATCGTTGCTATCGCGCCCATCCCGGTAATCGTTCGGACTCAATACAATTTCTTCGAAACTGGCAACTGTTTGTGCAGACAAATTGGAGGAGCATGCAGCGATGGATAAAAGTAGAATTAGTTTTTTCATGGTTAATGGTTATTCGTTATTGGTTAATAGTTATTTGTTAATGGTTATTCGTTATTGAGTTATCGTAGGGGCATCACATGTGATGCCTGCACTTTATATGGAAATTGGTTATTGCGTTAATGGTTAAATAGTTATTCGTTATTAGTTAATAGTTATTGAGTATTAGTTAACTGGTTCGCTACTTCGTACTTCGTAATTTGTAATTCGTACTTCATTGTTGTGTTTCATAATTTTATGGTTATACCAACTGCATAATTCCGCAGCGGCATAGGCCGGTCGGGCATAACCGTATATACCGTACCGAAAATATTGTTGCAGGTAAATGTTAATTCGCAAGCCCGTTTCCACAACGGAATGCAGACTCCTGTTTTGATATTCCCAAGCATATAATCATCCAGGGCCTGCAAATTATCGTTGGTGATAAAACGCATGCCGGTATAGGAATGATTAAAGCGGAGATAGGCATAAGTGTTGGAAAGAACCAGTGTGTAGAATTGAGTATTACGCGGTATATATGGTAATTGTGTTTGATCAGAAAATGTGGAACGGATAAAATTTGTACCTGCCACGGTTTTAAGTGTGAGTGATAAACCAAGTACAAAAGTTGCTTCAACAGATGCTTCAACCCCACGGTTCCAAACGCGATCTATATTTAATGGCGACCAGATAGCCTGACTGTCGGGTGTCCAGGCAATCCAACCTTCTATCTGCCGGTTAAATGCAGTTGCAACAGCTTCCCATTTAAAAGAAACATATTGCTTTCGGTAAGCTGCCGAGAGTTCTTGTCCCCAGCCTGATTCAGGTTGTAAAGAACGGTTTCCACCCGGTACCCAATAGCGTTCGTTGAAGGTTGGAACACGGTATGATCGCGACAAAGAAGAAAACAAACGAACTGTTGGTGTAATGTTCCAATTCCAACCCCAGGAAGGCTGCACCGGAATCCATCGATCATCCATGCGTTCTGTCCGGATACTGAAAACGGAGGTCAGGGATACTTTTCTGTTGGTCCAGCGCAGAGATGCAAATTGAGCAAATCTGAAATTTTCTTTGAACGAGTAAATTGAAGTTTTTGTGGTGTTGTACGTTTGATTCAGCCCCAGTGATAAGATCCATTTTGAAGTTAAATACCTGACGTATTCTATTTCAGAAATGCTTGTATAAACCTTACTGATTGATTGAATCTGCTTTGGCAGATCAATATAGTTAAGATCTGCAGCAAATAAGGCACTGCGCATCATCCAGGTATGGCGCTTTCTGTGCCATTTCCATTCAGCACTGGTTCGTATTGAGCGGTCTTCCTGCGTGGCATTTGAGGAAGGGACACTTAAAGTAGGAGGAACCTCGCGCATTGCATGAACGTACCAGTAGCGCAGATTCAACACATGATTGGATGCAGGTTGGAAGTATTGTTCTGCTAAAAAAGATTGTTGGCGCGTTAACGCATGAATCTGATTTTGTTCCGGATTACCGGCCAGATAAGGATTGCGAAACGGGAAATTGTTTTCAATCGTTTGGTTAAAAGCGTGTAAACGGGTAAACGATTTTGTTCCTCCATATTCAACGCGCAATTGTTGCGAATAATTTCCGAAACTACCCAGGGAAAATCCAAGCGAAGCATGAGTGCCGCTTCCAAAGCGGGGCCCGCTGTTCAGGTGTATTGCTCCTCCGATTACTCCACTGCCGTACAACGCACCATTGCCGCCAAAACGGATTTCTATTTCATCAGCAATTCCGGCGGAAATAATGGATAAGTCTACCAGGCCCAACATGGGACTTTGCAAATTGAAACCATTCCAAAGCACTGCTGTATGTTCAGCATTGGTTCCGCGAAAGGAGGGAGTTGCAATATTGCCCGGACCGTAATTTTTAACAAAAACCGGACTGCCATCCTGTAAAAGATCTGGGAGCAAATTGTTTCCGGTTGATTGCAGCGTAATCGAATCAATCAGTGTGGATTTTTGCCCGGTATTAAACTGCCTGAATCGTTCCGAAATAATCTGTACCTCTTGCAAGGTATCGCTCACCTGCGCCATTAAAGCAGCTGGAAAGCCTGCAAGGAAGAAGTACAAAATAAGTTTCCGTTTCAGCATACTCAATTTTTTGGATGCACGGAAAATGAAGGAAGAATGGAATCAACTGGGTACAGCGGATCGTTCTCTTGCTTTTTTTCCCGAAAGCATCGTGATCTGTTGATTGACGGCAGGTCTTCTGACTCACTTCCTGTTTAACCGGCCTTCCCATCTTTTTTCGACAGTGGCTTGAGGTTGATTAAACACAACGAAGCATACAGCAGCGGGTACTGTTCAGGCCTTTCACCTGATTCCCTATTATTCATCTACATGAAATAGATGAACCGTTAACCGGGGTCAAAAATACAGGATGCATCGAATAATCCGAAAAAATAATTGGAATTGCTGTTGAACAGCTTGCAGGAGTAAGTAAGAAATTTATTGCACAACTTTTAAACTGGCATACAGCGAATTTTTCAATGTATCGTGCTTTCTGAATTTCTTTTTCAACTTAAAGAAGTGCTGGGTATAATCCCTGAAACGCAGCAAGTAGGCATTGTTTACAGGATAACGGTATCGTTCCTGTTGGAATAAGGTTCCGAATTTCCCTGTAATTTTATAAATACGCTTTTCAGTTCTGAGTTTGGATTTTTTTCCGGCAAGACATCGGTTAATGACACGATATACTTTCTCGTTGCATTTCACAAAACGTTTGAGTGATTTCCTGTTTGCTTCAGGCATACATTTTTTGAGATAGGCATTGCCAACAACATCGCCGATGGATTCTTCGTATGCATAAGGCACCCTGTATCCGGCATGCACCAAATGCAAATGCATGGCTTCATGCAACATGATGAAGGCTATGGAATATGGATCATAAAGCAATAAATGATTGGTGATAACAGAAGCAGATGTTCCTGCCGTTTGATACAGCATCACATCATTTCCCGTTTGCATCAAACTATCGGCTTTTTTTCGTGCGCGATCTGCATCAAAACCGAAATAATAAAAATTACCCGGAGATATTTTATGCACCGAATCGGGAGATGAAACATAGACATAATTGTATAAACTATCCTGTTCGATATGTTGGGTATAAAAATCGCGGGCAGGTTTCATTTTCAGCGAATCGATGATGATGGTGCGCGTGGCAGCGATAAATGCAAGACGTTCCTGCCTCAATGCCGTACTTATCTGGGCAAAGACAGAATCCGGCAGAACAATACACAACAACAAAGCGTAGATACACTTTTTCATTTTTTCTTTTTCTTCTTTTGATCCTGAGCTTTCCAGGGCAGGTCTCCGATATGATGCATGAATCGTTGAATGATACCCACTTTGCGGTTAATGTACCGGGTGGGTTTGGCAGGTGTCCATCGCCGGGGATTGGGTAAGCATGCTGCAATCAACGCACTCTCGTGGGAAGTAAGTCTGGAACTTGACTTTTTAAAATAATGCTGACTCGCCGCTTCAACGCCGTAGATACCATCACCCATCTCAATGATATTGATATATACTTCGAGGATGCGTTTCTTGGTCCAGAGTAATTCCAGACAAAGAGTAATGCCTACTTCAGGAATCTTTCGGATCCAGCTGCGTTTTGGGGTAAAAAAAAGATTCTTGGCTGTTTGTTGTGAAATGGTACTTGCTCCACGCGGTTTTTTACCCCGCTTAAAACTACGTTCGACCGAATTGCGGATCTGTTCAAAATCAAATCCATAATGCCTGATAAATTTCACATCCTCCGCAGTGATCACAGCTAAACAAAATTTTTCTGAAACATATTCAATGCTGCACCAGTCCTTGTGCAATTTCAATGGTTTGTCGTCGCGCCATTGTTCATATACACGTACTACCTGCAGGGGAGTAACAGGTACCGGGATTACACGGTATAGCATAATGAAAAGAAAACCCCACTGGCAGGTTATGATCAGTAATCGTTTAAAGTTTTGAACAAGGTTTTTTACGCCCTGGATCAATTTGTTTTTTCGGGATGCCGCCATGCGATGCAATGTTACAATATTCTGGTGCAGGTTGTTTTCAAATAATATACATCCGGATCAGGAATGCTTAATTTGCGTCAAATTCAATATACAGTACAAAACCGCATGAATTGGAAAGATTTTTGGAACGAAAGAGGCAGGCAGTCCGATGCGCATGCGCAGGTCGGACGATTATCGGGCAACAGGGAAATGATCCGGCAAATTGCGGAACATGTTCGTGATACTACCGGAATGAAACTGACAGATCATGTATTGGATGTGTGTTGTGGAAATGGGGTACTCACACATGAACTTTCAGGGTATTGCCATTCGATCACCGGCATTGATTTCTCGGATGTGCTGATTCAGCAGGCTAAGTACAACTATCCGAAATTGCAATTTCATTGCATGGATATATTGCAATTGAACAAGGAAGAACTCGTGCCACCATACGATGTGATTAACCTGTACTTTTCGTTTCAGTATTTTGAAACCATGCAACAAGGGGAAAAGGTGTTGCGTAATTTAATTCCTTTGCTCAAACCGGGTGGGGTATTATTGCTAGGTGACGTTCCGGATCAGGATCATCTGTTTCGCTATTACAACTCATTTCGTCGTATTCTGCAATGGATAAAACAAAGCCTGACTCATTCCAACAATATGGGAAAGTTCTGGAGCGAAGAAGAGTTGAATCTTATTTGTTCCAAATGCCGGGTGAAGGGCGAGAAATTGAAACAACCTGTTTATCTACCCTATGCGCATTACCGCATGGATTATCGCATCACGGTATGATATTTCGTTTTCGTCAGTTCAGTATTACCCAAAAAGTTTCGGCCATGAAGGTGGGAACCGATAGTGTTTTGCTGGGCAGTTTCTGTGATCCTGTTAAGGCTAAAATTATTTTGGATATAGGTGCCGGAACCGGGTTGTTAACGTTGATGCTCGCGCAAAAATCGATGGCACACATAGATGCCGTGGAGCCAGATTTGGCGGCCTATTCAGAATGTGTTCTTAATTTCGAACAATCATCATGGTCGGATAGGTTGAATATTTTTCACGGAAAAATTCAGGATTTTAAGTCCACAAAAAAATACGATCTGATCATCAGCAATCCGCCGTATTACCAAAAGTTACACAATATTTCTATCCCAAACAAACAACGTAGCCTGGCTCGTCATGATCAGGAATTGTCTTTAGAGATCTTGTGCCGTGAAATGGTTCAGCGATTAAATCATGACGGAGAGTGCTGGCTTATTTTACCGGTGCGTGAAGCGATAACGTTTGTTGATTTTGCGAAAGCAAATGGGTTATGGTTAAAGTCAAAGATTAATGTTAAACCCAATCCCAAAAAAGAAATCAATCGCTGCATCTTGTGCTTTACCTTCAACGAATGCATTAGCAGGGAATCATTCATTCAGCTGTATGATCAGAAAGGATCTGTATCAAAGGAATATGTTAAGAAAACCAAAGATTATCTGTTATGGAGTACATTCACTGAAGAGGAATTGAATCGGTTATGATTCAATAAAGCTTATTCCCAGGGTCTCCAGCTCTTCCAGAATGGGCTGGTAAAATTCAGGTATAACAGGAATGTGTACACCCGATGACTTTATCTTACCTGTGAGTAAAAGTTTGGCTGCAATACCAAGCGGTAAACCAACCGTTTTGGACATTGCTGTATACATTTCATCTTCTCCGATAACTTCCAGCGAACTCTTCAAAACTTTTGTCACCCCATTGAGCGAGTATCCGATTTCGTGATGCATGATGATGCGATCAAGATCTCCGGTCTGCAAAGGCCATTTATCCAACAGCAAATGTTCAAGCACGGCAGCTGGCGAACCTTCGTGGATTCCTAAAGGTTTCGGATCAAACAAACCGAGCCAGGTCAATTTTTGCATGATTTCACCTTGCTGGTCAGTTTGCAATTGCCATGCAACACGTTCTTCAAGTGATTTGTCAGGCATATCCTGAACAAAAGCATCCAACCAGGAACGGAAGTTCATTCCTTCAGGGAATTCAATGGAGAAAGAGTCGTCGTTTAAACCCAGTTGTACCAGGGCATTCCAGGCAGCACAAAAGCCCTTTCCGCGCAAAGTACCACGTAACACGGTATGGACTGATTCAATTCCGTAGGGATGGATGTATTCAAGCGAATCGCGGTTCGCATATGCATCAAAAGATTCCCCGGAATGTACTTTTACATTTTCGGTTTGTGTAAAAATGCGGGTATGAGGAATGAATTTCAAACCGCCGTTTTCTTTGTAACGTGCTGTGCTTTTTCCGGCCAGTACAACGTTTCGGGGATTCCAGGTAAATTTATAATGCCAGGGGTTTGTATCGTATGCAGGTGCAATGAGGCCGCCGCAATAGGATTTGAACGATTGAATTTCGCCTCCCTGTTGCTGAATGTCATGGATCATTTTCATGGCGCTCATATGGTCAATGCCCGGATCTAAACCGCACTCATTTAAGAACAATACATTCGATTTTAAGGCTTCAATGTGAAGCGATTTCATTTCTTCGGAAATATACGATGCGGTAAACAGATGTTTTCTGTGCTGCAGGCATACATGGGCAACCTGAATATGCATGATTGCAGGTAACATAGAAATGACCAGATCTGCCTGTGAAACGGCTGCGTTCAGCTCACCGGCATGTTGTACATTCAATGATATGGCTAAACCATTGGAATGATCATTGACCTTGCGGTTTGCAAGATCAGGATCAGTATCGGCTACGGTAATTTTCCAGGAATACTTTTCACTGTGTTCGAGCAAATAGCGAATCAGGTACGATGATGAAAGTCCTGCACCTATAATGAGAATATGTTTCATGTCTTAAACAACTAAACAAAATACAGGTGCAAGCTATGAGGTTCTTTGAGACATTCAAAGGGGTGGATCAGGATTTCTTTTCTTTAGACCTATTATTTTCTTAAACTTGAAGAGCATGAAAGAAACACGTATCACGAGTATCATTCAACGATTTGAAAATGCTGAAGAATTGGAGAGCGAAGATCGCGTGCTGCTCGAGCAAGCCCGCCTGGCCATCGAAGGTTCTTATGCGCCATATTCCAGATTTCATGTAGGATGTGCATTGCGGTTGAAAAACGGTGTGATTGTTAAAGGCAGCAATCAGGAAAATATTGCCTTCCCTTCGGGTTTGTGTGCAGAACGGGTAGCTATTTTTTCGGCAGGAGCAAATTATCCGTTGGAGCAAATTGAAGCAATGGCCATTACAGCCCGTTCTGATAACACCATATTAAATGAACCGGTGCTGAGTTGTGGGGCATGTTTGCAAAGTATAGCGGAATACGAAACACTACAGGCCATGCCCATCCGGATTATTTTGCAGGGTGAACGTGGTGAAGTGTGGATTGCTGAAGGTACAAAAACGTTTTTACCTTTTCAGTTCGAAGCGGGAGGTTTAAAAAAATGAGTGTATAGCCTTAACCAAATCACCTGTATTGATTCTATCCAGCGGGTGTGGTGTGCCGGGCAATACCCACATTTGTGCCTGTTTCAGGTTGCGGTATACATGCAGTGTTTCTTCAATGCTCGATGTATTATCGCGATCGCCAATAGCTAATAAAACCGGCATATTTATCGCTTTAAAATCTTCATCGGTTAAGACCAGTTCCTTACTCAGCGTAGTCATCATATCCGATGTTTGTTGCAATACCTGTTTCCACATATTCATGCCATGCTGCATCATCAGCTGATTGGCGTAGCCCGGAACCTTGGTGATCATTTTATCTGCATCCAGCAACGCTGTTTCTTTAGCTGTGGAGGTTGGATCCCAATTGAATTTCACATTCAGCGTAAATATTTTATTCACGCGATCGGGGTATTGACGGGCAAAATATAGAGCAGCATATCCGCCCATGCTGAAACCAAACAGGTTGATCTTTTCAATTTTTTTATCGTCGGCATATTTCAATATGTCGGTTGCAAATTGTTTGAACGTATACCCGTGAGACGGAATCGAAAATCCACCGTGCCCGGAAAAATTTATGGCATCTGCTTCAAATTGATCTTTCAGTAAGGGAATGAATGGATCGAATTGATTTTTGCTGGCCAGCGCGCCATGGAGGAGGAGGAGTTGTTTCATTTTTTCATCAGGGTTTGATTGTATGCATCTGAATGACCGCGTGCTATCGACAAGGTTTTCCACTCGTGGGAGCGTATCGCTTTTGCTATAAATACGATTTGACCCACATGATAACTATAGTGGGCAATTTGGCGGTTCATGGCTTCCAGCACACTGTGAGCTTCGGAGCGAATGGTTACGATTTTGCCGATATCATTTTCCGTCAGGCTTTCCAAAGTTTGAAACAAGGTATTCCATCCTTTTTCCCATTCTTCCATTAATTTTTCAGTAGTGTCTGTGGGGAAGATTTCGAATTCCTGATCACGTTGCCGCGAGGGTTTTTCACCATCACTGGTAAAAATATCGGTCCAGCGGCTGCGCATATTCCCAGAAAGATGTTTCATAATAACAGCAATGCTGTTGGATTCAGGTTCAAGGCAAATAAATAATTCCTCTGGTTTAAGCTGAGCCATCGCTTTATCGGCAAGGCCTTTGTATTGACGAAAAATCGCGAGCGCAGAGGGGATGGGTTGGGTTCCGGTTTTCATAGCCATCGAAGGTATGTATAAAGTTGATTGCTGGTTGTATTTTGTCTGAAAGGATAATGAACCTTGACCGGAGAAAGACTGAATTTTAAATCCATTAGAAAGGACGAACTTTAGCAGATCTGGAAAAATGAACTACGTCCTTACTGCCAAAACCAATGTCTGAGATATTTTAAAGGTTAAGTTCATAAAGAAGAGATAAATTAGGTAACCTGCTTTTTCCTTTTTGACCTTCTTACTTTAACCAATTTGCTCTTAATTTCTTTCATCAATTTCCTGAAGTCAGCAAGCTCTTTCTGAGTCCATGGTTCTGATTTAATTGAAAAATCAACGTTCTTCGGTTCTTTTATTAATCCCATTTTATTATGATTTAAAATATTGAGAAATTAGTTTTATCGCTGATTTTGGTTCTATAAACATTCGAAGTCCACGAAAGTGAGTTGCCCCAAGTGATTGCTGATAATGCCTTATTAATGCGGATTTAGCGTCAAAAGCCAGGAATCCTTGATATCCTTTGTCCACTGCAACTTTACATGCAAATGCAACTAAATTGCCCGGAACACCATAATAAATTTTATTCTTATTCCGATTGAATTTGGCGCTTTCTATAAGATGCATGAATATATGATCACCCATATCTTCAAGACTTATAAGTCCTTGTATGATGTATGGATTGTTGACTGTTGTCAACTTATAGATTTCTTTCGTCTTATCATGCAGTTCTTTGGTCCAGTCAAATTGCCAATGTGACTTAATTATCTGCTTAATATCCTTACTTGTCAATCGTACAATCTCCGTGTCGAACACCTCACCTGTTGAGGTATTTTCAATTGAATTTGTCAACTTATCAACGATAAAATCAAGTCCTGTTTGCTTTGATTGCTTCACTGTGCTAATATACAAATATTTAACCGTTGGATTAAGCACTTTGTTTTATAGCGTTATGTATTTAGCATTGCTATCCAATATTAATTTTAGCGATAATCAGTTGAATAGTTTATTGCTGTTTTACAAAGCCTAAAATTTTGGCTAAAAACAATGCCGGTTGATCGGCATGCAGCCAATGTCCTGCGTTTTCAATGGTCTCGAATTGCGCTTGCGGAAACAATTGTATGATTCCGGATTTGTCCTCTTCCCGCACATACAACGATAAAGCACCCCGGATAAACAACGCAGGCACATTAACCGGGGTATCGTTTTCTACAGCAAGAATTGCCTGATTGTATTCGCGGTATAAGGTTTCAATATTAAATTTCCATTTAAATCCGGATTCAGTCCGCTCCAGACTTTTCAGTATAAATTGCCGTGTTCCGAAATCACCCAGCCAGGCTTTCATTTGCTCTTCAGCTTCTTTGCGCGTAGCAATTTTATCAAGTTGAACATTAAAAATAGCTTTAAATACTTCATCGTGAGCGCCCGGTTTATATGCCCGCGGTGCTATATCGGCTACAATCAGCCGTGCCACTTTTTCAGGATGATCCAACGCAAATCGCATCGCCACTTTTCCACCCATGGAATGACCCAACAAGATGACGGAGTTTAATTGCTGTTGTTGGCAAAAATCTTTTACATCATCGGCCATCAGTTGCAAACTGTGTTCACGGGTATGAGGCGATTTTCCATGATTGCGCTGATCGATTGCAAATACTACAAAACCTGCTTCACCCAATGCAGTTGCCAATGTATGCCAGTTGTCGAGTGAGCCCAGAAATCCGTGTAAAATCAGCAGGGGAGTCCCTGTTTCACCGTAGCGTTTAAAATGGAGTTGCAACATAAGAGGCAAATATACATGCATCAATCCATTCGCTGAATCATGCATTTGTTTGGGAATCTATTATTGCAAAATGACCCGCCTGAAACTTACACCATATCCTGTAAAAGAGCCAATGGCACCCTGCAAGGTAGAAGTTACCTCTGTCGGTGTAGCAAATGGACCACCGTTGTTGCGTGCAGTTCCGTATGATTGCCAGAATAAATATTCTTTTCGGCCAATTGAAGTCAGGTACAGATTTAAGGTATCGCTGTAATCATACGGTGAGAAAAATGAATAGGGTCGTGTTCCGTTATTCAATAAAGCGTCGTCGAAAAGCCTCGTAAAATCAGCTGTTCCCCAGCCTATCAGCAACGGGTTATAGCTTTTGTAGCGAAACAAACGGTAATTATTTTGCTCCGGTCCATCGGTAAATTCGAACGTCACAAAAATATCCGTATCTCCTTCGGCCAGATCGTAATTGATTTTGTATATAAGGGTATCGATTTCTACTACAGGTGGAATTACGGTTGTTCCGGTTATTTTTTGACCTTCAACCTCAATTTCGAGCAGGTAGGGAACACCCACCTGAGGACTTAAATTTACATTGAAGTATATTCCGTTAAAGCCGTTGAGAAACTGGTCTACACCCGGAACTGTTTGAATATCGTACAATTGAATGCGATTGGCAATATCGTATGCTGTATCGGTACCTGCGATAGTTCCAGGCGTGATATATACGAGGGCATCTTTAACGCCAAATAAACTCAAATCCGGATTAAAATAATCCATCGATTTGGTAATGAAAACATAATTGAGGTTAGGAAACATTTGGTTGATGCTGGCTTCCACCACAAAGAATTTCTTTCCTTCCGGTAAATCTACCGTTACTTCTTTCTCACAGGAAATCAATAACCACGAAGCCATCATTAAAACTATATATGGAGTAAATCTTTTCATGTTTAGAATTTAAAATTCCAGGCAATGGAAGGAACAATAGGAAACAAATACACCATATAGGCCTTAACTTTTAACGCTTCCAGATCAGGTACAAAATAAATGAAGTAGGGGTTAGCGCGGTTGTAAACATTGTAAATAGAAAAGTTCCAGGAAGATTCAAATTTCTCCGTTTTCTTTTGTTGATAGGTAGCAGAGACATCGAGCCGGTGATAGGCCGGCAGTCGATACGCATTGATCTGATCATACACATCAATGAAAGTAATTTTAGGTTTGTTCTCATTAATGTCGTAACCAGGCTCATACGTATAACGGCCGGTTGGCAAGGTTGCGGCATTGCCTGTTCCGTAAACAAATACCATCGCACCGCTCCATTTGGCATTGAATTGATACGAGAGCACAAGACTCATATCGTGCGTACGATCATACCGGAAGAAAAAAGGTTTACTGTAATTCAATTCGTCGAACTGACGTGTAGTGCGGCTCCATGTATAACCCACCCAGCCATTGAATTTTCCGAATTTCTTTTTGACGAAAAGTTCAACTCCATAGGACAAACCTTGTCCGAAAATCATTTCGTTTTCGAGGTTTTGATTAAAAAACAATTGTGCACCGGGTTTGAACTCAATCTGGTTCAACATAGGTTTATAATAAGCTTCTATTGAAGTTTCGTATTCGTTGTTCTGAAAGTTTTTATACGCCCCCAAAACATATTGATAAGCCCGCTGTGGCTTTACCTTCTGCGAACTGGGTACCCATAAATCGGCTGGAAATTGTGCTCCGCTGGTGGTTGCCAGATGCAAAAACTGATACGTTTGCGTGAACGAAGCTTTCAATGATGTACTGGAATTGATCAGGTATGTTGCAGCAAATCTTGGTTCCAGACCGGGATACGTAACAATGGGTTCACCATCGGCATATGCTTTTCCGATCCCAACTTCAATTTCCTGATCGTCGAAAATACGCTCGGTGTACGGCCCAACCTGCATGAATAAAACAGCTCGTAATCCACCGTTGATGATCCACCGGGATCCTATTTTCCATTCATCTAAAGCATATAACGCCGCTTCGTGTGCATATTGCCGGTTTATTTCTTCGTTGATGGATATGGTACCCACTTGTCCGGATGCAATGCCGGGTTTAAAGGTGTGATAAATATATTGCCAGCCGGTTTTAACTGCGTGTTTTCCGGCAAGCAAAGTATAATCCTGTTTGAGGGTCCAGTCTTCCAGACCGGAGGATAATTTAAATCCGTTGGTTCCGAAACTGAATTCGTTGTTCAAGTCGTAACGGTTATAGATCAATGCAGTATTGGTGTAAAATTTCGGATTGAATGAATGGAACCATCGGAGGGTTGAGGCAGCATTTCCCCAACCTGTTTTGAAGGTTACTTCGGCATTGGTCGGACTTTTAAAATTGAAAATATCGCGACCGAAATACGCTGAAAAGAAAATTTTATCTTTCGTTGTGATGTAATAATGAAACTTCAGGTTGAGGTCATAAAAATAATAACCATTGGCTCTTTGCTCTTCGGTTAAGAATGGCTTTACCAATTGATCAATATACGTCCGCCGGGCAGCTACCATGATACCGCTTTTATCTTTTTTTACCGGGCCTTCAAGCATCAGACGTGATGAAATCAATCCCACCCCTCCGTTAACCCTGAATTTTTGATCATCGCCTTCTTTCAATCCCACATTCAAAACCGAGGACAAACGTCCTCCGTAATTGGCCGGCATTCCGCCTTTTATGACTTCGGCATTGCGAACAGCATCGGTATTAAAGACAGAAAGAAAACCCAGTAAATGAGCAGGATTATAAATCACCGCATCGTCCATCAATACCAGGTTTTGATCAGGTCCGCCTCCCCGTACATAAAAACCTGTACTACCTTCGCCACCACTTTTTATACCCGGTAACAAGGTGATGGATTTGAGTACATCCGGTTCACCCAGAATTACCGGTAAACTTTTTATTTTTTCTCCACTCAGCTCAACCCGGCTCATTTCGGTGCTCGTGATGTTTTTATCGCTCCGTTGTCCGGTAATCAATGCCTCCTTGCTTACAATCGATTTTGATTGCATTTTGATTGTAATTTTTTTCGAAGCAAAGAGTTTGATTTTGGTTTCGTAATTCTCATAGCCCAGGTAACTGATGATGAGATTGTAAACTCCAGGAGGTAAATCAAAATGAAATGCTCCGTTTGCATCCGCAATCATTCCGGCTTTCGTTTCTTTTATCATCACGCTCGCACCGGGCAATTCAAAAAGAGCGGACTCGTCTTTCACAATTCCGCTTAAACGAAAACTGCTATCCTGCGCTTTTAAATCGCTGAATTGAATGGAAAGAAGAATGCACAGCAACAGAAAACGAAACATGCAGGATTTTATGAAGGTTAAAAGGTTCTATTCCAAACGAATGAGCACCCGATTTGTTTTAGGGAAGACAAATTATATGCGGGGTTTCCAAACCACTTCTGAAGCATTGTTTTGTTTCAATACCATACGTGCCAACATAAACAGGTAATCGCTCAGGCGGTTGAGGTAGCGAATCACCATTTCAGGTACTTCCGATTCTGAAGCCAGATGAACCGTTAAACGTTCAGCCCTCCGGCAAACACAACGGGCAATATGGCATTGCGATGAAACCGGATGTCCACCGGGGAGTATAAAGTTTTTCAACTCTGGAAGTTCCGCATCCATGCGGTCCATTTCCGATTCCAGTAATGTAATATCACTCTCGTGCAGATCCGGAATTTTCATTTTTGTATGCGATGGATCACTGGCCAATACCGAACCAATAGTAAACAGGCGATCCTGAATTTCGTACAAAACCGGATGTGTATGTTCCATTCCCAACGAATCGGTAATGAGTCCGATATACGAATTGAGTTCATCTACCGTACCGTAACATTCGATGCGCAAATCGTATTTGGGGACGCGCTTTCCACCGATCAAAGATGTTTCACCCTTATCTCCCGTTTTGGTATATATTTTAAAAGTCATACGTGTAGCATTGAATAACAAAGAAAGGAAATTGAAGGCAATTTATGCTGCGCTCATTTGTAAAGGAATGCTATAACTTTTCTTCCTCATATATTCCCGTCACCCTTCGAATTTTATATCTTCGTCTGGTGGATTTTAAACTAACTTCCGAATATCAGCCAACAGGAGATCAACCTACGGCCATTGCAGCTCTTACTGAGGGCACATTGCGCGGCGATCGTGCACAGGTACTCCTCGGAGTTACCGGCTCAGGTAAAACATATACCATTGCCAACCTGATTCAAAATGTACAACGACCAACATTGGTGATCAGCCACAACAAAACACTGGTGGCTCAGTTGTATGGTGAATTCAAACAATTTTTCCCGGAGAACGCAGTTGAATATTTCGTATCCTATTACGATTATTATCAGCCGGAAGCTTTTATTCCGTCAACGAATACCTATATCGAAAAAGATCTCAACATCAACGAAGAAATTGAGAAAATGCGTTTGAAAACAACGTCCTCCTTACTTTCCGGCAGGAGGGATGTGATTGTGGTTGCTTCGGTCAGTTGTATATACGGTGCCGGTAATCCAAAAGATTACGAAAACAGCATCATCCGGTTGCACAAAGGTCAGGTTATTGCCCGCAACACCGTTTTGTATGCGCTGGTAGATGCCTTGTACAGTAGAACCACTGCTGATTTTAACCGAGGAACTTTCAGGGTAAAAGGCGATGTATTGGATGTGTATCCGGCCTATGCCGACTTTGCATTTCGGATTACTTTTTTTGGAAACGAAATTGAAGGACTGGAAGTAATCAACCCGGTATCGGGGAGAAAAGAAGAAGAGTTATCCGATATCGCCATATTTCCGGCTAATATTTATGTAACACCTAAGGATCAATTGCAGCGGGCCATTCACGAAATCCAGGACGATTTGGTAGAGCAGATTGAATATTTCAAATCAACCGGTAAAGTACTGGAAGCAAAACGCCTCGAAGAACGAACCAATTTCGATATGGAAATGATGCGGGAACTTGGGTATTGCAGCGGTATTGAGAATTATTCGCGCTATATGGATAACCGCAAATCGGGTGACCGTCCGTTTTGCCTGATTGATTATTTTCCAAAGGATTTTTTGGTGGTTATCGACGAGAGCCATGTTACCATGCCACAGCTGCGTGCAATGTATGGAGGTGACCGGAGCCGGAAAGAAAATCTGGTAGAATTTGGATTTCGGTTGCCTTCAGCACTGGATAATCGTCCGCTGCAGTTCAATGAGTTCGAATCCCTTGTTGGGCAAACGATATACGTGAGTGCGACACCGGCAGATTATGAGATCCGCGAAGCCGAAGGAGTGATCGTGGAACAGGTAATCCGGCCAACAGGATTGCTGGATCCGGTTATTGAAGTCAGACCTTGCATAAACCAGGTGGATGATTTGCTGGACGAAATTGATAAGGTAGCAAAATCAGGAGACCGGATTTTGGTAACTACCCTTACGAAACGAATGGCTGAAGAATTGACCCGTTATCTGGCCAAATTAAATATTCGGTCGCGTTACATCCACAGTGAAGTCAAAACATTGGAACGGGTAGAAATTCTGCGCGATTTACGTTTAGGAAAGTTCGATGTATTGGTTGGCGTTAACCTCTTGCGCGAAGGACTCGATTTGCCGGAAGTTTCCCTGGTTGCCATCATGGATGCCGATAAGGAAGGATTCTTGCGAAGCCAGACCTCATTGACCCAAACCATTGGCCGTGCTGCAAGAAACGAAAGAGGCCGGGTGATCATGTATGCCGATCGCATCACCGATAGCATGCAACGAACCATAACCGATAATGAACACAAACGCGAAAAACAGATCATTTATAACCGCGAACATGGCATAACGCCAAAAACCATTGTGAAATCCAAAGATGATATCATGAAGCAAACCTCGGTGGCTGACGGACATCACAGCGAATTGCATTATTATGAGGAACCGGAAGAATTCAATATTGCAGCTGATCCTGTGTATACCAATCTCAACGAAACGCAATTGCAGAAACTGATTCAGGAAACCGAAAAGAAAATGCAGCGGGCTTCACGCGAAATGGATTTTATGGAAGCAGCCCGATTACGCGATGAATGGATGGCCTTAAAGGAAAAGGCATCAAAATAATTTACAGAATCCCTTCATCTTCCAGTTCGTGAAGTTCACTTTGTTTCTTATTTCGCTTTCCCTTTAACTCTTTTTTGCGTTCGGCTTTATGTTGCTTGTATAACTCCAGTTGCTTTGCATCCAGCATACTGCTGATTTGCTGATCAGTTGATTTTACTAACTCCAGCATTTTTGGCCGGCGTGTTTCCTGTGTTGTATTTTCTTTTCGAATCACGATTGCATCTTCACGCGATTTCGTCAGAATGGCTTTGAGTTTTATTTGCTGGTCGGCATTCAGATTGAGTTTTTTACTCATATGTTCAACCCGCTGATTAATGTCGGGTGTTTTTTTGTTTCTTTTTTGCGCACTCGCAGTGTAAGCGGTTGAGATCAATAAAGCAGTCAAACCGTACAATAACCATTTCTTCATTTTCATACTGAATTTAGTTTAGTACCACTTGGATGACGTCTGTCCTTAATAGTTTAACGGAGGGTTATTCCACTACGATCTTTTTGATGTAGGCTCCGGAAATGTTGCTTGCACGAATTATGTACATTCCGGAATGAAAGGATGTCACTGGTAGTGTTAATTTACCTTCGGCATCGGAATAGTATGTTGCAATTATTTTCCCTAACAAATCAACTAATTCAACTTTTACATCTGAAAAATGATACTGACTTAATTGAATGTTCAGCACATCCTGGCATGGATTAGGCCAGGCCTCAAATTGCAATGCATTGGATTCAATTTCTGTTACCGGTAAATTATCTGATGGCCTGAATACAAACAATCCTTCACTGATATCGCTGGCCAGGATCAATCCTGATTTTAAATACGGCCAAACACCCCAGCAACCGTGAAAACCGTGGTATTCCCCTTCTTTATTCAAAGTATACGTATCGTAATAAGCTGCAACGGATGGTTTTTGATTAGGTAAGATAGAGGCAATGTTGCGCAAGTCATAAATATAAACGCCGTCTTCATAAGAGGAAACATACGCGAAGCCTCCTTTCCAATATGCATTGTGCGGAAGTGCACCCGGATGTGAATTGAAAACGGTAAGAAATTGCGGATCATTTTTATCGCTGATATCGTAAATTTTTATGCCCAATCCCTGGTTTTCATCCGTAAACATCAGGTATCGCCCGGTACTATCCAGCCAGCCGCTGTGATTGAAACCACTTTGCACATATGGCGGAGTAATGGATCCCAACAATTTTTGATTGTTCAGATCCCGCATATCTACAATAAACAATCCTGCATTGCCACACGAACAATAAGCCGTATCGCGCCGGATATAAACTTCATGCGTATAAGAACAACCGAGGGTTTTATCCAGTTCACCGATGTATGCCGGAAGTTCCGGATTGCTCAGATCGAATACTGCCATCGACCGGAATCCGGCAGGTTTATAGGTATTGGTACATAAATACAATCGTTTACTGGCTGCTTCAATAAACAAGGTATGTGTATTGATGCTGAATGTATCCTTGTCGTATACTTTTATAACTGAGTCGGGAAGATACTGCATGTCAAAAATCTGCAAGGCACCGGTAGGTGAGCTGCGGTCGCTTATAGTGTATAGATAATGGCTGTACGTCTCGTAATCCCGGTTAATGGCATTGCGCGCATGACCTTCAAATACAGCGCACTTAACCATGATAAAAGGATTGGTAATGTCAAAAAAGTAAATGGAATCATTGCTTCCCGCAATCAGGTATTCGCGGTTTTTAACCGTATCGTTCCAGCCCATCACATCATTCCAGCGCTGATCTCCATCAATTGCCGGCAGTAAAGTGTCATTCCAGTGGCTCATCAGCACCATATTCATTTGTGGATTTTGAGCCGATAAGAAGTGACCGTTTAAAAGAATGATCAAAAGGAAGCGTAGGTTCATAGATGTAAAGATAACCGTTAGGTGGCAAGGGTTGTATCGGATCCGGAATTGCGGTAATTATTTACCAGATCTTGAATATAGTCAATAAGAATACCTTCTCCATGATCATGGAACTTAACCTGAACGGGTAAAAAATAAAGTGGAATATCTTTCAATGAGCCGGCCAAAATCAACGATTGAAGCTTAACGGCATCCTTTTCAGTGCAGATCATACTTTTGGAAATACCAGGTAATAATTCAAACCGTTCGTTTAAATCCTTTAACTCTGCATGGGTATAGGTGTGATGGTCGGAATAACGGATGCATTTGACCGTTTCAAATATGCGTTTCAATTCCTGCTCAAACAAGTTTGCGTTGGCAATACCGCTGAATGCCAATACGCTTGTTTGCGAATCCAGGTGTATTTGCGGACCACTCACATGCACAGGTTGACCATACACCAGCGAAGAAAAAAATACCTGTTGGTGCGAAAAGGGTTGAATTTCTTGTATGATGCGCCGTTTTTCTTCAGCATCGATATGCTCCGGACATTTACTGACAATAATAAAATCGGCACGTTGGTATGCACTTCTGAATTCGCGCAGCAATCCGGAAGGCATCAGATAATCACGGGTAAACAGATTATTGTAATCCGTTAACAAAATATAACAGGATGCTTTCAGAGGTAAATGCTGAAAACCATCGTCCATCAGGATAAGTTCTGTATCAGGCTGATCTCCCAAAATATTCGGAATTCCCATAACGCGGTTTGCATCCACGGCTACTGTAATCTCGGGGAATTTCCGGAAGATCTGAAACGGCTCATCGCCCAATTGCTCAGGTGTACTTTGAAAAGTAGCCAGCTGATATCCTGCCGTTTTACGTTTATAACCCCGGCTCAATACTGCAATGCGACAGCTTTTTTTCAGGTGTTGAATCAGCCACTCAATATGAGGGGTTTTTCCGGTTCCGCCTACAGCCAGATTGCCAATGCAAACAACCGGAATATCAAACACAGTACGGCTGAAAATACCCCAACGATAAAACACATCGCGCAGCAAAATAATGCCTGCATACAATAAAGTAAAAGGAAGAAGCAGAATTCGGATCAGGATCACGCTGCAATTTAAGCTTCGCAGGTGGTTTGACCAAGGAGGGAGGATGAAGACTTATTTTACCCGTTCTACATAAGCACCGGTTCGGGTATCAACCTTCACCTTATCGCCCACATTGCAAAACAAGGGTACGTTCACCTCAGCACCATTATCCAGTGTTGCAGGCTTTAAAGTATTGGTGGCCGTATCGCCTTTCACGCCCGGTTCGGTATAAGTTACTTCCAACACCACAAAAGTAGGAGGTTCAGCACCCAACGGTTCGTCGCCTTCGAAGGAAATTTTCACAATCATTTCTTCTTTCAAAAAACGGGCTGCAGTGCCAAACATATGTTCTCCGATATACACCTGATCGTATGTTTCAGGATCCATCAAAACAAGGTTCGTTCCGTCTTTGTAGAGAAATTGCATTTCTTTGAAATCCACCCTAACCATTTCCACATCTTCACCAGCACGGAACCGGTGTTCCATTTGTTTTCCGGTTTTTACGTTTTTCAGTACCACCTGATAAAATGCACGCAGGTTGCCCGGTGTGCGGTGTTGATATTCCATTACCTGGCACAAATCACCATTGTGACGTATGAAGCAGCCTTTGAATAAATCTCCTGTATTAGCCATTGTTGTTGTAGTTACGAGGGGGCGAAAATGCGAAAGCGCGGTCAAATAACCAAATCGGGCTCAATTGTATAACCAGAATAAGGCTCACGTACTGATCCGATCAGGTAGAATCAGGGAGAAGAAAAGGGAAACGGTTTGTAAAACTTAACTTGCATGGCTACTTTGCACGAAATTTCCAATCCATGACCTTAACGAATTTTAACTCTTCTGTTGCTGAACGTTTGATGCGGTACGTTCAAATTGATACCACAGCAGATCCGGCTTCAGAAACGCAACCCAGCAGCTTGAAACAGTTCGACCTGAGCCGCTTGCTGCTCGAAGAATTGAAACAGCTGGGTATCACCGATGCCGAATTGGATAAGTTCGGATATGTATATGCTACTTTACCGGCAACAAGCGATAAAGCAGTTCCTGTCGTTTGCTTTTGCTCGCATGTAGACACTGCACCTGATTGCAGCGGTACCAACGTAAAACCGGTGCTTCACAAGCAATGGAACGGTAAGGATATTGTTTTTGCAGATGATCCATCTTTGGTTCTTTCTTCCAAAGATCACCCGTATCTCACCAAACGCATTGGCGACGATATCATCACAGCTTCAGGGAAAACCTTATTGGGAGCTGATGACAAAGCCGGTCTTGCTATCATTATGAATACCATTGAATACCTGCAACAAAATCCGCAGATTAAACACGGTAAGGTTCGCATTTTGTTTACACCCGATGAAGAAATCGGAAGAGGAGTGGTGAAGGTGGATATGCAAAAACTGGGTGCTGATTTTGGATATACACTCGACGGTGGTGAACGGGGTATGCTGGAAGGGGAGAACTTTTCGGCCGATTCCTGTACTGTTCAGTTTTCAGGTATCAGTGCGCATCCGGGATACGCCAAAGGAAAAATGGTAAACGCCCAAAAAGTGATGGCCCGTTTTCTGAATAGTTTGCCGGCAGATACGATGAGTCCGGAAAGTACTGATAAGTATGAGGGTTTCGTTCATCCGGTACATACCGAAGGAGAATTGGAAACGGCCAAAGTTCAATTTATCATACGCGATTTTGTGACTGAAAATCTGGCCAAACATGCGCAACGCCTGCACGAATTGGCTGAACAGGCTGTACAGGCATTTCCCGGATCATCTTTTACGCTGACAGTAAAAGAACAATACCGCAACATGAAAGAAGTATTGGATGCCGATGCACGGGTGATGGATTATGCCGAAGAAGCTTATCAACGAACCGGTTTGAAAACTGAACGCATGAATATTCGCGGAGGAACAGATGGCGCTAGGCTTTCGTTTATGGGTATGCCTTGTCCTAATATTTTTACCGGTGAAATGGCCATTCACAGCAAACTGGAATACGTGAGTGTACAGGATATGGAAAATGCTGTTGAAGTATGTGTGAATCTCTTACAGGTTTGGGAAGAAAAAGCCTGATCCGGAAATTATTCAAATCCTAAATCCCGGATAATCTGCTCAATTTGCCAATCTTCCACCGGATTATATTCGTTTTTTAGATCGGCATCAAAAACTTTAGCCAATCCTTGCCAATACAATGCTGTAAAATTTCCACGGTAGGTTTTTAAAAGGGAATAGGTGTCCTTGCCGGTTTCGCGGTGGATCAGTTTGATTAGTATCTTTCCCTGCGACATGGTGAGGTTTACCAGATCGTCCATAAACTGCTCTTTTATACCGTCTTCCGTCCTTTTTAAATATTCTTTACGTGCTTTTTCGGTAGGCAAATTCATCAGGTTTTGCTCCATGAGATGCATTCTGAATCCGGCCATTTTTGCATAAGGCAATACACGTTTAACATCGCGTACCAGTTTCTGATACCTCGCCTGATACTGCGGATCTTTTTGTGCTTCTTTAATAAAAGACGGAATGGTATATACCAACGTATCGGTTTTTTGTTGGGCCATTAATCCCATAGGAAGTAGGAGAGACAAAAGCAATACACGCAAATTCATGTCATGCTTTTTTGTGCGCATTGTATAAATAAACCATGCCTGAAATCCCGATCACTATCAATACTGATGAAATTAATTCTGCTTGCGTAATATGTTTTTCGAAAAGGGTATAAGTAGTGTTGATGCGTATCTTCTCGATAAAGAATCTTTCCAATCCATTCAACACAAGGTAAATGCAAAACAACATACCTGGAATCGTAATTTTTTTGCGCAAAGACCATAATACAAAAAACAAACCAATGGCAGCTACCGCTTCATAAAAAGGAGTGGGGAATACGCCCTCGGGCAGGATAAAACAATGAGGGCCATTGCAACCGGGAATCGGAATTCCTTCATTAATTACATTGTTGGGATACCGGAAACTCCACATCCAATCGGGTAGAATATTCAACCATTCCGGTTTTGGTGCATTGTTTACGATGCCCCAATCGCCATCTCCGCTCAGTTGACAACCCAATCTGCCAACTCCGTATGCCAGCATCAATCCGGGTGCAGTTGCATCAATCATGTGTCGGGCTGGAATGCCATGTTTTCCGGTATAGTACAATACCCCAATGGCTGCTACTATTAATCCTCCATAAAAAGTCAGTCCGCTGAATGAGAGCAACGACCCGATCGGATCTTTCATGAATTCATCCAGATTTTCGAGGTTATGAAAAATTTTAGCACCCAGTAAACCGGCAATGGCCGCAATGAATACCACATTCCACATCAGTTCATACGGATGCACTGTCACTTCCGTTTCTTTGGGCTGATGCTTTTTGGCTTCCTGATCTTCTTTATACTTTACATAATACGCCCAGGCACCACCAACCAATAAACCAGCTAAACTTCCCTCTGTCGAAAGAATCAGTTGTTGGGGTGAAGCCACCAGATCATCGTAATTCAAGATCATATGCAAAACTTTGTAACCTATTACGGCTCCGGTCACTACATTGATGAGATAATCCGACGGAGTTACCCGTTGGTGCAATTTTACTTTGCGTTTAAAGGTATGCAACTGTCCAAGCGCTTCTTTGCGCTGCAATTCCAGGGAAGATGCTTTATATGCGGCAATAAACGCGAGGGCCATTATAAAACCGAATGTTTGAATCGGCAGTGGGATATAAAATCCAAACAGGTAATTGATCAGGTCAGAGATGGTTGGAAACATAAGCGATAATTGTTCATGCGAATAACGCGAATATCAGTCAAACTGTATTCCTGTATGCAAAAAGAATATGATTTAGGTATAAGGAATGGTTCATCAAATTCAATTTGGCAATCGGGTTAGCACCCAGTTTCCTTCCCGGTGCACCTCCTCTCCGAGTTGATCCAAATAGGTGCAGGTAGTTAAATTGTCGAGACGAAAATCAATTGGTAATGGAAATGATGCTATGTGAATCTGTTGATACGCCTGTAAAACGGCCTTGTTTAAAGGTTCTTCGGATGTTAAAACGATATTTACTCCATAATAATTTTGCAGGGAAGATTTCCATACGTTAAAATAAAAAGGTTCGTGAATAAGTGCTTTGTAGTTAACAGGCATCGAACGTTTTGCTTCACAGGCAAAGGATTCGTCGTCGGGCGGAGCCAGAAACAAAGTGGTCTTTGGAGTATTTGTGGCTATCCAGAAATGCATCATTTGCAAATCCGTTTTTGCATAGTTTCCAATATGGTAGCGCCCTTGCAGCGATTGCAGGGGAACGGAAGCAGAAGAAATGAGTACAAATATTCCTGTAAGAACAATGCCGGTAAAAATGAAATTGAATGGAATCGTCAATCCTTTTCCATGTAAACTAAAAACCCTGTTCCAGATATCGGCAAGACGATGACTGATAAAAATGCAAGCCAGTGCAGCCAGCCAAAAGGTGGTTTTGAACCATTGGAGTTTACCTACCCATAACATTTCTGTCCATTCAATCAGTATAAAATAGATGATGCACCCCGTTAATATTGAACCAGCAATCCGAATAGGTTTAATGTACAATTCTTTTTTGCCGGTTAACCGGTAAGATCCCCAGGCCATGAGCAGGAGTAATGTTAAGCGTACATAATCATTTCGCGGAAAGAGATGTGGAATATAGTGCCAGGGAGCCCGTTGAAAATACAACAAGCGGTAAAATTCCTGCATTTCATTGGCCGGATAAGTCACCAGAAATTGCCGGTAAACGATGGGAATCAACATGGGTGAAGCGCAGAGTAAAAAGATCAATCCAGATTGCAACAATGTTTTTATAGATTCTGATTTGCGGTTCAGTATTATTTCAACCACTACGAAAATCATCATCCATTGCAGGCCAACCAGCAATTGCATCAGACAAGCCAGACCCCACAAGGCGGATGCCGCTTTCGGCTTACCTTTTAACCAAAACAGAAAACCCCACGAAGCCAGAGCTTCGGCCACAATGCTGGAAGAAAACACGTTTTCCAGGAACTGATTTCCCCCCACCGTAAATGACTTAAACGCAAAGAAAATAAGCAAGGGGGCAATCAGTGAAGCTATAAAATTGTGTGTTATTCGGTGTGTAATGTGAATCCAGGCTAAGATCGTTAACCATACACAAATCAGATAAGCGATAAAACAGAACCATTCAACACCAATTACCAGTGAACAGAAATACACCAACCGAATCCAGTACTCCCTTACTGTAAAAGTTTGATCAAATTGAGTCAGAAAGAAATCTCCGGGGTACAATTCCGGATCCAGGAGCCGGTATACCTGAGGCAGATGTTCGGCAAGATCACCGGTATTGAAAAGGTAGCCATAGTACAAAATATACATTACCGCCAATGCAAATGCATAGACCGGTTGGCTGATGTTTTTTTTATTGGATTCATTATCCATCATTCAAATGTACTCAAACTTCCAATTAAGAACATTTATCCAAAAAGAATACATAAAAATGTAATTCAGGATTCGCAATTATGACCGTTTACGCACACCTTTGCGCTATGGGTTTAAAATCTTTTCTGGCCAAACCATTTGCGTCACTCATTGCAGCGTGCGTTCGTCGCGACAGTCATAACGCGGTGCAGGATCAACATAAAATTATGTTGCACCTGATTCAGAAGGCAGGTGAAACACGATTTGGTCAAGATCATTTGTTTGCAAAAATCCATAATTACGCTTCATTCAAAAGTCAGATTCCCATTCGTGATTATGAAGGATTGAGAACCTATATCGATGCAGCACTCGATGGGGCTTTAGATGTATTGTGGCCCGGAAGACCTTTGTATTGGAGCAAAACTTCAGGCACTACATCCGGTATTAAGTATATTCCAATAACAAAAGATTCCATTCCGTATCATATCCGATCGGCCCGCAATGCATTGCTTTGTTATATTCATGAAACCGGGAATGCCAATTTTGTGAACGGGAAATTGATTTTTCTTTCTGGTAGTCCGGAACTGGAGGATAAGAACGGAATACCGGTTGGCCGGTTGAGTGGAATTGTAAATCATCATATACCCGCTTATTTACGCACGAATCAAATGCCATCGTACGATACCAATTGCATAGAAGATTGGGAGTTTAAAGTAGATAGAATAGTAGAAGAAACGTTGCATCAAAACATGACTCTCATAAGTGGGATTCCGCCCTGGGTGCAGATGTATTTTGATAAATTACAGGAGAAAGGGAAGAAGACCATAAAGCAAATATTTCCCGATTTCACCTTGTTTGTATATGGAGGTGTGAATTTTGAACCTTATCGGGCCCGCCTTGAATCCAGTATTGGTGGTAAAGTTAATACACTGGAGACGTATCCGGCTTCCGAAGGCTTTATAGCATTTCAGGATTCGCAAAAGGAAAAAGGTTTATTGTTAATGACTAACAATGGCATTTTTTATGAGTTTATTCCCGTGGATGATTTTTATAAAGAGAATCCGACACGGATTATGTTGCAGGATATTGAACTCAACCGCAATTATGTTTTGATCATGAATACCAATGCCGGATTGTTTGGCTATAATATTGGCGATACCATCAAGTTTGTTTCCAAAGAGCCATACAGGATTGTTGTAACCGGTCGGATCAAGCATTTTATATCCGCCTTTGGTGAACACGTAATTGTTGAAGAAGTGGAGCACGCCATTCTGACTGTTGCAGCAAATCAAAACATTCGGATTACAGAATTTACCGTTGCCCCGCAAGTATCACCCCCTGAAGGTGGTTTGCCGTATCACGAATGGTTTGTTGAATTTGAAAAAGCACCGGTTTCACTGGAAACTTTTGCTCAGGAAGTAGATGAAGTTTTGCAGCAAAAGAATATTTATTACCGTGATCTGATCGCCGGTAAAATATTGCGCACCTTGGTTATCCGGGCTCTACCTCAAAACAGTTTTATCAATTACATGCGTACGCAAGGTAAACTGGGAGGACAAAATAAAGTGCCCCGTTTGAGTAACGACCGGAATTTAGTTAATGGGTTAATTGGTTAATTGGTAGAGACGCAATTCATTGCGTCTAAGGATTTATGGATTAAAGTTAAGATGTAAATGGATAAGGGTTGTTTGTTTGGCTAAAGATTGATTGATTGATGGTAGATGTAGCGCATCTCCGAAAGCGCGATTCCTTTTAGTTAATGGTTAATGGTTATTTGGTGTTTCCAAAGCAGGAGACTCATCCTGATACAGCGCATCTCCGAATGCGCGATTCATAAATAAAATAATTTCAAATATTACAGGGTACAGTAAAAACTCACCATTGATCAGGAGTTACGCAACTGAAACAATTGAAACAAATGCCTCAACAGTTTATCCTGTACTTCTTTCACTGAAACGGCATGTCCCAGTTCCTTTTCCATCGAAGTCACCTGTTTATCATCGATGCCGCATGGAACAATATGATCAAAATAAGTTAAGTCGGTATTCACATTGAAGGCAAGTCCGTGCATGGTAATCCAACGGCTGCAGCGAACACCCATCGCACATATTTTACGGGCTTTTGCATCATCATGTGCATCCAGCCAAACACCTGTATAACCATCGTATCTTTCGCCCTTAATTTGATACTCTGCGAGTGTTAAAATAATGGCTTCTTCCAGCGTACGTAAATAGCGGTGAATGTCGGTAAAGAATTGTTCCAAATCAAAAATCGGATAGGCTACGATCTGTCCAGGCCCGTGATACGTAATATCTCCACCGCGGTTAATGGGATAATAAGTAGCCTGTAAATCTTTTAATTGTTCAGCATTAACCAGTAAATTCTCCGGTGATCCACTTTTGCCCAAGGTGTAAACATGCGGATGCTGACAAAGAATCAAATGATTGGAAAGAAGGATTTGCTGAACTTCCGGTAGATTCCGGTTTTGTAGTTTTAGGTCGGCTTTCAGTTTAAAAAGTTCTTCCTGGCGGTCCCAGGCAGATTTGTAATCAATCAGGCCCCAATCCTCCACCGCAACCAGTCGTTCATGTTCCATGATATGGTTGGTATGCTTATTTGTAAATATCTTTTAGTTTCACCGGTTTTTTGTCCTTGCCTCCTTTACGCATACGCATATTGAGCAATTCGATTCCCACAGAGAAAGCCATAGCAAAATACAGGTAGCTCTTCAGGTTTACATCTTCGGAGAACTTTTCATCCCATCCGGAAATGATCAGGAGTACACCAATTACAACCAGAAAAGCAAGTGCCAGTAATTTTATGCTGGGATGTTTGTTGATGAAATCGCTGATATACTTGGAAAAAAACAGCATGATAAACATGGAAATAACAACAGCCAGTACCATTACCGGCAGATGTTGCGCCAATCCAACTGCTGTAATAATAGAATCAAATGAAAATACGATATCAATGAGAATGACCTGAAAAACGATATTCCAGAATACAGCATTCACATTCTTATTTTTATGGTCACCCTCAGCTTCCAATACTTCATAGATTTCAAGTGTGCTTTTATAAATCAGAAACAAACCTCCCAACAACAATATAATATCACGCCAACTAATCGGATGATCTATGATCGTTACAATCGGATCCGTCATTTCGTTGACGATATAACTGATAAATGCCAGTAAAATAACCCGTATAAACAAGGCTAAAAAGAGCCCGATCTTTCGGGCTTTTTCCTGGTCGGATTTACCGAGTCGTGAGGTTACCAGTGAAATGAATATAACGTTGTCGATCCCCAATACAATTTCCATTACGGTCAGCGTGATCAGAGAGAGCCAGGTTTCCGGCAGCGTAAATAATTCTAGCATGGATATTTATAAAGGTGCAAAGATAATATTAATTGACTTCACCATCAATCCGGTTGTTGATTTGCTGGATTATTTCGTTTTCCTGCTCAGGAGAAAACCAGCAAATGCTTTTATCGCGTCGAAACCAGGTGAGCTGCCGTTTAGCATAGTTGCGTGTATGTTGTTTGATCAGTGATACAGCTTGTTGCAAAGGAATCGATCCATCCAGAAAGGAAAACAGTTCTTTATAGCCAACTGTTTGCAAAGCATAGGTCTGCCGGTATGCGCTCATGCTCTTTACTTCATCCGTTAAACCTTGTAGCATCATTTGATCTACACGTTGATTGATGCGTTCGTAGAGTTGTTCGCGGGGCAGATCCAGTCCTATGGATAAAGGAATGAATGGACGCTTAGTCGTTTCCTTTTTAACAACAATCAGGGATAGTTCGGCCATTTCTATAGCCCGCATAACACGTTGTGGATTCTGAAGTGCTACAGTTTCATAGGCTGTTGGGTCTGCTGCTTTCAATCTTTCCTGCAACACTTCTATACCTTGTTGCTCATGCAATTCTTTCAGTTCCTTGCGTAACGATTCATCGCGTCCGGCTGCCGGATCAAGCCCTTCCAGCAATGCTTTGATGTATAATCCGGAGCCGCCAACCATTACCACCACATCGTATTTACTATAAAGGGTTTGCAACAATGCCAATGCATCGCGTTCAAAGTCGCTGGCACTATACAGATCCGTTACCGAAAGAGAATTGATGAAATGATGGGGAACTTCCTGCAATTCATCCGGAGAGGGTTTGGCTGTTCCGATGGAAAGTTCACGATAAAACTGCCGGGAGTCTGATGAAAGGATTTCGGTATGAAAGTGTTTCGCCAGTTTTATAGCCAATGCGGTTTTTCCAACGGCTGTGGGACCAACAATATTAATCAGGTATTTCTTGGAAGTAGACAAGCCACAAAAATACGTGCTGAATGGATACTAAATGTATAATTAACATTTACGCACCGGAATTTGTATCAGTAATTAATAAAAGGGGAGGAAACTTATGCGTTTATATCAAACGTATTCATAAAGGCAGTGGTGAAATTTCCCTTTTTAAAATCTTCATTCTGCATCAGCTTTATCTGAAGCGGAATAGTAGTCTTTAAACCAGGTCCTTCAATGATAAATTCGCCCAATGCCCGTTCCATTTTAATAATGGCTTCTTCGCGGGTTTGAGCACAAACAATCATTTTTGCGATCATCGAGTCATAATTCGATGGAATGGTGTAACCCGCATAAATATGCGTATCTACGCGTACGCCATGTCCACCCGGTTTGTGCAGGTTTTCTATTTTACCCGGGGTTGGTCTGAAATTATTGAAAGGATCTTCAGCATTGATCCGGCACTCGATGGCATGTTTGGTAGGGTAATAGTTTCTTCCACTAATAGGAACACCGGCTGCGATCAGAATTTGTTCCTTTACCAGATCATAATTAATCACTTCTTCAGTAACCGGATGCTCCACCTGAATGCGGGTATTCATTTCCATGAAATAAAAATTCCGGTGTTTGTCCACTAAAAATTCAATGGTTCCCAATCCTTCGTAGTTTATGGATTTGGCTCCGGCAATGGCTGCAGCTCCCATTTTATCGCGCAGTTCAGGGGTTACAAAAGGTGAGGGAGATTCTTCTACCAGTTTCTGGTGACGACGTTGGATGGAACAATCGCGTTCACTTAAATGACACACATTGCCGTATTGATCACCGGCCAATTGAATCTCGATATGGCGTGGCTCTTCAATATATTTCTCCATGTAGATACCGTCGTTGCCAAAAGAAGCTTTTGCCTCCTGACGAGCAGAATCCCAGTTTTTTTCAAATTCTTCATCAGCCGTAATGATACGCATTCCGCGTCCACCACCACCTGCTGTGGCCTTGATGATCACCGGGTAACCGATTTCTTTAGCCAGTTGACGACCCTGATCCGGATTATCCAGCAAACCATCGGAGCCGGGAATAACCGGTACTCCTGATTTCTTCATGGTGTCTTTGGCGCTGGCTTTGTCGCCCATGGCATTGATCATTTCCGGAGAGGCGCCAATAAATTTGATGCCATGATCGCGACATACCTGCGAAAATTTAGCATTCTCGCTCAGGAATCCGTATCCGGGATGAATGGCATCCGCATTGGTAATTTCGGCCGCAGCAATAATATTGGCCATATTCAGGTATGACTGAGGCGAGGGTGGAGGTCCGATGCATACTGCCTCATCGGCAAATCGCACATGTAAACTTTCCTTATCTGCAGTGGAATAAACGGCTACCGTTTTAATGCCCATTTCACGGGCTGTACGGATCACGCGTAAAGCTATTTCTCCCCTGTTGGCAATTAAGATCTTCTTAAACATAGTTTGGATTCAATTTTTGCGGCCATGTAAAACAGCAGCCGGGTGTTTCATTACATCGGTTCAACCAGGAACAGTGGTTGATCGTATTCAACCGGTGATGCGTTTTCAATTAACACCTTCACAATTTTACCCGAAACTTCCGATTCAATTTCGTTGAACAGCTTCATCGCTTCAACAATACAAAGTACCATGCCTGGTTTTATTTCATCGCCTATCTGTACAAATGCCGGTTTTTCGGGAGAGACCGATTTGTAAAAGGTACCAATCATCGGCGATTTGATCGTTATAAGGTTTGCACCTGTAGCTGTTTCGGTTTTTGCAACCGGAGCCGACATATGTTCAACAGGAAAACCGGATGGAGGCAAAGCTGCCGGAACAGCAACCGGAGCTGACATTACCTGAGGAGCTGCTTGTACTACTACCGTTTTTTCTTCCGTTTTCTTAATGGAGAGCTTAAAGTCTCCACGTTCAACATCCACTTCAGAAACACCTGCTTCTGAGACCAGCTTTATAAGTTCTTTGATTTCCTTTAATTCCATAAGAATTGTTATTGAGTATGCTAAAGTATAGAAATTTCGTAAAAGGTAGGCGATTTATTGATTTTTTGGCCTTTTTAACCCTGATTTTGCGAATTATAGGCCCATTTTACAAAAATAGCGCCCCAGGTGAAGCCACCTCCAAATGCAGACAATACCAGATTGTCGCCTTTTTTCAATTTATTTTCCCATTCCCAAAGTAACAGGGGAATAGTTCCATTGGTGGTATTTCCAAAATGATCGATATTGATCATAACTTTTTCTTTTGATAAACCCATGCGATCTGCCGTAGCATCGATTATGCGCAAGTTTGCCTGATGCGGAACCAGCCATGTAACGTCTTCCGATTTCAGGTTATTGCGTTCCATGATACTTGCTGAAACGTCGGCCATGCCTTTTACGGCAAACTTAAACACGGTCTTTCCATCCTGATACACAAAATGTTCTTTGGCATCAATGGTTTCATGGGTCGGTGGCTTTAGTGAACCACCGGCCTTTTGATGCAAATAATGACGACCTTCGCCATCAATATGCAACTCCGAATCGATCACGCCTAAGCCTTCTGTATTTGGCTCCAGCAACACGGCTCCGCAGCCATCTCCAAAAATGATGCAGGTATTGCGATCGGTATAGTCAATGATGGCCGACATTTTATCAGCTCCAACAACCAAAACATTTTTATATTTACCTGACTCTATAAAAGTAGCACCCGTTTCGAGGGCAAATAAAAATCCTGAACAGGCAGCAGCCAGATCATAACCCCATGCATTCTTTGCACCAATTTTATCGGCCAGAATGCAAGCAGTTGAAGGGAAAATCATATCACTTGTAACGGTAGCGAAAATGATCATTTCAAGGTCGCTTGCTGCAATTCCGCGTTTTTTAAGTAATCCGTTCACAGCTTCCACAGCCATATCCGATGTAGCCATTCCGGGTTCTTTTTGAATCCGGCGTTCTTTTATACCGGTTCGGGAAACGATCCACTCGTCGTTGGTACTTACCATTCCCTCAAGATCCTTGTTGGTGAGGACATCCGGTGGAACATAACCGTTCACACAGGTAATCGCAGCAGTTATTTTATTCATTTTTTATTGAACCGGAGGAACAAAATCATGGAAAGATTCGCGTATGATATCGCATAATTTAGCATCGACCACATCGCGGGCAGACAGGATCATGTTCTTAAAGGCTTTTGCATTAGAAATTCCATGTCCGATAATTACCGGAGCGTTCACCCCTAAAATCGGAGTTCCGCCATAGTTTTCATAATTCAGATTATCGAAGTATTCATCGTTGATACCTCGTTTCTTCATAACATAGTAAATAGATTCGAAGGTTTTGAGTACAATATTGCCGGTGAATCCTTCACACACAATAACATCAGCTTTGTCGGATAGAAAATCGCGTCCTTCCACATTTCCAACGAAATGAAAGGGTGCCGATTCTTCCATCATCTGATGTGTGGAAATGGTTACCAGATTTCCCTTTTCCTTTTCTTCACCAATACTCAATAATCCAACCCGGGGATCGGATATTCCATGCACATGTTTCATCATCAGGGATCCGAGGATACCAAATTGATATAGCACATCCGGCCTGCAATCCGCATTTGCACCAACATCCAGTAACAAGCCGAATTTACCATTTGGACGGGGAATGATGGTGGTTACACAGGGACGTATAACCCCTTCAACGGCACGAACCGAGAACATAGAACCTACAAGCATGGCACCGGTATTTCCGGCACTTACAAATGCATCAATTTTTTTGGTGGCAAGGTGCCTGAAACCTACAGCAATGCTGGAATCCTTCTTCTGGCCGATAGCTTTGGTAGGGTGTTCGCCCATGCCAATGATTTCGGTTGTATGAACAAATTCAAACCGTGAAAGATCTGCACCTTGCGATGCAAGTTGAGAATGGGCAATTTCCTCGTCGCCATAAAGCACTAGGATTTCCCCGTTCTTTAAGTCGGAGAGGGCATGGATTGCACCCAATATGGATTCTTTGGGGGCGAAATCACCCCCCATAATATCAAAGCCAATTTTCATGCACAAGGACTCAGTTTAGTGGAAACAATTATACATCTTTTTTCATATCAGGAAAAACATGTTTTCCTTTATAAAAACCGTCAGCGGTTACACGATGTCTTAAATGAGTCTCACCCGATGTAGAATCAACTGATAATGTAGGTGCTGTACCTTTATAGTGAGTCCTTCTTTTGTCCCGGCGGGAGTTCGACATTTTTCGTTTTGGATTAGGCATATGCTTTTAATTTAAGTTGTTTTTTGTTTAATCTTCTGGTTCTATCATGTTCCGAAGCTTTTCCCAACGCGGGTCAGCTTCCGGTTTATCAACATTTGTTTCTTCTTCATTTTCATCTTCTCCGGTATGCATCAATCTCGAGATTACCTCAGGATTACATGCTTTTTTACCCAAAGAACATTCTTTTTTTAGCGGAATACTCAACATCAGACAGTCGTATAAGAACTGCGACAGATCATATTCAAAAGTAGCCGGTGTGATGTAAACAATCTCATCGTCGTCGAATTGTTCTACTTCACTTATCTTCAGGATCAGTAAGTAACTGCCTGAAACCGGACATTCAAACTCATCCAGACACCGGTCACAGGTTACCTCAGCCTTACCGTTCAATGTAACAGTAACCTGGTACATGGAGTCGGTTTTAATGACCTCTGCCGTCGCTATCGCATCAACACCGCGAACACTACTTCCCATATACTCCAGAAATGCATCCTGAAGGCTGAATTCAAGGGTATTAGCCCCGAACCGCATTTTATTAAACTCCAGAATATAATCCCTCTTCTTCACCGGTATTCCAACTAAAGCCGGCAAAGATATAGGAATTCATATAAAAAGCCTTACGAATTTCAAAAATCAATACAAGACTCCTTTAGCATTAAGGCATTGAAGCAATTCAGGTTTTGAAAATGTGCTCAATTTCATCCCGGGAATCTAAAAATAAACAGATGAACGATTGCACAGGAAACGAAGTACCATTTGTTCGGAAAGGGGTTTCAATTACCTTTGCACCTTTATGAAATCAAATCATTTTATTCGAAAGTTAAGCCTGTTTACTCTGGCCCTGGCCTTCGTTTTGGGAATTGTACAATTTTTTCAATCTCAATATGCCATTGCAGGCATTACCTGGTTGGCGTTGATTTATTTTTACTTGCTATCATTCGTAACAGGCAGCATTACTCAATCAGGACTTAAAAAAAGCAACAAAACGTTTATTAATCGTACCTACGGTGCTATTGGAATTCGATTTGTGTTTTCCTTATTCCCGCTGTTGATATATTTGTTGTTCAGCCCTGTACATGAGCTTCAGTTTATTGTGGTATATATTTTGCTTTATTTCTTTTACACATCTTTTGAAATTTATCTCCTTGTGGTTAACTTGCGCCCCGATTTAAAAAAATAAACCGCTCCATGGCGCGAACTAACAAAAAGATTTTCAGATATTTAATCCCGGTTTTTTTGATTGTTGTATATGTTGGTTATGCTGCCCTTAAAGTGGCAACTGCTCAGGAACATACAACCGAAAAACAGGAACAAGAGCATTCCGCTGAGGAAATTTCCGCGCCACATACAGATGAGGTTGTGCATGCCGATGAAGTAACACCTCATACCGATGAAAACCACAATGAATCCAACAAACTGGATGCCGGTAAACTCATCATGGAGCATATCGCAGATGCCCACGACTGGCATATTGCTACACTGGGCCACACGCATATTTCTATTCCTCTCCCTGTTATTATTAAAGACCAAAACGGTATACATTGTTTCTCATCGTCAAGGTTCGAGCATGGGCATGCCGCTTATCAGGGGTATAAACTCGAAGACAATAAGTTGGTGGCGGTTAATGAAGATGGAAGTGTAGATGAACATGCCTCCTTTTATGATTTGTCCATCACCAAAAATGTAGCCTCCATGTTTATGGCGGTAGCGATTTTGTTTTTATTGGTATTCAGTACGGTTAGACAATACCGCAAAAACGGAAAGAAAGCTCCTCGCGGAATTGCCAGCCTGATTGAAATGATGGTTGTGTTTATCCGCGACGACGTTGCTAAACCTTCGATTGGACCGAAATACGAGAAATTCATGCCTTTCCTGTTAACCATCTTTTCTTTTATTCTGATCAACAATGCATTTGGTTTAATTCCATTCTTTCCGGGTGGAGCCAATGTTACAGGTAACATAGCGGTAACCATGGTGCTGGCAATTTTCACCTTTGTTATCACAAGCTTCAACGGAAATAAAAGTTATTGGGGACATATCTTTTTACCTCCGGGTGTACCTAAAGTATTGTGGATTTTATTGGTTCCGATCGAAATTATCGGAATGTTTAACAAACCCATTGTATTGATGATTCGTTTGTTTGCCAATATCACAGCCGGACACATTATTATTCTCGGATTTTTTAGTCTCATTTTTATTTTCGGGGCAATGAATTCTGCACTTGGACTGGGAGTTTCTGTATTTTCGGTAGCCTTTACTACCTTCATGAATTTTCTGGAATTGCTGGTTGCTTTCCTGCAGGCTTATGTTTTTACATTGCTTTCATCTCTATACTTCGGTGCTGCAGTAGAAGAGCATCATCATGCCGAAGATCATCACTAAGCATTAATTTCAACTAAAATCAATAACAACTAAAACAAAACAACTATGACACTTTTAAACATTCTCTTACAAGCGGTAACTGATCCGGGATTTGCTAAAATGGGTGCTGGTATTGGTGCCGGTCTGGCAGCAATCGGTGCAGGTATAGGTATCGGTCGTATCGGTGGAAGCGCGCTTGAATCTATAGCTCGTCAACCTGAACTTTCCGGTGATCTCAGAGCAAACATGATTGTTGCTGCTGCGTTGGTTGAAGGAGCTGCATTCTTCGGAATCGTGGT